>CAUWMZ010000016.1:0-40285 GCA_963560035.1 uncultured Parabacteroides sp.
AATATTATGACAACTTTTTTTGAAAAAATTCGCGGACAATGACTCGAGTACATTACTTTATTGAAAATGATATTTCCTTTTGAAAAACATTAAATTCTCCCTTTCTCCATCTCACTTGTATCTAATCTAAAGAACTTATATTTTTCCAATATGTTATCAAATTCATTATTTACAATAACCAAGAACTATTACTCCCACCGAAAAAAACACACTACTTACAATAGAAATTTCATCATGCGACTATATTTTGAACAAAAAAAGATTCAAAATATTATCTTATCTCACACATTAAATCTTATTACAAATGTACTTCCTTTACCAACAGCACTATCTACATAGATTGTACCACCATGTGCTTCAACGAAATCTTTACTAATCGCCAAACCTAAACCACTTCCTTGCACTTTCGTACCTGGAACACGAAAATAGCGATCAAATATACTTTGATGATATCTCGGATCTATTCCTTTTCCAAAATCTTGCACATAAATCTCAACCACTCGCTCCTTTTGACGAGCACCAATAATAATTCTTCCATTTTCAGGTGTATAATGAATAGCGTTTGAAAGCAAATTTGTCAAAACCCAAGCAATCTTCTCACTATCTACAAAAAGCTTTGCTATCTTTTCCGGATACTCTACTTCTATATGACAATTAAAGCGATCTGCTTGAACTTGATTAGCTTTAATCGCATATTCTATCAACTCTATCGGCTTAGTAACCTTAGGATTCAATTGCAATTTGCCAGTTTCAGCTTGTGTCATCTTTAACAATTCACTCGTTATTTCCAATAAACGGTCACTACTTTCCTTGATACTTCCAGCCAATGCCTTTTGCTCATCGTTCATCGTGCCAACCCTTGTGTCTTCCAAAAGTTTTAAACTCATCATAATCGCAGCTATTGGAGTCTTTAACTCATGAGAAATTGTAGAAATAAATGTTGTTTTAGCAGAATCCAATTCCTTAAACTCTGTAATGTTTTTCAACAAGACAACATTACCGACATACTTCTCCATTTCATCTTTTTCAGCGATTTGAATAGGAATATATTGTACTTGAAAATAACTTTCTTTATTATCCGCATATATTTTCAATGGCTCTTTCTTCTCACTAGGCTGAACCAATTCACGCACCAATCTACGAAGTAAATCATTTCGCAATGATACTTCCGTCGCTGATTTTCCTATAACACTTTCTCGTTTTAGGTTTAATATTGTCAACGCCTCATTGTTCGCAAAAAGTATAGTCTGATCCTGATCTAAACCTATAATAGGCTCCGTAATACTATTTACTATCGCTTCGATATATTTCTTGCCTTGAATAATATCCGCCAAAGTGCTTTTACGATATGCGGTCAATCGCTCAGCCATTCGATTAAAAGAATTAGCGACCTCATCAAATTCATTATAACGTGCTAAATCTAAACGTTTTTCATAATTATGATTCGCTATTTCCATTATACCATCCATCAATAACCGTATAGGTGTATTTATGGAATGTGGCAAACGAATTAAAAAAGCAAAAGCTATCAATATACAAGAAAGACCTATTACCCAAATCCAAAACAAAGCCCTTTGAGATGTCAATTCCGCAACTTGACTTTTTCTATAAATTGACGCCATATTTAAACTCATCACCTGATTTAAAGCCACACGAACCCTATGTATATTCTCTTCCGAGCGATCATTCAAAAGTTGATCATAGCGAGATGCCAAATATGATGTAGCGACATTTTCATCTATCTCTGTTATATTCTTCTGCTGCAACTCCAAATTCTTTTTAAAATCCACCAATGATAAAGAATCCGTATCAATTCGCTCTAAGGCATCCAACATACGACGAGAATAAAGCAACGAATTATAATTATCCGCTAAAATATTTCGTGTATCCGCAGACATATCCGAAATATTTTTAACAGACAAACCGCCCAATAATACAATCATGGCAAATAATAATCCTATTCCATATCTCAATTTCGTCTTGATCTTCAAACTCATAATTACAATGTATTAAAAAAACACTATTACACGACAGCTTTTTCCTATTCTAAACAGCCATTATAAAAAGTCAAAGTCCATATTCCTCTATTTTACGATACAAGGTAGTCAAACCTATACCCAACAAACGAGAAGTTTCCGTTTTATTTCCTTTTGTATACTTCAGCACTCTTTGAATATGCATCTTCTCTACACCACTTAAATCAAATCCCGCATAAGATCCAGACTCTGAATCTGAAGCATCCTGCATATTCAACGGTAAAGCATCAAGTGTTAAAGTATCACCATCCGCAATTATCAAACTACGTTCTATCACATTTCGCAACTCCCGCACATTCCCTTTCCATGGCTTATTTTTCAATGCCTCTATATATTCTTGTGAAATAGTATGTATCTCTTTTCCCATCTTTGCGGAAAAAGATGAGACAAAAGCTTTTATATGCAATGGTATATCCTCAACACGTTCCCTCAGCGGTGGCAAATGAATTTGGAAAACTGAAAGACGGTAAAACAAATCCTCTCTAAAACGTCCTTCTTCAATCTCTTTCTCTAAATCTCTGTTTGTCGCAGCAATAACACGAACATCAACTTTAGTTGGCTTTGTATCTCCTATCTTTATAAATTCTCCCGTTTCCAAAATCCGGAGTAGCTTCGCTTGCAAATCAAAAGCCATTTCTCCTATTTCATCTAAAAAAATTGTACCTCCAGACGCCTCTTCAAATAATCCTTTCGTCTCTTTTAACGCACCAGTGAACGCACCAGCTTTATGACCAAACATTTCACTTTCCAATAGATCCCGACTAAAAGAAGAACAGTTTATAGCTACAAAAGAATTGTCTTTTCGTGCACTATGCCTATGTATTGACTGCGCAAAAACCTCTTTCCCTGTTCCAGTTTCACCGGTCAACAACACAGGCACATCTGTAGATGAGACTTTCTGCGCTAATGCGATTGCAGTTTTAATAGCTGGAGACTTCCCTACGATCTTGTCAAATGAATATTGCTTTCCTACAGCCGCTTCATCCTGTTTCTGCATGCGATAAGCATTTGAAGCCTTATCCATTGCTTTTGCGATTAAAGGTATAATCCTATTGTTATCATCTCCTTTAGTAATATAATCAAATGCGCCATTTTTTATAGCCTGCACACCATCTGGAATATTTCCATGAGCTGTCAATAATATAATTTCAGACAATGGACGAAGTTTTTTTAGAGAAGAGACCAAGGATACGCCATTTCCATCTGGCAAAAAAACATCGCATAATACGACCTCAGGCGTATATTGTTCTAATTGCCTTAATCCAGCTTTACATGTGGCAGCTTGTAAAACCTCATATCCCTCCAAACCTACAATTCGTGACAACAGACCTAAAATTTGCTTCTCGTCATCAATAATCAAAACTTTACCCATCTAATGAAGTTACTTTTATTTGGCTACAAATGTAATCTTTTTACGTTTTTTCCAAAAGTATCATAGCACATAAGCAGGCTCTCTCCTAATTCTTTTATCATATCAGCCTTATACGACTTTAATATTTGTTTACTAGATAAAAATATAACAAACTAAAGTGCCATAAAACTGCAATAAATGCTACATTGCACAAAATTTATAAAGACGATGAACAAGACACTTTTGATCTCTATTTCAGCACTGCTTTTATGCTCCGCATGCGTAAGCAAAAAGAAATACTTACTTGCTGAAAATGGCCGACTAGAAGCTATCGGGAGAAGCGAGGCCTTAAAAGAAGAGTTAATTAAATGCCAAGATGATAACGATGATCTAAACAATCGCTTAGCTATTTTAGCTAAAGACACTGCTGCGATGAAGCGTGATATTAAGAATTATAAAACGATGCTCAACACAAATATGGGCGAGCAAGATAAACTTAATGCGCTGCTTCAGCAAAAAATGACCGAATTGGATGAGCGTGAGCGGACCATCAATGAACTACAAGACATGATGAACGCGCAAAGTGAAAAAGTTAAGAATCTTCTAAATAACGTAAAAGACGCTTTACTTGGATTTAACAATGATGAATTAACTGTCACAGAGAAAAACGGCAAAGTTTATGTTGCCATGTCCGATAAGCTTTTGTTTCAATCGGGTAGCGCCAAAGTTGACAATCGAGGTAAAGAGGCATTAGCCAAACTGGCAGAAGTTTTAAATAAACAAAATGATATTGACGTTTTTATCGAAGGACATACCGATAGTAAACCTATCAATACAAGCCTATTCAAAGACAACTGGGACTTAAGTGTCATAAGAGCCACCTCTGTTGTTCGAATTCTTACTAAAGATTACAACGTAAATCCTTTACAAATTCAGCCTTGCGGACGTGGAGAATTTATGCCTATCGCAAATAATGAAACCGCAGAAGGAAGAAGCAAGAATAGACGTACTGAAATCATTATGGCTCCTAAATTAGACAAATTGATGCAAATGTTACAATAATAATATTTTTATAAAAACAAAGAATCGAGAGATTGTTGAAAAGGACAATCTCCCGATTCTTCATCACAATACTTTTTAAATATTCTATTTTACACCTCTTTCATCCAAATTTAAGCTTTTATAAACTATAAGTCAATGTCAACCAAGCAACACGAGCATCTCTATTACGCTTTTGTATCATCTTCAAACCCGGCATATCTATAATAGTTGTTTCTTCCATGCTATCAAAAAGATTATTCACACTGAAATTCGCACAAAGTTTACGCTTAAAAAAATATTGAGATAATCCTAAATTTACACTATAACGGCTTTTTAATTCTCCCTGTGCGGTCAATTGATCTGAGACAAAAAAACCATCTACCTGAAAATAGGTCATTGGGGTAATTTGCAAATTTACATTTCCCTTGATATCCCAACAAACCAACGACTTTGTCTCTCCATAACCTATCAATCGCCCGTCAATCTCATCACGATAAACATCACCGGACAAGCCAACACTTAAAAATCGCATAGGATTCCAATTTGCCGACAAATCAGCTCCTAACGTTTGAGAATGTCCCATATTTTCTTTTTTCCATACCGTAACCTCATCCTTTTGACTCATCACCACATCCATAATCCTGTTCACCCGGTTGCGATAGTAAACAGCAGGTGTCAAACGAAAAGATGGAAATATCAACTGATAGCTTAATTCCAGATTATGAATAAACTCATCTTTCAAATAAGGATTACCCTGTGACACACGAGTTGGATCACTGCTATCCAAAAATGAGCACAGATAATTTCCCGCAGGTCGTATTACACGCTGTTGATAAGACAATGTCAGATAATTATCCCTATTAAACAAGTACATAACCTTTGCGCGAGGATATAAATGGAAATAAGAATGATCACTTAACTCATCCTTAACATTCTTTACACCATATTCCAACATTTCATTATGACTAAACTCCGCTTGAGCACCAACATTCATTGCTACCGCACCAAAATTCTTTTGAATATCCGCATATAGCATATTCAAGCAACGCTTAAATGTATAAGCATGTGATTTAGCGTCATTCTGCATAAACATTCCGCTCTCTTTGTCTTTATCAGATGCGACAGTGGAATAATCCTCATCTCGAAAACGACCGACATAGCCTGCCTTAAATTTCCAATCTTCCCAATTTTGAGCATAATCCACACTCCAATAATAATTGCGCTTCACATGATTTATAAATTGATTATCCTCTGCTACAATTTTTCCATTTTGAGGATTTTCATTTTTAAAATCATTACCCTCATCATAAATAAAATCATTATAATTAAAAAATAGACGAAAATGTTGATTTTCAGACAGCTGATGTTTCCATGAGAGATCAGCCGCATAAGCCTCTTGCCGCTGGTCATTATAACGATTACGTATTACCCATTTTTTTTGCTCTCCTTTGGGATTAAACACTCGATTATTGATCCGTCCATAACGATCATAATCCATCAAATGATATAGCCCATGCGCCGAGAGTTCATCTTTATCTGACAAATTATAAACCACCCTAACATCCGCGATATGTATATCCGGACGCGCCGACGCTTTATTATTCATATCTGTCCGATTTTTTGAAGTAGTGGTTGATTTACTAAACTCTCGCTCCCGAAATTCTTTTCTATAATCATACTTCGCATTTATATGAAATTTTCCAGGATGAAAATTCAACACAACTCCGGCATTATATCTCTCATGCCATCCTGCACCTAGCGTAACATGTAATGGTCCATCATTTGCCGTATATATTCGAGAAGATAAATCTAAAACGCCCGCATCACCATCCGGCACTCGCCATATAGAAGGATAACTTCCTAATGAGATCCGATTAAAAAACAAAGCAGGTAACTGAATTAACACATCACCACTATATTCCTCCAATAAGCCATAAGGTACCCCGCCTATTAATTTTCCCATACCCGTAGATCCACGAAAAGAAACAGCACCTTCCATATCTGTTATCACAGAGGGTAATTGGCGAAAAGCATCAGCTGTTGTTGTAGTCACACTACTTAAATTGTAATCCACCTGAAGAACTTTGAAACCATCCATTTCACGTAGCCCACCAAAGCGAGAGCCTTGAACTTCAATATTTTGAATTACGAGAGATGTATCTATAGATGTTTGACCGAATAGGGAGGTTGAAACTAAAACAGTAAACAATAAACACAAAAATTGTCTCATGGTATTAATTTTATAAGGGTTATAAAAACAAAAAAAGTCTGTATGTTCAACGCATACAGACTGTCCTCTTTTACTCTTTACTGACAATTATTCAGCAGGAGCAGCTTCAACTGTTGTTGTATCATTAGCAGCAGCCTCAACAGCAGTAGAATCAGATGCCTCAGCAGCTACTTCAGTAGCAGGAGCCTCTTCTACAACAGAAGTCTCTTCTGTTTCAGCAACAGACTCAGTTGATTCAGCAGATTTATTGCCACAAGATGCGAATGATACAGCTGCGATAACAGCAGCAAATGCAACTAACTTTTTCATTTTGTTCTTAATTTAAACGGTCTATAATATCTTATTTGTGTTCTAAAACGATGCAAATGTATGTATTAATCATATATGTTGTACAACACAAGTCGTTTTTTTTACTATTTTTTTTCAATATATCATAAACAACTATATACCAACATATTGCATTAACAATATTTTAGCGATAATTATTATACAAGTAACGTTTAATGCTCTTTTTCGGCGTTTTTTCAAACTCCGTTGGATACAATTGTATAGCCGTAATAGATTCATATGGAGCTAACAGCTTATTCAAGGCGATACGATTTTCCTCCATAATGACAGGTAGATCTGAATGAGAGATACCTGTACTATCTACAGTATCATAATCCGGATATACCAATCCGACTAATTTGCCATCTTTCTCAACAACTAAACTCTCCATCACAAACGGAAGATTGTTTAATTTAGATTCTATCTCCTCCGGATATATATTCTGCCCACTTGGCCCTAAAATCATCGTTTTACTACGACCCTTTATATATATGTGATTATCATGATCTATATAGCCCAAGTCTCCTGTTCTCAACCAGCCATCTTCCGTGAAAACATTCTTTGTCGCTTCTTCATTTTTATAATAGCCTTTCATCACATTTTCCCCATAGACCTGTATCTCTCCTACAGTATTATATGGATCATCAGAATCTATGCGCACCTTCATGATGTTTTTCAAGATTTGTCCACACGATCCTGGAATATAATCACTGCTATGATCATAACTAATTAAAGGACCACACTCCGTCATTCCATAGCCAATGGTAAACGGGAACTTAATCTTATATAAGAAATCTGTCACTTCTTGATTCATCGCCGCGCCACCAACTATAACTTCTCTGAAACGTCCGCCCAAGGCATCCACTAAACGTTTACGAATCTGAGCGTAAATACGGGTATCAAGCAAAGGGATGTTCATAGCCAAACGCAAAGTACGCTTGCTAAGTTGCGGCAAGATCATTTTCTTATATATCTTCTCTAAAATCAGCGGCACCATCAATATCAAATTCGGTTTCACCTCTTCAAAAGCCTTCAATAAGATCTTTGGAGAAGGAACTTTTCCTAACAGATAAACATGAACACCAAATGCCATTGGAACCAATAGATTAAAAGCGCAACTATAAGCATGAGCTAATGGCAAGAAACATAATTCACGTTCACCTCTAAACAACAGATCCAACGTACGAGCATATGTTACATTTCCTGCCAAATTATTACCGGTCAACATAACCCCCTTGCTAAATCCGGTCGTTCCTGATGTATAATTTATCTCTACAACCTTATCATTATCCAATTCCGCGTATTGAATATCCTCTTTCGTAAATCCGTTTGGATAACGCTCCGCCATTTTATCGTCCAATGACTTCATCAACTTCTGGATATTCTCACCATCACGTTGATGCAAACAACGATAATCTGACAAAGAAAAAACGCCTCTTACCTCTTCTATTTTATCCTCCTCAAGCGTATCCCACACGCGATCGCTCACGAATAAAAAGACTGACTCTGAATGATTAATGATATGATGAACATCATTCGGATTAAAATCCTGCAAAATAGGTACTATAATTGCGCCATAAGTTACAGCCGCCATATAAGCGATACACCAACGAGCGTTATCTTTTCCTATCAACGCTATACGATCACCTCGGCGCACTTGACACTCATTAAATAATATATGGATGCGGGCGATCTCTGTCGCTACATCACCAAAAGTAAATGTTAACCCCTTTCCATAATCCGTTAATGCAGGCAAGGCCCAGTTTTCCTTGAAACTCTCCTCATAAATCTTAATGAAATTCTCTTTGATCATAGCACACTTTTGTGAAATTTGCGCAAAAATAAAAACAAATACACAGATATACAAACACAACGATCTTTACTTAACACACACCGTATCTCTTTTTATCTCTGATCTATTTATTAGACAATACACAAACAAAAAAGGACACGAAATATATATCATCACTTTGTACCATCAATTATAATTCGGTCAAAAAATCATTATATCAATGAATTTATATACTTTTGCCTTGCTATTAACCTAATTAATATAATAAACATGAAAAGTATCACGCTTGTGTACGCACTATTTTTGTGCGGCCTTATCGCCTTTATGGGATGTTCTTCCCCTAATGTCGGAGACAGAAACATCTGTATCATTCCCGCTCCAACACAAATATCCGTAAACGAAGGACTATTTGCCATTAACTCTCATACCACAATTGGTTATACAGACAACACCCTAAAAGACGTGGCCGAAACGCTCTTCAACGAGATTGAAAAAACTTCAAATCTAAAATTAGACAAAAGACCCACAAAAGGAACTGATCATGATATAATTTTATCTCTTACAAATTCTAATGAATTCAAGGATTTAGCACAACCTTACGGACTTAGCCCCAAAAGTGACATGCCTATCGATGAACGATATACACTTTCCATTAAAAAAAACAAAATTCATATCAACGCTATCAGCAATGAAGGCCTTTACAGGGGTATTACTTCTCTTAAGCAATTGATCGGAGGCAATCTACAACCTAAAGGTGATAATATATACCTTCCTCTGTTAGAGATTAAAGATACACCGCGTTTCGCATGGAGAGGCTTATCTCTGGATGTTTCTCGTTGTTTCTTCAACCCTAATGAAGTAAAACAAATCATAGATATGCTCGCTTTATATAAAATGAATGTTCTGCATATGCACCTTTCTGACAATCAAGGATGGCGTATCGAGATCAAAAAGTATCCCAAATTAACAGAGATTGGATCTCAATTGCCCAACAATGGTAAAAAAGGAGGATTCTACACGCAAGAAGAATTCAAGGATTTGGTCAACTACGCCAATAAACATTTCATAACAATTATTCCAGAAGTAGATATTCCAGGACATACCGCGGCTGTTTTCGCGGCTTATCCTGAATTCAAAAATGCTGTTAGACTAAAAACAAAAATCAACATTCCAGGACAAGCTTTTAACGCGCTCGATGTTGACGACCCCAAAGCTATGGAATTCACAGAAAATGTCATCAAGGAAATAGCGGCTCTCGCACCCGGAAAATATATCCATATTGGAGGAGATGAAGCAGTTGGGTTACCTCACGATAAGTTTGTCAGGTTTATAAACAAAGCAAAAGAATTTGTTCTACAAAATGACAAAAAAATGGTAGGATGGCAAGAAACCGCACGTGCTGACATTGGAGATGGAGATATTATCCAACATTGGATCCACCTTAAACTAAAAGACAATAACTCTAGTGATTTGGCAAGCAAAATGCCCCCTGAGTTTAAAGAAATCATGAACTTATTTATAGAATTCATGAAAGACGCTCCCAAAGATCCAGGCTTAGGTATCTCTAAAAAAGCTAAAGTGATCCTTTCTCCTAGCGGATATGTTTATCTAGACACAAAATATTCAGAACCAAGCACCGATTCTACACAAATAGAAGAATGCGAAAGACTCGGATTGGCCGCTTACGAAAAGCAAACGGTTAAAGAGATGTATGAATGGGATCCGATGACATTTAATCCGACTGTTGAAAATCCACAAAAAGATGTAGTGGGTATTGAAGCTGCTATTTGGTGCGAAACTGTAAATAACTTTAAAGATCTACAATTCTTAATAATGCCTCGCTTAGCAGGTGTCGCTGAAAAAGGATGGTCTGAAGTAGAAAACACCAACTGGAATGAATATCGTATAAGATTAGGTGCTCAAGCCCCTATGTGGAAACAGGCGAACTGGAATTTCTTTAAATCATCTCTTGTTGATTGGCAATAATGAGCACATATAAAATATAAACTTCAAAAAGTTGTAGCATAATGATGTGCCCCCCGAAGGTTTGACAAAAACCTTCGGAGGGCATATCTTTTTTGACCCCCTTCATCTCTTTCATTTTGAACCAATTGCGAAAGCGATCACATAAAACAAATAAACAATTAATTATCATATACTTATATACATATTAATCGAATTATTAATCGCTACTCAAGTGAACTGTTAATCACTATTCCTTAGAATAGTTAATCACTAACACAGCCGTTAACTATTCCAACGACAAGCCGTTAGTTAATCACTTAAAACGATATCTACCAGTTTCATTTTTCTCCAATTTTTCAACACGAATTTTCAAAAAACAAATTACCCACTTTAAAACAAGGACTCATCCAAATCCAATCTCCTGCACAATGCATCTCCGCTATTATCCTTTTACAGTTTTATATAATCGCTATACTTCAAAATAAAGACTAATTAGTACCTTTGTAACCTAACATATTGTAAAATGATTGATCAAACAGTATTCAATAATAAAAAAGCGGCTTATTATACGCTAGGTTGTAAACTTAATTTCGCCGAAACATCAACCATCGGCAAAATGCTATCAAAACAAGGCGTTCGCAAAATAAGACCTGGAGAAAAAGCAGATATTTGCGTAGTAAACACTTGCTCTGTCACAGAACTAGCGGATAAAAAGTGCCGACAAGCGATCCGCCGTATAGGCAAACAACATCCTGACGCATTCATTGTCGTTACAGGATGCTATGCGCAGCTAAAACCGGAAGAGGTCGCACATATCGAAGGAGTAGACCTTGTAATTGGCGCTGAGCATAAATTGGATATTCTCCAATATTTAAATAACCTAGAGAAAAAAGAGGATAGTGGCACTGTGATAGCCTCTCCCAGTAAAGACATTCGCACCTTCTCACCCTCTTGTTCTGCCGACGATCGCACCCGCCATTTCTTAAAGGTTCAAGATGGATGTGACTATTTTTGCTCTTATTGCACCATTCCTTTTGCCCGCGGAAGGAGTCGAAATGGCTCAATAGCCAGTATGGTTGAACAGGCCGAGGAGGTAGCTCGAAAAGGAGGTAAAGAAATTGTATTGACAGGTGTCAACATCGGAGATTTCGGCAAAAGCACGAATGAAACATTTATTGATTTAATTCGCGCATTAGATAATGTAGAAGGTATCACCCGCTATCGCATCTCATCTATCGAGCCTAACCTGATCACAGACGAGGCCATCGATTTTGTAGCCAATAGCAAACGCTTCGCCCCTCATTTCCATATTCCGCTTCAAAGCGGTAGCGATGCCGTTTTAAAACTTATGAGACGCCGCTATGACACAGCTCTCTTTCGACATAAAATAGAAAAGATTAAAAGCATCATGCCACATGCATTCATCGGTGTAGATGTTATCGTAGGTACTCGTGGCGAAACGGATGAATATTTTGAAGAAGCAAAACAATTCATCGACAGTCTAGACATCACCCAGCTGCATGTATTTAGCTATTCAGAACGTCCAGGCACTCAAGCTTTAAAGATAGACTATATCGTTGATCCAAAAACCAAGCATGATCGAAGTCAGCAACTACTCAACATATCCGAACACAAATTACATGCTTTTTATGAAAAGCATATTGGACAAACAGCAAACGTATTGTTTGAACATACCAAAAAAGACGGAATGATGCATGGCTTCACAGAAAATTACATAAAAGTGGAAGTCCCTTATCAGGCATCGCTCGTGAATGAAACACGCATCGTAACACTTGGTGAATGGAATGCGGATCATACCGCTTTAACAGTTAAAAGTTAAACAATTCATGTGGTCAAAAATACAATATCTTCTTATCTACTGCTGGGTAAAAGCTCATGCCCTGCTCCCTTTGAAGATCCTCTACATGCTCTCGGATATTCTTTACTTTGTTATATATAAAGTAGTCCGTTATCGCGTGAATGTGACACGACATAATCTTTCAGCCTCTTTTCCCCACAAGACAGAGGCTGAAATAAAAAATCTCGAGCGTGATTTTTATCACCACTTCGCTGATTATATAGTAGAGACATTAAAACTTGCACATATATCTCTCGAGGAGTTGCATAAACATGCACGCGTCATGAATCCTGAAGTAATTGAGCAATTAATTGATAAAGGACATACTTGCTTTGTCGCAATGATGGGGCATTATGGAAACTGGGAATGGTTTTCCGGCTCATCCTCCTATTTTAGAAAAGCACGGATTTACCAAATATACCGTCCGCTTAACAACAAAGCATTCGACAAACTTTTTGGGCTACTTCGCACTAAGTTCGGATCTGTTTGCATCAAGAAAAATGACACGATTAGGGACATTGTCAAGATAAAGCAAGAGAAAACACAAGCTATCGTTATTTTTCTTGCTGACCAAACACCCAGTAAAGCGAATCTGCATTATTGGACTGAGTTTTTACATCAAGACACCCCTTTTCTAAATGGACCCGAGCGTATCGCTAAAAAGCTCAATCTTCCCGTTCTATTTCTGGACACTAAAAAAGTGAAAAGAGGACACTATCAAATGGATATTAAATTAGTAACAGAAACACCCAAAGAGACTCCAGACAACTACATTACAGAACAATACGCCCGCTTGCTGGAACAAATGATTAAAAGAGAACCCGCTTTTTGGCTATGGACTCATAAACGATGGAAATATAAACACGAATTACAGAAATGAAACGAGTTGCGATTGTTATATTAAACTGGAACGGCAAAAAATTAATGGAAGAATTTCTTCCTTCTGTTATTGATAATACACCAGAATGGGCCGAAATATTTGTCGCGGATAATGGATCAACCGACAACTCGGTAGAGATGCTACACGATCTATTTCCATCTGTAAATATCATACGCTTTACTGAGAACTTCGGCTTCGCAGAAGGATATAACAGAGCGCTACAACAAATAAACCATGAATACTGCGTCCTACTGAATAGCGATGTAGAAGTCACACCTCATTGGCTAGAAGCCCCCATAAAACTTCTTGATAAAGAAAAAGATATCGCCTGTGTTCAACCCAAAATCAAAGCTCAACAAAATAAAGAGTATTTTGAATATGCCGGCGCTGCCGGAGGTTTTCTTGATAAATATGGCTACCCCTTCTGCCGCGGAAGAATTTTAAATATCGTCGAGAAAGATGAAGGACAATACAATACTCCCATAGATATTTTATGGGCGACTGGCGCATGTTTATTTATTCGCACACACATCTATAAAGATGCAGGAGGACTTGATGCCGGATTCTTCGCACATCAAGAAGAAATTGATCTTTGCTGGCG
Organism: uncultured Parabacteroides sp.; assembly: GCA_963560035.1. Lineage (GTDB taxonomy): Bacteria > Bacteroidota > Bacteroidia > Bacteroidales > Tannerellaceae > Parabacteroides. Next base: position 14,082 of record CAUWMZ010000016.1, read on the forward strand.
GCTTCGCTCTAGAGGTTACCGATTGGTTTGCGTGCCACAATCTGTCGTCTATCACGTTGGAGGGGCTACTCTTAATGCGGAAAATCCACGTAAAACATTTTTAAACTTTCGCAATAGCTTGCTGATGCTTTATAAGAACTCGCTAGAAAAAGACTTGAAACATGTCATGCGTATTCGCTTTTGGTTGGATTATATCGCCGCCACTAAATTTTTACTAGGTGGACATTTCTCTAACGCGAAAGCCATCTATCAAGCCCGCAAAGCTTATCATCAACTAAAACCAACGTATGAGACAAAGCGAAAGATAAATCTCTCAAAACGAACAGTAATAGACATTCCGGAACTACAACAAAATTGCCTTATTTTCTCTTTCTTTCTAAAAGGCAAAAAGAAATATTCCCAGTTATGTCCTTAGTTTATTACTCCTATTTTTTCATGAAAAATATATAGGGGAATAAATATCCCCAAAAGGATTCTATTCCCCCATATCAAAAAGACAATAGATCAATGTAATGCCTCTTTCAAAATATCTATCAATATAGGTCTCAAACCTCCCACAAAACATTCCACCGCAATCACCATCAATATTAATCCCATCAAGCGCATCATGACATTATTACCCGTCTCCCCCAACAAACGAACCAAACGGGTAGAAGCCCTCAATATTAGATAGGAAAGAAAATAAACAAAAGCTATCATTCCAATCAATGTTCCCTTGAAAGCCCAAGTTGTCGCATCATCCATAAGCATAATAGCATTCGCTATAGCACCAGGACCACACAACATCGGAATAGATAAAGGTGTAATGGATATATCATTTGCATAAGCTCTTACTTCCTCTTCTTTCAACTTCGCGCTCGAATAGCGAGCCTGCAACATATCAAATCCAATCTTAAATATAATGAAACCTCCCGCTATACGAAAACCGTTAGACGAAATTCCAAAAAACATAAATAAGAATTGGCCAGAAAAGGTAAAAAATAACAAGGTTAAAAAAGACACGATCGTCGCCCTGCGGACAACGGAATTTCGCTCATGATCACTCATTCCGTTGGTCATTGTCAAAAATACAGGCATTGTACCAAGCGGGTTGGTTAATGTAAAAAACGACGTAAAACATAATAACGCAAAAGGCAACAAATTTTCCATGGCAATTATTTTTATTTGACTATAAATCCAGTCCTTAAAGAAGGCTTTAACTTCCCTTATTTGTCCTACATCTTAAAAGAGATAAAACAAAAAGAGAAGTCTTTTCTGCTCTATTTTAAAAACATATTGATATCAAAATGTAGTGTTACCGTCTATTCCTCTGTCTTAAATTTAGCCAACTCACGAAGTAATTGCTTTTGCCCAACAGATTTATCCGCATGCGTACAGGGTCCGGTGACACATCCTCCTTCGCACGCCATCACCTCTAGAAACTGAGCTGGCGCTTTACCTGTCTTTGCGTAAGAACGTAACATCGCGACATTTTTCTTCGTCAAGTTCGCCACTTGCAAGGCATTCACATCTTGATCTTTCAAATAAGCCTTTACAGCTGTGATTACGCCACCACTTTGAGCAAATCCATGCGCTTCTCGAACCGAGTTATATAATACAGAAAAAGGCTTAGCCTCCTCAAGCTTGATATCCATTCCATCCAAAATAGAACCAACCTCTTCAAATGTAAGCGTAAAATCAACACATGGATCTTGCTTCACCTCTTTACGCTTCGCCACACAAGGACCCACAAAAACAATCTTTGCGTCAGGATATTTTTCCTTTACGATTCGAGCGGTATAATACATGGGCGAACCAGTAGATGAAATATACTTTTTCATCTCCGGAATATGCTTTTCAGCCAATTGTATATAAGAAGGACAGCAACTAGTGGTCATAAACGGTTGCCCTTCTTTTAACTTTTCTATCAACTCATCTGCCTCATGACGAGTTGTCTCCATCGCTCCTTGGGCAACCTCTACAATATCCTCAAAACCCAACGACTTAATCGCTCCATACACATTCTCTCTTGACGCATTGAATTGAGCCAAAATAGAAGGCGCCACTATTGCGACCATCTTCTCTTTTTCTCTTAAGCGTTGCAACACATCAAAGACTTGCGATATTTCGAATATCGCGCCAAAAGGGCATGCATTCACACACTTACCACAATAAATGCATTTCGACTCATCTATATGCTCAACCCCATATTCATCTTTACTGATGGCCTTTACAGGACAAACCTCCTCACATGGTATCGGAATATAAACTACCGCGTGGTAAGGACAGCTCTGATGACATTTGCCACAACTAATGCATAACTCGTGATCAATTTCAGCCTTACCATTTTTTTTAAATCGAATCGCATCTTTGGGACAATTCATGTAGCAACTACGCGCCACACAACCTCGACACAAACTGGTTATTTCATAATTTACAGGAACACAAGAAGAACAAGCCTCATCTATCACACATAGAATATTCTCCTTCTTATTTTCGGTACGCAACAATGCCCGCTTTGCATACTCCGAAAGCGGAGTCATCTCATCTTCCTCATCTCCCATATCAAACCCTAACAAGGGAAAGGTTTTGTATTTCCATACGGCACGTTCTTTATGTACACAACAACGACCTTTTACCTTCGACTTCCGTGGACTCAATTCTATCGGTAAACGATCAATCTCATCCAATAGACGACTTTCTTTCCATAGTCGAACTAACTTCGCCAACAAACCGTGACGAACAATCATTACATTATTGGTAAATGCCATAGTGTTATCGTATTTGTGCTTTAATATATAGTGTATTATATTTTTCCTTTATAAACGCGAATATATATAAATAACTTTAAACAATAAGAAAGCTTTCTTTAAGAATTATTGAGGCATTTTTCACATCTCCCCCAAAAGGAGGATTCTGTTTTGCCAGCTCTATTTCTAATTCCGCAATCATCGGAAATTTCACCTTGAGAGCCTTCACTATTCGCCCGGCTACATGCTCCAAAAGCCTTGACGGTACGGCCATCTCTCGCTTCACTACTTCATACACATCAGCATAATTAATCGTATCACGCAAATCATCACTCCATACAGCTTTTTCCAATGGAGCTGTTATTTTTAAATCTACAATAAATGTATTACCAACTTTTGTCTCTTGTTGCGCCACACCATGATAGGCGTAAAAAGTCATTGTCTGTAACTTAATTTGTGTTATCATCTGATTTTAATTTATCCGTAAATGTATTGAGATTAAACCTTTCTGCAAAAAAATAGTCTTATATTTGTCAAATAAGTAACAATACATATGATGAGTATAAAACAAAAAGATGAAAACTCTACTAACGGCTTACATAATACTTTAGCCGCTGGAACAATTATAAAAGGAGATATAACAACAGAGACTGATTTTCGCCTGGATGGAAAAGTTGAAGGCGACATTATTTGCAATGGGAAAATTGTAGTTGGCCCCAAAAGCTACGTAAAAGGAAATATAACCTCCTATAATGCCGAAATTTTAGGGCATGTTGATGGCTCTATAAAGGTAAAAGAAAAGCTCATTTTAAAAGCTACAGCCATTATCTCTGGCGATATTTTTTCACAATCACTAGAAATTGAGCCAAACGCCAAGTTTAATGGAGCTTGTTCTATGAGTTCCTCTCCTAAAACAGAATAATAAAAATAGCCACCCTATAATATAAGGTGGCTATTCTTATTTATACTAAACCAATCTCTTATTTGCGATCTGCATCCTTTATTAGGGATACTATTTTTTCATTAAAAGAATCTGCAGCCAATAGTCGTTCTAACGTAACATGCATTCGATAACGCCAATAATGATGTGAATTCGCAGGCACATTTATACGTTCCGAATCTATATCCTTCCTTTTTATGGAATCATCTATAGCGAACCAATCTTGTAATGGAATGATCACAAGCATAGAACGTGTCTTTAAATGGTTCGATACTATTTGAGCAGCTATATCTGCGCTACAATCCAAGGGGGCTTCTCCTATCCGTCGCAAAACCTCATTATAATAACGCTGTGTCTTGCCAATATCCTCTCTCCACCAATTGCGCAATGGAGACATATCATGTGTAGAAGTTGTACATACAGAATGATAGGGAAGATTAAACATATCGGAAAACTCCCTATTGGGAGCCTTGGGCATTCTTTCAACTTCCAAGCTAAATATTTGCAACTTATTCATCACCTCTGGAACTGATGCGGGAATCATTCCTAAATCCTCTCCGCAAACCAACATCTCTGTAGAAGCCACTAAAGGTGTCAAACGACTAAATGCTTGCGCTTTCCAAAAATCATTATGTCTATGGTAAAAGAAATGCCAATATAATTGATCAAACGCATACTTATCGGATTCACTTAATTCTTTATAAACATAAGAAGAACTAGCTGATATGCGTGGATGGTACTTCGCTATTTCTTTTGTATCACGTAAAAACAACACCTCATTCGCAACTGAGAACAACCCTGTTTTAATATGTAAAGACACCTCGTCTTCTTTTCCTTGGAAAATAGCCTCAATCTTACGCTGGGTATCGCAATAAGGCTTTAACTTATAATGATCTGATGATGACTGAACTAAATAAGTAGCGACCACTTCTTCGGTATTCTCGCCAAATAAATCAAATAAATATTTCCGATTTATATGGGGAATCGTATAACGAGATTCGTCAAAAACAAAACCATATTGCTCTATTTCCTCAACAGAAAACGGCAAGGCTGGATTGAAATGCCCACATAAACCTTGTACATAATCCCTTGGTATTTCCCATATCCGAAAGAATCCTAAAATATGATCTATACGAAAACAATCAAAATAATCACTTAACTTGGCAAAACGCTTTTTCCACCAAGTAAAATGATCTTTTTCCATAACATCCCAGTTGTATGTCGGGAACGACCAATTTTGACCTATCTCTGAGAAATCATCAGGAGGAGCTCCGGCTTGACTATCCATATTAAAATATTGAGGCTCAGTCCAAGCGTCAACACTCGTCCGACTTACACCTATCGGTAAATCACCTTTTAATACAACACCATTTTCTCTCGCATAGTTAGACACATCCTTAAACTGAATATGCAAGATATATTGCAAAAAATAGACAAAGGAAATCTCCGGCCATGCTTCACTGTTAGGTGTACATAACGCATCAATACAAGATTTTTGATAAGTCGCAAACTCTTGCCAACATGAAAAATCAGACGTTCCGTACTTATCACGCAAAAAGCAGTATGACGCATAGGGCATTAACCATGATTTATTTTGATTCACGAAATCATTAAATGCCAATGAATTCAAAATAGCAGAACCCTCTTGATGAAAATACTCTTTGCAATAAGCTAGCTTATAGCGTAGCACATTCTCATAATCAACAGAGTCTTTATGGTTTAACTCTTGCTGTTTCTCCGCATAAAACGCAGCACGCCTTTTATCCCGCAAAGTACCCAACGCATATAAATCTATATAAATAGGGTGCAATGCATAAATAGAAATCGCACTATATGGATAAGAATCTACCCATGTATAAGTAGTCGTTGTATCATTCATTGGCAGAACCTGTATGACACGCTGGCACGTTTTCTTCGCCCAATCTACCAACATCTTCAAATCGCCCAAATCACCTACGCCGAAACTATGCTCAGAACGTAACGAGAATACAGGTATCACAGATCCAGCACATCGCCACAAGGGTAAATTATCACGAAAACAAAGACCAGATATGACTACTGTCTCTTCATATTTTTGAGGAACAATACTTAATACTCGATTATCCCCACACTCCCAATATAATGGTTGATGAGTTTCCCCATCCAAAACCAAAAACTTATATTCTAATGGATAACATATCTCTGCCGCATCTAAATCTATATACCATTCAGGGAATGTTTCGCAACTTAACAGCAATGCTTTATCAGGATGCCAATTTCCCAAACACTCTTGATTTCCCGTTATCGCGACACATTGATTTTTCTCTATTCTAGGAGCAAAAACCTTCATTTCTAACCTCTTTCCACTTTTCACTTCTCGCTCATGCATATCATAAGGATGCGCAAATAAGCTTTTCGTAAAAGCAGAAGAATAAAAAGCTAAATTATTGGGTCGAATCTGCCAATAATCATAAAGCATATATGACTCTGAACTATCGTCAAAAGAGACTTTATGATTCTTTTCCCACTCTTCAAAAATGTGTTTATCATTAACGCTCAAAAAATATCTGTATTCAACCAGTTTTACCTCTGATGGAATATCAATCTCCAATTTCCAATTTCCATCCCCAGAATACACCATTTCTCTAGCCAAGGCCGTTTCCCAAGAACCCAGCTCCGGTATAGAACCTACAATACATAGCTTCTGTCCCCAAACGGTATAAAAATTTATATTAAAAGTGATTTTCATGGTATTAATAGATTTAAGCAACGATTAGCCACATTTAGATGCTCCACAATTCGTACAGATCAAACATCCCTCTTGATAAACCAAAGTTTCTAATCCACAATTCGGACATTTTTGTCCTTTCGCTTCCATTCCATTTGGTAAATATTTTTTCAGGGCACGTTCTACTCCATTTTTCCAGGTATTGATAGACTCGCTATTCAATTCCATTCCTTGTACTAATTTTATTACTTGATCAATAGGCATACCATAACGAAGCACTCCTGATATCAATTTCGCATAATTCCAATATTCAGGATTGAATTTTCCATCCAAACCTTCTATTGTCATCTTATAACCTCTCTTATTCTTAAACTGGAAGTCATAATGCTTATTACCGTCTTCATCATAACTCTTTATAATTGTCCCTTTTGAGACATTTTTGGGTAACATGATTCCTTCATCATCATCAGCCAATCCTGTAAATATCTCATACGGACGACCATTCAACAAACCTACAAAAGCGATCCACTTCTCTCGATTATTTTGAAATCTAACCACATCCGCATCCAATTCACGAGGACGAGTCGCAACAATAACTGGCGGTTGCATGCAATTACAATCATCTTTCTTCTTCTTATTGCTATCTGCAGCAATCAAAACTCCAGAACGAGAACCATCACGATAAACCGTACATCCCTTACAACCACATTTCCACGCTTCAACATACAATGAATCGACCAACTCTTCACTCACATTGTTAGGTAAATTAATCGTTACGCTAATAGAATGGTCTACCCATTTTTGTATACGACCCTGCATTCTTACCTTTTGCAACCAATCTACATCGTTTGATGTGGCTTTATAATAAGGAGATTTAGCGACCAAATCATCCACCTCTTCTTGTGAATATTTTTTCGTTGTTGAATAGCCGTTTGCCTGCATCCATGTAACGAACTTGTGATGAAACACGATATATTCTTCAAATGCATCACCCGTCTCATCAACGAAGTCCACCCTAACCTCAGAATCATTTGGATTCACCTTACGACGACGCTTATATACAGGCAAAAAGACAGGCTCTATTCCTGATGTAGTTTGTGTCATTAAGCTAGTCGTTCCTGTAGGAGCTATCGTCAAACAAGCGATATTACGACGACCATATTTCAACATATCTTCATACAAAGAAGAATCCGCCTCACACAAACGATTAATAAACGGATTGTTTTTTTCTCTCTCCGCATCAAAGATCTCAAACGCACCACGTTCTTTTGCCAATTCTACAGAAGAACGATATGCAGCCAAAGCCAATGTCTTCTGAACTAATTCCGCATAATCAGTAGCCTCTTCCGTACCATAACGCAATCCTAACGCAGCCAACATATCACCTTCAGCCGTGATTCCTACACCGGTACGACGACCTTGTAAAGTCTTCTTTTGTATCTTTTCCCACAAGTGGCGTTCACTTTGTCTTACCTCAATTGATTCCGGATCTGAATCGATCTTAGCCAAAATCATTTCTATCTTCTCTGACTCCAAATCAATAATATCATCCATGATTCTCTGAGCGACAGCCACATGCTTTTTAAATAGATCGAAATCAAAGTAAGCCTCCGGCGTAAATGGATTCACTACATAAGAATATAAGTTGATCGCTAACAAACGACAACTATCATAAGGGCATAGAGGTATCTCACCACAAGGATTTGTTGACACGGTACGGAATCCTAAATCCGCATAACAATCAGGCACAGACTCCCTTAAGATCGTATCCCAAAACAACACTCCCGGCTCAGCGGACTTCCAAGCGTTGTGGATAATCTTTTTCCATAATGCTGAAGCATCTATTTCCTTTTCATATGTTGGATTTTCTGAATCAATTGGGTATTGCTGTTTATAGGGCAAGCCATTAATAGCCGCATTCATAAAACTATCATCAATCTTCACGGAAACATTTGCGCCAGTCACCTTACCCTCCGTCATTTTCGCATCAATAAAAGCTTCTGAATCCGGATGCTTTATTGAAACACTTAACATCAAAGCCCCTCGACGACCGTCTTGGGCAACTTCTCTTGTTGAATTAGAATAACGCTCCATAAAAGGAACAAGCCCTGTTGATGTTAACGCAGAGTTTTTAACAGGTGAACCTTTTGGACGAATATGAGACAAGTCATGACCAACACCTCCACGACGCTTCATTAGCTGAACTTGCTCTTCATCTATACGAATGATCGCTCCATAAGAATCCGCAGACCCTTCTAGTCCAATAACAAAACAATTGGATAGAGATGCTATTTGATAATCATTACCAATTCCAGTCATCGGACTTCCTTGGGGTACGATATAACGAAAATGATCAAACAAATCAAAAAGTTCCTGCTCCGATAACGGATTAGGATATTTTTTCTCTATACGTGCAATTTCTCTCGCTAAACGCCAATGCATATCTTTCGGAGATTCCTCATAGATATTTCCATAAGCATCTTTCAACGCATACTTATTTACCCAAACCTTTGCGGCTAATTCATCACCGGTAAAATAATTTAATGAAGCTTTAAAAGCCTCGTCAAAAGTGTAAGTTTTACGATCCACAACTACTATATTTAATTTGCGACTGCAAGTTTACATATACTTTATTAGTTATCCAAACAGGGCATGTTAAAAAGAAATGTCTTTTACAAGTTTTCCCAAACAAACAAAATATACATTGATTATCAATATATTAAAAAACAATATACATGTAAAAGTTTTCCAAAATGGAAAACGTCCTATTTTCAATGTTATCTAAAACAAATAAAGGGTGTCTCTAATAGAGACACCCTTTATTTGAGATATTTTAATACCTATCAGTTCTTTATTAATTCTTCTATTTCTTCCACAGAAGAACGGAAAGTACGATTTGTTTCCATTTGATTTTTTACTGTTGTACAAGCATGCAATACCGTAGCATGATCTCTGTTTCCTACTATTTTTCCAATACAAGAAAGTGATGCATCCGTATATTTTTTCGCCAAAAACATTGCTACTTGTCTAGCTTGAACGATCTCACGCTTACGAGACTTCGTTTGAATAACCTCTAACTCTAAGTTATAATATTTACAAACAATATCTTGTATAGACTCAACCGATACTTGTTTCTTTTCCAATCGTACAACACGACTCACCACTTGTTTTGTCAACGGCAAATCGATAGAACGATTAAACGCTGTTGAATATGCTAATAATGAAGCAACAATTCCTTCCACATCTCGCACATTCTCCGTTACATTACTTACTATAAAATTAAACACATCATCTGGGATGATAACTCCATCTTGAGCGATCTTGTTTTTTAAGATCTTCTTTCGGAGATCCAAGTCTGGACGATATAATTCAGCAGTTAATCCCCATTTCAAGCGTGTTATCAAACGCTCTTCCATACCTTGCAAATCAACAGGAGGCTTATCTGATGTCAATATCAATTGCTTACCCAACAAATGCAAATGATTAAATATATGGAAGAATGTATTTTGGGTTTTGTCCTTTCCTATCAACTCTTGGATATCATCCAATATCAACACATCAACGCCTTGATAAAAATACATGAAATCATTTGTCGCATTTCTACGTATAGCCTCTGTATATTGAACGGTGAAAAGATGTGCGGAGATATAAAGCACTTTCTTTTCCGGGTGAATCTCTTGAATTCTATTACCTATCGCATGACACAAATGCGTTTTTCCAACGCCTGAAGCTCCAAAAATAAACATTGGGTTAAATGTTTTTCCTGGAGTTTGGGCAATCGCTTCACTTGAAGAACGAACTAAACGATTACTTGTTCCTTCAAAATAATTATCAAATGTATATTTAGAATTCAAATTAGAATTCCAAACTTTATGATCCGCTAACGGATTGTTTCCTTTACTGTCAGAGATAATATCAACTGTAGCGCCACCACCTTTATGCACTTCCTGATTATTCGGCTTTACTACCTTAATACGATAATTCAATATCGTACCTTGACCTATCATTCTATATAATGTCACTTTTAGCACATTGACGTACTTAGCCTCCAAATATTCATAAAAGAATTGGCTAGGAACCTCAATCGTAAATTTATTGTCCTCATAAGACAATGGCACGATAGGCTTAAACCATGTGTCAAAAGCTGCCTCCGGCACAATATCCTTTATGACCGCTAGGCACTTATCCCACAATGTTTGATAATCAGTCTGCATGTTTTCTTTATCTCCCACTAAAACTTTTCGCAATTGGACTACAAAGTTCATAAATTAATTCCGAAAAAAAAAGTACTATTTTTTTTGGAATTTTTGATTTTAATATATCTATTTTAGACTCAATTAGTTATGCTTTACCTATTCATTTTCTGACAATTAACTATTATCATTTGTTTAAATGAACAAGCGTTTGATCTTTAACTACATCTTCAACTAAATAGATCAAAAATTGGCGCATCTAATATTAAGCTGTATATAAACGACTTAAGCCAAAACAAAAATCATTTCTATTGATTATTATCAAAAGACAGAAAAATGAACATATCGCTTCGGATTTTGCTTCAAATCAAGCAAAAGTTTAGAAGCATTATCCATCGTACTATTCAAATTGTCATATAATGCACGATCATTCAGCAGTAAACCTACACTATTATCTGTCGAATTCAACTTATCTGTAGTCATCTTCAAGTTTGCCAAAGTTTCATTTACCGCATTCACTGTTGATGCTAAATCCAATTCTTTTAAATTAGAGCTAACCTCAGAGAAGTTATCCGTCATTGTTTTCAAATTGCCAACAATAACCGGCACATCTTTATCTAACATACGATTTAGTTGACGAGTAGAAACCTCCAAATTAGCCGTGGTCTTCTCTATATGTTCCATTGATTGAAGCAAGGCAGGATGTGTCACCAATGTTTGAAGACTAGCCAATATCGTATCTATCTTGGGCAATAAGCTTTCAACACTTGGCAATATTTTCTCTTGTACAGACGACATCATATCCTCTTCCATCTTGCCCTCTATCGTAGCGCCCGATTTCAAGAAATCATCTACATACGTATTTAAATGTATGTGCAACTCCGCTCCTCCAAGAAAACTATTCACAACTGTTATATAGCTTCCCTTGTTGATTTTCATTTTATCCTCTAAGCTGATCTCAACCGTAATTTTTCCTGTTGTATCATAGTCATAAACTATATCACGCACTAAACCTACTTTAAATCCCTCTACAAATACAGGACTTGATATAGTCACTCCCTTCACATTGTTAAAGGCTACATAATAACGATTCACCGGTTGAAACAGGTTAATACCCTTCAAGTAGTTAATACCCAAATACAATAAGGCTAGGCTTATAATTGACACCAGTCCAATCTTAGCCTCTTTCGTAAATGTTGCTTTCATCTTTATTTCTATAATATTTATTTTCTATTACTAATATCTCACCTTCTTTCCATCTTTAAAGGCAACTATAAATGCATCTTTAAAATCCTTGGCTACCGTTCTTCGAATTTTCTTTATTTCATTAAAACTGGTAGTCTCGCCATAAGTATATTTATAAATGCCTTTTTCTATATAAAAGCTCGCATTCTTATACCCTTTAAACATACGAGAATTAGCGGGCAGCCGTTTATATGATGTCAAGAACTGCACCTTATACACCACTTGTCCTCGTATACTTTGTGTTGAATTTTGTGCTTCTATATCTTGCTGACGATGATTCTTCCGGCTCAAGATATCCGCTTCACTTCCAGGAGGCGGAGTATTTCCTTCTTCCACTTCCACATTAGCGAGCGTTGATGTAGGTGTATTATCTACATCATCAGCCATCCGCACCAGAGGAAGATCCACTATATTAGAAGTGCGACCTTGACGACGATCATAACTTCGCTTATATTTAGCAAACGCATTAAATAATGCTCTTGCCAAAAGGTCTTGCCCTGATGATGAATTCAAAAAACGCTCCTCTTGACGATTTGATATATAGCCCAGCTCTACCAACACGCTCGGCATTCCAGTCTTTCGAAGCACCAAAAAACCAGCCTGTCTTACACCACGATTCGATCTTCCAAAAGAGGCGAACGATTTTTGTATCTCAGACGCCAAACTGATACTTTGCTCCATGTGCTTATTTTGCATGAACTCAAATATGATATAAGACTCGGAAGAATTAGGGTCAAAACCTTCATAGCGCTGCTGATAATTGTCCTCTAATAAAATAGCGGAGTTCTCACTCATCGCTACCTCTAAATTTTCCTCACTTCGAGCCAAACCTAACGTATAGGTCTCTGTGCCTTGCACCGTACTTCCACGCTTTACCGCATTCGTATGGATCGAGATAAAAAGATCCGCTTTATTTCTATTCGCAATACTCGCACGTTCATCCAACTCAACAAAACGATCTGTCTTTCGGGTATAAATTACCCTAACATCAGGAGCGTTATTCTCTATTAAGCTTCCCAACTTTAAAGCGACCGCCAAATTTATGGTTTTCTCTTTTGCATCAACGCCCCTTGCTCCCGGATCTTTTCCCCCATGTCCAGCATCAACAACAACCGTAAAGCCCTTCTCCTTAGCTTGCATAACAGATAAGGACAACGGAAGAATAAGCAATAAAGCCATATATACAAAAGCCTTTTCTTTCACTTTTTTAATCATTCGACAAATCTGCACAAAGGTATTTTTTTTTGCCAATCTAAGGAAGATATTCCCATTATTTAAACAAAAAGAGGATGGTTATTTAACCATCCTCTTTCCACATATATAACTGTATACGTTTTTTCTCGCTTCTTATTCAGAAACAACCTCGAAAGGAACCTCTACAGAAACCTCTTTATGAAGCTTCAAAAGAGCCTTATAGTTACCAACTTCTTTAACAGAATCCTTGATTACAATAACCTTACGATCGATCTCGAAACCAGCCTTAGCCAAAGCTTCTGCAACCTGAATATTTGTAACAGAACCAAAGATTGTACCTGTAGAACTTGTCTTAGCGCCAATTGTCAAAGCTACACCTTCCAATTTAGCAGCTAAAGCTTGTGCATCTTCCTTGATCTTAGCCAATTTATGAGCACGCTGTTTTAAATTTTCTGCTAATACTTTCTTGGCTGACTCTGAAGCGATCACTGCCTTACCCATGGGGATTAGAAAGTTACGTCCGTAACCGTCTTTTACTGTTACGACATCGTCTTTGTAGCCTAAGTTCGCTACATCTTCTTTCAAAATAACTTGCATATTCTGTCTCCTCTCTTTATTATTTCATCAAATCGGTTACATAAGGAAGCAATGCCAAGTGACGAGCACGCTTTACAGCTTGAGCCACACGACGTTGGAATTTCAATGAAGTACCCGTGATACGACGAGGAAGAATTTTTCCTTGCTCATTCAAGAATTTCTTCAAGAATTCAGGATCCTTATAATCGATATACTTAATACCATTTTTCTTAAAACGGCAATATTTTTTCTTCTTTACGTCTACTGAAGGCGGAGTTAAATATCTGATTTCTGATTGAGTTGCTGCCATAATTAATTGTTCTCCTTTACTGTTTCTTTAGATGATTTCAGATTTCTTCTCTTAGCTGCATATTCTGCGGCATACTTGTCTTGACGGAAAGTCAAGAAGCGGATCACACGCTCGTCACGACGGAAGTTCAATTCCAATGTAGCGATAACAGACGGATCTGCCTTGAATTCAACCAACTGGTAGAAGCCTGTGGTCTTCTTGTCGATAGGATAAGCCAATTTGCGCAAGCCCCAGTTCTCCTCGTTCACAATCTCAGCACCTTGCTCTTTCAAGAGATTCGTGAATTTCTCTACCGCTTCCTTCATCTGAGCGTCAGACAAAACGGGAGTCAAAATGAAAACGGTTTCGTAATTATTCATAAAACGCTGTTTAATTGATTAATAAAAAATTTCACGGCGCGAATGTAGTCATTTTTTAGCAATAGACAAATTATTATCCCCATTTTTATCAAATTACATTTTTGTCATTTTTTTACCCAAAACTATTGCAGGTTAAAAAAAAAACACCTACCTTTGCACCCGTAATCGAAAAACATCGATTAAAAACAAAATGGTGCCATAGCTCAGTTGGTAGAGCAAAGGACTGAAAATCCTTGTGTCCCCGGTTCGATTCCTGGTGGTACCACTGAAAATCAAGCAGTTACACTTAAAAGTAACTGCTTTTTTTATGTCTTTTCGGTGGTTTTTCCCTTCAAATCCCATTATTTTCTGTGTTTTTCGTGTTGAGTTTGCAGAGGCATGTAAACCAAGATGTAAACCATGAGTGCTACAATCTGTATCGTATGTTACAAATCTAAAGTATTGAAAAACAATGAATCACCTTTAATGTTACGTATCTGTAAAGATGGCAAACGGAAGTATGAAAGCATTGGAATCTCGCTTGATCCTAAGTATTGGGACTTCAAAGCCAATAAACCTACTTCCAAATGTCCCAACAAAGAGTATATCGAAAAGGTGATTACAGAGAAAACCAAAGCCTATACAGATAAAATTCTGGAATTAAAGGCTATGGAACGGGAGTTTACGGTAACCACTTTGGCGGAAAAAGTAAACAACCCCGTAAAACTGAAAACCGTTGGCGATGTCTTTTTAGACTATATGGAGAGGCTTTCAGCAGAGAAACGCACTGGATATATGCTTTCTATCAAACAGGTGTATAACTCGCTTATCAAGTTCAACAAACATCTGAATATCTATTTTCTAGATATTGATACGGCTTGGCTACGGAAATACGAAACGTGGCTACGCTCAAACAACATCAAAGAAAACACAATCGGTATTCGTTTCAGGACTTTGAGAGCGATCTACAATCTGGCTATTGAAGAAAACATTGTCAAAGCTGAATATTATCCTTTCAAAAAGTATAAAGTATCCAAACTACATGAAGAGACAGCCAAAAGAGCTATCACCAAAGAGGACATAAACAAGGTTCTTTCTTACAAGTCAAGTAATCCGTTTACAAGACTGCCTATCGACCTGTTTACTTTCTCTTACTTCATGGGTGGAATCAACTTCGTGGATATGGCATACCTTACAAAAGATAATATCATTGACAACCGTTTGATCTATTCCAGACGCAAGACAAGTAAGCTGATAAAGTTGCCATTGCAACCAAAAGCGATCGAACTGATCCATAAATATGCTGATCCAGATAATCCTTATCTATTCCCTATCCTGTCTACCTTCCATAAAACGGAACAACAGCAAAGAAACAGGATTCATAAGGTGATCTCTAAAGTGAATGACCGTTTGAAAGCCATTGGCAAAGAATTAAACTTGCCTATAGACTTGACAACATACGTTGCACGTCATAGTTTCGCCACATCATTAAAGAGATCAGGTGTCAATACCTCTTTAATCTGTGAGGCTTTAGGACATAGTTCAGAGAGAGTAACACAAATCTATCTGGACAGCTTCGGTAATGACCAGATGGAAGACGCTATGAAAAACCTACTCTAAACCAAAGAATCCTGTTTCCAGAAATGGGGATAGGATTCTTTTCATTTTACCGTTCTTTTATAGATGATCGTTGAGGAGTAATAGTTACTCCATTGTTTTTAAGAAACAATTTGACATCTTCAAAAAACCAATTTCCAACAAAAGGAGATACCCATAATTCTTCAACTAAATCTTTAATATTAGATAATTGAAGATAGAAAAATGGATCAAGGTGCTTTTCATTTATAGTATAAATACGTATTTCTTGTTCATAAATATATTCTTCTTTTTTTCTTAATATAATAGTATGGTTAGATTCTTTGTCTTTAAAAATGTTTATTTTCTTACTGTCATAATTAACCCTGCCGATATAAAAATCACTATTCGATCGAACATTCAATATATTTCGCAAATTACCAACAGATGTTTTTATCGCAATACCTTCTGGATGGTTGCCTAAATAAATCTTCCAGAGAGCATAATTTTCCTTCTTATTTTCATGCCATGAACAGCAATAGGTTACATCTGAAAGAGTTATAGCTTTTCCTTCAAAAGTTAATTTTAATACTGGAGTATCATTTTCAAAAAAAGGCTGTATCGGTTTTTCTCCGAAGAATAATCTATATACTTCATTTTCACAAATTACATCATTCTTACGGTATGATATATTCAGAAAATTATCAGGTTGACCTTCTTGTTTTTTAAAAGCTTCAATTAAAGAATTTATTGATTCTTTGTCTAAATCAACATAAGTATCGTAGTAATCTTTGAAAAAACTTGCCCTACGAAACATTAAACGTTTATTTAATACAAGGCTTGTAAAAGAAGCCCAATCCATATATTTCCATATCTGAACATCATCGTTCAATGGTTCTATATCAGGTATATCTTTATACATAAAACAACAAATTTGATAATTACACAAAGATAGTGATTTGAATTGTATTTCTACTTTTGCATAATTATTATTTAATTTTGCCACATCAAACAAGTAAAAGGAATGATACTGGATATAGACAACCCGCTATTAACGTATGTACTGAAATACTTCGGTTCATATCAAGCTATCTTAGAAACAGATGAAGATGGCAAGACGTATTTAATGAATACTTGGTATCCCGTTGGATTCGCCCATTGGTATGAGGATATTCTAAAATCAATCCCATTCAATAGATCAGACTATGATAAGCATGAACGTTTACAGGAACTTCTAACTTATTTGAATCTGGATAAAGAATCATTCTGGGGACTGATCCTGTATCTGTATGACTATACTACGGACGCCTGCAAGAATTTACTTGTACCACAAAAGACACACCAAGAAACCTACAATGAATTTTGTGCTTTCTTAGAGCAGAATCCCCATATTGAATCACTGACATTTAAAACCGCCAATAAAAAGACTTATACTATATCTGATAAATTGATCCTTGACTTTTTGGCTATCCGTTTACAAGAAGAGAAGATGAGTAACCGCCAAAAGCAACGGTTCAACAGTGAACTCAGATCATTATCAGCAGCAGAGAAAGCAGACTCCAGACGAAAGATCAGCTATTTCTTTGCGTATCAACTAACCCAATTCTTGCAAATAGAAGGAATCTCAAATATTAAAAGAAGGGGAAAAGCCACTATCTCAAATAAAGAAAAGGAGTTGATCCTATGTTCCCTCTATGTATGCAAATTCGCGGATAATCCAGAAAACTACTTGGACTTAGGCTATTACAACAAACTGATGAAAGACTTCAAAGGCTTATCCATGAATATGTCCCATAAATATGAATTGGAAATACATGCTGGCTGGATATTAAAATAAAGGATACAAATCGCACCGCCAAAACTTATCCTATATACGTTCTCAGACCGCTATACTTTTGCAGTGTAATCAAAAACAATTAGAACCTAATGCTGTAAAGGTAAGCGTAAAAGAAAATGAGAAATTTAGATTCAGTTAAAGAAGCAAACGAGGTTATGACAGTTGAAAAGGCTAACGAGTTATTAAAGGAGAAAAGACAATTCTTGTCAAATAATGCAGATGCGGAAGACAACATCAAGAAATCGGCAGAAGTTAATGTGAGAAAAGCGGAAAGAGGGTATCTTGAAGCACTTAAAAAGGTGGAACTTCCAACTACACAGGTGATATTCTGGGACTTGACAAATGAGACGGAAGAACAAGTAACAATCACGAAAAGACAAAGTGAAATCATTATAGCTACATCTGATTACAGCATGTCTGTTGCCAAAACTAATATTGAATTAGGAAAGGGATTGATAGCCAATGATAAGTTTGAGAAAGTCCCACTTTATGTAACAAATGCCGACTTGTTCTATGATGCGAATATTACGCTGAAAGACCTGAACGGAAACATAGTGAAAAAAGGAACTCCCAATGTCTATGTTCCAGTTGATTCCGCAAACGGTTATTGGCAATGGGCTACTTATCATGAGTATAACTTAAATGCCATTGTAAAAGAGGAGAAACAATTAGTCATAGAGAATGTACAAGTTAAACGGTTTGATTCTTTGCAAGAGTTTGCCCAATACAGAGGAGTGAACAATGTATTAAGCCGTGGTTTTAACGGATTGGAGAAAGCAGGTAACGCAGCTTTGGCTACACAACATGAGTTTTATACTAAAGTGTTCCAAAAGGCAGTTGAGTTAAAAGCGAATATCAGTGTTGTTACCAAATACTACAATTTCGGTAAGACAATAAAACCGAAAGTATGGAACAGTGCCGTATTAGGTATAGTGGAAGAGAACTTTATTGAATATGACTTGGAGATTGGCGATGAGATAATTGAAACTCTGCAAAATATGGACTTCACAGAGAAAACTATCAAGAACCGCTATCTGATTGACGCTATTACCCGATTTGCCAACTATAAACCACAGGGTAAAGAAAAGATGATTGGAATCGCAGAAACCATTAGCACGATCAAGTCATTAAGCAGCGAAAGCGTAAGAATAATCAATATGGTAACATCTGACCATATAAACGTAATCTATACTGAGCTATTTACCCAATATCTAAATGGCAAAGGTCTCTTAAATAAAGAACAAGCCGCATAAATCACACACAAAAGAACTCATGTGACAGGTGAGTTCCCATACCCAAAATTTCGGGGTTCGGTCTCAATCCGAACCCTGTCTCTCAAATATCCAGAGGCTTCACCCAAGTAAAAGGATAGACTGCCAATTTTGATTGAAGCGGATAATAAACTCCTATTTCTCTTACTTGGTTACAGCCTAAAGGAAAATCAGAGAATAAGGCTTGCCTATGGTTTGCATTTTCCTTTTCAGGGGATTTTTGGTGACTGGCTATATAAAAGTAAAATTTTCCAAAAATCCCCTGAAACTGGAACAAGTAAAAGATAAGCATCCATAAATAGCCCTATTCTTCTTTACTTGGTGAATCCATCTGAATGTTCAGCATTTTGGCTATATAGTTCAGGCTATAGATATGATCCTCTTTCACCTTGTCAAGCCGTCTGTTTAAGGCGTTTTTCAAATTGTCATCCACAAAATGATTCATGATTTTTCGAATCACCTGTCCGTCATATCTGGGAGGATATATATCATGATCCAGACAGCAGGAACGGATAATATCATATTGTTCCACATAGATACCGTGTTCTTCCGTATTCAAGTCTGGAATATCCAAACCATCACTAAGTAAGATGTTAGAATCCATAATGGTATGTCTGATCGTGGATTTCCCCTCGTACCTCACTTTATCGTCCGTTATCAAGCCGTAATCAATGGCTTTCTGGTGCAACCCGTTTTTGCCCTTCAGGGTGGAATAGCCAACTTTCAATTTATTGGAGATTTCCAACAGGTTATAAAAGCAGGTATTTGTACCATTCAAGCATAAGCATTTAAGCAACAGGACATACCCTATTACACCTACAGGAATATCCTTTTCCAACAGTTCCTTGCGAATCGTAAAATAGTTGGAATCTGGCACATTGAGCAAATACTCATTCTGCCTTCTGGGTAATCCGTCCTCATTCTTGAAATAACGTGTCATACTGGATCGTATGAATCCAACCTCTTTGAAAACGGAAATATAGTCTTGTATCTTACTTGGTGAACACTGGCAATAGTCAGCGAGAGTATCTTGGTGTATATGGGATTCACCTGTTACAAAATCCGACTTGAAAGAGAAACAGGCAGCTACATAGGCTTGGTTATGGTTGAGTTTAAGGAAAATATTTTTGTCTAAGTTTCTGTAATTCATATTAGATATGTTAAAATGAGATTCAATTACGGTTTATCTGCACTACACCCATTTAGCCTTCTTCTGGAAGGAGGCTAAATCTGATATTAGGTTTTAGTGAAAAACGCATAGGTTCTTAGTAACAGTGTTACTTTTAGCCTTTACCAAGATGTTAAAATTAGCCTTCTGTCTTCTCTGGCTTTATAGGGGAGTTTTCCCTGTTGATGGGGATCAGGATATTCAGTTCCATCAGTTTCTTGTATTGGGAACAATTTATATTCAATGCTTTCTTGCATTCTAATCTGTTATTGAAAATTCGGTTGTTTGGCGTGTATAATACCATATTCGAGAAATTGGATTTACGGAAGGACAAAACTCATTTACCTATTAGATATAAAAACAAGAATTGTCCTTACAGTTTGGATAAGAAACAAGTGATCTGGGAAACTTGGAAGTATATCTGAAATGAATTTGATTTCTATCTTGTTGATATATACAAAGATACAAACAAATAGCCATCTAAAAAAGTAAATAGGCAGGAACTTGAATATCATACTACAAGTATCAATATTTATTATCAGTCTATTTTATAGACCTATATCCTACATGCCATTATATAGAGAGTTTCTTTTTAGGCGAAAAACAAAAGACGGACATTCCCATTTCTGGAAACATCCGTCTTAAAATACTTAATTATCAATGCAAAATCGGTTAGGAGCTTTTCTTCTTTTTCTTGATCCGATTTTTAACAACGGGAGCAGGTATATAAGTCTCTGTTGGTAAAATGTGTCTTTTTTTGATAGTTTCCACAATTTCCCTGTAAACTTCGATTCTGTCAAATGGTCTATATTCTTGCATAATGAGTTTCTTTGGAATGAATATTGGATTATCTGGAAACATGGAGAATCTCTTTAACTTGGAAGAACATACGAAGTTACAGATAAATAGGGACTTTAAAAAGTGATTTGTGAGTAAATCCAAAAAGAGAGAAGAACGATACTTCCTGTTTGATTTTTCCAATTGAACACGTATCTTTGTGGTAAATAGATAAAAGAATATGAAATCAACAACTGAATATATAAACATCTTGCGTGACTATATGGCGAAGAATGCCTCTAAATATAGCATTACCCGTATGGGGATATTCGGTTCTGTTGCCAGAGGTGAACAAACAGAAGATAGTGACGTAGATGTTTATTTGGAAACATCAAAGCCGAGTATGTTTGCATTGGTACATATAAAAGATGATCTGCAAACCCTGTTTGGTTGTAATGTCGATATTGTCCGATTACGGGATCACATGGATTCTTTCTTGAAAAATCGAATTGAGAAGGAGGGAATTTATGTGTGATACAGAGTTAATCCGTTCTTCTTTGATAAAGATACAAACGGCTTTAGATAGAATATTAAAGAGATCGGAAACAATACTTTCTCCAGACGATTTCTTGACGACACCAAGTGGAGTTGAGAGGTTGGAAAGTATTTGTATGCTGTTGATTGCAATCGGAGAAAGTGTCAAACGTATTGATAAAGCCACAAATAAAGAACTTTTATCGCATTATCCTGAAATTGATTGGAAAGGAGTTATGGGAATGCGAGACATTATAGCACATCATTATTTCGATATAGATGCAGTTATCGTTTTTGATGTAATGAAAAACAACCTGCCAGCCGTAAAAATGGCTATTGATAAAATGTTATCTGACATTTAAAATTCTCTATACATTTTATATATTCCTTTTACTTGGGTAACGCCAAAGAGTAAGCCTAACCAAGTAAGAAGTATATCCTATGCGTTCATAAGTTCACTACTTTTTATGTCCCCCACCCAGTAAGGAGAAGAAAAAGGAATATCCTACACAAAAGCCTATAGGATCAGCCGATCACGATTTCATGTTCAGACGGGTACACTACCATTCAATCCAGAATAGAATATATTTAGCTGATTGAATTTACTATCTGATATTGAAAAGATAGGCTATATCTCTTACTTGGTGGTATTCCTTTCATTCTTGCAAATCCGTAATTCATAATCAATTAACTTATTAAACTACAAACGTATGGAAGGAATGTATAAGGTATGTGACGTTAAATTGACGTACAACACGAAAGTAAAGAGTTCGGAAAGGGCTGTTATCAAGGATTCCAACAGTGCTTATTCCTTATTAATGAATCATATATATGATTCTGAGACAATTCAATACAGGGAGTATATGAAACTGATCCTGTTGAACAACGCTAAAAGGGTATTGGGGATTGTACATATATCAGAAGGTGGATTGGATTCAACATCTGCCGATATACGAATCATTATGCAGGCTGCAATATTGGGAAACGCTTCCGCAATGATCCTTAGCCACAATCACCCATCAGGGAATAAACAACCAAGCAACCAAGACGATTTATTAACGGACAGGGTGAAAAAGGCTGCAAAACTGTTTGATATTCAGTTGTTGGATCATATAATAGTTACAGATAGCGGATATTACTCTTATTTGGATGAAGGGAGGATATTATGAAATGGTTGGTTTTCTTGGTGGTTCTTTTTTGTTTGATTGGGAATCCTGATTTATATCCGATCATAGCGGCACTTTTTCTTTTGTTTTATGGCTGTTGGTTTCTCTTTTTCTGGATAAGAGAAAAATTCAAGGATAAGTAAAGATTTTTCATTCTCTTACTTGGTTGATGTATAAACACTTTTCGTACCTTTGTGGCAATTCTACACGTTCATGGCGTTGAACCTCTGTGGAAGGACATAATTAACGAAGAGCGTTTTTAAGATATTACTTGTCTAAGAAAATCCCCAATTTTCAAAGCGGAACAAGTGTACAACAGAAAACGCTCACGCCTGTGGTATATAAATATATCCTTGTTATAGGATTATTATATCATAATGGCGTGGAACTGTTGTTTCTATTTGTTCCGTGGGTATGGGGATACCTCTTAGACAGATAAGACATTAAAACAGTTTCCACGCTCTTTTTTTATTTCACTTTCCGTAGGGGAACAAGGAAAAATATTAGTAGATTATGAAACAATTAGGTTTTAAATTAGATGTAAATAATGCAAAATGTATGGAAAAAGCAACAGCAATCCAAATCTTTTCTGAGGAAGTAAAAAAGCGGGGTTGGGGATATATGGAGAATGGAACACTTTATTATGAGGAAAGTAAAGAATCAGAGGTAAAAGAACTATTAGAGAAATATATTGAGCTATGAAGATTGTATTGACTGTATTTGCACCAGTATTAATTGCAATAGCAATTAGATTATTGCTATTTTTAATAGGAATAATTATTGGATTTGTAATATTTGTTATGTTACAGATTGATGTTAGTTATGGGGTTAAAAACTTTTTGGAAGGATTATTCGCTTTTGAAACTTTTGACTGGGATGAATCATGGGGATATTGGATATTAGTTATTATTGGATCTTTTATGGCAGAAATGGTTATATGGCAAGACGATTAATTTAATTACATTATGAGATATGGAAAATTACACTTTATATCAGAAAGCACAAGAGGAAGCAACACAGATATTGAACGAAAATAAGTTATTTCAATATTGTGCAAATGGAAAAATTGCACCGTTGTTATATACTATATTGGCATTGATTTTTTTATCATTGCTTTTCGTTGAATATATTCCTGACAATATCTTTTTGATCTGGATCATTTCTCTTATATCATTTTTGTTGCTATTTGGAGTATTTTGTTCTATAATAAAACGAATGATTATATATAGGACAAGAAAAAAGTTAGAAAGTAAATATGGTATTAAATTTAAGGATTATATGGAACGATAATAATAGAAACATATTATGAAAACCTATTTACTGGATAGCTTTAACAGGTATAAAAGATTCAGTGAAAAACTGGATGTTAAAACTGTTCTATGCAATAAAGCATGGTGGGTATTCAACGATTCAGGAGAAAAAGAAATTTATATCTTTCAGGAAGATGGTTCTTTGATTGTTTCTATAAATGGAAATGTTATAAATGCTAATTGGAGGTATTTACCAACAAATAGATCATTGATTATAAATGAAAAAGAACAATCTTATATGCTTCATCCTGCATTCTTGGATGATAAAATTTTTGTATTACAGAAAGACGGTACAGAACAATATTCATTCATGATTATGGAAGAGCAGTTGAAATATCTTCACCTGAAATCTCTTTCTGATTTAATGCTATACTTTATAGAGGAAGAAGATAAAAGAAAAAAAGCAGAGATTGAACGTCAAAAACAAGAACAGACCCAAAGAGAAAGAGAGCAATTACAAAAATCAACTCAACAGAAAGAAAAACGAGATTCTGATTCTGAGATGACGGCATTTGTATTTATAGCAAAAATGGTATTCGTATTAATAGTTATGGCACTTGCTTGTTCTCTTATAAATTATATTTTTAACAATATTGATTGAGTATAAAAATGAAACAAATCAGTATATTATTTCTCTTACTTGTGATTATAACAAGTTGCCAAAGAAATGAACTTCAAAGCATTGCAAAAGAGGTTCTATCTAAAGAACTGACAGAAGTACAAGCAGATTCAGGCTTGGTGATCCTGATAAAGGATAATGAGATTGCAGCCAAAGTAAATCTTATATCGGATAACGGAATATATAAAGAAGGTGATGAACAATCTTTCCAGACTAAAAAGGATATGGGTACATTGCTTTCTACAGCCTGTATGATGGCTGCATTAGATGATTGCATTACTCCTACTGATACTATTGATGTTGGAGCAGGTATTTATCTGAAAGATGGAAAAGAAATAAGAGATCATAATGCGGATAAGGGAGGATATGGAGTATTGACAGCGGAACAAGTGATCGCATACGATTCCAAGATAGGAATTACGAAGATCTTGGAGCGATGTAACCAAGTAAAAGATAATCTATCCAAGATGGGATTTTCTTTACATGTTTCACCTATGGAAATAGTCACATTCTACAATCGGATAGCCAACGAAGATACAACCTTGTGTTCAGAAAAGGTAATGAATGATATTTGGGATATGTTATTCAAAGTCATTTTGGAAGGGACAGGGAAAAGTATCTTTTTAGAAGATGTTCCGTTGGCAGGTAAAACAGGATATTCAGAGCAGAATGGAAAGAAAGAGGTTTCTTGCTGCACCTTCTTTAATGTGGATGGTTCTTTATATACTTGTCTGGTTATTATCTCCAATCCGAAACAAGGTTATCCGTCTGGTGGTGTAATGGCAGGGAATGTGATTAAAGGGATAGTGAATCATTTAAAATCAGAAGAAAATGAAAAAGAAAATTAATCCATACGAAAAAGTCACTTGGTTCGATGAAGAAGTCAATGGTGAAGATTTGATTATTGATAGCACTTCATATTACTATAGGAATGGTTGTTATTGTGATTGTTTTTGGGGACCTCAAGAATATGATGATTCACATTCATATTCTTTAGAGTTGAGAACAAAATATATGATAGATGTATTAGTTGAAGAGTATGAAATAGAAAAACATATTGCAACTTCCGTTATACATGATTATGCGGAAAG
Source organism: uncultured Parabacteroides sp. (assembly GCA_963560035.1). GTDB lineage: Bacteria > Bacteroidota > Bacteroidia > Bacteroidales > Tannerellaceae > Parabacteroides. The sequence goes on from CAUWMZ010000016.1 coordinate 39,662, forward strand.
GACGAGCTTAGAAGAGAAAAATTTGAGTGTATTTTTGGAAGGTGAAAAGAATTTGGAGAAACAGATTGAGTTAATAGCTAATAAAATAAGATCAAACATTAATCTTTCTATTAGTGAATGGAATGCCCATAGGCTGTTGGAACAATTAATAAAATTATCACATTATGATAATGGTTTCCCCAGATTTTATGACTATAATAAAGATTCTAAAATAACACCCTTGAAGATTCGTTGCGAAAGGGTTTTATCTGTTATATCAGCATATACAGGAAAAGAAATTTCTGAAATGGAACGAATACCGTTTTGTTTAGCGAGTGATGAGATTTCCACAGATAAACTTGTTCAGTTGTATAATTTATTGGATAAAGGATTTTCGGAACAGAAAGAGAAGGATCTATTTTTTAGTTATTTAGGTAAAGAATCATATGGCTGTGAAAGTCGATTTCTATGTGAAGCATTGTTTAGGTATCGTATTGCCTTAAAGAATATAACAAATATCTTTGAATACAAAAGTACATCTAATAACTTCGTGAATGATTTACCAAAAAATCTATATAAACATCATATAGACAATAGACATTATATAGATTAATTTGTTATATGACTCATTTTGTGACTGATTCT
>CAUWMZ010000017.1:0-40226 GCA_963560035.1 uncultured Parabacteroides sp.
CACAAAGATAAGTCAAAGAACGCTTTAATCAATTATTCGATATAAACTCTAATGAGAATACTTTATAATTGAGACGAAAATATGCTATTTCTTAGAAAAACAAGTATATCAAACAAAAAATATTCAGCACTTTGTTGAGTAAAAGAGTATTCTAAATTATTTATATATTTAATAATCAGTGGATTTTATTACAATGTCCGTCTCTTAAAAAGAGAAGTACACTCAAGATGGTTAAAAACAACTTTTTCCATCTTTTCCCCAATAATAGGAAAGTATTATTATGGGAATAATATAAGAAATTAAAAAAGAAAATGCTTGAATATCAAAGTCTGACATGTAAAAGCGGCAGCTCTATTATTTAAGTCTTATCGAAATTTCTTTTACATCTTGGGTTAATAAACAAAAAAGATATGAGGCAGATAGAAAGAGCAAGTGTTGTAAGAATCGTCTCTGATTTAATAAAAGCAGATGGCATAATAGATATAAGGGAAATAGATTTTTTTGATGCCCTTAAAGAGAAATATGGCATTATAGAAGAGGATGAAATATTTGCTGAATCATGTACTTTGTCCCAATCTTTAAGTGTTATAGCCAATTTTGATGAAAAAGATAGACATTCTTTAATGAACGACTTTTGGAAGACTACCATGTCTGACGATTTTTGTACAAAAGAAGAAGCCTTATTACTACTTGCCTTACGCCTAAATCTCACTGTTAAAATACCTAATGAAGTTACTGTTCTTTCTGTTGAATCCTCTACATTAAATTTCGAGAAATCGCAGATTTTATATTTGGAAAGCGAATATAATAGTGTAACGAATAATCAAATGAAGCTATTGTATCGGGAATTATGTACGGAAGTGAGATTGGCTGGCTTTGAATTGGTATATCTACCCAAACTCTCAGAACACTATAATAGTATTTTGGAAGCCGATTTACTTCGGATTGCAAAGTTCCTTTATCCAAAAGTGAGTAATGAACGTATATATACTATTGTAAAACAGGTGCAAAATTTATCTACCGCATCTTTTTGCTGTGATCATTTGGCAACTAAATTATCTATTAAAGAACTTCGTGTTATCAATCCGTCATTTCTTATTAAAATAGGGGAATCGATTGTTAACGATAAAAATATCTCTAATTTTCTATTAGTAGAGATAGTGGATAATCCATTATTTACGATAAGAATGATCTTGGATTTATTTGCCGAGAGTTATCATAACCTACGTTTGAATTATATACAAGAGGACAAAGGAAGATTCGTTTTTACAGGTTATTATAAACTGATTTTTGATATCCTAATGCTAAGGAAAAGTGTAAGAAGTAGTGTTGTGGTAGATCCTATGCGAGAACGAATATATTTTCCTGAAGCGGATGTTATGTTAGAGAAAGTACATAGACGTGAGAAAGCTCTATATGCTTTATTTCTAATGGAGTCTGCCAGTGGAGGAATTAATTTCAATCAGCCGCAATCTCCCAAACAAATGGAGCGATATGAGAAACGCATGAAAGCAATTATACATAAGTATCAATTAATTTATAGAATGTTCGGAGGAGATGAAGATAAAGCCCCTAATATTGGAGTTCCAGAAATTCGGCTTCCTATGATAAGTTTATTGAAACGGCAACTCTCAAAATTAGATAATGTGCTGTACCATGTAGATGACTATATGATACAACGGAATATATATGGTAATTATGCCGTGAATATATCTTCTTCATTATGCCTTTGTTGTGGGGCTGAGAAAAACGATATCAAACTCTTCACTGAATCGGAAGATTGGATAAAGATAGCGGCATTATAGGTAGTGGTTAAATAGGGTTCAAAGGTTGCAACCATAGTTCTTGTATTTCGAGTGATAACAGTTGTAACATTTCTGAAACCAAGAATATAAGAGAAGTCATTTATAATTTTGCATCAAAAGAAATTCAAAATTAAAACAACAGTATTATGATTAATCTTGAAAAAGGACAAAGAATCAGCATGGACAAAGGTCTTACGCTGGTGGGCGTTGGTCTCGGATGGGATCCCAATAAAGGAACAGGCTATGATTTTGATTTGGATGCTTCGGCATTTATGCTTGGTAGTGATGGGCAAGTTCCAGCACAAGAATATTTTGTGTTCTATGGTAATCAAAAATCACCCGATGGTTCTGTAGAATCGAGTGGTGATGATTTAACTGGAGGAAACAGCGATGGTGGTGATGACGAGACATTAAATGTTGATTTAACCAAAGTTAGCTCAAATATACAAGAAATTATATTTACTGCAACTATTTATAAGGCAGAAGAACGTAGGCAAAACTTTGGACAAGTACGCAACTCGTATATTCGCATATATGATGCTAAAACAAATATGGAAATCGCTCGTTATGACCTAGATGAGGATTTTTCAATTGAAACAGCTGTAGAATTTGGGCGTTTATACCGTCGTGGTACTGAATGGAAATTTGAGGCTATGGGGACAGGTAATAAAGGAGGAATGCAATCACTCGTTCATAAATATGCGAGTAAATACGAATAACCCATGGCTATCAATCTTGTAAAAGGACAACGGGTAGAAATAGACAACAGCTTATCCCACTTGAAAGTAGAAATGGGCTGGAAAGTCAATCCCAATGCCAATCCGCCTTATGATTTGGACGCTTCTACATTTTTGTTAGGTAATAGCGGACAAATTGAACATGAGTACAATTTTGTATTTTACGGTTCTTCAAACAAAGTTCCTGCTTTGGATAATGAAGAAAAACAAATATATGACGGGAATGGTAATCCTGTCTATCGCCCATGCTCAGTAGATAAAAGTGTGCTTGGTTCTATTGACGATCTTGGTGATGATGAAGACGATACAGGTGAAGGAAGCGAAGAAATTGATGTTGACTTGACTAAAACATCTTCAGCTGTAAAAGAAATACTCTTCACTGTAAGTATCTATTGGAATCCTAATAACCTCAATGACCCACGTCGCAAATATAATTTTGGTCAAGTTCGTGATGCTTTTATCCAGATTAAAAATGCACTAACTGGAGAAATAATTTGCCGTTATGATCTAGATGAAGATTTTTCTACAGACAAAGGCGTTGAGTTCGGCCGATTGTATCGTCGTGGAACTGAATGGAAATTCCAAGCTGTTGGGGATGCTCATACGGATGGACTTGAACCTATTTGTAAGAAATATGCTTCTAAATTTATGTAGACATGGCTATCATTCTTGAAAAAGGTGGGGATACACATCGTATCAATTTGGAAAAACGCGCAGGTAAACCTCTGATTGGTGAAATTGTCGTCAATCTTGATTGGAATAAAGGCGGTTTTTTCAAAGGCCTATTGGGTAAAGCTGTAGATCTTGACCTTGGCTGCTTTTATGAATTGTGTAATAGACAAAAAAGTTTAATAGACGGTTTGCAATTCTCACATGGTCGTGGTGGCGACCGCCATCATGTTACCCGTCAGGGTTGCTACGATAATGCGCCTTATATATGGCATCAAGGGGATGACAGAGGTGGTGGTTCTTCATCCGGTGAAACAATATTAATTAATTCTGCCGGTGTAAATAACATCAAGCGTATCATTGTCTATACTTTTATATATGAGGGTGTTGCAAAATGGTCTGAAACAAATGCTGTAGTCAAGGTTAAAGTTCCAGGTTATGAAGATATTGTCGTAGAAATGGGACAGCAATTCAGTAACAAAAAGTTTTGTGCAATAGCAGAACTCAACTTTGGAGGTGATAATTCCATAACCGTGAAGAAACTCGTTACATTTCATGATGGTCATCGTGACTGTGATATGCAGTATGGATGGGGGTTCAATTATTCACCGGGTAGTAAAGATTAATAAAATAAAAAAATTATGGCAATAAAACTTGAAAAAGGACAACGTATCAATCTTGAAAAAGAATCTGGTGCAAAACTCACAAATTTTTGTGTGGGATGTAATTGGGGAGCAATAGAAGTCTCTAAAATGAAAGAGATTGTCGTAAATGAGGGCTTCTTAGGATTTGGACGAAAAACAGAAATGCGTCCTGTAAAAGAAGAAATAGATGTAGATATTGACTTGAGTTGTATCATGCTTGATACTAATGGGAAACTTGTTGATACATTATATTCTCCATTATACAAAAAAGAGTTCTTCACTTCTGCTGGCTTGCCTATAGGAAAAGATTGGTCAACTGATAAAGCTATGTATCATACTCCTGATGATACAGAAGGAGACAAAGGTGGAGATGATGGATTAGACAATGAAATAATAACTGTTGATTTAACAAAAGTAAATCCTCAAATTGACCAAATCTTTTTCTTTCTAAACATTTATTCACCTAAAAACATTGATTTTCAGAAAATTCCTTATGTGGCTATTCGCATGTATGAAGGAACTCCAGAAAAAGTAACATCAGTTTTTGCTCAGTATGATGTTGCAAAGAATGCTCAGTTCACAGAAACCGATGCTCTTATAATGGGAAAACTTTATCGAAGAAGCAATAATTGGAAGTTTGCTGCAATAGGTGATGCATATAGAGATAATAATGATCTTCGTAAAACAATCAAACGAATCATAGAAAACTATTCAAAATAACGAACAATGAGAAGATTACCTGTTTATCTGTTGCTCGATACATCGGGTTCGATGTACGGAGAGCCTATTGAAGCTGTAAAGAATGGCGTTCAGACTTTGATCTCTACGCTTCGAAGCGATCCTTACGCATTGGAAACTGCTTATATCAGTATCATAACATTCAATTCTTCGGCTCAACAAGTAACACCGCTGACAGAATTGGCTGCATTCCAGCAACCTAATATTGATGCGAGTGGTTGTACTGCTTTAGGAGGCGCATTAGATCTTTTAGCCAAGAAAATTGATAGTGAGATTACCAAGACAACCGCAGAAGTGAAAGGTGACTGGCGGCCTTTGGTTTTTATTATGACTGACGGTGTGCCTACCGATGATATGTCGAAAGGACTTGCTGAATTTAAGAAACGCAAATGTGGTATGGTTGTGGCTTGTGCAGCTGGACAAGGAGCAAGTACAGATACCTTAAAGCAAATCACAGAAAATGTGGTTCAACTGGATACTGCGGACAGTGCCACAATCAAAGCATTTTTTAAGTGGGTATCTGCCAGCATCAGTACAAGTAGTAAATCTGTTGAGGAAACGGCGGCAGAAGCTACTACAATGAGTGAACTTCCACCTCCCCCTCCAGAAGTAAACATTGTTGTATAATGGACATTGACCCGAAAGACATTGATAAGTCAAATGCCTTTCGGGTATAAAAACTAAAATCATGAGTAGAAGATTACCAGTATATATTCTTATAGATACAAGTGGTTCCATGAGGGGTGAACCTATTGAGAGCGTCAAGGTCGGACTTTCAGACATGATTGCGTCATTAAGATTGGATCCCTATGCATTGGAAACAGTTTGTGTTAGTATTATTACGTTTGACAGTAAGGTTGAGCAAATTCTTCCTTTGACAGAATTGGAAAATCTCCAGCTACCTGATATTCATGTGCCAGACTCAGGTGCTACATTTCTGGGAGCAGCATTGAATTTGATGTGCCAACGTTATGATGAAGAAGTCAATATGGGATCACGTGAGCAGAAAGGAGATTGGATGCCTATAATGTTTGTTCTGACAGATGGGAAGCCTGCAGATTTAATGGCATATGATGAAGCTATACAGAAAGTGAAACGCCATCAGTTTACTAATATCGTAGCTTGTGCAGCTGGCCCGAAAGCAAAGACAGAACCTTTGAAAAAGCTTACCGACAATGTATTTACGCTTGATACAATGGATAGTAATACATTCAAGAAGTTTTTCCAATGGGTAACTATCAATGTACAACAAGGAGGGCGAACAATGGGTGTGACGGATCAGGTTGAATTACCGCCTCCACCAGCAGAAGTCAACTTGGTAATTTAATAGAAACAATGATATGAATTGCAAATTTGTTGGATATGAATTTAAGACACTTGAAGTCTCATTGGCTCCAAGAGAGGAATTTTATGCAGAACGTGGCAGTATAGTTTATGTAGAGGAATCATTGCAGCGCGAAGTTGAATTTACAAATGGTGGTACCGGTTTAGGAACTATTATTGGTGGAGTGGTTAAATCAGCTTTGTCTGGCGAGTCCATATTGATTATCCGTTTTTCTAATCCAACGAATACGGAGAAGAAACTTGTGTTGTCAGGTTCTTCTTGTGCTTTACTTCCTGTTAAATTACAAGGAGAAAATCTTATATGTCGTCGAGGACATTATGTTGCTTCAACTGGTCGGGTATCCTTGAACCTCAATCTGAATCTCCAAGGTCTACTTGGAGGTATTGGACTATTTCAAAAAATTGAAGGTAATGCAACCGTCTTTCTCAATTCGTTGGGAAATCCCATTGAAAAGCAGTTAAGGAATGGTGAAACTATAGAAGTGGATGAAAATCACATCATTGCCTTACACGGATTTTCTTCTTCACAGATACAGGCAGGATGGTCTGTCGGTAATGTTTTGCGAGGAGAAGGATTAAGTCTTATGAAAATAACAGGACCTGGGAAAATCTATCTCAGTCCTTTACCTATAATTATCAATCGAAATTAAATTAGTATAAAACAATGAGAAGATTACCCGTATATTTCCTTGTTGACGTTTCAGAATCAATGGTTGGTGCCCCTATCCAACAAGTTCAGGATGGCATGAGAATGATTGTACAGGAATTGCGTACAGATCCCTATGCTCTTGAAACTGCGTTTATATCTATTATTGCTTTTGCAGGAAAGGCAAAATGTATTTCACCGTTGACAGAGTTATATAAGTTTTATCCACCTATATTTCCTATAGGTGGTGGCACGTCTCTCGGTGTTGCTCTGAATTTCTTGATGGATGATATGGATAAGAATTTAGTTAAAACCACAACGGAGCAAAAAGGGGATCGGAAGCCGATAGTTTTTCTTTTTACTGACGGTACACCAACTGATAATCCATCTTCTGCTTTTGCTCGCTGGAACAATTCATATCGCAGAAAGGCAAATATTGTAGCCATATCCATTGGAGACAATGTAAATACTCAACTTTTAGGACAAATATCTGACAATGTACTTCGGCTAAATAAGACAGATGATATATCATTCAAAGCGTTCTTTAAGTGGGTGACGGCTTCCATTAAGGCTACCAGTGTATCAGTGACCGATGTAGGAGATGATGATGTAAAATTGGCTTCTACCAATGGTATTAATTTGGAAAAAGTTGATACAACCAAGCCCTGCATGGTGGATGAAAATTATGTAGTATTGCTTGGTAAATGTTCCAATACCAAGAGACTTTATTTGGTTAAATATGCAAAGCATCTTGCTAATATAGAAGGGCTTGAAACTCTGAATATAAAAACAACAGACTTCAAACTCGTGGGAGCCTATCCTATTGATGAAGAAAATTACAATGATTTGAGTGATGGAAAATCGAACCGTAATATCAATACGATGTCATTGCGGGGTGTGCCGACTTGTCCCTGTTGTGGAAATCAGCTCGGAGTAGTAGTTTGTGAATGTGGTAACATTATGTGTTCGGGCGGTCAAACGACAGCTTGTCCTTGGTGTGGTATGGAAGGAACTTTAGGTGAAATTGCTGAAGGAGGAATAGACATTACAAGAGGAAGGGGGTAAAATATGGATATTGATAAAATCATAGACACTCTCATTGGAAATAAAGATACGTGAGTTCGGGATAAGAAAGTCTCTTTAAAAATTGGTAATCACTGGATTATTTTGTATCTTTAAGTCTGACAAACAAATCGTTACAAAAACAATTACAATGATTACCAAGGATAAAGTTACGGAAATTTTCTGTATTATTGATGAGTTTGATAAGAATTTTGAGTCTGAATTGAAGAAAAATCTTCTTCCGGTCACTGATGGAAAGCAACATCGTAATCGAAAAGCTTCGCTATCGGATAGTGAAATAATGACTATTCTTCTCCTTTTCCATTTCGGGACTTATCGTAATTTCAAGCACTATTACATCTATTGTATTCGTGAACACATGAGACGTGATTTCCCCAATGCCGTATCATATAACAGATTTGTAGAACTGGAACAGCGCGTATTCTTCAAGCTTGTTTTCTTCCTCAAACTTTTTGCCTTCGGAAGATGTACGGGTATAAGTTTTGTTGATAGCACTATGATACCGGTATGCCACAATCTAAGACGTTATGCCAACAAGGTATTCAAAGGGGTGGCTACCGATGGCAAAGGCACAATGGGATGGTGTCACGGATTCAAGCTTCATCTGCTGTGTAATGATAGAGGAGAAATCATAACATTCTGTCTTACAGGAGCGAATGTAGACGACAGGAATCCAAAGGTATGGAAAGTGCTGGCCAAAGACTTGTATGGAAAGGTCTTTGCAGACAGAGGCTACATCTCTCCCAAACTGTTTGATTCCTTATTTGACGACGGTATTCAACTGGTACATGGAATTAAGACGAACATGAAGAACAGGCTTATGTCCTTTTATGATAAAATGATGCTCAGAAAGAGGTATATCATTGAAACGATTAACGACCTGCTCAAAAACAAAGCACAGCTCGTGCATTCCAGACACCGTTCGATAACGAATTTCCTGGTAAATCTGGTGGCTGTACTAGGCGCTTATTGTTTCTTTGAAAACAAACCGGATGCATTGCAAGGATACTATGTTGAGAACTCAAAACAACTGGCCTTATTCTAAAACTTATCCCGAACTCAGGTATAGAGTGCTGCTGATCGGATGTGATTACAGAGGTGGAATTGACGGGAAGGGTCTGCCGGTTAATATATTCGTTGTTTGTATGATATGAAATAAATGCGCCTATAGCGAAATTAGGAATAATATAATATCCGCCTTCAGCATGAGCGCCCCAACCGCTTGTCTTATTTGCGAAATCTTGGCCAAATGGAGAATTGATTTGCCAATCTAGATTAAAATACGCATTTCTTAAAACTTGGGCATTGGCCAAGCTTGGTATCGCCCAACAAATAACGGTAAGTAGGGCGATTATTTGGATGGATTTATTTAAATGTCTCATAGATGTTCAAATTTATATTGATTATTTCTTAATGTAAGGAGATTGAACAAATGCCTGTTCAACGGCACGTACGGCTAATTGAGTGTCAAATTTGTTTGATCCGGATAATAAGCCGCTCATATAAGCTGTCCATACCACAGGTAGTTTTTGGGAAGTGAGCTGTGCATCTAGGTTAACTAATTCGGTTAATAAAGAGCCAACACTGTAGCTATATACGACAGGATAGGGATAATACCAATTGCCCCATGAGAAGCCCCAATATCCAGGAGTCCAATATCCAGGATAACCCCACCACCAATAAGTATCATTGTAACCTCCGGCATAATCGGTGAAATAGCTGGTGTTTTCTACATAAGAGATTTGTAAACCGAGATCAGCATGCTCTTTATCAAATGTTCGCTTGAAGCCTCGGCTTTCCATGTTATTAACGAAAGTCGTCACGATATCTTCCGCTCCGTTTGTGGTCCAAAATTTGGGATGTTCATTTTCTCCAATGATTAATATACTATCAGGAAGATAGAATGTTGTGAAAGAGTCAAATTTGGCGTCTTTATCATGATCCGTGAATACTAAAAAATCATTGTCCAACTTCGACATGTCAGGATCCTTATGGCATGAAGCTAACGTAAGGAGCAACAGTAAAAAAGGAAAAATTTTTTTCATTTCTTCTCAATGTTTTTTAATAGTTATATTACTATAAATTAATGTTTTGCGCTTATATATAAGTTACTAGTAGAACAACGAGAAGTGAAAAATGTTCGAATGGGATAAATGTAAAATATGCTATTTAACATATCCTTTCCATACCACAGGTTTGTGGTCACTATAGTCTAAGTTAGGAGAATCATAGGTTAGACCTTTAAAAGAAGAAGAGTAAAAGATATAGTCGATACGAAATAATTTCTTGAGTTGGCGAAACGTATATCCAAAGCCTGATCCACAATCACGGAAACCATCGGTTAAATCTCCTTTAACGGTTTTATAAGTATAGGAGCATGGCGTGTCGTTGAAGTCTCCACATACAATGGTAGCTCCTTTTTCTGCATCTAGAAGTTGACGAATGAAATCAGCTTGTCGAGCTCGTTTCACAAAATTCTTTTTCATTTGCATAAACATATTAAAAATCGCTCGTAATTCGCCGGACTGGTTACCTTCGGCATGAGCTTGATATAGATGAGGCTTGACAGCATTGACACTTGTCGTTTGAAAATGGTTGTTAACCACTCGTACAAATTGTCCGGACAAATCAAGAACAGCGGATAGAGATTTATTGTCACTTTCGGAATAAAGCATAGATTCAAAACGTACTATCGGATATTTGCTAAATAGTGCATTGCCAGAACTGCCCGAATCAGAATAGGTATAGCAGCTATAAGGAAGAAAGGGTAGCGCAGATGTTATAGAGTCCATAGATGGACTATTTTGGGCGGGGCATTCTTGTAGACATAAAATATCTGGTTTTTCATTGATAAGCCATTGAGTTATTTCATTGAAATGATCATTCCCATCATGGCTAAAGTTATCTATGTTATAGGAAATCATTTTGATACTTTCTTTTCCTTGAGGTAAATTATGTGGAATCTTGAACTGAAGCATAGATAAAATAAAGCTGATATTTAGAAATAATGTAGCTGTAGGAAGCCATGTCCAAAGGCTTTTTCGTATAAGCCATATAAAGACAAGTAAAAGATTTATCGCCAAAGAAGGTAATAAAGCCAAGCCAAAGAAAGAAATAAAATCACATTCAATAGGCGAGACATAGCCGGAGATAAATCCAGCAATTCCTAATAAGGCAAAAAATATAGTTAATAGTATACCAAAATAGTAAATGGCTTTTTTCATGATCAGTCTTTAATTTATGTGAGTCAACAAATATAGTTTTTTATTTGAAATATGTATGCTCATATCCGATGTCGTTTTGTGAGAGATCAAATGTCAAGATTGGGAATGTTTGAAAAAATGGAACAGCGGAAAGAAAAAAATGGTATTAATAGTTGCAGATTCAAATAGAATGCTTTCCTTTGTGGCAAGAACAAAAGATAGTTTGTATAGCTCTTTTATCTTTTAGCATTTATTCATCAGTGATGATAATACATTCTTTTAGAGATTGACTTCACCAACCATCCTTGTTTAATTATTAATTTTTTTATTTCATTTTTGTATGAATATTTACATTGGAAACCTGAATTATCGGGTAAGAGAATCAGACTTACAACAAGTTTTGGAAAAGTATGGTGTTGTAGATTCTGTTAAGATTATCGTTGATCGTGAGACTAAGCGTTCAAAAGGTTTTGCGTTTGCTGAGATGCCAAATGCCGCTGAGGCGCAAAAGGCTATCGAGGAATTAAACCAAACAGAGTTTGAAGGACGTCAGATGGTTATTAAAGAAGCTATGCCAAGACGTTGATAACATAGAATTAATTTTCAAAGAAGATGATAAGGCGGTAAGACGAAGTAAGAGCTTCTGTTTTGCCGCTTTCTCTTTTTTGTGAATTTTGATTAAGTTTGCGGAAATTAAAAATTGAAAATGAATAGAGTAGGAATAAAGAGTCTTCTCTTTGCATTATGTGTGACAGGTATATGTGCTTTGTCATTTCCCTTAAAGGCTCAGATAGTTGATCGTCTTTATAAAACGGATTATCACATAGATCCGGGAAAAGAGCGGGAGTTGTCTGTGGAATTAGATAACATCAGTTTTTTTAAAGATAATGAGTTTACGGGAGAATTTACCGATGGATATTCTTTGCCTGGTCTTTGGTTGCAGCCAAAAGCGGTTTATTATCCTTTGCGGAATGTGAAGGTGGAGGCTGGACTACACTTGCTGATCTATCATGGGGCGAATAAATATCCAAGTATGGCATATCAAGATATCGCTTATTGGAAGGGAACCCAATATCAGAAGGGAATACATGTGTTGCCTTATTTTAGAGCGCAGATGTCGTTTGCTGATCATTGGAATGTTGTTTTGGGCGCTTTGTATGGTGGAGCGAATCATGATTTAATAGAGCCTCTATATAATCCGGAATTGAATATGACAGCCGATCCGGAGATGGGATTGCAAGTATTATTTGATTCAAAGCCATTTAACTTAGATATATGGGTCAATTGGCAAAGTTTTATTTTTAGGAAAGATTTACATCAAGAGGCATTTACTGTGGGTATATCTTCACGATTAAAATACAATGATCCGTCATCTCGTTTTCATTTCTATACGCCAATTCAAGGATTAGTGCAGCATCGAGGAGGAGAGATTGATACGATTTATAGCGGTTCTGTGCAGACATTGATGAATGGAGCGATAGGTGTTGGCGCGATATGGAATACCGGACATCATCTGTTTAAGAATGTTGGTTTGGAATTAGATGCCGCCGGTTATTATCAACAAGCGGGTGAACTTTGGCCTTTGGGTAGTGGATATGGTCTATATGCTCGTGCCTCAGCTTCAATATATGATTTTCTTGTAAAGACTTCTTATTGGAGAGGCGATGATTTTATACCTATGTTTGGCAGCCAGCTATATGGATCTGTCGCAAATACCGACAAAGGAGGAGCATATAAGGCGCCTCAATTGCTTTATTTGGGGTTGGAGTATTCTAAGCAATTAGCCAAGGGCTTCTCTATTGGGGCCGATTTAGATATATTTTATCACTTATCGGTAGACAGGACCGATTTGGAGGGTGTCGTTCATCCGGAAGGGAAGAATACGAGTTTTTCTGTAGGAGTATATATGCGAGTTAATCCCTCTTTCTTAATTAAGAAATTTTAGTGGAAAATGGACATCCGTTGAGGAGGATTGATAATCTAAAAGAAAAAAGAAATGTCAAGGATGAAGGTTGGCATAGACACAAAGATTATTGGTCCATATCTTATATAATTCTAAAAATAGCCAGATGAAAAGGGGACGCACGTAATATTCTTATTATTTTTGCGCACTATTGGGAGTTGGTTACGGTTCATTCTCTCCATTTCCCCTGTTCATAGAAAAAAGAAAGTGCATGAGTTTTGAGATAGTATTTGTGTTGCTGGCCTTAATAGGAATGATTGTCGCATTGGTATTAGATAAGATGCGACCTGGAATGGTCCTTTTGAGCGTTGTTGTCTCTTTTTTATGTGTTGGAATATTGACACCAAAAGAGATGCTGGAAGGCTTTAGCAATAAAGGCATGATAACCATCGCTATGCTATTTTTAGTAAGTGAGGGCATACGCCAAAGTGGAGCTTTAGGTCAATTGATAAAGAAACTATTACCTGATGATGAGACAACAGTATTGAAGGCGCAGGCAAGGATGCTTCCTCCAGTAGCGTTTGTTTCGGCATTTTTAAATAATACGCCAGTCGTCGTAATTTTTGCTCCTATCATAAAGCGTTGGGCTGAAAGCGTGAAATTGCCAGCGACTAAATTTTTGATACCTCTTTCATATGTAACTATTTTAGGAGGTATTTGTAGCCTGATTGGGACATCAACAAATTTGGTTGTGCATGGGATGATATTAGATGCGGGTTATGAAGGATTCTCGATGTTTGAATTAGGGAAAGTGGGAATCTTTATAGCGGTAACAGGCATTATCTATTTATTTATCTTTTCAAATAAATTACTACCGGATTCTCGAGACGATATGATGGATGAATATGGAGAAGAAGAGAATCCTGGCAACTTTCATCGAGTGGAAGCTGTGCTTGGAGCACGTTTCCCTGGTATCAATAAGACATTGGGCAACTTCAATTTTACTCGTCATTACGGAGCTATAGTAAAAGAGGTGAAAAGTGGTGGGCAAAGTTTTACCCGCAATTTGGATACAGTTGTCTTGCATGAAGGTGATACATTAGTTTTATGGGCTGATGAGTCTTTTATTCCGACATGGGGAGAATCAAGTGTGTTTTTGATGTTGGCAAATGGTAACGAGGTAACTGAACCTGTATCAAAGAAAAAACGATGGCTAGCTTTAGGCCTTTTAATCTTTATGATAACAGGGGCTACAATTGGAGAGTTGCCTGCTGTAAAATCCGCTTTCCCGGGTTTACATTTAGATATGTTTTTCTTTGTCAGTGTAACGACAGTTATTATGGCTTGGACGAAAATATTCCCTCCTAAAAAATATACGAAATATATATCTTGGGATATCTTGATAACGATAGCATGTGCATTCGCTATTAGTAAGGCAATGGAAAACTCGGGTTTTGCGGCATTGATCGCTCATTATATAATAAGTATGGCCAAAGATATGGAGCCATATGTATTGCTTTCGATAATATTTATTATAACTAATATATTTACGGAGTTGATAACGAATAATGCGGCTGCGGCATTAAGTTTTCCGATCGCTTTATCTGTCGCCACGCAATTAGGGGTCAATCCAACACCTTTCTTTGTCGTTATTTGTATGGCAGCTTCTGCTAGTTTCAGTACCCCGATCGGTTATCAGACAAATTTGATTGTGCAAGGTGTAGGAGGATATAAGTTTACCGATTTCATTAAAGTCGGTTTACCATTGAATTTGATTACCTTTTTGATCTCCGTTTTTGTAATACCTATGATATGGAAGTTTTAAAAAATAATATCTATCCAATATTCGACCGGATGTTAGGTCGTGAGGAAAAAGAGAGTCTTCTTGGGCAACGTGGCGTGATGGTTTGGTTTACCGGTTTAAGCGGATCGGGAAAAAGTACAATCGCTATTGCCTTAGAACGAGAGTTGCATAAGCGAGGTTTGCTTTGTCGTATTTTGGATGGAGACAACATACGTAGCGGTATTAATAATAATTTAGGCTTTTCCGCGGAAGATCGAATAGAAAATATTCGTAGAATAGCGGAAGTTGGTAAATTGTTTGTTGATACCGGGATCATAACTATTGCAGCTTTTATAAGTCCCAACAACGAGTTGAGGGAGATGGCTTCATTAATTATAGGAAAAGATGATTTCTTTGAAGTTTATGTCAGTACACCCTTAGAAGAGTGTGAACGCCGCGACGTGAAAGGCTTATACGCAAAGGCCCGTCGTGGAGAGATAAAGGAGTTTACTGGTATATCTGCGCCATTTGAAGAGCCAAAGCATCCCGATTTGACGTTGGACACTTCAGTTATCAGTGTTGAGCAATCTGTGAATCGATTATTGGAGTTGATTATGCCTAAAGTAGAATTAAAAAAATAAAAAGATATGTCGGATTATAATTTGAGTCATTTACAGGAGTTAGAGGCGGAGTCTATCTATATTATTCGTGAGGTAGCGGCTGAGTTTGAGAATCCTGTTATGCTTTATTCCATTGGAAAGGATTCTTCCGTAATGGTTCGTTTAGCGGAAAAGGCTTTTGCGCCGGGTAAAGTGCCATTCCCCTTAATGCATATTGATTCGAAATGGAAATTTAAGGAGATGATACAATTCCGTGATGCTTATGCGAAAAAGTACGGATGGAATTTGATCGTTGAGTCAAACATGGAAGCGTTCCGTGCAGGAGTAGGACCTTTTACCCACGGAAGTAAGGTTCATACAGACTTGATGAAAACGCAAGCATTACTTCATGCGTTAGATAAGTATAAATTTGATGCTGCTTTTGGTGGAGCTCGTCGTGACGAGGAAAAGAGTCGTGCAAAAGAGCGTATATTCTCTTTCCGAGATAAATTCCATCAATGGGATCCAAAGAATCAACGCCCGGAGTTGTGGGATATTTACAACACTCGTGTTCATAAGGGTGAAAGTATTCGTGTCTTTCCTTTATCAAATTGGACAGAATTGGATATTTGGCAGTATATCCGATTGGAGAATATTCCTATCGTACCTTTATATTTTGCGAAGGAGCGTCCATGTGTAGAAATTGATGGCAATTTGATTATGGCGGATGATGATCGTTTGCCGGAGCAATATAAAGATAAGATTCGCATGCGTATGGTTCGTTTCCGTACATTAGGATGTTGGCCATTAACAGGTGCTATTGAAAGTAAAGCCGATACGATTGAGAAAATCGTAGAGGAGATGATGACAACGACAAAGAGTGAGCGTACGACTCGTGTGATCGATTTCGATCAAGATGCCAGCATGGAGCAAAAGAAACGTGAAGGTTATTTTTAACAACAAAGAGACATGGCAGAAGCAAAATTAAATATAAAAGAGTTCCTTGATAAGGATGAGCAGAAAGATTTGTTGAGATTCTTAACTGCCGGATCAGTGGATGATGGAAAATCTACCTTAATAGGTCGTCTGCTGTTTGATAGTAAAAAGATCTATGAAGATCAATTAGATGCCTTAGAGCGTGATAGTAAGCGCGTTGGAAATGCGGGTGAGCATATTGACTATGCCTTGTTATTGGATGGATTGAAAGCTGAACGAGAGCAAGGCATTACGATTGATGTGGCATATCGTTATTTTAGTACGAATAATCGTAAATTTATTATCGCTGATACTCCGGGGCATGAGCAATATACTCGAAACATGATCACAGGGGGTTCAACGGCGAATTTGGCTATTATCTTAGTGGATGCTCGTACAGGTGTTATTACCCAGACTCGTCGTCACACATATTTGGTTTCTTTGTTGGGAATTAAGCATGTGATTTTGGCGGTCAATAAGATGGATTTAGTGAACTTCGACGAGAACGTCTTTAATAAGATCGTAGAGGATTACACACAATTCGTGAAGCCTCTGCACATACCGGATGTTACTTGCATCCCATTATCTGCGTTGGATGGAGATAATGTCGTAGAAAAGAGTGATCGCACACCTTGGTATAAAGGTGTTTCTTTATTGGATTATCTAGAGACTGTGCCTATTGATTTGGATCGTAATTATGAAGATTTCCGTTATCCGGTGCAATATGTATTACGTCCAAATTTAGATTTTCGAGGCTTTTGCGGTAAGGTAGCCAGCGGCGTTGTCCGTAAGGGTGATACTGTAATGGCATTACCTTCTGGTAAGACATCTAAAGTTAAGAGTATCGTTACTTATGAAGGAGAATTAGAGCAAGCGTTTCCTCCTCAGTGTATAACAATTACATTAGAGGATGAGATAGATATTTCTAGAGGAGAGATGTTGGTACATCCTGACAATTTGCCGATCAGTGATCGAAATTTTGAGGCGATGTTGGTATGGATGGATGAGGAGGCTATGGATGTTAATAAGCAATTCTATATCAAACAGACCACACACACAACGAGAGCTCGTGTTGATAATATTCGCTATAAAGTAAATGTGAATACAATGGAGCAATTGTCTCTTGAAAACGGTCAGTTGACAGAAGAGACTGTTCTTTTGAAATTAAATGAGATAGGACGTGTCGTGTTCACGACGGGAGAAGAGTTGCTGTTTGATCCTTATATGAAAAATAAGCAAACAGGCTCATTTATCTTGATTGATCCAATTACGAATAATACTTCTGCTGTAGGTATGATCATTGATCGTGTCGATGTGAAAGATATGGTGACAGAAGATGCTTTAGCCGTGTTGAATCTACCGGAAATGGGTATCGGTAAAGAGCATTATGAGGTGATACAAAAAGTATGTGAAGCATTAAAACGTCAAGGTTTGCCTGTAAAATGTATAACAGAAAAGAAATAAGAGATGGGATTGCTTGAATTTGATAAATTGCCAATCAATACATTGGTTGGAGCGGATTGGGATACCTTCAAGAAGGTGACTGCCCATCAAGAGATAGATAAAGCTTTTCGTGGTAAATATCGTTTGACGGCTGCTGTTTGTCGCTTATTGAGTTTGTTGAAACCTATTGAGGATAATAAATTCAAGGCGTTGGCTGATAAACCATTGGAAATGGATCCTGTGTTTATTTTAGGCCATTGGCGTAGTGGAACGACTTTTGTCCATAATATATTCGCTTGTGATAAGCATTTTGGTTATACGACGACCTATCAAACGGTATTCCCGCATTTAATGCTTTGGGGACAACCATTCTTTAAGAAGAATATGTCTTTTTTGATGCCGGATAAGCGCCCTACGGATAATATGGAGTTAAAGGTTGATCTTCCGCAAGAAGAGGAGTTCGCTTTGTCGAATATGATGCCTTATACCTATTATAACTTTTGGTTTTTCCCGAAGCGTTGGATGGAATATTGCGATCGCTATCTTTTGTTTAACGATATAACGGAAGAAGAGAGGCAGGTTTTTAAAGATACATTTTTACGTTTGGTAAAAGTATCTTTATGGAATACGCGAGGAACGCAATACTTGAGCAAGAATCCTCCTCATACCGGAAGAGTGAAGACTTTAGTGGAGATGTTCCCTAACGCTAAATTTATCTATTTGAAACGTAATCCTTATACTGTATTTGAAAGTACTCGCAGTTTCTTTACGAATACGATTCAGCCGTTGCGTTTGCAGGATATTACAAATGAGCAGATAGAGAAGAATTTTATGGAAGTTTATCGCCGTTTGTTCTACAAGTATGAGGAAGAGAAGCATCTGATACCAGAAGGAAATTTGGTGGAGGTGAAATTTGAGGATTTTGAGAAGGATGCTTATGCTATGACCGAAGATATTTATAAGAAGTTGGATTTGTCCGGCTTTAATGAGGCGAAGGCTGATATTGAGAAATATCTTTGCAAGAAAAAAGGATATAAGAAGAATCAATATAAATACGAGGACCGAACGGTTCATCTTGTAGAGGAAAATTGGGGAATGGCCTTGAAAGAGTGGGGCTATAGCCTTTAATTAAATCAGCTTTTACAGGAGGTATTAATAAAGAACACAAGGATGGGTTTAAGTTTAAAGAAAAAAGCGTTGTTTTTAGCAATAGCTTGTATGCCTTTCTCTGCTGCTTGGGCAGACGGAAATAATGGAGCATCGGGGACCTTCGTTCCTTTCGCTTATGGTAATATGGATAGTTGGATAGTCCGTGAGATCCATGAGTCTGGCATTATTGGAGGAAAAACAAAGTGGCTTTATGAGCTAGGCCCTTCGGATACGATTGTTGGAAACATCGCTTTTCGTAATATGGGTGGATCACCATGGGCGACTTCTAATGTCATGGCAAAGGTTGCGGGAGTGGTAAAAACAAACACTTCTGTCTTTCCGGAGAAAAGAGGTAATGGTATGTGTGCCCGAATGGAGACACGCTATGAGAGTGTTAAAGTGTTTGGGTTGTTAGATATAGAGGTGATTGCGGCTGGCTCTGTTTTCTTGGGATCGGTTCATGAGCCTATAAAGGGTACTAAAAATCCTCAAGCTATGTTGCAATGCGGTGTGCCTTTTACTAAGAGACCAAAGGCGTTACGCTTTGATTATAAAGTGAAGGCTGCCCCTGAGAAAAATCGTGTTCGTAGTACTGGATTTAGTAGAAAGAGTATGGTGCCCGGACAAGATTCGTTAGCGGTGGTTTTATTATTGCAAAAACGTTGGGAAGATGCGGAAGGAAATGTTTATTCAAAACGTGTCGGAACAATGATACAACGTTATACGAAGTCTACGTCAGATTGGGTTAATAATGCGACATATCCGATCCTATATGGAAATATAACGGCTAGACCTGAATATAAGTCTTATATGCGTATTCAAGTGGAAGAACGTTATACAACGAACAGTAAAGGGAAGAGTGTTCCTATTCAAGAGGTCGGTTGGGCCGCTCCAGATGAGGCTCCTACTCATATGATATTGCAATTTACCTCTAGTCATGGTGGTGCTTATGTAGGTTCTCCCGGCAATACATTATGGATTGATAATGTGGAATTGATCTACTAACAAAATGATTGTCCTATGGTGGAAGATAGAATAAAGGCTTTGCGCGAAGAGTTGGATCAGCACAATTATAACTATTATGTACTTTCACAGCCGACCATTTCAGATTTCGAATATGATCGGTTGATGAAAGAGTTACAGGAGTTAGAGACGGCTCATCCTGAGTTCGCTGATCCAGCCTCACCAACTCAGCGAGTAGGAAGCGATCTCTCCAAGGAGTTCACTCAAGTGGTGCATAAATATCCGATGCTCTCTTTAGGTAATACTTATTCAGAGGAGGATGTTCGTGATTTTTATGAGCGTACGGAGCGGGCGTTGAATGAGCCGTTTGAGATAGTCGCAGAATTGAAATATGATGGAACTTCTATTTCATTGACTTACGAGAATGGGCGTTTAGTTCGTGCCGTGACTCGTGGTGACGGTACTCGTGGGGATGATGTGACGGCAAATATCAAGACAATTCGATCTGTGCCTTTGCGCTTACGGGGTGAAGATTATCCCGATGAGTTTGAGATACGTGGAGAGGTATTGTTGCCATGGGCTGAATTTGATCGATTGAATAAAGAGAGAGAGGAGCAAGAAGAGCCTTTATTCGCAAATCCGCGTAATGCGGCGTCGGGTACGTTAAAGCAACAAAATCCGGCGATTGTAGCGGCACGTAAGTTAGATGCCTATTTCTATTATCTCTTAGGAGAGGATTTACCGGCCGAGAGCCACTGGGAAAATTTGCAAATCGCTCGGCAATGGGGCTTTAAGATACCTGAAGTGATGCGTAAGTGTCATAGTGTTCAGGATGTTTTTGACTATATCGCTTATTGGGATAAGGAGCGGAAAAACTTACCTGTCGCTACGGATGGAATAGTCTTAAAAGTTAATTCTTTACGTCAACAGAAGAACTTGGGTTTTACGGCGAAGAGCCCTCGTTGGGCAATTGCTTATAAGTTTCAGGCGGAACGTGCCGAGACTCGTTTGAACTCTGTCTCTTTTCAAGTGGGGCGTACAGGGACAATCACTCCTGTAGCGAACTTAGAACCGGTCTTATTGGCGGGTACTGTCGTGAAGCGAGCCTCTTTGCACAATGCGGATATTATCGAAAAGCTGGACTTGCATATTGGTGATCAGGTATATGTGGAAAAAGGGGGAGAAATTATTCCGAAAATTGTGGGTGTAAATACCGATGCTCGGGAGATGTTGATAGGTGATAAGGTCCGTTTCATCCAGACATGTCCGGAGTGTGGAACTCCATTGGTGCGCCAAGAGGGTGAAGCCGCTTATTATTGTCCGAATGAGTCGAGTTGTCCACCGCAGATAAAAGGTCGCATAGAGCATTTCGTGACTCGAAAAGCGATGAATATAAATATTGGTCCGGAGACGATCGAAGATTTATATGAGGCCGGTTTGATAAAAGATGCGGCAGATTTATATACGTTGAGAATTTCAGATTTATTGCGTCTGGAGCGTTGGGCGGAAAAGAGCGCTCAAAACCTGATGCAGAGTTTGGAAGAGTCGAAAAAGGTGCCGTTTGAGCGTGTGTTATTTGCGTTCGGCATTCGTTTTGTTGGAGAGACTGTGGCAAAACGATTAGCGGCGGCATTCCATTCGATGGAAGCGTTAGAGCAAGCCTCTCTTTTAGATCTGACAGCCGTGGATGAGATTGGGGAACGGATAGCGGAAAGTGTTTTGAGCTATTTCGCTGATGAGCATAATCGTCATCTTGTTGATCGTCTGCGAGAGCAAGGCTTGAATATGAAAATATCTGAAGAGGTTTTGGCGGATCGTTCTGATAAACTGAAAGGATTGACGATTGTAATTAGTGGCACGTTCTCAAAACATTCTCGCGATGAGTATAAGGCGATGATTGAACGGCATGGTGGAAAAAATAGTGGTTCTGTCTCCGGTAAAACAAATTACATCCTTGCAGGTGAAAATATGGGACCCGCTAAGTTGGAAAAAGCGGCTAAGTTGGGCGTGAAAATTATCAATGAGGATGAATTTTTAAACATGTTGGATTGAAACAAATGCTTACGGATTATTTTATAAAGAAAAAAATAGAATCAATAAAGAAAGAGAGCGAGCGTCGTCCGTGTCGCTCTCTTTCTTTAGCTGAAGCGCATTCTTTATTGATCTTATATTGCGAAGAAGATCATGAGGCTATTTCGAAAATATTGGACTCACTGCGCAAAAAAGGCAAAATCGTTAAGACTTGCGTGTTTATTGCCTCCAAAGAGGCTACGATTACATTGGGTGAATTTGATATAGCATTATGCGCTAAGCGAGATTTGGATATGTTCGGTGTACCATCTGCTCAGATCATGAAGCGGATAGAAGAGGAGCGCGCTGATATATTAATAAACTTGGCGCAGCCAAAGTGTAAATCTATGCGTTATGTGGCTTTAGCGCATCCTTGTTCTTTCAAGGTAGGTCTAAAACATGTAGAGGAAGACTGTTATGATATGGGGCTTATAGCGAACGATCAGGATGATATAGCTTATTTATTTGAGCAATTATTATCTTATTTGCGTTCGATACATTCTCCTGCGACCGTTTGATATTGCGGATAGAATTTATTTAAGGAGCGTATTAAAGCGCTTTCTGTAGTCCTAAGTTGTCTCGAGGTAGCGATGTGTTTACGCAAGTGACATTAATCAGGCATATAAAAGGAATGGAATCACCTTTTGGGTGATTCCATTCCTTTTATGTATTTAGCGAGTTTTCCAGAAGGGACTTTTCGTAAAAAGGTTCGCTTTTATTGAATATAAAGCTCTATCGCTTGTAGATCCTTATTTGCTGATGAGCCTCCGATCAAGATCTGATACGATCCTTTTTTAACGACCATATTTTGGGTGGATTCATCAAAAGAAGCAAAAGCTTTTGGGGTTAACCGTATGTTGATGAGATTAGATTTACCCGCTTTTACGTGAATACGCTTAAATGCCTTTAATGCTTTGATAGGTCCTGCCGGATCATTCATGTTTTTCACATAGACTTGCGCGACCTCATCACCGTCTCTTGAGCCAATGTTAGCGACTTCGAAAGAGAGGTCAACAGACTCTTCCGGGGTAATTATCGTTTTAGATAATTGTATCTTTCGATATTCAAATTTGGTGTAGCTTAAGCCATAGCCAAAGGGATAAAGCGGTGTTTGTGTCATGTAGCGATACGTACGTCCTTTCATATTATAATCTTGGAAATCGGGTAACTGATCGATCGATTTATAAAAAGTGATAGGCAGTCGACCTGCGGGATTATAATCACCAAATAAGACATCGGCTACGGCCTTGCCGCCCTCTTGTCCGCCATACCATGCGTTAATCATAGCGTTTACATGCTCATCTTCCCAATTTAGAGCCAATGCGCTGCCGGTACATACCACATTAATTACAGGTTTACCCGTATTTACGAGAGCTTTGACCATTTCGCGTTGCACTGCCGGAATCTCGATATTTGTGCGGTCTCCTTTTTTGAAACCTTGAGCGTCGACAGGCATCTCCTCTCCTTCCAAGCGGGGAGATAAGCCTCCGACAAACACGATTACGTCCGCATCTTTGACTCTGTTAGCGGTTGCGGTGCAGTTTACAGGTTCACGAACGCCGACCGTAAAGTTTAGGTCTGCGCTGCCCAAGCGTTGCATATATTCAATCGTAACGGGATATTTTTCTCCTTTTTTTGCGTTTAGTGTATAGTTTTTTTCTGCGCCATATTCATTTTCCCAAACCTCGGCCACTTTCGTCGTGTCTATATAAAGTCTGAAAGCGTCATTGCCCGATAGTTTAAACTCAATCGGTCCATTCATGGGCGAAGTGAATACTCCGGAGAAGCGCGCTGTGAAATTCGTCAAGTTTACGTTTGGCGCAAATTGTGTATTTCCGCCTGTTGTATAATGCAGCTCTTTCGCCAGCCCCTGATAGACAGGTTCTCCTTTAAAATCCGTATTATTGAAAAACTCAGAAGCGAACCCTTGTCCCGCATTGGATGAGATATAATTACCTAAATCCTTAACGACGAAATTGGCCGTATGGTTGCATCCCAGTTCATACAAGACCTCCGCATTGGGCACTTTCTCTCGTATACCTTCGACAATGGTGGTTGTTTTAGTCGGAAATCCATTGTAGTTTGCCCAAAGCATGGTTGAGTCAGCGGCATTAGGACCAACCACCGCTATTTTACGAATTCGCTTATTTAGAGGAAGTATTCCATTCTCGTTTTTAAGCAATACGATACTTTTCCGGGCCATTTCCAATGCCTGCCTTACATGTTCGGGACACTCCACGACACTATATGGTATTTTACTAAAAGGCACTCTCTCGTCCGGGTCGAACATACCTAGTTCGAAGCGTCCTTTTAGAAGTCGGCGTAGAGAGACATCTAAATCTTTCTCTTGAATCTTGCCATTTGCCAGCGCTTTTGTCAATGTGCGATAGCTGCCGCCACATTCAAGATCTGTTCCGCTTAATACTGCGTCGGTCGCTGCGCTTTCCGCGTCAGGATGGGTCTCATGACGAGGAGTACGCTCATCTCGTTGCCAAAAATCATCGATCGCACCACAGTCCGATAAGATGATGCGATCATATCCCCATCCATTGCGTAAAATATCAATTAAAAGTCTGTCACTGTTACAGCAGGGTTTTCCCTCGAAGCGGTTATATGCGCACATGACCTCCTGCACATTTGCCTCTTTAACGAGTGCTTCAAAAGCGGGAAGATAAGTCTCATGTAAATCTCGAGGTGATACATCCACATCAAACTCATGGCGATTCCACTCAGGTCCGCTATGTACGGCATAGTGTTTTGCGCAGGCGTGAGTTTTGAAATAATGCGGATCATCTCCTTGTAACCCATTGACAACAGCGATACCCATGCGTTCGGTCAAGAAAGGATCTTCGCCATAAGTCTCCATGCCTCTTCCCCAACGCGGGTCTCTGAATATATTAATGTTAGGAGTCCAAAAAGTCAGTCCCTTATATCGATCATATTCTTTATTCTTTTGATAATGATGAAACTTGGCGCGAGCCTCGTCACTAACCATAGAAAAGGTCTGCTCAACAGCCTTATCATCGAAAGATGCAGCTAATGCGATGGCTTGCGGGAAGACAGTCGCTTGTCCTGCTCGAGCCACGCCATGCAGCGCTTCATTCCACCAATCGTAGGGTGGAATACCTAATCTATCAATGGCCGGTGATACGTTCATCATTTGTTCTACTTTTTCTTCAGGGGTTAATCTGGAAAGCAGGTCATCGATGCGCTCATCAAGCGGTAAATCCGGATTTTGAAAAGGAAAATCATGCTGACGCATGTTGCAAGAAGAAGACAGTAAGACCGCT
This sequence comes from uncultured Parabacteroides sp., assembly GCA_963560035.1. Lineage (GTDB taxonomy): Bacteria > Bacteroidota > Bacteroidia > Bacteroidales > Tannerellaceae > Parabacteroides. The sequence goes on from CAUWMZ010000017.1 coordinate 25,045, forward strand.
AAGGCTGTTACCGTAATTTGTTTAACTTTCATGATATTAATTCTTTATATTTAAAGACCTTTATGCGTTTACCCGTGGTAAGGTTTTAAATATCGGTCTGTTTAATTACATTGGTGGCGCAAATCTACGATAATGATCTTGTTTTTTAGTATTTGTGACGTTTAAATTTTTAGAAAGGTAGAAACAGTTTGTTGGATATACACTAATTTTGTCGGGAATAAATAATGTATAGATAGAATGAAAAAGTATTTTCTTTTGTTATTGGTAGGTGTCGCTTTTACGGCTTGTAGTGATGATGAACCTGTAGTTCCGGAGTTGAACAAGGTGACGAAAGTGACTTGTTATAAAAATGATGAGGCAACGCCATTGTTTGTGGCAGATATTCGTTATACGAGTGATGGTAAAATTTCAACAATCAATACGGGTGACGATAAGTACCTGTTCGTTTACTCAGATGGCAAGTTTTCTGTGACCGGTGTAAGAACAAGTGAGGTGATTCAGGAATATACCCTTAGTGGAAATGTGATTACCGGAAAAAGCATATCGAGAGAAAATCCCTATTTAAATCATGAGATGTATGTGAGCGATGACTATTCTTATCGTTATTCGGGATCCAATTGGGTCATGACGGAATGGACTGCTCGCTGGCCTCAAGAAACAAGCAATGGATATGAAGAGAGAAACTATCCGGAGTATGAAAAATATACATGGGAAAATGGCAATGTCGTATTATTCGCCCAGTCGATGGATAAGCGAGAAATGAAATATGAATATAGTATGACAGAGGCGCCAAGAAACTTTCCGTTGCGTGTGATTGGCAGCTATACCCCCGTGGGCTTTGATGTCGTAAGTCCGTTGAATCTGATGTATGGCGCTCAGAACAGGAACTTGCCGGTGCGTGCCTATGCTTATACAATTCAGAATCAAAATGATATAAAGGCAGAATACAAATACAATTATACAACTGTAGGTGACTATATTACGGCCATGACAATCGATGAGAGCGTCAACGATTCGACAAACGTTTACAAGTATACTTTCGAGTATAATTTTGGTGTAAAATAGCGTTGTTTCTGTTTGATTAAATTAACATTTTTATATGCAGCATTTTTGCGTTTTTCCGCGTTTTATTTTTTGAAATAGAAATGCGGGAGACCGTTAAGAAGTAAATTAAAAGGAGGAAGCATATGAATATGTTTGGTAGTTTGAGACAATGGGTCGTAGGAGTGATCGCGGCCGTTTGTGTAGTTGGATTTCAATCTTGCATGGATGATGACGATGATTTTCCGTATAGCAAGGTGTTGCCCAATGCGTTGGTGACGGTTAAGCCGGTAAGTGACGGCTCTTATTTCTTGCAGTTGGACGATAGTACAACACTTTTGCCTGTAAATTTGCCAACATCTCCATTTGGAAATAAAGAGGTGAGGGCGCTGGTGAATTTTGAAGAGTCGGATAAGCCTAGTGGCGTATATAGTAAGGCTGTAAATGTAAATTGGATTGATAGTATATTAACAAAGTCTATCGCCCCGGATTTAGGTGTAGCTAAAAATGATTCTGTTTATGGCGCTGATCCGGTGGAGATCGTAAGAGATTGGGTCACTATCGCAGAAGATGGTTATTTAACACTGCGCTTTCGGACTCGTTGGGGACAGAGCAAGCCTCATTTCGTGAATTTGCTGATTAGCCAAAATCCGAATAATGCTTATGAGGTAGAGTTTCGTCATAACGCATTTGGTGATGTTAATGGTGAATTGGCAGATGGATTGGTAGCTTTTAAATTGGATTCTCTTCCTGATACGAATGGGAAAGTTGTTAAGCTAAAGTTAAAATGGCGTTCTTATTCCGGCGAGAAGTCTACAGAGTTTAATTATTGCACCCGCCGGTCAACTCCGGTGGCCCCTTCAATGGTTGCGGATAAGGGTTCTTTGAGATTGAGATAAGAAAGCTCATATTAATATTATAGAGGGAGGTGTGTTTATTTTGACACACCTCCTTTTTGGTATCGTTACCCATGAACGGTTCATTAATTCGCTGTCTGTAATTTGAAATCAATAGGCAAGGTATAGAGTACTTTCACCGGTTTATTGCGCTGCATACCCGGCTTCCACTTCGGCATGGCACGAACAATACGCAATGCTTCGGCATCTAAGTCCGGACTCACACTTTGAACGATGGTCGGAGATTTCACTTCGCCTGTAGTATCAATGATAAAAGAAACGTAAACAGTTCCCTCCTCATAATTCTCGACAGACTTTGTTGGATATCTCAGGTTCTTACCCAAGTATTCATACAAATTTCCATGAAAACCGGGCATCTCTTCCACAGCGACAAAACATATTGGTTCTTCCGCTGCGACCGGAGCTTTTGCTGTTTCTTTTTTAGAAGCATATGCTACAACTACCACACGGTCTAGTTCGTTGTTCTCCGTATACAGCGTAGCGATCAGCGGTTTGCTGTTGCATTCGAACGGAATCTGCTGTGTGATGCGGCCGATAAAAGAAATGCATAACGTACCCGGACGATGTACTTCTACTTGAAAATTCCCTTCACGGTCGCTCATAGCGCCTATTGACGTTCCTTTCACAACGATACTGGCTCCATGCAACGGTTTCCCATTTTCATCGATAACTTTCCCTTTTACGATGCTCTTTTGGTTCGTCCTTTGCATCCGGTGAGTTGTCCCAACTTCTCCTGCCAGAGCCGGAAGATGTGCAAAGCCCAATAATGCTCCTGCTACCGGAAGAATCAAAGCATACTTCCAAAGCCTGCTTTTACCCGTTTTTTGTTTATTCATCATCATAATTCTTTTTTTTAAAGGTGAAATATTAAAAGGATTGATTAATGCAACTTGATTACCCGAAACGGAAGACAAACAGAGCAAGTGATACTGATAATCTTTCCGGTTGTATCCTTGGCGGATAACCTCCGCATCGGCTAGAAACTCCAGATTTTCCCGTACAGCTTGCTTCAAGAGCCAAGAGACAGGATTATACCAGCAGACGATAGAAATCCATTGACTCAACAGTACGTCCCAAGTATGCTTTTGCCTGACATGTACCTCTTCATGCGCCAAAATCTCTTCCAATTGTTTGGAAGTATAGTCAGACGGACGGACAAACACTCAATGAAAAAATGAAAACGGACTTTCTTTGGAAGGAAGCACCCACAAGCGATGTCACTGCCATCTTATGGCTTGAGAACGATGGACTAGACTTCTTCTTGAAAAGTCAGTTTTTCCATAAATACTAATATTGAAATTTTTTAACAAAATTACGAATGTTTCGTAATTGTAAAAGAATTAGTAATATAATTATTGTTAACAGGAAATCTGCAGGTAAGAATCACTATCCCAATCGGCTCATTTACTTTAAGTGGATATCAAAGATTCGTATAAAAATTTCCACTGTTTTACCCTAAAAAAGAGGAAAATTTACGTTTGCGTTTAATATGCTTATATATAGGAGATTAAGTGAATAGTTAATCACTTGTCAAGTGAATAACTATTCACTAGGGGTAGTGCTTAGTTAATCTAACGATAAGTCGTAAGTTATTCACTTGACAAGGGGCCAATAGATCCTAATTTATTGCGTAACTTTTCTAAGTTTGTGCAATAAAGTCATCATTTATTACAGGTTCAACCTCCCTGTATTTTGTTGCGGCAGATTTGAAGTTGTCAGAATTTTGTGATTCCATAGAGGTTAAGTTGTTTAATGTGCACAGTGATAGAATCTTTCGGATGTGTTAGTATTTACAGTGAATGTTTGTAGATTTGGTTTGTGGAAAGGCTGTTTTAAATCCTTTTATTCGGATGGTGGAATTCTGTTAAACAACATATAAGGACTGTTTGGTTAATCGATAAACTTTGATTTCCTTTGTGATCAGAAAATAAATCCTATTATTAATGGTTTATCGATTGATTAAGTAGCTTTGTTGACTTTGTAAGGGGATATTTTTTTGCTTTGTTAAGTTTATCGTTTAACTAGACAAGAGATGTATTATGAAAAGCCGTTATTCTAAAACTGGTATTTGTTCGATTATAGATAAGCATTATTGTGGCTTTTGCGAGTTAATGGAAGAAATGACGATTGGATTGGTTACGCAGGTTGCAGCATCGATGCTATCGATTTCCATCTGTGTTATGTTTAATGTAGAGAAGGAGTAGATTTCTTGTCTTTCTGCATGAAAAGCTTTCAGTTTTGATAACAAGGGGCTGATTATAGGGCTTGTGCGAATTTGGAATCATTATATAAATAATCATTATGCTTAGTAAACCATTGAGGGGGATTATTCCTCCTGTAATTACGCCAATGATAGACAACGATACATTGGATATCATTGGCTTAGACAATCTTTTGACCCGGATGATAAGGGGAGGTGTGTCGGGTGTGTTTATTTTGGGTACGAGTGGAGAGGCCCAAAATATCAGTTATAATGTGCGGAAGAGATTGATCGAAGAGACGTGTCGTATCGTAGCTGGGCGCATTCCTGTTTTGGTAGGAATTACGGACACGAGTTTTTCTGAGTCTTTATCTTTAGCGACTTGTGCAGCTTTGAGTGGGGCTGATGCTTTGGTTGCGGCGCCTCCTTATTATTTTGCGTTGGGACAGGCTGAGTTGATCCAATACTATAGTGATTTGGCAAACCGACTGCCTTTACCGCTTTTTCTTTATAATATGCCTTCGCATGTAAAGGTGATGATTGAGCCAGAGACTGTACGAACCCTGTCAGAACACCCGAATATTGTCGGATTAAAAGATAGTTCGGCGAATGGGGTGTATTTCCAAAAATTGATTTATTTGCTGAGAGAGAATCCTGAATTCACATTGCTCTGTGGACCAGAGGAGATGACTGCAGAGGTGGTGTTAATGGGTGGACATGGCGGCGTGAATGGTGGCGCAAACCTTTTTCCGGAATTGTATGTGGCGCTTTATCAAGCGGCCGCTGATCGGGATTTCGAACGCTTGATGGAATTGCAGCAGCAGATGATGAAAGTGAGCCTTTCTTTATATAATATAGGTCGGTATGCTTCCAGTTATATAAAGGGGATGAAAACCGCCTTAAATTTGATGGGTGTTTGCAGTGATTATATGGCTGAGCCATTTCACAAATTCAAAGAAGCGGAGCGGGAAATCGTGAGAAAGAGCTTGATGGATTTGAATATTAAAATTTAAATATGTATGAGACATTTGTTTTATAACTCGTTTCATTACGTGAATTATATATTGAGATGGGTTTATGCGGCAGGGTTTATGTTGGCGATCTCGTTTTGCTTTTCATTGTCGTGCAAGGCTGGTATAATGACAGATCGCGGCTTGGATGAATTATCACTGCAATTGGTGGACTCAGGCTTCGTGAATCCGAACGCTGCCTATAAATCTAGTCATGCGTCAACTCTGGTTGATTGTGGTGGCTCAATTTTGGCGGCTTGGTTTGGGGGTAGTTACGAAAAGCATCCCGATGTTTGTATCTATGTGGCATCGAAAGAAAAGGGGGTATGGCAACGTGATCGCATGGTTGCTGATGGTGTGGAAACAGAGTTGATACGTAATCCTTGTTGGAATCCGGTTCTTTTCAAGCGGGAAAATGGAGATATTGTTCTATACTATAAGGTAGGGCCAAGTCCGAGTAAGTGGTACGGCGCATATAAAGTCTCCACGGATCAAGGAAAAAGTTGGTCAGAGGAGCATCGCATTTCAGGTAATTTATTAGGTCCTATCAAAAACAAGCCGGTGAGTGTGCCTTCCGGAATATTGTATCCTACAAGTATTGAGGATGACCAGCATTGGACTGTCCACATGGAGTTTTCCAATGTTGATTTATCTGAGTGGGAGAAGATAGAAGTAGATAACGGTTGTTTTGATGCGATTCAGCCAACCATTCTGACATATCCGAATAATCGTTTGCAGATTTTGTGTCGGAGCAAGAACCAAGTGATAACTGAATCTTGGTCGGAGGATATGGGACGTACATGGAGTGAGATGCAAGCGACTAGTCTTCCGAGTAACAACTCTGGAATTGATGCGGTGACCTTATCTAACGGAATACAATTATTGATCTATAATCCGATTGTCGAAGGGCGCAATAAATTGTCCGTGGCGGCATCAATAGACGGAAAAACATGGAAAGATCTGATCATATTGGAGGATCAGCCTAGTGGTGAGTTTAGCTATCCGGCTATTATACAGGGAGATGACGGGAAAATATACGCTACCTATACTTACAATAGGGAGAAAATAAAGTACGTAGTGATGGAGATCAAGTGAGAAGAGTATATATGAACATAAAAGCAGGCGTTATGAGAAGTTTTTTATTAATACTTTTTATTATTATAGGTAATTATGTATCAGCTACCGATCTAAAAGAAGAATTGTCTCAGCAAGATAAATTCTTATTTAGTAGTGTTGTCGTTGATAAGAATGGAGAATCGGTTATTGGTGCCAATGTTGTAGAGAAGGGGACCAACAACGGAACTATAACAGATATAGACGGAAAATTTACGTTGTCTGTTTCGCCCAATGCAGTACTGGTGGTTTCTTACATTGGATATATGGAACAGGAGGTGATAGTATCGAAAAATTTATCTAAAATAGTGTTGCAAGAAAATACAGAAGTATTGGACGAGGTTGTTGTTGTCGGATATGGTACGATGAAGAAGTCAGACCTTACGGGATCTGTTCAGCGTGTAGCGACGGAGCAATTCGAGATGCAGTCTAACACGAATGTATTGAATATGTTGAATGGTACGGTAGCTGGCATCTATTTGTCTGAACAAGGGACCACCGCAGACGGTGTGGGCAAGATGGAGGTTCGTGGTCCTACGTCTATTCAGGCAAGTAATGAGCCTTTGTTGGTAGTTGATGGTGTTATATTTCAAGGGAGTGTTCAGGATATCAATCCTTCTGATATAGAATCTGTAGATGTTTTGAAAGATGCTAGTTCAGCGGCTGTTTTTGGTGCTCGGTCGGCATCTGGTGTCTTGATTATAACGACAAAAAAGGGAAAGACCGGGAAACCAACCGTTAATTTTTCTTCGAAAATAGGTTTTGTAGATGTAACAAAGGATATGCGGCCCTCAAGCCCTGAAAAATATTTAGCGACGAGAGAGGCGTATCGTATGCGGATGAATCCGAATGCGCCTAGTGGTTATTACATGAATCCGAATAATTTGCCGCAAGGAGTTTCTTTAGAGCAATGGATGAACTATGATCCGTCAAATACCGGTGATCCGATAACGACCTACCTAAACCGATTAAGTATTAGTCAGGCGGAACAGCAGAATTACTTGAATGGGATAACTACAGATTGGTATGATGAGGTATTCCGTAAAGGGTTACGTCAAGATTATAATGTTAGTTTGTCCGGAGGAACAGAGGATATCTCGTATTATTGGTCGAATGGTTATACAAAGAATGCGGGAGTGACCGTGGGTGATGATTATTCTGTGTTCCGTTCTCGGTTAAATTTGTCGGCGAAGGTGACAAACTTTTTACGCTTAGGAGTTAATGCGCAATTTACGAGTGAGGACAAGAGTTCTACTCCTATTAATATTACGCAAATGCTAAAAATGAGCCCTTATTTGACTCGATACGATAAGAATGGAGAGGAGATTATGTATCCAAATGATGATATCTTGTTGGAGAATCCTTTCTTATATTACAGGTATAGAGATCAGTTGACTAAGAATCAGTCTTTATTTGCTACGATTACTGCTGATGTGACATTGCCTTATGGTTTTTCTTATCGAATGGCTTTTGCCAATAGGTTCTTATGGGGTAAGGATTATTATTTTGACCCGATAACTACACCGAATGGGTTGTCTAATAAAGGTTTTGGTAGTCGTGAGAATTCTTCGGTTTATGATTATTCTTTGGATAATATATTGAAGTGGAATAAAGAATATGCGGACGTACATCGTTTTGATTTTACATTTTTGTTTAATGTTGAAAAATATCAAAGTTGGAAGGATAAACAGACCAATAGTCAATTTTCGCCGAATGGTGCTTTATCTTTTCATGGAATACAGGGGGGAACTAATCCCAATGTATCCAGTGAAGATGAATATAGTACAGGTTTAGCTTTAATGGCAAGGTTAAACTATACTTTTAAGGATAGGTATTTGATGACAGTCTCATATCGTCGGGATGGTTATTCTGCATTTGGTTTAAACAATCCTTACTCGAATTTTATGTCGGCAGCCTTAGGATGGAATATTGCTGAAGAAAAATTCTTTAAAAAGACATTATTTGATCAATTAAAGTTGCGTGCTTCATGGGGAACGAATGGAAACCGGGACATTGGTCGTTATGAGGCGCTTGCTAAATTAGCGGCTACAAAATATTTCTATGGAAATAACACTGTTATAGGTGTCTATACGAGTACTATGGCAAATAATGACTTGAAATGGGAGCGGACGGAATCCTTGAATTTTGGTGTTGATTTCAGTTTGCTTAAGACAAGAATATATGGAAGTCTTGATGCATATATGATGACTACGAGTGGTGTTCTACTGAATCGTACGTTGCCAAAAATTATAGGTTATTCAACGGTTATGTCTAATTTAGGAGAGTTAAAGAATAACGGAATGGAATTGACCGTTAATACGGTTAATATCCAAAATCCAAAATTAGAATGGACATCCATGTTTACATTCTCGTTCAATCGGAATAAAATCAATCATTTATATGGTGATATGGTAGATATTGTGGATGGAAATGGAAAAGTGATTGGTAAGAGAGAGGCAAATGATCCGACGAACTGTTGGTTTATCGGTGAGTCGATCGATCGTATTTGGGATTACGAGGTTTTGGGTGTCTATCAGGAAAATGAGGCGGAAGAGGCTAAAAAGTATGGAAAAGAGCCGGGTGATATGAAATTACGGGATGTAAACGGTGATGGGCAATTGATACCGGAAGATGATAAAGTTTTCCAAGGGTACAAAACTCCGCGTTTTCGTTTGGGACTGAGAAACTCGTTCCGTTTTCTTCGCGACTTTGAGTTGTCCTTTTTCTTGCGAGCTGATTTAGGTGTTTATGCTAAAAATAATGAGCGGAAGAATGTAAACTTGATCGGTCAGTTTGAGCGAGCTAATTGGTATGATCTGCCTTATTGGACGCCGGGAAGCGGTGAGAATGAGTGGGCAAGGTTATCGTCTAATTCCTCATCCCCATCCTTTGATGTATGGGAGAACAGTTCTTTCCTACGACTTCAGGAGTTGACGTTTGCATATAATTTACCTAAGGCGATAGCGGAGAAATTGCATGTAGGTAATTTACGGGTATATTTGAACGCTCACAATTTGTTTACGATCTCAGGTTGGAGTTTATGGGACCCGGAGTCTCATACCTTACCGATGCCTAAGACCTATACGATAGGCTTAAATCTTTCTTTGTAAAATAAAATTAGAAATAGTATGAAAACATTGAATAATATATTATTGGCGGGATTGTTGGTTGTGTCAAGTGCTTGCAGCGATTTTCTTGATCCTAAGCCATTGTCTTTTTATACGCCAGAGGATATTTATGTGGATAAGGCGGGAATGGAGACAGTATTAGTTACGTTACGTCGAGGATTGAGAAATGAGTATTATGGAAGTCATAAGCTGATGTGTGTAGAGCATTACGCTTCGGATTTGGCGATCTGTACTGGCGAGAATATGGAAATCCATAATTGGAATACGCAAGTCACGCCTACGGTAAAAAGTAGTGATGTAAATGATGGACCACAAATATTGCCTAACTATTTTGTTCTCGCCTATGAGCAGATTCGCAATGCCAATACAATTATTTCCCGCATTGATAAGACTAAATGGGATAGTGAGAAGGACCGAAATGAGATATTGGCAGAGGCTTATTTTCATAGGGCGTATTGGTATTATCGTTTGGTTCATCAATTTGGAGATGTGCCGTTTCTTGGAGAAGAGTACAGTACGCCTAAAATTGATTTTTGTACTTATACGAGACAGGCGATCTTGAATAAGATTCAGTCGGATTTGGAATTTGCGGTCAAATGGTTGCCTGAGGACGTGAATCAAGGGAAGGTAAATCGGGCTGCGGGGAATCATCTGTTGACGAAAGTGTATTTGGCGAATTGCCAGTTCCAGAAAGCTGTAGAATCGGCCTCGCAAGTGATCGATGGTGGTCGATATGCTTTAATGACAGAGCGGTTTGGTAGTGTAGCTGGAGATACTAAGTACAATGTGATTTGGGATCTGCATCAAGTGGAGAATAAGAGTTTGGCGGAGAATAAGGAGGGTATTTTAGTCGTGCAAGATAAATATGGCTATCCGGATGCCTCAACAGGAGGAACGAATAGTATGCGGGATTATGTGCCATTTTGGTGTCATGGTAGCTATTTGAAAGATCCTGATGGATTGTCTGGCATGGTGCAGACTTTATTTGATCCTCAGTTGATGGCATTAGGGCGCGGAGTTGGGATAGTAAAGCCATCTCCTTACTCAAATTTTGAGATTTGGGGGAATTGTGGAGCTGATTTACGTCATGATACGACTGTAAACTGGATGCCTAGGGAGAAAATATTATACAATAATAAGGATTCCAAATATTATGGTACGCCTGTACAGATTCAATATTCCAATCCGAGAGATACGTTGCGAGCTTATTATGAATGGCCTCATTACAAGATTTATGTTCCTGATCAGCCTACCGTAGGGCAACCTGTCGGGGGAAATGGAGATTGGTATGTGTTTCGTTTGGCAGAAACCTATTTATTGCGTGCGGAGGCTTATTGTTGGTTGAATGAGAAGGATAAGGCAGCTGCGGATATCAATAAGGTTCGGGAGAGAGCAAAAGCGCCGCAAATAGAATCCACTCAAGTTTCGATCGATATGGTGCTGGATGAAAGGGCGCGTGAACTGTTCGCCGAGGAACCAAGAAAGACCGAGTTGACTCGGATTGCATTTATTATGGCTACCCAACATCTAAATGGCTATTCTTTGGAGAATTTTTCGGAAAAAAATTATTGGTATGATCGTATCATGGAAAAGAATTTATATAATAAGGGATATGAGTGGGGTGCAAATGCCTATGAGATTAGTCCGTATCACGTGTTGTGGCCGATTCCGCAAGAGGTGATAGATGCTAATACGGGTGCTGTGATTAATCAGAATAAGCATTATCCAGGTTATGAGAAGAATGTAGATCCTAAAACGGAAATATAAGGGATTTATAAAGTTGTTTTTTTAGAGCTTTGGCCTTAATAGGATGGGAAGTGAAAAATGAAGCTAATTAAAGAAAAGGTTTATAAAGAGCGAAAGGAACCCCGGTTCGCCGGGGTAAGTCCGTAATGAATATATAGTTATTGAATGCACTGATTGCTATTTAGTTTATGGCGATGGGCGGGAGAGGTGTTCTCGCGAATAAGGGAAACTGGGATTGTTATCTTCTGTTTGTGAACGTGAAAGGTCTTATCACAGGTTTTATATTAAGGAATTCAGTCCCAGTTCTTTTTATGTTGTTGGTTGAGGCGACAGCTTTTGGTTCGAAGTCGATTGTTGGCTGTTTCTAGAGGTGGCGCGTGAGGGGAATTATATAATGGCGATAAAGGTCTCTGTTTTTTGATTTGTTTATGTATATAATAAGTGTTTAGTATAGATCTTTTATAAAGTCGTAAGAAATGCATTATTGGTTTTAAAAGGGGATATCATGGAATTGTCAATATTCGATTTTATTGTTTTTTTTGTCTTTATGACGGGGATATTATTGTTTGGATGCTCATTTTTCTCACGGAACAGAAACTCGAGTGAATATACGTCTGCGGGAGGAAAGCTTCCCGCTTGGGTAGTAGGAATGTCTATTTTTGCCACTTATGTCAGTAGCATCAGTTTTTTGGCTTTGCCGGGAAATGCTTATATGGGAAACTGGAATCCATTTGTGTTTAGTTTGTCTATACCGATCGCATCATGGGTCGCTGCTAAATATTTTGTTCCTTTTTATCGTAATATCAGTAGTATATCTGCTTATAGTTATTTAGAAGAACGATTTGGGTATTGGGCCAGGGTTTATGCTTCCTGCTGTTATTTGCTGACACAAGTGGCCCGGATTGGTTCGGTCTTATATTTGATGGCCTTACCGTTACATGCCATGTTAGGTTGGAGCGTACCGGCAATTATTGTAATTTCCGGTCTCTGTGTGATACTGTATTCCGTATTGGGTGGCATTACAGCTGTGATATGGACGGACGCAATACAGGGTATCGTGCTAATCGCCGGGGCTTTGGCTTGTGCGTTAATCTTGTTGTTCTCTATGCCGGAAGGTCCGTCGCAGTTGTTTCAAGTAGCTATAGAGAATGATAAATTCTCGTTAGGTAGTTTCGGATTGGAGTTAAATGCCCCAACGTTTTGGGTGACACTTGTTTACGGGCTATTCATTAATTTGCAGAATTATGGCATTGACCAAAATTATGTACAACGTTATAAAACGGCGAAAGATGATCGTAGCGCACGCTCGGCAGCCTTGTTTGGAGGATTGCTTTATGTGCCTGTAAGTATGTTTTTCTTTTTTATAGGAACGGCTTTGTTCGCTTACTATACTGTGTCGCCCGAATTGCTTCCCGAAGGAATCGCAAATGATGCCGTTTTTCCTTATTTTATTGTTCATGGATTGCCTACGGGGGTTACAGGACTGTTGATCGCTGCTATTTGTGCGGCGGGTATGAGTACTGTCTCGACAAGTATAAATAGTTCTGCCACGATTATCTTGACTGATTTTTTTCAGCATAAACGGAAGATGACGGACCAGCAGAGTATGTATGTGCTTTATGTAACATCTTTTATATTGGGACTTTTAGGTATATGTTTAGGCTTGGCAATGATGTCTGTGCAGAGTGCGTTAGAGGCATGGTGGAGCTTGGCGGCTATATTTAGTGGCGGTATGTTGGGATTATTTCTGCTAGGCTATTTGGTGAGAAGGGTGAATAGTGCACACGCAATGGTCGGGGTGATAGGAGGGGTGATATTGATTGCTTGTATGAGTTTTAGTGATGATTCATTGTTTCATAATTACTTGACGATCGTATTTGGTACGATTTTTATCTTTTGTGTGGGTTTCATATTGTCTCTATTCGTAGTGCGAAGGGATAATAAGTAATTGGTTGTATATTATTTGTAATGATTTAATAGCGGAACAGATGAAAAAAACTTCAATAAAGGATATAGCTAAGATGGTCAATGTTTCAACGACAACTGTCTCTTTGGTCTTGACCGGAAAAAATAAAAATGGGCGTGTTAGTAAAGAACTATCAGAAAAGATAATAAAGGTTGCTCGCGAAATGAATTACCAGCCTAACCGATTGGCGAAGAGTTTGCAGAGTGGTTGCTCTCGAACGATTGGGCTTTTGGTGGCGGATATATCGAATCCTTTTTTTGGAACTTTGACATTTCATGTACAAGAAGAGATGGAAAAGGCTGATTATACTGTGATTATCATGAACACGAATGAGAGTGATGTACAAATGGGGCGGATGATTGATTTACTGAGGAGCCGTCAAGTCGATGGATTTATCATCGTCCCGGCTGAGTATGGGGAGGACTATATTGCACGATTGGTGGAAGAACATGTCCCTTTAGTGTTGATAGATCGTTATTACCCCTCGCAAAAGGTTGATAGTGTATTGATAAATAATTTTCAAGCGGCTAATGAAGCTACACGTTATTTAATAGATATACATTGTAAGAAAATCGCATTGCTGATTTACGAGAATACTCAGCCTCACATGGTTGAGCGTGAAAGGGGTTATGTGAGAGCCTTAAAAGAGGCTGGCCTTTATGACGAGAGTTTGGTAAAAAAAGTACGGTATAAATATATGGATGAGGATATTATTGGGGCGATAACTTGGTTGTATCAACAAAGGAAAGATTTGGATGGTATTTTGTTTGCTACAAATACGATTGCGATGACGGGAATAAAGCAGTTATTGAATGTGGGGCTTCGTATCGGGGAGGATATTCATGTGACTTGTTTCGATAAAAGCGATGCTTTCGATTTCATGCCGGTTTTTATTCCCTATATTCATCAGCCTATTGCGGAAATGGGGCGATTGGCCTCTCAGTTGTTGATTCAACGGATAGAGGGTGAGCGTAATGATGATCCCTTTATTTATGAGTTACCGGCTGAGTTAGTTAGAACGCCTTTATAGTTTTATGTATGGAAAATTTTTTCTATTTGGAGGAAAATAATCTTGGAATATATAGTCGTTTGCTTTATATTAGCTATCGGCCGAAGTCTGTGATGTTATGGTATGAGCTTGAATTTTGATGGGCATTCATCAGGTCTGAGAACGACTTCAAGTTCCCAATTGAATTTATCAAATACCCAATCTCCAAGGCTTCCTCTATAGTCTCGCAAGGATTTTGGCAAGACGAGGAAATTTGTAGGATAGCCTCTTGATGACCTTCGGAGCGCCCTTGTTGTCATGAACATTGGCCTCATGCACGGCTACAGACATCAGATAACCTTGGCCGTCAACGATTATATGTTGTTTTCTGCCTTTAATCTTCTTGTTGCCGTCAAGTCCTCGAACAGAATCTACATGATGCGATGTTTTGACGCTTCGTGAGTCTATAATGCCCATGCAGGGGCTTTCGTTGTGACCGGACCGGATGCGTACCACAGAGCGGAGTTTATCAAGGACTTCCTTCATGATAATCCGGACATGGAGTTAAAGAAGGCATATAACAAGAAATGAATGCTTGTTGCAGAAGTAATTACTACAGAAAAGGCCAATCTGTGCAATCGGGGTTTTGAAAAGCAGGTTATTGCCATAACCTCTGCGTCGCCTAAATTTACGGTAAAAGGAAGTGTCGGACTGAAATTCTTCTAAGGGGCTGTATCTGTGTTTGATTTTGACAAACGGAAGTTTTATACAAACTAATTATATAGTGGATAAAATATTCTTGTTGCGGGTCTCATGAAACAAAAGTAAACATTTATATGAAAAATTGGAGATATCAACTGAAAAAATTTACAGAATCAAAATATAGGGAAGGTATAAAATAAAAAAGGACTCTAAAAAAAGTCCTTTATGTGGGCAGTGATGGATTCGAACCACCGAAGGCGAACGCCAGCTGAGTTACAGTCAGCCCCATTTGGCCACTCTGGTAACTGCCCATCCTTTTTTTGAGCCTCTTGTCGGATTCGAACCAACGACCCCGAGATTACAAATCACGT
>CAUWMZ010000018.1:0-38947 GCA_963560035.1 uncultured Parabacteroides sp.
GTCGCTATTGTTGTATATAAAGGTTTAATACCTGTAGTTGGCCGAATACTTACACTTGATCTGCTTTTAACTATTCACTTGAGTAGTGATTAGTTATTTACTTGGGTAGTGATTAGTTGTTTACTTATTTGTTTATAAAACAAGATGTTACGAGTATGTTGGAAATTTGTGTTGAATTGGCGTGTATAAGAGGGAAAATAGCATTGAAAAAATCGACTTATTATCGTCCCCAAGCGATATCGCTCGGGGACTTATGGGGGTACGCTTAATTTTAACTATACAAAAAGTCATTATTTAGTGATGGCGTTAATTCTGATATCAGTGTAATTATTGCCATTGAAATTAATGGATGCTTTTTGGCCATGATTGATTTCATAGAAATAGCTATTATCTTGTTCATCCGTTTTGGATTGAGTGATATTGAAACCATTGATTTTACAATTAGCATATTTCATTTGAGTGGCTGATAAATTAAACTCAGCTTTTCTGGAAATGCTTAGATCAATATCGCTGTATTTAGCGTTGATATTCACTTTGGAAAAGTTGGAAGAGAGTTCATTGACACGTAAATTGCCATAACTAAGCATGCTGATAATTAAAGATGCTTCAGCCTTCGAGATAGTGATATTGCTATATTGCGCATTTGCCTCTAATGTTTTTATCCGATTGATTTTTAGGTTGCTATATTTGATAGCGGCGCTCATCTCCTCAGCCTCATTTACATTCATGGATGAATATTTATCATTGACATTTAATCGTTGAGCACTTTCAATAGATGTATTGCCCATATAAGCGAGATCAAATACTGCGGAAGTCAAGTTCTCGACTTCCAAATTGCTATATTTCGCATTTATTGTTAAGGGTTTGGAAAAACTTCCGGCTTTTATATTGCCATATTTTAAGTTGATATTTATATTTCCATTATTTACTTTTGGTAAGTAAATGTTTCCGTATTTCCAATCTACGTTAGCGTCTATATAATTTGGCATTTGTATATTGAAATTGATAATTTTATAAATGGAGCTATTGTTCTCATTTTGTTTTTTGAAAAAGGTGGATACATCGATGACATTGTTTGATTTATTAATGTTTATTTGAATATTATCCAAGATTCTTTGAGCGATTCTGTCATTATCCGCTTTACATTCGATGAATACTTGTATGGTTATTTCATCTTTGTCCCAATGTGAGACTGTTAGATTTCCATAAGAGCAATTCATGCGTAATAGATCTCCTTTGTTAATTGGAAATCTAGAATTTATCTCTCTCTTTTTTGCACTTGTAGCATAAGCGTTTGAAATACAAAATAGGCTCGTTATCAATAAAATGAAAGGGAGCCATAGAACGGATTTTAATTTAGCTTGTTTCATAATTGCGGATGTTTTTGATTGTTTATTATTGATTGCATTTGTTTATGCATAATGCTTAAACCCATTAAACTGTTGTCGTAATGTTGGGTCAAAGCAAGAATTCTTTCGTTGGAAGCTGGCAGTTGAGGTAAGATTGTCGTTTCAAAGACTTTTGTATCTTTTAGTATCTCTTTGCTGGCCATGAGTAACTCTTTGGTACTTTGTGCATTTTTCGAGTTGTATAATTCTTCCATTTGGGAAATGATATTATAGAGTTGCATATTGTAATAAGTATGTAGCTCTTTTATTTCTTGTTGTGTTTCGTTTATTTGTGTTATAGTTCGCATTTGTGAGACGGAAGCCTCGTTATTGAGAGGCAAGCGAATCAATAGCATAGTGACTATAGTGGCAGCTATACTCGCTGCGAAAAAGTAGTAGCGCAAGTACTTGTGAGAGGCCGTTCGTGAAAGTTTTTGTTCAAAACGGTTAATATGTCCCTCAGGGAGCATCTCATCTTCAAATGCATCACGGTTTATTTCAATGAAATTCTTAAGTTTATCCATTTTTGTGTTGATCTTTTTTTATGTTGTCTATTAGTCTCCGTTTTGCCCGTAGATATTGGCTGCGGACACTTGGAGGTTGTATGTTTAAAATTGTCGCTATTTCTTCCATATCATATCCTTCAAATAAATAAAGTGTTAGAATCATGCGATAACCGGTTGGTAATTTTTGAATATTCTCTTTGATGAGAGATACATTATATTGAATCTCTTCCTCATCGATATCATCAGGTTCCTCTTCTGTTAGATATTCTGATAATTCATCCCAACAGGGAGTTTGTCTACGAACATAATCGATGGCGGTATGTATAGCTATACGCTGTGTCCACGCTTCAAAACTTTGTTCTTTATGGTATTGATCTAAATGTGTCAATATTTTTAGGAAAGAATCCTGCATAGCTTCTTCGGCCTCAGCCGGATTGCAAACAATACGGAAGCATGCCATATACAAACGCTTTGCGTGTTGTTGGTATAGCTTAAGTTGCGAGCTTCGTTTATTTTTGCGGCAACCTTCTATCAGCTGTTCTGTCTCTTTATTCATGTATTTATATATACGGATAGAAAAAGTGAGCGTTGCATCATTTCGCATAAATATAAAAAGAGAGGCATCATCTCGATGCCCCTGCTTCAGAACTAAAATGATAAAAATAAAAGTTATGTGGGAAGGTTTATTTTTCGAAATTTATCGCATCTTACGATTTAAGTGGGTCACTTATTAGACCATTTCGAAAAAAAGATGTGAGCAGGGGCTAAAATGCTGCAAAAGGATTGGTAAAAGATGTTAAGATGTTAGACTTTGTATGATTAAACTTGCGGTTCGCTCAGAAGCTCCCGGCTTACCTAAAGTATGAATAACCTCATCATATCCTTGCAGCATCCGCTGGCGGTAATTCATGTCATATAGAATACGTTCTAACTCTTGATTAATTTGGCTTTCAGAGAATCGTTCGCCAAATAGTTCTTGAACAATTTCTCGTCCACCGATTAGATTTACGAGCGATATAAATCTAGTGTGAAAAAAGTGCTTGAAAATAAAGCTGGCCAATTTCCCGGCCATGACATAATAACAAACCACCTGTGGAACTTTAAATAATGCGGTTTCCAAAGTAGCGGTCCCTGATGTAACTAGGGCAGCTGTGCTATATCGTAGTAAAGAATATGTCTTGCCGAAAACTATTTTAACGTTATTAGATCCGATATACGTTTGATAATAAGTAGGATCTATGCCCGGAGCACCAGCAATGACAGGTTGATAGTCCGGGTATTTTGCGGCAACCTTAAGCATCGTTGGTAAATTATTTTTAATCTCTTGTTTACGGCTTCCCGATAGTAACGCAAGAATAGGCTTTTCGGAGAGTCCGGCATCTTTGGCAAAAGAATCTTTAGAATATGTGTCGTTATGAAGAAAATCGGAGACTGAGTCAACAGAGGGATTACCGATATAGTCCACATGGTAATTAAGTTTGTCAAAAAACTCAGTCTCAAAAGGGAGGATACAAAACATCCGATCGACATAGCGTCTAAAATCTCTGATGCGATATTGTTTCCAAGCCCATATTTTAGGGGAGATATAATAATATACGGGAAGTTTCAATATTGTTTTTACGAATTTGGCAATTTTCAGATTGAACCCGGGGTAGTCAATTAATATAACTACGTCAGGCGCATAGTCACGAATATCATCTTCGCATGTTCTCATGTTTCGTAAGATTGTGCGAAGATTCATTAAAACAGGGATAAATCCCATGAAAGCCATCTCGCGGTAGTGTTTCACAAGCGTTCCTCCAATAGCTTGCATTTTATCACCGCCTAAGAAACGGAATTCCGCAAGAGGATCCTTTTCTTTTAAGGCGGTCATAAGATTAGATGCGTGTAAATCGCCTGAGGCCTCTCCGGCTATCAGATAATATTTCATAGCGACCAGCTTTTCAATGTATCTAAAAAGTCGTAATCAGTCACGTCAATTTTGCAAGGTACCACAGAGGCGTATCCGTTATCTAGCGCTAACATATCATTATCTGGGTGAATAGGTTGCGCATTTTCAAAAGCGCCAGTAAGCCAAAAGACAGGTTCTCCATTAGCGTTCTCGGAGCGTTTAAACTCTCTAACCCAGCGTCCATCCGCTTGACGGCATATTTTGACACCTTTTACTTGAGAAACTTTGGGAACATTTAAGTTTAGGTATGTGCCGTGCGGCAAGCCTTCTTTTAGGACTTTGCTAGCGAGCATATAACCTAATCTGCAGCATTCAGAGAAATCAGCATCTGCCGCATGATCTAGTAAAGATACGCCAATAGATGGAACTCCGAAGATACAACCTTCAGCGGTTGCGCCCATTGTTCCAGAATAATTAACACAAATAGCCATGTTTCCACCATGATTAATGCCAGATACGACCAAATCCGGTTTGCGATCTAATACTTCATTGATGGCCAATTTGATACAGTCGACAGGAGTGCCTGTACAGCGGTAAATAGTTAAGCCCTCTTCTTTTTTTAATAAAGAATATTTGATGGGAATTAAAGAGGTAATAGCGCTACTCATGCCAGAGCGAGGTCCATCAGGAGCGAGTACCACCAAGTCGCCTAAGTCCCGGAGGCATCTGATAAGCTCATTTATACCTTTGGCCCATACACCGTCATCATTCGTAATCAGAATTAATGGTTTCTCGTTTGTCATATCTAAATTTTTTAATTTGGATCTTTCTTTATTTGATAAAAAGGCTTTATCCATCGCATTTAAAAAAGGCTTATGATAGAAGTGATTATCATTTCCCGAAATAAGTCTTGAGTACAAGAAAAATCATAAAAGCTCAAGGTCTATACATCGGGCGACTGTGATGTATAAGACGAAATGCGATGGGGCATAGGCCTTTCTATTAAGCTAAGGAGATACCTTATTATTATACGCAAAGATAACGATAATTCTTGAATCTTTTTTCTTAAGGAGAAAGGTAGTGAAACCTGAAACGCTAATTTTTCAAAACTTCGTTATCATTTCCAAAAAGAGGCTTATATGCTTGCTTTATAGACATCTAATTAAGTAAATCTATCTATATTCGCGAGTTATCAACAATTAGGACGATTTATCAACAGAATAAGCATTGTTTTTGTTGAGCTTTGTGAGGTTAGATATTTAATGTTTAGTTTTGCCCTTGAATTAATAGTGTATAGTATGGGAAAGATTATCGCTTTAGCAAATCAGAAAGGTGGAGTCGGCAAGACAACTACCACTATAAATCTGGCAGCGTCATTGGCAGCATTGGAAAAAAAAGTGCTAGTTGTAGACGCTGATCCGCAGGCGAACGCTTCATCAGGTTTAGGTGTGGATATACGCAATGTGGAGCTTTCTATCTATGAGTGTCTAGTGAATGGCGAAGACGCTAATGGCGCTATCACACATACGGAGGTGGAAGGATTGGATATAATACCTTCTCATATCGATTTGGTTGGAGCGGAGATAGAGATGTTGAATTTGGAAAATCGTGAGCGGATTCTGAAGCAGATATTGACTCCATTGAAAGAGAAGTATGATTTTGTATTAATTGATTGCTCGCCGTCATTAGGGTTGATTACGGTAAATGCCTTGACAGCCGCTGATTCGGTGATTATTCCGGTGCAATGTGAGTATTTCGCATTGGAAGGAATAAGCAAATTGTTGAATACGATAAAGATCATTAAGTCTAAATTGAATCCGGCATTGGAGATTGAAGGTTTCTTGTTGACAATGTATGACTCACGTTTGCGCTTGGCAAATCAAATTTACGAGGAAGTTAAACGCCCGTTTAGAGATTTGGTATTTACTACGGTAATACAGCGTAATGTCAAGTTGAGTGAGGCCTCCAGCTATGGTAAACCGGTGTTGTTGTATGATGCAGATTCGAAAGGCTCGATCAATCATATGCAGTTGGCGCAAGAGATTATTGAAAAAAATAAAGGATTATGGCAGCATTGAAAAGATCGGCGTTAGGCCGTGGATTAGACGCGTTAATTATGATGGACGACCTGAAGACCGGTGGCTCATCATCGATTAGTGAGATCGAAATAAGTAAGATTAAGCCTAATCCGGAGCAACCGCGTTCTGTCTTTGAGAAAGAGGCTTTGGAAGAATTAGCCACATCAATTCGCTCTTTAGGTATTATTCAGCCAATAACATTAAAGGAAGTTGGTACAGATCAGTATATGATTATTTCAGGTGAACGTCGTTATCGTGCTTCGTTAATGGCTGGCTTGGATCGTATACCTGCTTATATTAAAACGGCCGCAGATGAGAATGTCGTAGAGATGGCTTTGATCGAGAATATCCAACGAGAGGATTTGAACTCGATAGAAATAGCGTTAGCGTATCAAAAATTGATAGATAATTATGGTTTGACCCAGGAGGGCTTGAGTGAGCGTGTTGGTAAAAAACGAGCTACAATAGCTAATTATCTTCGTCTTTTGAAGTTGCCCGCTGAAATACAGATGGGGTTGAAGGATAAGAAAATTGATATGGGGCATGCTCGTGCGTTAATACCTGTTAATGATCCGGAATTGCAATTGGCATTGTATGAGCAGATCTTAGCGCAAGGATTGTCTGTGCGAAACGTTGAGGAGATGGTGCGTAATATGGCGGATGGAGTCTTGCCGGGAGACTTGGAGAAGAAAAAGAAAGATCGTAAGCCGGCGCTTCCGGAAGAGTTTAAGTTGCTAAAAGACCATTTATCTCGTTATTTTAATACGAATGTTCAGCTGACATGCAATGAAAAAGGAAAAGGAAAGATTACAATTCCGTTCGCGACCGAAGAGGAGCTGGAGCAGTTGATAGGATTACTGGATAAATTGAAATGAGAAATAAAATTATATTTCTTTTGCTGGGACTTGTGTATTGCATGGGAATTTGTCGTGCGCAAGTGAACGAGGCTGTTGAGGAGGTCGTGCCTGACTCAACGGTTCGATCTGTTTTGGTCGCTGCAGATTCGATAGAGGTCCCAAAGGTTAAGATGTCTTTTAAGCCAAATCCAACAAAAGCGGTCTTGTATGCTTTGGTCCCTGGTTTAGGGCAAATCTATAATAGGAAATATTGGAAATTGCCGATTGTTTATGGAGGGTTGATGGGCTGTATGTATGCCGTGACTTGGAACAATCGAAATTATAAAGACTATTCTACAGCCTATAGCGATATAGTTTATGATGCGACGGTCAATGCGGATAATCCGAAGGCATGGAGTAAAAGTTGGCAAATATTGACATCCATGGATCCGGCAGAGGCATTGAAAAGCTCTAATTTCAGAGATCGTTTAAAGAGGCAAAAAGATTATTATCGTCGTTATAGGGATTTAAGTATTATAATAACGGTGGGTGTATATGCGTTAAGTATTGTAGATGCTTATGTAGATGCCCAACTATTTGATTTTGATATAACGCCGGATTTATCTATGCATGTAGAGCCGGTAGTAACTCCTAAAACGAGTGTGACACCTCGTACTTATGGATTAAATTGCAGTCTAAAATTCTGATAACATAATGAAAAGATACCTGCTTATCTTATTGTCTTTGGTTTGTGTAGCTCCATTTATTTATGCGCAGGAAGAGAATCGTGTGGAGGAAAAAGATTCTATAGGTTCATTGGAGTCTGAAGTTGGATTAATACCGGAAAGTTTGGATGCCAATATAGATAGTTTATTACGAACTTGGCATGTGCAATATTTCTCTAAAAAGGATGATTATTGTCATGATGACAATGAGAATGTTTATTTCCCTGATTCTGTTTATATGGATCGCTTATCAAGGCTGCCAAGTGTTATCGCGTTGCCATATAATAACGTGGTGAGAAATTGCATTGATTTGTATGCGGAACGTAAACGTAATTTGGTGCGTTATATGTTAGGTATGGCAGATTTTTATTTCCCGATAATTGAACAGATTTTAGATAAGCATAATCTTCCGATAGAGCTGAAATATCTGGCGGTTGTAGAGAGTGCTTTAAATCCTGTGGCTCTTTCTCGGGTAGGAGCTTGTGGTTTATGGCAGTTTATGTTACCTACAGGGAAAAGCTATGGATTGGAAATAAATAGTTTAGTGGATGAGCGGCGAGATCCTTTACGTGCGACAGAAGCAGCGTGTGAGTATTTTAAGGATATGTATGCCATTTATGGTGACTGGAATTTAGTGTTGGCTTCTTACAACTGTGGTCCGGGAAATGTGAATAAGGCGATTCGTCGTTCTGGAGGGAAAACGGATTTCTGGGAAATATTTCCCTATTTGCCGAAAGAGACACGCTCTTATGTGCCTTTATTTATTGCCGCCAACTATATTATGAATTATTATTGTGAGCATAATCTTTGTCCGATGCAGACAAGTTTACCATTAGCCACAGATACCGTTATGGTAAATAATGCGCTACATTTACAGCAAGTGTCAGATGTATTGCATATTGATTTGGAGACATTGCGCGCTTTAAATCCGCAATATAAGCGAGATATTGTTCCTGGAAATATGCGTCCTTCTGTGTTGAAGTTACCTGCGGCAGAAACTTATGCTTTTGTAGGCAAAGAGGATACTGTTTATACTCATCGTATAGAAGAGTTATTGGCTAATTGTATGCCGGCAAATAATACAAAGGGATTTATGCCTGCTGCGACTCGTGAGACTATCACTCACGTTGTGCTGAGAGGAGAGAATATATATACGATAGCGAACCGCTATGGTGTTACCGCAAAAGAAATTCGTCAATGGAATGGCCTTCGCTCGAATCGAGTCGCAAGGGGAAAGCGTTTAAAGTTGTATGTTGACAATGGAGGAGTGACTTTCGCAAATGCTAAGAGATTAAAATCTTCAGTGTCAAATAAAGGAACAGCTGTCTTGAATGCGACAAAGACATCCAATGGAGCAAATCAAAAGGGATTTATTTCATATAAAGTAAAATCGGGCGATTCTTTATATTCAATTTCCAAGAAATATCCAGGAATAACAACAGCAACATTGCAAAAGGCGAATGGTCTATCAAGCCCCAATATTCGTCCGGGACAGGTTTTAAAAATTCCAGTCGTGTAGTTTTATAGAAGCAATTCGTCTTGGAATGTCATTTTTTCGTTTTTAGCTTATCTGGGCTTAATTGATAGGGAAAAAGTACTCTTTTTGTAGTAAATTTAAAGAAGGACAAAATTATGGGAGTATTGGATAAAGATATGATCGCAATTAACAGTAAGCCATGGTTGGTGAGCTTGATTTGTGCCATTTTTGTGATTTATCCAAATGCGGCTTGGTTTTTCTGTGATCTTAGTTTCTTATCACCCAATGATCACGTTAGTTTTTGCCTTTTTTCACTTTTTCGTTTTGTTTTTATTTGGAGCTTGACAAGTTTTCTTATTATTTATAACTTTCGTTATCTCTCGACACCTTATTTTTTAAGTCGTTTAGGGGTGAATTTACTTTTCACATTTTGTGGATTATTGCTCTACAAAATGATTACTCATTTTGTGTGTGATTTTGATAGATTTTTAAGTATCTTAATATTTCAGTTTATTGTAATTGGTCTATTATCTGCTTTAATAGGGCATATTTGTCAGTTGTATATTTATCAGCGAGAAAAGGAGCAAGAAATAGAATGTTTGCGAGTGGAGAATTTAAAAAGTCGTTGTAACGCTTTAGCCAATCAAGTGAATCCACATTTCTTTTTTAACGCATTAAATGGTATTTCATCTTTGATTCGGAAAAAGAATGACAGTAACACCTTGATATATGTTACGAAGCTGTCTGATATATTTCGTTATATTCTTCAGAGTGATAAAAAAGGATTAGTGACTTTATCGGAGGAGTTGGAATTTGTTGATGCTTTTCGTCATGTTATGGAGGTGCGTTTTGCAAATAAGCTGATTTTTAAGATTGAAGTTGCTGAAAATATGCGGGCTTTACGTATCCCTGTCTTGTCTTTATTGCCTTTGCTGGAAAATGTAACAGTACATAATATTATAGATAGTGAGCATCGTATGGAGGTCTCTATTCATTTGAATGAATATATGGAGCTGGTTGTTTCCAATCCGCTTTATCCTAAGTTGACAATTCCCGAAACGAATGGCACAGGATTAAAGAATTTAGAAAATCGTTTTGCGCTTATGATGGACAATAAGAAAATTAGGATAGAGTCTGATAAAAAGATGTTTAGAGTCTATTTACCATTAAAGTAAGGAAAGATGAAAATCTTAATTGTTGAGGATGAAACTGCCGCATATGAAAATTTGGCGGATATGTTATTAACCATGTATAAAGAAGTTGAAATTGTAGGGAATACAGAAAGTGTAAGACAAACGATACAATGGTTACAGGTGAATACTAGGCCAGATTTAATTTTTATG
This sequence comes from uncultured Parabacteroides sp., assembly GCA_963560035.1. GTDB lineage: Bacteria > Bacteroidota > Bacteroidia > Bacteroidales > Tannerellaceae > Parabacteroides. Next base: position 10,245 of record CAUWMZ010000018.1, read on the forward strand.
GATATTCATCTGTCCGATGGTTCAGCTTTCGCTATCTTTGAGCAAGTTAGAGTAGAGATTCCTATTGTTTTTACAACAGCGTATGATCAATATGCGATAGATGCATTTAAGGTGAATAGCATAGATTATCTATTAAAGCCTATAAAGCCAGAAGAGTTGAAGCGGGCGATGGATAAATTTGAGCGTTGGGAGCATCCCGATATGATGGGTTATTTGTCTCGTTTAACCCAAATGGTTTCTACACCTAAGTATGATACTTGTTTATTGATTCCCTTTCGGGATAAATTGTTGCCTATCGCATTGAAAGAAGTTGCCTGTTTTTATACAGCCGATGAAAATACATTTGTTTACTTGAAGGATGGCCAATCATTCTTTTATGCTAAAACATTAGGACAAATAATAGCTTCTCTTAATCCCATAGATTTCATTCGGGCTAATAAGCAATTTATCATTGCCCGTGATTGTGTGCGAGATATAACTATTTGGTTTGATAGTCGTTTGCTCGTGACATTAGATGTAGAAGTTCCTGAACGTATTTATGTGAGTAAGAACAGAGCTGCGAAGTTTAAATCATGGATTGTTAGTCATAAATAATGATGTATATAAAATTCGTTTTAGAGACTTGTTTTCTCTTTTTCATCGGCATAGTATAATGCGGTGTTTTTTTTATATACAACTTTATGGCAGTTTATCATACAAATAAAGAAGGTTAATACAAAAAAGATGTTTAGGCATTAAGAGTTCGTTTAAGAAAGTAAGTACTCTCTTATGACGAACTCTTATGTTATTTTGCCCTATTTTAGTTGAATGAATTTATTCAACAAGGGTTAAATAGAAGAGAATGCTTGCTCAAGATCATTGATAATGTCTTCAATATGCTCAGTTCCAATGCTTAAACGGATTGTGGCGGGAGTAATGTTTTGTTGAGCCAATTCTTCTGGAGTCATTTGCGAATAAGTTGTTGTATATGGATGAATGACGAGGCTTTTGACATCTGCGACATTTGCCAGTAAGGAGAAAATTTGTAGAGAGTCGATGAATTTCCAAGCACTATCTAGTCCACCTTTGATCTCGAAAGTAAAGATACTTCCCCCTCCATGAGGAAAATATTTTTGGTATAATGAATGATCAAGATGGCTAGGAAGTGAAGGGTGATTTACCTTACTTACCAGCGGATGTTTAGAAAGAAAATCGACTACTTTTAATGCGTTACTAACGTGTCTTTCTACACGTAGAGAAAGAGTCTCTAAACCTTGTAGCAAAATAAAAGCGTTAAAAGGAGAGATGGCCGCTCCGGTATCACGGAGAATAACAGCACGTATGCGAGTAACAAAAGCACTTTCTCCGGCGACATCCGCAAAAACAGCTCCATGATAATTAGGATCCGGTTTGCTTAATGTAGGGAATTTCTCCGCATTTTCTTTCCAGTCAAATTTTCCGCTATCTACAATAATACCTCCGAGACTAGAGCCATGCCCTCCTATGAATTTAGTGGCAGAATGTATGATGATATCTGCACCATACTCAATAGGTCTAATTAAAAAGGGCGTACCAAAAGTATTGTCAACGATAAGTGGTATATGATGTTTATGGGCAATTTTTGCGATAGCCTCTATGTTCGTGACATCAGAATTAGGATTGCCGAAAGTTTCAACATAGATAGCTTTTGTATTTTCTTTAATAGCTTTTTCTAGGGCTATAAGATCATTAACTTTAACAATGGAATGGCTTACACCTTGCGCCGCTAAGGTATGAGTGATGAGGTTAAAAGAGCCTCCATAAAGGTTGTCAGCAGCGATGACATGGTCACCTATACCAAGAATATTTTGCAAGGCGTAGGTAACAGCCGCCGCACCTGATGCTACGGCTAAAGCCGCTACACCGCCTTCTAAAGCCGCGATTCGTTTTTCAAGAACAGCTTGTGTGGAGTTTGTAAGTCGTCCATAGATGTTGCCCTCTTCTTTCAAGGCAAATCTGTCGGCGGCGTGTTGTGCGTTACGAAACACATAAGAAGCCGTTTGATAGATAGGAACAGCACGTGCGTCAGCGGCAGGATCAGGTTGTTCTTGTCCAACATGTATTTGTAGAGTCTCAAAGTGTAATTTTTTTCTATCCATGATAAGTCTTGTCTTATTATTAATAAACTGTTTGTTTTTAGCAAAAGTATAAGAGGTGTCTTTTTTATACAATATTTGTCGTAATTATAGATAAAACATCTATTTTTATCTTCTAATTTAGAATAAATGGCAGTATTCAATAACTAAAAAAACATTCGGGTAGATAAATATTCTTATGAGTATGATAGACAAATTAGATAAGGTTGATTTACAGATATTGCGTGTATTGCAAGATAATGCGAGGTTAACGACAAAAGAGTTGGCCGCCAGAGTTAGTTTATCATCCACACCCGTTTTTGAGCGTTTAAAGCGGTTAGAAAATAAAGGATATATAAAAAAATATATAGCGGTGTTGGATGCGGAGAAGTTAAATCAAGGTTTTGTCGTTTTCTGTAGCGTGAAGCTTGTTCGTTTAAATAAAGATATCGCACAAGAGTTCGCTCGAGTGGTACAAGAAATACCAGAAGTGACTGAATGCTATAATATCTCAGGAGATTATGATTATTTGCTGAAGATACATGCTCCTAATATGAAGTATTACCAAGAGTTTATATTAAATGTCTTGGGAACGATAGATGGTTTGGGGTCATTGCGTAGTACATTCGTTATGGATGCGATTAAGCAAAATCATGGTATTCATATTTGACGGGGCTTCTCTAATTTTTTTATTAGGGGATAGATCCTGTTACTGAATAATTTTTATATTTGTAGCTATTCAGTATCAAAGAATGGGAGGTGTAAGGTTATGAGTAGTGATACAGAGGAGACAAAAGATATAAAAGGGAAGGAAAAAGAAGTGGTGACTCTTTCGGCAGACGAGCAAATGATACAAGATGGATTTAATGCTTTGTTGAATGATTATTTAAATTCAAATCATCGTCGAAAGGTAGAGCGAATTACCAAAGCGTTCAATTTCGCTAATCAAGCGCATGCCGGAGTGAAGAGGCGTTCTGGTGAGCCTTACATTATGCATCCCATAGCGGTCGCTCGTATTGTATGTCGAGAGATAGGATTAGGTTCAACATCCATTTGTGCGGCGTTGTTGCATGATGTTGTTGAAGATACAGAATATACAGTTGAAGATATTCGAGATATGTTTGGCGATAAGATCGCTCAAATTGTAGATGGTCTGACAAAGATTTCCGGTGGTATTTTTGGAGAGAAGGCATCAGCGCAAGCCGAGAATTTCCGAAAATTACTTTTGACCATGAGTGACGATATACGAGTGATCTTGATTAAGATTGCTGATCGTTTGCACAATATGCGAACATTAGGCTCTATGCTTCCTGCTAAGCAGTTGAAAATTGCAGGTGAGACTTTATATTTATATGCTCCTTTAGCTCATCGTTTAGGTCTGTTTTCAATCAAGACTGAATTGGAGGATTTAAGTTTTAAATACGAACATCCTCAAGAATATGAGATGATTGCCGATAAGCTTAAGGCTACGGAAGAGAGCCGAAATATGTTGTTTGAGCATTTTGCTGCTCCTGTGCATGAGAAACTGAAAGCGATGGGACTTAAATATGAGATGCGTGCTCGAGTGAAATCTATTTATTCTATTTGGAATAAGATGGAGAGTAAGGGAGTTGCGTTTGAAGATATTTATGACATTTATGCAGTTCGTATCATATTTGATCCTCTTCCTGGAGTAGATGAGAAAAATCAATGTTGGGATATTTATTCAGCTATCACGGATATTTATCGTATCCGTCCGGATCGTATTCGTGATTGGGTAAGTAGGCCTAAAGCGAACGGTTATCAGGCGTTGCATCTGACAGTGATGGGGCCTGATGGACAATGGGTGGAAATACAGATACGCAGTCGCCGTATGGATGATATTGCGGAAAAGGGATTTGCTGCGCATTGGAAATATAAAGAATCGAATGTGGAGGAAGATACTGAGCTTGATAAATGGATTCAAACAATTACGGAGATATTAGAAAGTCCTGATCCGAACGCGTTAGATTTTTTGGATACGATAAAATTGAATTTATATACATCTGAGATATTTGTATTTACTCCGAAGGGAGATATCAAAACACTTCCGCAAGGAGCAACAGCTTTGGATTTTGCTTATGCTTTGCACTCTGACATTGGAAATAAATGTATTGGAGCGAAAGTAAATCATCGATTGATGCCATTGAGTCATCCTTTATCAAGCGGAGACCAAGTTGAAGTGTTGACCTCTCGTTCACAAGAGCCGCAGCCTGAGTGGTTGAATTTTGTTACGACCGCTAAAGCCCGTTCTAAGATTAGAGCCGTATTAAAGAAAGCCCGTAAGGAAGCAGTGAAGAGTGGTGAATTGAAAGTCTTAGAGGCGTTTAAGCACTCTGATTTGGAGGTAAATGTCTCTAATATGGATAAGATATGTGTCTATTTTGGCTTTTCGAAACGTGAGGAGTTTTATTATGCTGTAGAAAAAGGAGATGTCGTATTGCCGGATAATTTAAAGAAGCTAATAAAAGAAAAGACAGACAATGTGCTTTTTAAATATGTAAAGCAGGCGTTGGGTGTTGGTTCGAAAAAACATGAAGAAGAGACAAAGGTTGAAAAGCCCAAATATGATACAAAGAAACCTTATCTGTTAAAAGAGGAGGCTTTTGAGCGTAATTATGTATTAGCAGAATGTTGTAAGCCAATTCCTGGTGATGAGTCATTAGGTTTTATTGATGATGAGGGAAAAGTGGTGGTGCATAAGCGTTCTTGTCCAATAGCGATGCGTTTAAAAAGTAGTTTTGGAGAACGCATATTGAATACTGTTTGGAGTAGCCATATGAATGCTTCTTTTGAGGCTACATTAGAGGTGAAAGGTATTGATTCTATAGGAGTGTTGAACTTGATTACAAAAACGATCTCTGAAGATTTTAATGTTAATATCATGCGATTATCAATAGAGGCTAAGGATGGAGTGTTTGATGGAAAGATTAAGATGAAAGTGCATGATGTGGAAGATATACAAAAGATGTGCGTGACTTTATCAAAGATTCAAAACATTAAGTCTGTAGGACGTATCGCGGATTGATATATTTTTATAAAGAGATAAAAAAGGCCATCATTATTTTTCAGATATAATGGTGGCCTTTTTTGAATAGAAAAAATAGTGATAGATAACTATTTAAGAATCAAATAAGATGTATATGCGATATAACATAAAATTAAGGTAAAACCTTCAACTCTTGTGATCGTGCGTTTTTTAAAAAATAATCCAAAGACATAGAGTAATACACAAGATCCAATCATTGTGATTAAATCTAAATTGGTGATTCCAAGAATGTTCATTGGAGTGATAGTTGCGCTACATCCTAATACAAAAAAGATATTGAAAAGATTTGAGCCGATCACGTTACCGATAGCCATTTCCGGATTCTTTTTTAATGCCGCTACAACAGAAGTCGCTAATTCAGGCAAAGAAGTCCCACCCGCCACTAATGTTAGTCCGATTATAGATTCGCTAACACCTAATCCTCGTGCGATCCCTGAAGCTCCATCAACAAAGAATTGTCCTCCTAAGATAAGTCCTCCTAATCCACCAATAATAAATAAAACAGCCTTTAAGATCGGCATGCTTTTGATGGTGTCTTCGCTGTTTGTATCTTCATTATGCGCGATAGCGAATGTGTAACTTAGAAAGATGGCAAAAAAACTCAACAAAAGCAATCCATCGCTTTGACTAATGCTGTTAGAAGAAGTATGATTGATCAATACATCATTTGTACAGATAAATAAGACAATAGAGGCAAGGATACAAAGTGGAATTTCTTTGCTGAGAGTTCCTTGCGTAACACGAATAGGAGCGATTGCGGCTGTGCAACCAACAATCATTAGCGCATTAAATATATTGCTGCCTACTACATTTCCTATTGCGATGTCGGAGCTGCCTTTGAGGGCGGATACAACACTTACGGTTAATTCTGGTGCGGAGGTACCGAAAGCGACAATAGTGAGTCCAATAACTAGATTCGAGATATTAAAGCGTTTCGCTATAGAAGCGGAGCCATCCGTTAAGGCATTGGCTCCGACTAATATCAGGAAAAGACCTCCTAAGAGTAAAATGATATTCATTCTTTTAAAAAGGTAGGTCGTCAATAGGATTCGCAGGTCCAAAATCAGGAGCTGTAGGAGCAGATACAGGCGCAAAATTATCAGGTGTTACACCTGCAGGTGCCGCTTGAGGAGCGGAAGCCATTGGGCGTTCTACTTTCCAGGCATTGATATTTGTAAACCAACGGCCTTGATATTCACGACTGTCAATGTCAAAAGAGACAGTTAGTTCCTCTCCAGGCTGTATAGCCGCTTGAGCGATACGATCAGCTCCAAAAATTTGGAAGCAGACTTTTTTAGGGTATTGATCATGTGTCTCTAGTACGTATTCTTGTTTTTTCCATTCGTTTCCGGTTTTGCTTATGCCACCTACTTCCGGAAGGATTTGAATAATTTTTCCTGAAATTTCCATGTTGTAATATATTAAATTGCTGTTTTTTTATGCGGCGAAGGTACGGTTTTGTTCTGGTTTTATCAAAAAATGGATCAGACTTTCGGGGCGAATGCGTCGAAGGCTTCTTTCATGGCGATCAATTCTTCTTTTATCTGTTTCAGTCGGTTGACGATATCTTCTTGTTTTATCGTTGTCTCTTTGTTGTCTTTTAACTTTTGTCGTGCGCCTGCCAATGTCATACCTCTCTCTTTTACAAGGTGATAGATAAGACGGATGGCATCTATATCTTCTTGCTTATAAAAGCGTGTTCCTTTGCTGGTTTTCCTAGGGCAGATAATATCAAATTCTTTTTCCCAAAAGCGTAAGGTAGACTCGTTCACATCGAACATTTGAGCAACCTCGCTAATGGAAAAATACAATTTAAGATCTTTATTTTTCTTCAGGCTCATTACATAAATATTTAATCCATAACCTGACCATGATTTTCTGCGATTTGTATCATACGGTCGTATTCTTCGGGAGAAAGATCCATGTAGTAATATTTTGAGGGATTGTCATATTTTCCTCTGACGATTACTTCATAGTGCAGATGTGGACCTGTTGACTTTCCTGTGTTTCCTACTTCTCCAATAATTTCTCCGCGAGACACTTTTTGTCCGACACGTTTCTTAAACTTGCTCATGTGTCCATATAGCGTCTGATAACCATATCCATGATTGATTACCAGGCAATTGCCATAACCCTGTTTCCATGCGGCAAAAGTGACAATGCCATCGCCTGTGGCATAAATATCTGTACCCACTTTAGCGGAGAAATCCATACCCGAGTGAAAACGAGGTGTGCGATAGATCGGATCGATACGTACACCATAACCAGAGGCTGTGCAACGTAAGTCTTTGTTTGAAATAGGCTGGATCGCGGGGATACATTTGCTGCGTTCTTCTTGATTCTTGCCTAAAGTGATTAATTCTTCCAGTGAGTTGGATTGAATGTAGAGCTGTTTTCGAAGCATATCCATCTTTTTTGTCGTGGAGACAACCAAATCTGGATTGGATAGACTCATTAATCGTTCGTATCTGTTTGTGCCGCCAAATCCGGCTTTTCTTACCGATTCGGGTATAGATTCCGCTTGGAATATCGCCCGGTATAGATTCTCGTCTCGTTGTTGCAGATCTTCTAAGACATCTAATGCGTTATTGAGGCGTAACGAAAGTACTTCATATTGAGTTTGTAACAATCTGTTTTCTTTGCGTAGCTGTGATTCCATCGGAGAATCAATCAGATGCATCATGATGAAAAAGGTAGCGACACCAAAAGCGATACCTGTACTTAGGTGGCGAAGTATGGTGAAAAGCCGATCTTTATTAGAAGGGTAAACACGCTCATAATTGAGCGTGTTGGGATTATAGAAATAGTATGTTTTGCGACTTTTAAAGAGTTTCATCTACATTTTTTGTTATTTGAATGCTCGCAAAAATAATAATTTGCAGTACTTTTGCAAATTGTTTTTCAGAATATTAACGAGAACTATATAGATGATTATGTTGACAGCAAAAGAAATCCGTGAGTCCTTTAAGCAGTTTTTTGCTTCAAAGGGACACCAGATCGTACCTTCCGCTCCGATGGTGGTAAAAGGCGACCCCACGTTGATGTTCACCAATGCGGGAATGAATCAGTTTAAAGATATTATTTTGGGTAATGTGCCTCGTAAGTATCCTCGTGTCGCGGACTCTCAAAAATGTCTTCGTGTAAGCGGTAAACATAACGACTTAGAGGAGGTTGGTCAAGATACCTACCATCATACAATGTTTGAGATGTTAGGGAACTGGTCGTTTGGTGATTACTTTAAAAAAGAAGCGATTGGTTGGGCATGGGAGTATTTGGTTGAGGTGTTGAAGCTGAATCCGGAACGTCTATATGCTACAGTGTTTGAGGGTAGTCCTGCTGAGGGTTTGGATCGTGACAATGAGGCTGCAGGTTATTGGGAACAATATTTGCCAAAAGATCATATATTAAATGGTAATAAGCATGATAATTTTTGGGAAATGGGTGATACTGGACCTTGTGGTCCTTGCTCTGAGATCCATATAGACCTTCGTTCTGATGAGGAACGTGCGAAGATCAGCGGAGCGGAGATGGTGAATAAAGATCATCCTCAAGTGATCGAGATTTGGAATCTTGTCTTTATGCAATTTAATCGTAAGGCTGATGGCTCATTGGAATCTCTACCCGCAAAGGTAATTGATACAGGTATGGGTTTTGAGCGTTTGTGTATGGCGCTTCAAGGAAAGACCTCTAATTACGATACGGATGTATTCCAGCCGATTATCAAGGTTATCGCAGATATGGCAGGAACTTCTTATGGCTTGGATAAGCAAAAGGATATTGCGATGCGTGTTATTGCCGATCATATTCGTACGATCGCTTTTGCTATTACGGATGGTCAGTTACCTTCTAACGCAAAGGCCGGCTATGTGATTCGTCGTATCTTGCGTCGAGCGGTTCGTTATGGCTATACTTTCTTGGATCGTAAAGAGTCGTTTATGTATAAGTTGTTGCCGGTATTGATAGAGACAATGGGTGACGCTTATCCGGAATTGATCGCACAAAAGTCTTTGATTGAAAAGGTAATCAAAGAGGAAGAGGAGTCTTTCCTTCGTACATTGGAGACCGGTATTCGTTTGTTGGATAAGAAAATGGAAGAGACGAAGGCTGCAGGAAAGAATGTTCTTAGTGGTATTGACGCATTTACATTATATGACACTTATGGTTTCCCCTTGGATTTGACGGAGTTGATCCTTAGAGAAAACGGCATGGAAGTTGATATCGAGGATTTCAACAAGGAGATGCAGAAGCAGAAGGAGCGTGCTCGTAACGCCGCCGCTGTGGAAACGGGTGACTGGGTTACATTGAAAGAGGGCGAAAGTAAATTTGTCGGATATGATTTCTTTGAGTGCGAATCTGAAATTTTGCGTTATCGTCAAATTAAGCAGAAGAATAAAGTATTATATCAGATCGTTTTGGATCAGACTCCTTTCTATGCGGAGATGGGAGGTCAAGTCGGTGATACAGGCTGGTTAATCACTGATAGCGAAAAGATCGAGGTGATCGATACAAAACGAGAGAACAACTTGCCGGTTCATTTAGTGACGGTTTTACCGAAAGACGTTACTGCTACATTTACGGCGAAAATTAATGAGAAGAAGCGCATCGCTTGTGAGTGTAACCACTCTGCGACACACTTGCTGCATGAGGCTTTACGTGAAGTTTTGGGAACACATGTAGAGCAAAAAGGTTCTTATGTCTCTCCGGATTTCTTGCGTTTTGACTTCTCTCATTTCCAAAAAGTAACAGAAGAGGAGATCCGTAAGGTCGAAATCTTAGTAGGGGAGAAAATCCGTGCTAATTACCCGTTGGAAGAGCGTCGTAATATGCCAATAGCGGAAGCTAAAGCTTTAGGGGCTATGGCTTTATTTGGCGAGAAGTATGGTGATGAGGTGCGTGTCGTGAAGTATGGAAATTCTATTGAGCTTTGTGGTGGTACACATATACCTGCGACTGGTATGATTGGCTCTTTGCGTGTGGTAGGCGAGAGTTCTATCGCCGCAGGTGTTCGCCGTATAGAGGCTGTGACTGCTGCAGCCGCAGAACAATACGTATTTACTCAGCAAGACTTAATTCGCGAATTGCGTGCGTTGATGAATAATATGCCAAACTTAGCGCAAGCGGTGAGGAAATCTATCGAAGAGAATGCGGAGATGAAGAAACGTATCGAAAGCTATGTTCAAGAGAAATCTATGCGTTTGAAGGAAGAGATTATCGCTAATGCGACGGAAGTTAATGGCGTTAAGTTATTGCAATATATAGGTAAGGCAAATACAGATGCTATGAAAAATATCGCTTTCCAAATTAAGGCAGAGACAGAGGGTAGCTTCGCTTTTGTTGCCGGAATCTTAGATAGCGGTAAATGTACGCTGATGTTGATGCTGAGCGATGATTTGGTAAAGGATGGCTTACATGCTGGTAAGATTGTAAAAGATGCCGCTAAGCACATACAAGGTGGTGGTGGTGGCCAACCTCATTTCGCTACAGCGGGAGGAAAGTCTGTTGAGGGCTTGTCTATTGCTGTGGGTGCCGTTAAAGAGGCAATCGGCTTGTGTTAAGATAGAATCTGGAAGGATTTCTTTTTAAAAGAATCATATATCCTCCGGTATGGGATCATCTCATGCCGGAGGAATTTTTTTGTCCTTTTTTGATAATAGATTTACATCGTTTACCTTTGCGAATTAAGTGATAGAAAAAGTGAAAAAGATATGTCTGAGCAAAATGTGGCTATATGTAAGGATCTGAGGTTGGAATTGCAAGCCTTTGTTTCTTCCTTGAAATATGATAAGTTGTTTATTCTTACGGATACAAATACCTATGCGAAGTGTTATCCTTTGATTCAAGATGTAGAGGTTCTAAAAAATGCTCCCGTGATTATTACGGAAGCGGGAGATACGCATAAGACATTAGAGCATTTGTCTCATATTTGGATGAGATTGTCGAGTGAGGGTGCGTCACGAAACTCCTTGTTGGTGAATTTAGGAGGAGGAATGGTAACAGATATGGGTGGTTTTGCAGGTGCTACATTTAAGCGTGGCATTCGAACGATAAATATTCCTACAACCTTGATGGCCTCTGTAGATGCGGCTGTAGGAGGAAAGACGGGAATTAATTTTAATGGACTAAAGAATGAGATAGGAGCATTCCATCAGCCATTGCGGGTGTTTATAGACTGTGAGTTTTTGCGTACATTGGATAGGGATAATATTTTGTCAGGTTATGCGGAGATGCTTAAGCATGGTTTAATTAGTTCGATGGCTGATTATACATCAGTGATGCTTTATGATATAGATACGATGAATTATTCTTACTTGAATCGTTTAGTGGCGCAATCAGTAGAGGTGAAAGAGCGGATTGTGGAGGAAGATCCAAAGGAGCAAGGTATTCGTAAGGCATTAAATTTTGGTCATACGATTGGACATGCTTATGAAAGTTTATCTTTCCGTAAGGGTTGTCCTATTTTGCATGGTCATGCTGTGGCGGCAGGTATCGTGAGCGAGTTGTATCTTTCTCACCGAATTTGTGAATTTCCAATGGAGAAATTGAGTCAGGTCGTTTATTATATAAAGGAATACTACCCGGCATTCTTTTTTGATTGTAAAGATTATGATGTTTTATATGAGCTGATGAAGCATGATAAAAAGAATGAGGGAGGGGTGATAAACTTTACATTGTTAGCAAATGTGGGCGATGTGCGTATCAATCGTTCTGTATCGAAAGAGCGTATATTGGAATCTCTTGATTTTTATCGTGAGAGTTTTGGTGTTTAGTCGTGTTTAGAGAGATGGGAACTTGAAAAAGTTTTATTCTGTTTATTGAGGATTTTACAGCTTTGCGGCCGTAAAAAGTAAAAAATGATATGATTTAGTTGGATTAGAGCATACATGTATAGGTGAAAAGATCATACAATAGATTGATTTGTTGTATATTGTAAGTTAAGGGTAAATAAAATTGGCAGAAATGCTTGCTGATTAAAAATAAAGCACTACCTTTGCAGCCGTAAAAATAAAGCGGGATGTAGCTCAGCCCGGTTAGAGTACGCGTCTGGGGGAATTGAATAAGATTACCGATAATAAAATTACAACAATATAGAAATCAAGGAGTTAAGCTAACACTTAACTCCTTATTTTTTACCTGCGAATATCCTACGAATAAGGTTTTCGGGAAACTTGGTTTATTTAATCCGATTATTGCCTTTTGTCATGTGGATTTTGCATTATTGCATAACAATTCTTACAAGCATTCTTTGATGACTCTATTAGTGTATTACCACATATATCCAATAAAGTGAGGCAGTATTTGTTCCACTTTGTTTTAAACGCTATGTTAGAAGGCTTATTCTTGGCGATTATACCTTTTACAATAATTTCTTAGTGGAGAATAAACCTCACGTTCCTTAGTATCACTGTATGTGACATCCATAGCGCAACCTGTTCCCCACTCTTTCAAATATATAGGATGTGAATACGTTCCTGCGATATAATAATCAATAGAATAACCATAAAGGTCTTTATAACGCTTTATAATCCCCAATTCCATTGATTTTATTATTATTGAATCTAACATTTCCACAGGTTTCTTTTTCCCTACAAATAAAGGTGCTGAAATATCAATATAAAAGCCTATTGAATCTTTAAGATGATACGCCATAAGTGTATATTTTAATGAATCCGCAGTAATCCCTCGAATCCCCCTTAATCCTTTTACCTGATGATTTAAGGAGTCCTTGCCTGACAATAAATAACACTTTATACCTTTAGACCTAAAATCATTCCACCCGATTTGAGCCACAACGCTATCCAATGTTTCTTTTGTATAATTAGGGTTGTTTACCAATGTTGAATAGGCATTTATCAGCCTTATACTCGCTTCACACATTTGACTGTCAGTAGGAAGAACTTCCGCATCCTTCTTTTCGCTGCATCCTGCCATGAAAACAAACAACAGACAGGATAGTGATAAGAAACTTTTCATAATATCATAGATTTGCTTTCCACAGCCCCGACAGGAAAGGTTTATATAAAAAAGATAGCGTGAGGCTGTTAGAATTATCTGTTTTAGAGGCTCTGGTAAACCCGTGGTACAAGATAAAACGACACCCCACGCCAAGCTATATATATCACTGATATATACAAGATTAGCATGAGCGTTTGTATCGTCTACCCCCGTACCACATGAAATTTTACCAGAATTTCTAAAACGGGATAAAGCTAAACGCTTCCTTTAATTAATATGTCACCAACAAGTCTTTAACCTGTTAGCGGGACAAATATAACTAAAATCCAACGTTCTACAAACGTTTTTAGGGATGTCGTGGAACAAATTTACTCATTTATTGATAGTTCACAAGATTTTAGGGAGGGAACTCCGATGAGGTTGTTAAATATCAGAGTGTCTAAACTTTTGCAGCTACCTCGAAACAGCCTCATCATCATACCCACGACCTCAAACAGACCTTACCATTCGATTACACTCCACTCGTTTTTAGGTGCTACATGACATTTTCGCCCTCTACATTGCAAACCCTCTATGATGTTGTACCCTGTCATTACATAAGTTTATCATCATACAATGAAGATTTGAGAGTGTTACATCCTCTTTACTTACAACCTGTATTCATTCTATCGACCGAGCATAACCACCTTATCACATAGAATTAAACAACCTCGTATTAGAGCGTTTAAGCCATTATTACACCCCACCGAATACTTTTATTGTATCTGATAAGTTTTTGGCTGCGCACGACCAATAGACCCCTCTATTAAAAGATAAGGCTTGATAATCACCCGAAGAGTAAACTTAGGGAAGTAGAGTTTACACCCTCTGATGATTACCAAGCCTTAATTGATTAGAGAGAGAACTAACAAGCTGTATTGAATATTCGTCGTTCCTCTGCGATGCTCATACCGTCTGCTGACTGCTCCAACAGCCCAGCAAGATATTGTTCTATTTTGCCTGTCAGTTCCAAGGTCAGGTTAGGGAGAGTCAGATGCTTTTTGCCCCACTCCAACGCTTCTTGGATTTTCTTTTGTATTTGCCCATGTAGGACACGGTCGGCTGGCTGCGGATTTGCCCGAAGTTTAAAAAGTACATGCTTCACATAATAAGACAGGTTTTGGTCGGCATTTGCTATACAAATACACCACTTGGCAAAGTCTTTGGCGCTCTCAAAAATATGGTAATCCACATCCCAACAGTCATTCGGTAGCTTCACCATATCCTCATAATATCCAAACCACTCTGCAACCAGCGTCCAAAATACCTGTTTACTCCAAAGTTCCTCTGCTACTATATCCCTACCAAACAACCTATTCAGTCCTTTGGTGCTAAATGTCACCTCGTACCTCAATAAGTTTCTCGGTAAGTTCTCTCTTCCATATTTGGGTAACTCACGCTTCTTCTTTGCCTCCTGTATCTTGTCATAAAACTTGCAACGCACTTCTTCGTCCTCTATATACTTAGTACCGTTCCACTCATTAGGTCTAAATTTCTTCATGGCGTCCAACTTCTGCATATACATAATAGGAGGCTCTGTCATGCTAAAGTTATGTGCAAATTCCGCAGACTCCACCACTGCCTTATACATCGGTACACCCAAGTCCTTGCTCAACTTCATTATAAGCCACTTGACCTGCACCAATGACAAGGTCTTTAGATTATGCCCCCATAGACATTTGGGAAGACTGCCCTCGAACGATACATACGTGTCTGTGGCTATGACCCTACGTCCAAGCCAATACCCCTTACCACCTGTACCATTGGCAAAATAGTCCTTTACAACTGTACGTTGCAGGACTGTTTGCCAGTCGTACCCTGTTGGCAGGTCATATAGCATTAATTTGATTTTGTCATACATGGCTGTGAGATTGGAATGTATATAGAAAGTTATACATAATAAAGCATATTAACTATTTACGGAGCCGCGCAGCCAACTGGCTTTCCATTCGTTTTATAAATTCCTCCTTGGTTTCCTGCTTTCGGGCAGTCATCCACGCTACGATTTCGTCACGCTTAAACACGAGTTTGCGCCCGTTTGTCCCGGAACGATGACAAGGTATTTCACGGGTACGGGTCCACTTGTAAATAGTGTCCTTTGCATAGTTCGTAAGCTCACAACAAAGTGTAATATCAAACACTTCGGGATAATCTTCTATCCGTTTTGGCTCTCTTTTGGTGTTCTGTGGTTCGGTTTCGGGTGTCGTTGGTACTGTTCCCAGCATGGAAACAATGACTGCCCGTAACGACCTTATTTGAGCCAAAGCGTAATACTCCCATTGCTGCTGTAAAAACTCCATGTCGTGAAACAGCCATGCGCTCTCTATTGCATCACGGTGGTGTTCATTGATAAAACCGTATTGAGCTATGGAATTGTACAAGAAATCTGCAACCAAACCTGTTTTACCCTCTTTTTGCAAATAGGTTTCCTCGTTATAGATGTCTTCCAACTCTTGGCTGCCCATGTTCAGTTTGCCTTGTCGGACGGCTGACAGCTTTTCATCATAAGTGGATATGAAGAAGCCGTCCCGCCATTGGTTTATAGCCTCATCTACCTCATTCAAAGCCTGTTTTAGCTTTGTCTTATTACCATTCGTCAGTCTTTTTACATAGGTGCGCAACCATTCCTCATGCGCAAAACGGGCTTCCCCTTTGAGCGACTTGTCTATCAAGCCGCCCAAAGGCATATTTATTGCCATACTCATAATTAAAGGATTTTAGCTACTCTGTCTAATACGCTTGTTGAAAAACTGTCAAGATATACGTTTGTCGTTGTAAGATTACGATGCCCCAACGCTTGGCTGATAATTTCACGGGGGACATCATTACCTTGTAAGGTCATGGCCATTGTATGACGGCTGACATAGGTGGTCAGGTTCATACGGATATGGAGCAACTTGCCTAATTGCTTTAAACCGTCATTTATACGTTTGTAACGGCTACGGATATGGTCATACAGTTGTTCCCCCTCATAATCCCTTGTTATTATTGGCAGCAAATAGTTGCCTGTTAAAGTAGTATTTGCCTTAAACCATTCCAACTGCTCTCGTATGGCAGGAGTTACGGGTATTGTTATAGGCTTTGCATTTTTAGCGTTCTGTGTCTTTTGCCTTTTATAAACGATATGCTCCTCTGTCCCAAACGTGTCAATATTGTTTTTAGTCAGCATGGCTTCATCTATAAAACTCATACCGAAACATAAATAGGAAAACAGGAACACCCTACGGGACAACTCCAATACAGGATTTTGTTGAGGCGAGTTTTTTATCAGCTCCAAATCATGTGGTGAAAGGTAGCGTTTGGCTGTTTCCTCTGCCAGCTTACCGATTTCAAAGCCACCCTTACCGAAAGGATAGGTGTTTGATGAGGCTTCACGCTCTTTTATCGCCTTGTTTATAACTGCCCTCAATGTTTTGAGGTAGTATTTACGGGTGTTTCCACAACAGCCGTCTTTTTCCATTTCAAGGTTAAACCGATTGATGTACTTTACATCCAACTCGGAAAACAGCCGTTCCTCAATCTTGTCGTCATACTTTGCCAGCATATGCAAAGTACGCTCATAGACTTTTGCATTACCGATATGCCTTGTGGCTTTTAGGTTTTCCACCTGTCGCATGAAGTAGTCATAAACCTTACCCTGCTTTGACATACCAAGGAACTCCTCCTCGAACTGGTTAAGCGTCCAGTTTACCCGTTCCTCCATGAACTTTTGTAGGATTTCATCCTTTCGGACTTCATAACGGTTCAGCAACGCATTGTAATTTTCGTAGTTAGGATTGACACGCTTGTCTTTTTTAAATCGGGATGCCAATTCGTCCCATTGCCCTTTCGTTGCCGACAATTGCAAGTCGATGTACTTTGTTTTGTCCTCTTTTGCTACCCTTAAACAGACGGGGCAGCTTCCGTCCCTTCTAATGTTGCTTTTAAAAAGCACGATTTTTGTCCTTGCCATGATTTTGCTCTTTTTTTTAGTTATATGGCCGACGAAATTATTTTATACTTTACATAGGAATAAAGTATAGAGCTTCACTCTCGCTCAATGCAAAGGTAGATAATTCCGATGATTAAAACTACATCATTGCAACGGCTCAACAAGGAAGGTTCCTTAAAACATTGCGAAATTGGGACAAACTTTAACCTACATTAACTTTGCAATCTATTTGCATCCCACTTGTTCGTCCTGTTTTTCGATTAAGGTTCGATTAAGGTTTGATTAAGATTTCGGGATGATTAGACGCTTTTTATTGCTATAAGTCGGGGCTTTTTGCATCTATTTTGCACTGTGTAGGATACCAAACAGCCCCCGAAACAGCCTTGGAGTTATTTAGAACATTGTCTAAATAGCAATTTTCAATACAGCCATATTGCATTAATAATAAGCTATATACGATAACCATAGAAGATACTCACTTATATTTTTACAGTGATTTATTTGCAGATTAAAAATAAAGCACTACCTTTGCATCCGCAATTCGGGATGTAGCTCAGTCCGGTTAGAGTACGCGTCTGGGGGGCGTGTGGTCGCTGGTTCGAATCCAGTCATCCCGACTGATTAAAGGCATTAATAATCTGATGATTATTAATGCCTTTTTATTTTTAAACGGTGTTTATTATTGAGGAGAATCGCAATTCGTTAGTTGCTCTCTTACAGATATTTAGTGTAAATATCACATTTGTGTGGTAGGCTTTTGGCCGTTTGAAATTAGTGGTGTCTTGTCTAATATTTCTATTTGATACCATATTTGGGCGAAATTTTTTATGAGAGAACGCAAATTCATATTTTGGGGTAGTATGAAGATCCTACCGATGATTGTTAAGATTATCAGAAACAACTGTTGAGAATGTTGTTTATATGGTATACATATATCAATTTTAAAGCTTTTGAGATTTGAGTGAAAAGTGCTTGATGGATGTCATAAAATTCGTTTAATTAGGAGCATTTTAAGTGATTAACTAATCACTGTTCATTGGAATAACTTATCACTAGGGGTAGTGAATAGTTATTCACTTGATGAGTGAATAACTATTCACTTAATTTATTGATATTCATACGTTTGAGGCTTCGCTAAAAATATGCGTTTTTAGGGTGTGTTTATTTCTGAGTAGTGTTGAGGTTAATCATTCTTTTTGAAGAGGAGAATATGTTGTTTTGGCGAGAAAATTAGCTATTTCACCGATAGATTATCGAGAATGGTAAGAGTCATTTAGGTAAAGTATCGGTGAAATGGGTTTTATTTTATGAATGAGATAATATCTTCCGCTTTGTCAGCGATATATTTAGGACTATATTTCTCAAGCTCAATGCGAGGGCGGAATCCCCATGCGACGCCACATGCGTCTACGCCACTATTGATGGCAGTTTGCATATCAACATTAGAGTCTCCTACATATAAAGTATCTTCTTTCGCTATATTCGTATGCTCTAATATATCATGAACAATGCTTGGATCAGGTTTAGTAGGGATGCCTTCTCTCTGTCCGAGTATGATAGAGAAGTGGATATTAGGGAAGAAGTGAGTGACGAGTTTTAGGGTGGCTGATTGGTATTTATTAGATGCCACAGCTAATAGGATGCCCTTGGCTTGTAAGTCTGCTAATAAGTCTGGAATGCCGTTATAAGGAGCGCTTTGATCTGTGTTGTGCAGATCGTAATGCTTTAAGAACTCTTTTCTTACCTTAAGTACGTTTTCCTCTGTTTTCGCTCCTTCAGGTAAGGCGCGTTCAAAAAGCTTATTGATACCATTTCCTACGAAATAGTTATATTCCGCGATTTCATGAGTTGGAAAGCCTGTTTGTGTTAAGGCGTAGTTTGTGCTATGCGCAAGATCTGCGATAGTATTCAATAAAGTACCGTCAAGATCAAAAATTACTAATTTTTTCATTTTTTCTTTTTCCGCGAAATTAGCGGAATGAATAGATAACTCATCTCTCTTGAAAGATAAAATAGATAAACATCTGAAAAATTAGATGAAAGTATTAGATAATATTCAATCTTTTTGTATCTTTAGGACAGGAATAAAAAATCCTTAGTAATTATTGTTTAACCTAAAATTTGAATATCATGGGAAAGAATCAATTAATTCACGGGAATGAATTTCATTTGATTAATGAGTCTGAAATTCATGAAGCTACAAGTAAGTTGGTTGAGTCATTAAATTTGGCTGCTGGTTCTACGGATGGTTTTGATATTTATAAAGTTGTGGAAGCTTATTTTACAAATCTAGATAAAAGAAAGGAAATAAATGGTATGTTGGGCATTCCTGAGCCATGCGAGATGCGTGCGACTGAGGAATGTTTTTCTTAAATAGCGATACTGATAACAATTTATATAAAGGGGAAATAGCTGCTTTTGTTCAGTTGTTTCCCTTTTGCTTTATTAGAGGATTGATTGGGATAATTGTCGGATTTTCTTTCAGGGGATATATATGAAGATAATGTGTCTTTGTAGGAGTATGTTAGAATGTGTAGATCGCTTTTTGCTTATTGATTTAAGGAATCGTGATATGATAAAAAAGGAAAAGGAGATAAACCCAAGGGTTTACCTCCTTTTTTATAGTTAGAAGAAATATTCTAATTACTTACTAGAAAGTTTTTCTTTCAAAGCGGCTAATTCTTCAATGTCACCAAGAGTAGTTTTTTCTACCGGACCAGTAACCATTGCAGATTCTTCCTCTTTCTTGCGTTTCGCAGAAGCTTTCTTCTCAGCTACCTTAGCGCCTTTTTGCTCATCTTCGAAGATGCGGCTATGAGAAAGGATGATACGTTTTGCTTCTTTGTTGAACTCGATAACCTTGAACGGAAGCTTCTCGTCAACTTGAGCTTGAGAACCATCTTCTTTTACTAAGTGTTTCGGAGTTGCGAAACCTTCAACACCGTAAGGCAATGAGATAACAGCTCCCTTGTCTAATACTTCGATGATAACACCTTCGTGGATAGAACCTACAGTGAAGATTGTCTCGAATACATCCCAAGGATTCTCTTCCAATTGCTTGTGGCCTAAGCTTAAGCGGCGGTTTTCTTTATCGATTTCCAACACTTGAACTTCGATGTCTGCGCCAATCTGAGTAAATTCAGACGGATGTTTGATTTTCTTAGTCCAAGACAAGTCAGAGATGTGGATCAAGCCATCAACGCCTTCTTCGATCTCAACGAATACACCAAAGTTAGTGAAGTTGCGAACCTTAGCCATGTGACGAGAACCAACAGGGAAGCGCTCTTCGATGTTTTCCCATGGATCAGCCTTCAATTGCTTGATACCAAGAGACATCTTACGCTCATCGCGGTCTAATGTCAAGATAACAGCCTCTACTTCGTCGCCAACCTTCATGAAATCTTGAGCTGAACGTAAGTGTTGTGTCCAAGACATTTCAGAAACGTGGATCAAGCCTTCTACGCCCGGAGCGATTTCGATAAATGCACCGTAGTCAGCCATAACGACAACTTTACCTTTAACTTTGTCACCAACTTTCAAGTTAGGATCCAAAGCATCCCATGGGTGCGGAGTTAATTGCTTCAAGCCAAGAGCGATACGTTTTTTCTCGTCATCGAAATCCAAGATAACAACGTTGATCTTTTGATCAAGCTGAACGATTTCTTCCGGATGAGAAACACGACCCCAAGAAAGGTCTGTGATGTGGATTAAACCGTCTACGCCACCCAAGTCGATGAATACACCGTAAGAAGTGATGTTCTTGACAGTTCCTTCCAATACTTGTCCTTTCTCCAATTTGGAGATAATATCTTTTTTCTGTTGCTCCAACTCAGCCTCGATAAGAGCCTTGTGAGATACCACAACATTCTTGAATTCTTGATTGATCTTAACGATCTTGAATTCCATTGTTTTACCTACGAATACGTCATAGTCGCGGATTGGTTTAACATCAATTTGAGAACCCGGTAAGAATGCCTCGATGCCGAATACGTCAACGATCATACCGCCCTTCGTACGACATTTGATGTAACCTTTAATGATTTCGTCTTTTTCAAGAGCTTCGTTAACACGATCCCAAGAGCGTGTAGCGCGTGCTTTCTTGTGAGAAAGGATCAATTGTCCTTTTTTGTCTTCTTGGCTTTCGATGTAAACCTCTACTTCGTCGCCAACTTTTAAATCTGGGTTATAACGGAACTCAGACATAGGAACAATACCGTCAGATTTGAAGCCGATGTTTACGACAACCTCACGTTTGTTCATAGAAGTTACGGTACCCATAACCACTTCTTTGTCCTTAACAGTGTTTAGGGTCTCATCGTAAGTCTTCTCAAGATCTTCCTTGCTTGCAGAAGTGTAAGTTTCGCCGTGCTCATAGGCGTCCCAGTTGAAATCTTCAACCGGCTGGATGTTCTTTAAATTTTCCATTCTTAAATTGTTAATACTGAATTTGTTTTAATTAGTAAGTTAGACTTTATGTTGTCGTTTCTCAAAAATCGGGGCAAAGGTAGTCTTTTTTTTCTGATATACAACTGTTTTGATCTTAAAACAGGGGTTTAGGTTGGGTTTTTTTATGGCTCTAGTCGCAGGCTCAAATACTCAAAGCCTGCGACTAGGAAAAAGGTGAGATATTTTATAAATAAATTTCACCAAAGAAATCCGGGCAATGGAAGTCTGGTTCAGGTAGATCAATAGGGCTCCAGCTTACAAAATGAGGGTTCTCTGTCTCATCTGCGCATTTGTAGAAATTACCCATGATTTTCTTCGGCAGATTTTCTGGGTCTAGTCCCATAAGTTTAAGTGGAATGACAACGATTAAGCTCCATCTGTGAATGCCTTTTTTCTCGTCGAATGTTTTTCTGGGAATGGAGGGGTAACGGATGATGCTTTTATATTCTTCTGGAGTAAACGCAGTCTTTTTCTCTCTTGATAGCCTGTGGGCCGCATCGCATGTACCGATGCAGTTAAACTCGAAATTGATATAATATGGGTCATCTACTTTCTTCATGAAAAATTCAACGCAACTGTCTTTGTGGACGGGAGAGTTGTCTGTGTCGTATGACGCTTTTAGAGAATTACCTTCGACGCAGAAACGTAAGTAGAGATTTTGCTTTGAGCGTGCAATGTTGATCGCGGAGATTGGCTTGTAGGGATAATTGGACCAATTCGCGCATGAGATAAAATCTCTGGAGGATTGTACCTCAAGGATAGGTTCGATGGATGTGACATCCAGTACATCCAGAACAGGGATAAAAGGAACTTTTAGTCTTTTCATGTTCAATTATAGATTTGGAGTAATGGCCAATGTAGGTAGGCTGTTGATAGAACGGATAGGGCTCCAATGATTGATAATATGATAATAATAGAGCCGACAATTCGATTTAGTAGCCAAATGCCTCTTACGTTAAACCATTTTCTTAATTTACCAATAATATATGTAATGCTAAACCACCACAAGACTGCGCCTATGCCTATGCAGGCAATTCCTAGTGCTAAAGTTAAAAAGGAGTGATCTGGCAGAACAAATCCGAAGCGGGCGAATAACCCTATATAAAGCAATACAATTAAAATGTTGCTAAAGGTAAGTAGAAAAGCTGTAATAAAATCTTGAGTGAAAGATAATTTTTTTTCTCTTTGTTTTCTAAGGCTTTTTGTTGGATTGCTTTGATATATGTAGTATCCGAAAATTGCGAGTACAATGCTGCCGATAAGTTGAAGAGGGGCTTGATTCGCTTCCACGAAATTGACTACGACCCCCATGCCTAGGCCTGTAAGGGTTGCGTAGATCACATCAGATAAGGCGGCGCCTAGTCCTGTGACGAATCCGTGCCAGCGCCCTTTACTGAGGGTACGTTGTATGCAGAGCATGCCGATGGGTCCCATTGGAGCTGACACTAATATTCCTATTATAATCCCTTTGCTAACGATTCCTAGCATTTAGTCGAGTTTCTTCTTGTTCCGTCCGCAAAGATACATTCATTCTGCGATAAAAAAAAAGACCGCTTCTTCAAGCGGTCTTTTGTGGTGGTGTCATTTAGCTTTCCATTCTTCTATTAGTTCATGAATAGTCTCTTTGACAGATGTGATCTTTTTCGCTCGCCAAGCATTAGTGCCGGCGAAGGCGTATCCATTCTCGAAATTACCTTTGAACGCATTATAGAGTGCTGTTACGATGCAATAAGGACTACGTGATATTTCGCAGGTCTTGATGCAGTTGAATGGGCATACCTTCGGTTGTTTAATCCCGGCTTTTACTTTCTCGAGAAAGCTGCTATGGATAGCCCTTCCCGGCATGCCAACAGGGCTCTTTATGATTTCTATGTCTTTCTTTTCTGCTTGGATGTATGTCTGCTTGAAAGCGTCGGACGCATCACATTCAGTGGTGGTGACAAATCGTGTTCCTAACTGAACGCCCGATGCTCCAAGGTTCATCATGCGCTTGATATCTTCTCCCGTGTAAATGCCTCCCGCCGCAATTACAGGGATCTTCTTGTCGTATTTCTTCTCAAAATGAGAAACTTCCTCTACTACTTGAGGTAGAAGTTCTTCTAAAGAAAAATGTTGGTCTTCGAGTTGATTCTCTTTATAGCCTAAATGTCCACCGGCTTTTGGGCCTTCAAGTACGACAGCGTCTGGAAGATAATTGTAATTGTTTTTCCATTTTTCGCATATAATGCGTATGGCTCTAGCGCTTGAAACGATGGGCACCAGTTTGGTTACGCTGTCCTTTTTAAGAAAAGAAGGAAGATCTAAAGGCAATCCGGCGCCACTAAAAATAATGTCAACTTTTTCGGCAATACTGGTTTTCACCAATTCTGCGAAGTCGGATAGAGCGACCATTACGTTGACGCCAATAATACCTTTCGCTTTTTCGCGGGCTTTGCGAATTTCTTGGATTAGCCCGAGATTTCCTGCTTCTGTGTAGTTGTTAGGGGATAATTTCTTATATAAAAGTCCGAGACCGGCTGCGGAAATAACACCGATCCCACCTTCATTTGCTACGGCTGAGGCTAAGCCGGAAAGAGAGATTCCTACGCCCATTCCTCCTTGGATGATAGGAATGCGAGCTTTTAGGTCTCCAATTGTAAGTGTCTTCATTAAAATAGATATATGTTTAATAATCGCGGCAAATATAGCACAAGAACTTTATTTGTGTGCAAAAATGGCTATTATTATTGCTCATAATGATAAAATATGTGCATTTTATATTATGTAATTAATATAATTGTAACATTTATGTAATAATTAGGAAATATTATTGTCTTATCTTTATAAAATAATTTATGCATTATAGTTAGGAATGAGATTAAAAAAAATTATAGCGTTTATGTTGGTTTTGCTTCCTTTGGGTGGAATGGAAGCGCAAGAAAAGGAACTCTTGAATGAACAGCGAATTGATTCATTAGCTTCAGAGGTGACGACCTTGGATAAGGTGATTAAGAAATTGAGTAAATTTCGAGTTTCAGCTTATATTCAAGGTCAATATCAATATGGGCAGGAAAGTGCATCGCTAAAGGTGGGTAGTAAAAATGAACACCTTGATCGTGGTTTTAATCGTATCGGTATCCGTCGCGGGCGCATGAAGTTTGAATATAATGATGGGATAGGAACAGGCGCTATTCAGATAGAGGTAAACGATAAAGGCGTTAGTTTTCGGGATCTTTATTTAGGTCTAAAAGATCCTTGGACTAAAAGGAATCAATTTTTATTTGGCGTGTTTAATCGTCCTTTTGGATATGAGATAAGTTATTCCACAAGTTCTTTGGAATCGGTAGAGAGAGCTACCATTATTCAATATTTCTTTCCCAATGAGCGCGATTTAGGCGCAATGTTTACATTGAGAACAAAAGAGACAAGTCCATTAAGCTTTTTGCGCTTGGATGCGGGTTTGTTTGCGGGTAATAGTATTAATAGAGATACTGATAGCCGAAAAGATTTTATTGGTCGTTTAGGGGCGAGGAAGACTATCGGAACTTGGGGTAAATGGGGTGGTGGTTTTTCTTACTATCATGGTTTTGTATATAATCCAACCTCTGAGGCTTACGAGATGAACGGCTCTCGCTTTGAAAAACATGACAAAGGAGAGCCTGGAAGTTATATGAAGCGGCAGTATTTTGGTTTAGATGGTGAGTTTAGCTTCCTTTCTTCATTGGGGAAAACTACCTTGCGAGCGGAGGGGTTGCTGGGCACTCAGCCGGGTATAGCGGGAAGTAGTAAAAGTCCTAACTATAGTGATCGTCCAGAGAATTTGCCTGAGAATGCGCTGTATAAACGTCCTTTTTTAGGCTATTTCTTTTATTTGATACATGATATAGGCCACTCTCCTTTTTCTGCCGTATTGAAATATGATGCTTATGATCCAAATATAAAGGTGAGTGGTGATGAGGTCGGGGTGGAGAATAGCTTTACCTCTTCCACTGATTTAGCGCAGAGTACGTTAGGTCTAGGAGGTATTTATCATTTTAATCGGCATATACGTTTACAGCTTTATTATGAGTTTAATTTTAATGAGCGCAGTGAGCTTATAGCGGGATATGAGAGTGATAGAAAAGATAATGTGCTCACGGTGCGGTTACAGTATAAGTTTTGATTCATTCGATTGTAATATTTGCTTCATTTTGTTGAAACACGGAAAGTCTTTTTTTGTAACATAAATAAATAGATAAAAACTGAAGCAATGAAAAAGACAATTTTATTGGTCGCAATAGCCGCATGTTTGTGCGCTACAAATGTGTTTGCCCAAAAGGTAAAAGGTAGTGATACTTGTTTGCCTTTGACTCAGACTGAAGCAGAAAATTATATGAGTAAACATAAAGCCGCCAAAGTAACTGTGACAGGAGGTGGTTCTGGTGTTGGCATTTCAGCTTTGTTAGAAGGAACGACAGATATAGCGATGGCGTCTCGAAAAATGAAGTTCGATGAGCGTGTGAAATTGCAAGAATCCGGAAAGAAAGCAAAAGAAGTAGTAGTCGCTCATGACGCATTGGCTGTAGTGGTGCATCCATCAAATAAAGTTACGAATTTGACTCGTGAACAATTGGAGGGAATTTTTACGGGAAAGATTAAGAACTGGAAAGAGGTTGGAGGTGCTGATATGAAGATCGTTGCATATTCTCGTGAGACTTCTTCCGGTACATATGAGTTTTTTAAAGCAAATGTTTTAAAAAACAGGAACTATAAGAATGGTATATTGAGTATGCCTGCCACGGGAGCTATCATTCAGAGTGTCAGTCAGACGAAAGGCGCTATTGGTTATGTGGGTTTAGCTTATTTAAATAAAGATGTAAAAGCAATACATGTATCCTATGATTCAGGAAAGTCATATATAGAGCCGTCATTGGCAACAGCCAAAAATAAGACTTATCCGATAGTGCGTCCATTGTTTTATTATTATGAGGCAAAAAGTGCATCAAAGGTACAGCCGTTTATTGATTATGTCTTGTCTCCAGAAGGACAGACTATTGTGAAGAAGGTTGGTTATGTGCCTGTAAAATAATGATTTAAATGATATAAAAGTAGAGAGCCTAGCTATATATTTATAGCTAGGCTCTCTACTTTTATGACCTTTATGAAGTTTAAAATGTTTATTCGATTTCTTCTAGAAATTGATCCATATAAAGATAGTCTCCGTCCCAAACAATATATGAGAAATATTGCATCCAATCTCCTGCGATAAGTATGCGGGCAGTTTGGCTAAGCATTAAATCTAACATAATATGTCGGTGGCCAAAAATAAAGAAGTTGATATCCGGATGAGTTTTAAGGTAGTTCTTGGCGAATTGTACCATATATTCATTACTCTCTCCTTGGTATTTATTCTCTTGTTCTTTTTTCAGTCCGTTTTTTCTGCTACTGAAAGACCATCCCAGCGCAAATCCAAATGTCCAGCGAGGATGTATGCCGGCATAAAGTCGTTGGCATAATTTATTTCGGAAAAGAGCTCTCATAAAGCGGAAAGACTTGCTGCGGAAATCAACCTCGTCGCCATGACCTAAGAAAAAGCGTTTGCCTAACAGATCTATTGTTAAAGTATCTCGATGAATGATAGCTCCAATCTCTTTAGGTAAGTAGTCGAACATCCAAATATCATGGTTTCCAATAAAGAAATGAATTTCAACACCATTATCAGATAGTTCTGCTAGTTTGCCTAAAAAGCGGACGTGTCCTTTGGGGACTACATATTTATATTCATACCAATAGTCGAACATATCACCTAGGAACCATATGGCGGAAGCGTCTTCCTTAATACTATCTAGCCACCGAACGAGTTTTTTTTCTATTTCGATGGAGTTTTTATGGTATCTAGCTCCTAGATGCGCATCTGAAGCGAAATAGATTTTTTTTCGAATAGGATTCATGTCTTTTAGAGCCATCTCATTAAAGTAGTCCTAATTCTAATTTAGCCTCTTCTGTCATCATGTCTTTGTCCCATTCGGGTTCGAACACAAGGTTTACTTCTACATTGTTTACTCCATCAACCGATTCAACTTTCATACGTACATCTTCCAATATAAAGTCTGCGGCTGGGCAGTTGGGGGCGGTTAGAGTCATATCGATACGCACGTTTTTGTCGTCATCGATATCCACCTTGTAGATAAGTCCTAAGTCATATACATTGACTGGAATTTCAGGGTCATATACCGTCTTTAGCATAGCGACAATCGCTTCTTCTGTTTGGAGAAATTCGTTGTTCATCTTGTTTTGTTAATTTACAAATCTAATCGTTGTGCAAACTTACGAAAATGTTGACACTAAAAGAGTGGGGTGTTCTTTATTTTTTGTTGAAAAGGGAACGTATATGAAATTTATGTAGATCTTTTATGGAAGATGTTTTTTCTTATTGAAGGACTCCTTCATCTGCGTAACTAAAATAATTGCCATCAGTTAAGATAATATGATCAAGCAATCTGATGTTCATGATTTGGGCCGCTTTAAAAACTTTTGATGTTAAGTCATTGTCTTGTTTACTTGGTTGTATATTGCCGGAGGGGTGGTTGTGGCAAAGGAAAATGCCAGTCGCGCTTTCGAGTAGTGCAGCTTTTAGGATAAGGCGTATGTCTGCGGAGGTGGAATTGATGCCACCTTGACTTATTTTTAATTTTTTCAAAATCATATTGCTGGGATTGGTAAGTATAACCCATAGCTCTTCGTAGGGGAGATCTCGTAGTTGTGCTTGTAGTGTATTGTAGATGTCTTGACTACAACGTATTTGTGATCGTTGTTCTTTTTCTGTAAATTCTCGTCTTTTGCCTAGTTCTAAAGCTGCGCTGATTGTTACGGCTTTAGCTTCTCCTATACCTTTGAATGTAGATGTAAGTTGTTGTATAGATCGTTTGGCTAAGTTATTCAGATTGTCATTGACAGTATGTAGGATTCGTCGTGATAATTGTACGGCACTTTCTTCTTTATTGCCAGAACCGATTAATATAGCGATTAATTCGGCATTACTTAGGGCAGAGGCTCCAAGGCTTAGCATTTTTTCTCTAGGTCTGTCAGCTTCGTTCCATTCTTTGATGGATAGTTTTTCAGGAAGTTTTTTCATAATAAGGTATATTTATAAAAATGATTCCGATTTGATAAACTTATAAAATCATAGAAAAACATATAGAATCCTATAATTTAT
>CAUWMZ010000019.1:0-38181 GCA_963560035.1 uncultured Parabacteroides sp.
AGCTACAACCAAACCTCAAAGTGTAAAAGGTGCATTTCTTCGAATGCTTACAAAAAATACACAAACACCTCAAACTTGACACTAGGCAATAAAAAACATCGAGAATTAGTTTTTCACCAATTCCCGATGTCCACTATTAATAGATGGATAGCAAAACCTCTATCCTACATACATTCACTTAATCAAGTTATGAATTAAGTAATCTCTTTACCGCCTCAGAAATTGCACGTCCTTCAGCTCTACCAGCTAACGCTTTTGAAGCGACACCCATCACCTTACCCATTTCTTTCGGACTTGTAGCGCCTACTTGAGCGATAATAGCCTTCAACTCGTTTTCCAATTCTTCCGTAGACATCTGCTTCGGTAAATATTTTTCTATCACTTTTACCTGCTCCAGCTCTACATCCGCCAAATCTTGACGTCCTTGTTGAATATAAATTTCAGCAGAATCCTTACCCTGCTTTACTAATTTCTGCATAATCTTCAACGCATCTGCATCTAGCAATGTATCATTTGCACCTGGAGCGGTTTTTGCCTCCAAAAAACACTTCTTTACATTTCTAAGAGTTTCCAAAGCGACTTTATCTTTCGCTTTCATCGCATTTTTAATGTCTTCACTGACTTTATCAAATAAATCCATAACACTAAAACTTTATCATCAAAATATTATTTTCGTTTTTCCACCACGAGAGGTATTCTGTCTAGCGGATGTGGGCGCTTGTTTATTCTCCCCCAATGATGTTGTTGATATATCTCTTGTCAATCCTCTAGAGCGAAGGCGATCTACGCATTTAGGATCTCTGTTATAAGTCGGATTATCCTCCAATAAAGAGATTAAATGCTCATCATCCAGCTCTTCAGGTGTCAAGATAACAGAACGAGCCGCACTTTTATATGAATCATAATAACGACCGATCAACTCATCTTCTTCCGCACGTTTTTGCTTTAAGGCCGCAGCACGTTCAGCAGCTTTTGCGATATCATCTTCATTTACAAGATCCGTTGTCTCATCTGATAAGACATCCTCCAATCCAAAACCTGTCGCTACAATCGTAATCTTTATCTTATCGCCCAATGTGTCATCATAGCCATGTCCCCATTTAACCTCATACTCTGTATTAAACTTATCCATGAAACTATCGACATCTGCCATTTCACTTATTTTCAGTTCATTCTCATGACTGTAATAAATAACAAACGCAACTCTTTGGGCATTGTAAATCTTATCTTTATCATTTGCCAAGGTGCTGTCTAGGGCTTGTTCAATAGCCAAACGCAAACGGCCTTCTCCTTCTCCTATACCTACGCTAACCAAAGCTACACCACTATTTCGCATCGTCGTATCTACATCAGCGAAATCCACATTTTGCTCTAAGTTAGTTGTTATGATCTCCGCGATACTACGAGCCGCAATCGTCAATGTCTCGTCCGCCTTACGATTGGCTTGCGGCACTGACAACTCCTCGAAACCCAATAAATCTTGGTTGTTCACCACCACTAATGAATCCACATTCTCCGCCATCCGACGTACACCTTTCAAAGCCTTCACCAGCTTCGAACGACCTTCAAATAAATAAGGAATAGTAACGATACCTACTGTCAATATACCCATACTACGTGAGATCTTAGCGATCACCGGAGCAGCACCAGTACCGGTACCGCCACCCATACCCGCAGTAATAAAGGCCATTTTCGTTCCATCGTTTAACATTGCACGTATCTCAGCTTCACTCTCTAGAGCGGCCGCTTCTCCCTTTTCCGGAAGATTTCCCGCACCTAAGCCGCCTGTTGTATTCATGCCTATTAAAAGCTTATTAGGCACTTCTGATTTATGTAAGGCCTGATTATCCGTATTGCAAAGCACAAACGAGACATCATTGATACCCTCTTTATACATATTGGTAACGGCATTACCACCACCTCCACCAACTCCTATTGACTTAATTATCTTTAGCGTATCTACTGGCATATTGAAATTTAATATCGTATCGTCCATATTGTCATGGTTTTATTCGATTCACAAATTATTTATTTACCCTAGAGAATCTTCATTAAACAAATCCCCGATCAAAGTATCCTTTTTTCGTCTCAATTTATCCCATAAAGATCCAGCCTTTTCCTTTTGAGGCTGAGAGCTTCGAGACTTACTCTTAGGCTCTTCTACAATAGGTTTGTGCTCCTCTGATTCCTCTTCCGGCTCCGGAGTTGGCGTAACAGGTTCTTTTTCCACAACAGGTTCTACAACCTTTTCCGGCTCCGGCTTTGGAAGTATCGCACAGTTTACCGTTCCTCGCATCAATAAACTTAGAGCAACCGCATACGATGGATCATTCGCTGCCCATTCTCCATTCTCTACACAATCTCGACGTACGGAAGCATAACGCACATCCATTTTAAATATGTCTCGAATCAAGTCTGGCAATCTTTTCAGATTAGCCGCACCTCCTGCAATTACGACTCCCGCATCTAAAGTTCCAGCTATACGTTCCATACGACCCAAGCAAGCATAAACATTCTCTACAATCTCCTTCGCCCTAGCCTCAACTACATTATTCAAATCTTTCTGAGTTACGGCTGATCCAAATCCAATAGAAGATGTTAGAGAAACATGCTCATTAGCACGATCAGCGACCGCGCTTCCATAGGTTAACTTCAAACGTTCTGCCTCTTGCTCCGAAAGACGAAGAGATTCTATATCTTTTGTAATGACATTTCCACCAAAAGGCACAACCGCAAGTCCAATAAGCTTACGCTCCTTATATGCTGCCAATGTCGTCACACCCGCACCAAACTCAATCAAAGCACAACCTTTTGCCTTATCTGTATCTGTCAAGACACTATCGGCCAAGGCCAATGGAGATATAACAAATCCAGCCACATCCAATTTCGCACGCTCAACGCTTAATATCACATTTCTTTTTAGAGAAGGACGCCCTACAATCAGGCAATAACGAGCCTCTATCCGAGAACAAGTAAGCCCAATTGGATTTGTCTCTTGCCTATTGTCCAAATAATAAACAGGAGAAACGGCCGCCAACACATCACGCATATCATCAGAATGATATTTACAGCACTCTTGTCTTAAAGATTCTATCAACTCTTCAGAGACAATACCATCCGCTCCTAATAGCTTAGATACAGAATGCTCGATAGAGCATAACGATTGACCGGATAAGCCCACATAAACTTTTCCTATTTTCGTTCCCTCTAGCTTATTCTCTAACTTATTGACCAAGCGACGAAGTTTCATCGCTGTCTCGTCTATATTATATACACATCCTCTTCGTACGCAAGTGCCGGAGTTCTCCACTTCGCAAGCAATAATAGAAATAACGCCTGCTTGATTCTTAGTACCCACCATACCAACCATATGCGAGGTACCTAAGTCAATAGCTGCTATAAAGTCTGTGTATGCCATATCATCTATTTTTTAGTACAAACAATCTGATTCTTATATTTTAAATTAATCATGCTATACTTTTCCCAACCAACTTTAGGAATAGCTTGTTCATAAAAGAGGTTTAAACGAGATAGTTTTTCCTCAAACCCATCTAAGACTCCTAGCATGATCCGATAATCTCCAACCCTCGGAATAAGTTCCACTTCATTATCTGGATAAACATATATTTGCTCTATCAAATCATTCCAAAACTCATTCTCTTGCAAAAATAATGCAAATTTGTATAATTCAGTCACCGCAAACTCTTTTTCCACATAGCCACTTACAATTGGCACATGAGCGACATAACGATGGCTTATTGGCATTGTACTACCTTGATTATCCACATAAAAATTACCTCTTACTCCCATTACTCGAATAATCGGCATTTTTTGTGTAATTTCCAACTTTATTATGCCCGAAGGAGTCTTATAGGCCTCAACTTTTGCTATCATCTCATTTTTGAGCAACTCCTTTTCTATAAGATTTGTATTTATTTCCGACATTGAATGCTTTACCGGGTTCATCCCTGCCTTCTTCAAAATAAAAACAAGATCTTCCTCACTCACAAAATGCTTTTCCAAACTATCTTTTACAACGATCTGCAAATCTTTGCATACCGGATTTTGGCGCATTTCGCTAAAATATAGCGAAATGAACAATACGTAACAAGACAATAACGTAGCTATTACTATGGAAAATATTCGAATCACGATTTCTTTATTTGTTTACACAAAATTTCTTTTACAGGTTCTACCATACGATCTATATCACCCGCACCTAACATCAATACCACCTCATATTTTCCGGCAGAAATTACATTTAACAAATCTTCCTTCTTACAATATGTTTTCGCAGGTATCGTCACCTTATCATATATAATCCGAGATGTCACACCAGGAATAGGTTGTTCGCGTGCAGGATAGATATCTAATAATATCAATTCATCCAAAAGAGATAGACTTGCGGCGAAATCCGCAGCGAAATCTCTCGTTCGAGTATATAGATGTGGCTGGAATATACCTGTTATTTTACGACCCACATACAATTCTTTTACAGAAAGAATGCTCTGCCTCAACTCTGCTGGATGATGCGCATAATCATCGATCAAAACAAGTTGGTCTGTTTTTAAATGAAACTCAAATCGACGATGTGGTCCCGCAAATGAGGCCATTCCTTTCCGCAAATCATCAGGAGCCACTCCATTCAACCAAGCTATAGCCATCGCCGCAACTCCATTTTCTATATTCACTTTCACAGGAACACCTAAATGTACATCTTCAACACGAACATTCGGACCGACAAAATCAAATGAAATATTTCCATTCCCTATGCGTATATTCTCCGCATAAAAATCCGCTTTTTCTTGTATAGAATATGTGTATAACTTAACGCCATTTTGCAATTGAGGGGTAACATTTATACCTTTCTTTATCAATAAACACCCATCTGGACGAATTAAAGAGGTAAACTTCTCAAAACTCTCCCGATAAGCCTCTGGAGTTCCATAAATATCTAAATGATCGGGATCAGCAGAGGTGATTATGGCCATGTAAGGAGTTAACCAATGGAAAGAACGATCAAACTCATCTGCCTCAATGACGGTCAAGTCACTCGTATCTGAAAGTATTAAATTACTCTCATAATTCTTCAAGATTCCTCCTAAAAAAGCATTACAATCTATTGGCGATTGCTTCAACAAATGAGCCAATAGAGATGATGTTGTTGTTTTTCCATGTGTACCGGCTACACACAAGCCACGGCTACTCCGTGTTATCTCTCCTAAAACACGAGCCCGCTTCATTACCTCAAAGCCATTCTCTCTAAAATATGATAATTCACTATGGGTTTGGGGTATTGCCGGTGTATAAACAACCAATGTATCTTTCGAGGATTTAAATATATCCGCTATTAAAGAAATATTATCTTCATAATGAATATCCGCACCTTCTTTCTTTAGCTCTTCTGTCAAATCAGATGGAACTCTATCATAGCCTCCCACCTTTTTCCCCTTAGATAGGAAATAGCGAACTAAGGCACTCATACCGATACCACCCGCACCAACAAAATATACAGCCTTTACTTGATTTATATCCATCGTTTCTATTTCTCCTTGTCTATAATTTTAACGATTTCATCCACGATACGCTCTGCGCTATGACACTGAGCTAATGTCTTTATATTACAGCTTAATTGACGCAAATGCTCATCATCATGAACTATTTTCAACGCTGTCTCAACCAAATCTTTTTCCGCGTCTCGATCTCTAACCATTACTGCGGCATCTTTATCAACAAGCGCTAACGCATTCTTCGTTTGATGGTCTTCCGCCACATTCGGAGACGGTACTAAAATCACCGGCTTCCCTAGCAAACATAACTCAGAAATAGAACTTGCTCCCGCACGGGATATAACTAAATCTGCGGCAGAATAAGCATAATCCATTCGAGTTATAAAATCTGAGCACCAAACAGGCATGCCTCTATATGCCTTTAAATGTTTTGAGGCATCATCATAATAATAACGTCCTGTTTGCCAAATAACTTGTACATCTGAAGCGAAAAACTTATCTAAATCTCCTTGAATGCTTCGATTAATCGTACGAGCCCCTAAACTTCCCCCCACTATAAGAATTGTTTTCTTTTTAGGAGACAGTCCAAAGAAACTTAAAGCTTCTTCTTTCTTGTTTAACGCCTCTTCTAATCCTTGTCTCACAGGATTACCAGTGATTACAATTTTATCAGAGGGGAAAAACCGATCCATTCCTTCGTAAGCGACACATATTTTACTGGCTCTTTTCGCCAATAACTTATTTGTTACACCCGCATAGGAGTTTTGCTCTTGTATCAAGGCGGGAACACCTTGCGATGTTGCCATCCATAATGTAGGGCCACTGGCATATCCTCCAACACCTACCGCTATATCCGGTTTAAACTCCTGAATGGTTTTTCGAGCTAAGCGTAAGCTCTTCGCTAAACGAGCTAACACTTTTATATTGTTCATAAGATGAGCACGGTCGAATCCGCTCACAGGCAGACCAATAATATCATATCCTGCCGCTGGCACTTTTTCCATTTCCATACGATCTTCCGCTCCAACAAAAAGAATCTCCACTTCAGGGAAACGTTTTTTCAATGTATTAGCGATAGATATCGCAGGAAATATATGTCCGCCTGTACCACCTCCACTTATTATTATTTTATACTTTTTCATATCTTATCTTTTTCTTGGCTATCCATATATTCTGTCATATCTTGAGATGTATCAGGCACCCAATTCGTAATATCCTCGTCTGTTAAAGGCACTGAAGAAAGGGCCAATGGCTTCTCTTCTGGCAACACATCTTCTTCATTTCCTATATTAGCTCCAAAACGACTAACACTTAATATAAGACCTATATAAATACAAGATATCACTGTCGATGTTCCACCTCGACTCACTAAGGGCATCGGTTGTCCTGTCACGGGTATAAGATTTACAGCGACAGCCATATTCACCAATGCTTGAACCACCAATAATAAGCCACAACCTAATACTAAATATTTTGGGAAAAGCTTATCGCATTTCCTCGCTATCATACCGACTCGAACTAATAGCCACATATATAATAATAATACAACTACACCTCCTACTAATCCCAGTTCTTCTATTATAATCGCATAAATGAAATCAGAATAAGCTTGCGGTAAAAAATCTCGTTGTTGACCATGACCAGGCAACTGAGGTGACAATCCTCCACGTGCAATCGCAATCTTAGCATTTGTGACTTGATAATGATCCGCGTTTAACAGCACTTTAGCATCAAATGTATCATTGCTCGATTTTACTATCAACCGTTTTTTCCAAGTAACGACACGATCTAATACTGGCAATCTGCTCCATACCTGATTGGGTATCACAAACCATGAGGCAACAAATAGACCTATGAACAAAAATAGTAATGCGGCCAATTTACCTAAACGACGCAAAGATATATTCCCTACGAACATCATCAGGAAACAGATGGCAAACAACATAAAAGCAGTAGACAGATTCTCTGGTAATATAAAAGCACATGTTACACCTACCACTATCAGTATATACTTAAATATTAGCTTTTCTTGCCATCTACCTTGGCGACTCAACATAAACGCCACAAATATTACGCAACCTAACTTCGCAAATTCTGATGGCTGAACCTGAAAGCCTAATATTGATAGCCAACGATATGAGTCATTAGCCTTAATTCCTATAAACGGAGTCAACGCCAACATCAATATCGATATTGGCAATAACACTATACCCGCAGAAAAAAGCCGACATGGTATGTTATGCAAAACCAATACCGCCACAAAACCAGCAAGTAAAAATGACGCATGACGAGCTATCGGCCCCCAATGATTTACGTTTTTATAAGCCAATGTACTAGTCGCACTAAACACTTCGACTACAGAGATCAAGCATAAGAACATAAATATGACCCAAATTACTCTATCTCCTTTAAATAATTTACTTACCAGATCCATCGCTTTTATTTATTACAAATTACGCACACATGCTTTAAATTGATCTCCTCGATCTTCATAACTTTTAAATAAATCAAAGCTTGCGCAACATGGAGACAATAAAACTGTATCTCCTTTATGAGACAGCTTATATGCTTTTTCTACAGCATCTTCCATTGAATGCGCATCTACTATATTCGCGACTTTTCCATCGAAAAACGCATGAAGTTTCGCATTATCTACCCCTAAAAATATTAATGAGTGAACCTTTTTCTTCACTAGCTCTTCTATCTCAGAATAATCGTTTCCTTTATCTGTTCCTCCTAGTATTAATACTACCGGAGTTGTCATGCTTTGTAACGCATACCAGCAAGAGTTTACATTCGTCGCTTTAGAATCATTGATATAATCAACACCACGCACACGAAGCACTTTCTCCAAACGATGCTCTACCCCTGTAAAATCACTAAGAGATGCTCGTATTTTCTCATCATGAATGTCCACAATCTTAGATGCTATACCTGCGGCCAAAGAATTATACAAGTTATGCACCCCTGTCAACGACAATAAGTCTTGTTCCATCATAAATGTTCCGTTTGCTGTTTCTATAACAAATTTATTATTTTCTGTATATCCCTTCACTCCGTTTTCATGTGTAACGGCAAAAGGGTAAAGAGTTGCCTCCGGATGACGCTTGCTTATCTCTCGAGAAATAATTGGATCATCATTCCAATAAATAAAAGCGTCATCCTTCGTTTGATTTTGCAAAATACGGAATTTCGCATCCACGTAATTTTGCATCTCATAATTATAACGATCTAAATGATCTGGAGTAATATTTAATATAATAGCGATATCTGCCTTAAATTCATACATATTATCTAACTGAAAACTACTTAATTCGATAACATATACAGCATGTGGATCTTCTGCTACTTGAAGCGCTAAACTATTTCCTACATTTCCTGCCAAACCAACATCGACTCCCGCTTGCTTCAAGATATGATATGTAAGCATCGTAGTTGTTGTCTTTCCATTACTTCCCGTAATGCAAATCATTTTGGAGTGTGTATAACGACCCGCAAATTCTATCTCTGAAATTATTGGAGTTCCTTGCTTTTTCAGCAATTGTATAATAGGCGCCTTTTCTGGAATACCAGGACTCTTGATTATCTCGTCCGCATTTAAAATATTTGCCTCCGTATGTTGACCCTCTTCCCAGCGAATGCCATGTTCATCCAACATCTCTTTATATTTAGACTTAATGGCTGATTTATCGGAAACAAACACATCAAAACCTTTTGCTTTCGCTAAGACAGCAGCGCCGGCGCCACTTTCTCCAGCTCCTAATATAACGATTCTCTTGCTCATTTTTATCTCATCTTTAACGTAACGATTGTCATAACAGCCAATATAATTCCAATTAACCAAAAACGAACTACAATCTTTGACTCAGGTACAACGTTTAATGGTTTCTGAATCAATGCTTGTATGCCTGCATTCCCTGGTTTTTGAAAATGATGATGTAATGGAGCCATCTTAAATATACGACGACCTTCTCCGTATTTCTTTTTTGTATATTTAAAATAAGCGACTTGCAACATCACGGATATATTTTCCACCAAAAATATGCCACACAAAATAGGTATTAATAACTCTTTTCGAATAATTATAGCAAAAACAGCTATGATACCTCCTAATGTCAAACTTCCTGTGTCTCCCATAAAAACCTGTGCGGGATAAGAATTATACCACAAAAAGCCAACTGTCGCCCCTATAAAAGCTGCCGCATAAACGACCAACTCCTCCGCTCCGGGAATAAACATGATATTTAAGAAAGAAGCGAACTCAACATGAGCAGACATATATGCCAAAATTCCTAATGCCACCCCTATGATAGCAGATGTACCAGCCGCTAAACCGTCTAGTCCATCTGTCATATTAGCTCCATTAGAAACTGCGGTCACGACAAATATAACCATTAGAACAAACACCAACCATGCCGCCTCTTCTTTGTATGCGCCAGCCCAACTTACAAGATTAGCGTAGTCAAAATTGTTATTTTTCACGAAGGGTATAGTCGTTTTCGTAGACTTAGTCTCTTCTGTATGATACCGAACTTCCTCTATGACATTGTCATGACGAACCTCCTTATTTTCCTTTATCACAACATCAGGACTCATAAACAAAACTACTCCTACAATCAATCCCAAACCAACTTGACCGACGATTTTAAAGCGTCCATGCATTCCTTCCTTATTCTTCTTGAACACTTTTATATAATCGTCCGCAAAGCCTAACACTCCAAGCCATAATGTCGTCACTATCATCAATATAAGATAAACATTATTCAATTTAGCACATAATAATGTCGGAATTAAAATTGCGATAATAATAATGATACCACCCATTGTTGGAGTACCTTTTTTACTCATCTGTCCTTCCAGCCCTAAATTTCTAATAGTCTCTCCTATTTGCAACATTTGCAATTTGTCTATGATCCGCCGACCTATTGCCGTAGAAATAAACAATGAAAGAATCAATGCTAAACCTGAGCGAAAAGATACGTATTTAAACATTCCTGCCCCCGGAAAATCTAATTGATCCAAATAATTAAAAATATAATAAAGCATTTTTTCTAATATTATAATTGTTGCGTCGAAAATATCTCTTTCAACTTTTCTCGATCATCAAAATGATGTTTCACTCCTTGTATCTCCTGATAATCTTCATGACCTTTTCCAGCCACAAGAATCACATCTCCCTTTTTAGCGAGCATAATAGCCGTTTTTATAGCCTGTGTTCGATCTGTAATACACAACGTACGCTCTTGTTCTGCCTTTGTCAATCCTGCTAACATTTCTTTGATTATTTCTTCCGGATCCTCAAAACGTGGGTTATCGGATGTAAGGACAAGTTGATCACTTAATTTAATAGCCTCTTTTGCCATCAACGGACGCTTGCCTTTATCTCTATTGCCACCTGCTCCTACAACCGTAATGATGCGACCTTTTCCTTCCAACACCTCATATATGGCATTTAACACATTCGTCAATGCATCTGGAGTATGCGCATAATCCACTATCGCCGTATAGCCTAATGGTGAATGAATCGCCTCAAAACGCCCTGACACAGAACGCAACTTACTTAATATAAGTAGAACATCTTCTGGCTTTTTGCCCAAAGCCACTGCCGCACCATATACAGCTAATACATTATAGGCGTTGAAACGACCAACAAATGGCACTAAGATCTCACGACCATCTATCAACATGTCCGTTCCTTCAAAATGGGACTCTAAAATTTTCCCCTTAAAATCAGCCAATGTACGCAACGAATAAGTCAATTTCTTCGCTTTTGTATTTTGTAGCATAACTAAACCAGATTTATCATCCACATTTGTTAACGCAAACGAATCACTTGGCAAATCATCGAAAAACCTCTTCTTCGCTTTCAAATAGTTTTCAACTGTCTTATGATAATCTAAATGATCTCTAGTTAAATTCGTAAATATGCCCCCATTGAAAGAAAGACCACTTATTCGACGTTGATCTATTGAGTGAGAACTAACTTCCATAAATGCATATTCACACCCTGCCTCAACCATTCTCGCCATTAAACTATGCAATGTCAATGGATCTGGTGTTGTATGGTCTGTTGGTATAGCTTCACCATTTATATAATTACAAACTGTTGATAATAGACCTACCTTATGCCCCATTTCTCGAAACATCTCATACAACAATGTAGCTATTGTAGTCTTCCCATTTGTTCCTGTCACTCCCACTAATGTCAGTTTCCGAGACGGATCTCCATACCAACGAGATATCAATATGCCTAACGCCTCTGACGAATCTTTCACGACAACAAAAACGCATTTGCCTTCCATATCTACAGGAATCTCCTCACAAACAATAGCGGAAGCTCCTTTCTCTATCGCGCTTTCTATATAGGCATGTCCATCAACAACCGTACCCCTGACTGCCACAAACAAAGAGCCTTTCTCTACTCGACGTGAGTCCGATTGAATATTTGTAATATTCACATTATCTGCTCCTAGCAATTGAGAAGCATTCAACGCAATGATTAAATTTCTTAATTCCATACCTATCTCAATGTTAATAATATAGTCTGCCCCTTATATACTTTACGACCTGGTAAAATACTCTGAGACACAACTCTTCCTGTACCTAGTATCGATACGCGCAATCCTGTTCGCTCCATTAGGTAAACAGCATCTTTCGCGCCCATGCCTATTACACGAGGAACTAAGCCCTCATGAATTGTGAGATCTTTTAATTTTACCGTATTCTCTTCTTGAAAAGAAGATACCCATTTCGTTCGCAAACTATCTGTGTCGGCTTTTATATCTAATTCATCTAATACATTCTCGACTTCCTTTAAGGCTCCACCTTTTACTTTAGGAGTCATAACCGCCGTTGAATCACGCTCCATTCGCTTTAATTCTATTGTTGTATGCGTAGCATATATTTTTTCCGCAATTGATTTTACCACACCACCTGCCATTCGTCCTCCTGATGGATAACCGTTGCGGGGTTGACGAATTACGGCTATACAAGAGTATTTAGGGTTATCTGCCGGAAAATAACCACAAAAAGCGACCTGGTGACCTGCCTGGCGATAAATACCTCCTGAAGCGATTTGCGCTGTACCTGTCTTTCCCGCTATACGCACAAAATCAGAATGAGCATCTTTTCCTGTTCCATGTTCTACAACTCCTAACAACATATCTTGTATAATAGACAATGTGCGATCTGAACATATCGACTCTCTGATGACATCCGAGGAAAAACGTTTTATAACCTCTCCTCTTCGTATTATCTCTTTCACAAAAATAGGCCGGATCATCTTTCCACCATTGGCTATCGCATTATAAAAAGCCAAGGTATAAATAGGAGGTATTTGAGTCTCATAGCCAAATGACATCCAAGGAAGCGTAGTTTTAGACCAAGGACGTTTCTCATCGTCTGGACGACGAATTCTAGCTCGTCCAGCTCCCGGTATCTCCAAGTGCAAATCTTCCATTATCCCTAACTTCTCCAAACCTTGCCAAAATTTCATGGGATTATGCTCGTAACCCTTCAATATTGTCTTCGCTACACCAATGTTTGAAGATTTCCAAATAGCCTCTTCTACAGATATTTGATGATAACCGCCATGGTTATAATTATGGTCTGTCATACGAGCACCTTTATACATATATATACCATTGCCCACATCGACTGTGTCAGATGGCTGACAAACGCCATCCTCCAAGGCAACCATGATAGACGCTACCTTGAACGTTGACCCCGGCTCTGTTTCATCTCCTACCGCATGATTCGTATCTTCATGATATCCTCCTTTAGAAGAGCGCCCCATATTTGTTATAGCCTTTATCTCTCCTGTCGCTACCTCCATGACAACAGCTGTTCCAGAGGCTGCATCTACTTCTGTTAACATATCAAGTAGAGACTTCTCGGTAATATCTTGAATATCTATATCTATTGTCGTGCGAATATCCGCACCTTCTTCAGGTTCAACTTCCACCACATTGGTCCAACCTCCTCCAACACGCAACATTGTACTCATTCCCGGCACTCCATGAAGAAGCGAATCATATCGCAACTCCAATCCATTCTTTCCTTTTGTCAAACCCGTTTCAGGATCTATATCATAATAAGTATCACCAATTGTCCGAGAAGCTAATGTCCCAAAAGGACGCTCACGACGCACCATCTCACTCGTATAAAATCCTGTTCGAGAGACCCCTAAACGAATAAATGGGAATTTCTTTATCGCCTTTAAATCCGCATACGATATTTTTTGTTTACATACAGGGAACTGGCGACTCTTCCTTTTCGCATTCAATCCACTCAACAAATATCGCTTATAACCCGCAGGGGTGCGATTCTCATCTTTCAATAAGTGTGACAGATAATACGCTAATGAATCAACACCATTCCGCTTACTATATAAGAATGTATCCAAACTATTCCAACGTTTTGTTTTTTCGTTAAAACAATCCGCCTTGAAATCTATATACAAATAATAACGAGGCACACTTGTCGCCATGATCTTACCATCCGATGAATAAATGTTTCCACGGCTTGGATAAACAAGCTTCTTTGGCTTCACCAACATCACTTTTGACAAATCCAACCACTTTTGCCTCTCTACGATAGCCGTCTTAAAGGCACAAAACAATATTGCAAAAGCGACTACCACCAACGCTAATACCACCAAAAAATAACGGAACATAATCCCTCTATTTTTTGGTTCCATATCATTCAACTTTTTCTCTTCCTCTTCAGACATTACTATCTAATGAAATCTTTCACGATTATATACTCAAATTTATTATCGCATACCACTATTTCTCTATCTCATAAGGAGGCTGCTTAGCCACCTCCAAATCAATACCCTGCTCGTTTATCAACTTCTCGATCTGGGATTTTCTGCTGCTGCCTGTCAATTTAGACGAAATTGACAACGCCTCGAAACGCACATCTCGCAACTGCTGTTGCAAATGATCTATCTCTCGCAGCTTCTGCATACATGTATATCTATTCCCTATAAAAAAGAAAGCCAAGACAACCCATAACACAATAATGCGCGTATGCCGCATGATAAAGTCTTCCTTCAGGACACCACCACCCAATATATACCAAATTGACAATCGCTTTTCCTTCTTGGCTGTCCCCTTTTGATGCAGATCTTCTTCCATAACTCTCTTACTTATATTTTCTCTGCGATTCTCAATTTCGCACTGCGAGAACGAGGATTTCGCTCTACTTCTTCAGCTGTGGGTACGATCACCTTATTATTAATCAAACGGAATGGAGATTGCTGATTCCCAAAAAAATCATGCTCACTCTTTCCATCAAAATTACCCGTCTTTAGAAAATTTTTAACCAAACGGTCTTCCAATGAATGATAAGTTATTACCACCAAACGACCTCCGGGCTTTAGCACACGCAATGTGCTTTTCAACATTTCTTTCAATGCCCTCATCTCATCATTAACCTCAATACGAAGCGCTTGAAAAGCTTGAGCCATAAATTTCTTCTCCTTATTCTTACCCATTAAGGGCTTTATAACCTCTAAAAAATCTTCTATCGTTTCAATTTTTTTTTCTTCTCTCGCTTTCACCAAAACAGAAGCTAATTTGCGTGACATTTTTAATTCTCCATAAAGATAAAAAACATCCGCCAACGCCTCTTCCGAATAGTTATTAACAATATCTGCCGCAGTTTGACCAGCGCGAGTATTCATTCGCATATCCAGTTTTCCATCAAAACGAAACGAGAATCCTCTGTCTTTATCATCAAAATGATGCGAAGAAACTCCTAAATCCGCCAACAAGCCATCGACCTGTTCATTTTTTCCATAATAACGCATGAAATTATATAGATAACGAAAATTACTGCGCACAAAAGTAAAACGATCATCTACAGGGATATTCTTCTCTGCATCCGCATCTTGATCAAAGCCATAAAGTTCGCCCTCTTTGCCCAAACGCTTCAATATCTCTCGCGAATGCCCACCTCCTCCAAAGGTAACATCCACATAAACCCCTTTTGGATGAATCGCCAAACCCTCCAGACTCTCTCGCAACATTACCGGTACGTGATAGCAACAATCTTTTTCTTCCATTCGTCGTTCTTACGTTAAACTGTCTCTTAAAATAAGACATCGTACCTCTTTGATACGCACATATATGCCTTATTTGTTGGTAAAATTACACATTTCCAAATACTCCGACCAATATTTATATTAGAAAAGTAATAAAAAGTTATCAACAACTTATCGCTTTTGCCTCACTCTGTTATTTCTCAAATTTCACCTTCCCTGATAAAGATCTCATCTCTTTCAAAAGCGACTTTTTCAAGCTCTCTTTTTTTGACCAAAAGACATTTACTAAAGCACTCCTGTTTCCACCTTCAATCAAGCAGAAAGCAAAATTCATCATTTTTTAAAACTTATAAACTTTTTTCTTCATCTATCAAACAATATATAAAGTTCTATTTTACAAAGCTTTTAACAACCAGAAGCTGACACCCGCCAGTAAGCTTAAAAACTTAGATCAACATGAACCATCTTTTAATTATTAGCTCTATCTTTGTCCCCGTAAGCTTTAGAGAGATGGCAAAACAAGGTGTAACATGGCAGAACAGAATG
Source organism: uncultured Parabacteroides sp. (assembly GCA_963560035.1). Lineage (GTDB taxonomy): Bacteria > Bacteroidota > Bacteroidia > Bacteroidales > Tannerellaceae > Parabacteroides. The sequence continues at coordinate 16,105 of CAUWMZ010000019.1, forward strand.
TAACAAAGATTGATATTAAAAGCGTATTTGCCCAAAAAGCGCCTAATATATCGCATAGAATACCAAACTTTATCATGGATTATTTAGCCAAAACGATCCATCAAAACGAATTAAACGAAGCGTTATCACGCTATCACGATAAAGAAGGTGTTGACTTTATGCGAGCTCTTGTCAGCTATTTTGATTTACATCTCGAATTGGTTCATACAGAAAACATACCTACGGATGGACGCTACATCTTTGCTTCTAATCACCCTCTCGGAGGGCTCGACGGCATCTGTCTTTCCGCGATTATTGGAGCTAGATACAATAATGCCATTAAATATTTGGTTAACGACCTTTTGCTCTTTATTCCCAACTTGAAATCTATCTTCATCCCCATAAATAAACATGGCGCACAAAATCGAGGAAACGCGAATCTGATAGAAGAGGCCTTCGCCTCAAATGATCAGATCATCACATTTCCGGCGGGCCTATGTTCACGCATGCTCAATGGAAAGATACAAGATCCGGAATGGAAAAAATCTTTTATACAAAAGGCTGTTCAATATCAAAGAGACATCATTCCCATCTATTTCGACGGAAGGAATTCAAGTTTTTTCTATAATGTCGCACGCATACGAAAAGCTTTAGGCATCAAGATGAACTATGAAATGATTTTCTTACCGGATGAAATGTTCCGAAATAAACACCAAACATTTAAAATCTATTTTGGCAAACCTATTCCTTGGCAGACTTTCACTGGAAAAAAACGACCCGCTGAATGGGCAAAATGGATAAAAGATATTGTTTATGAACTTAAGTATTAACTGGCGAACACATATGCAAGACATTATCGATCCCATAGACAGAGCGCTACTTAAAGCGGAGCTGACTAAAGAAAAAAGACTAAGAAGCACTAATAAATCAAAGAATGAGATTTATATTGTCACGGCACACAATTCACCTAATGTCATGCAGGAAATCGGACGCTTACGAGAAATCGCTTTTCGTTATTATGGAGGTGGCACAGGCTTATCTACTGATATTGACGAATATGACATTATGGATGATGCCTATCGACAACTTATTGTTTGGAGTCCTGACGATGAACAAATTTTAGGGGGATACCGATTTCTTTGTGGTTCGGATGTTAAATTTGACAAAGAGGGCAAACCCATTTTAGCGACTTCCCATCTTTTTAATTTTTCTGACAAATTCATTAAAGAGATCCTTCCATATACAGTAGAACTAGGACGTTCATTTGTCACTTTAGATTACCAATCTACACGTTCTAACACAAAAAGTTTATTTGTATTGGACAATCTTTGGGATGGTTTAGGCGCCTTATCCGTAGTGGACCCCAACCTTCGTTACTATTTTGGAAAAGTAACGATGTATAACACCTACAACACCGAAGCGCGAAATATGATTCTATATTTTTTGGGATTGCATTTCGCGGACACAGAACAACTCGTTACGCCAATACATCCACTGATGACACATACCGACATCAAACGGATGAAAGAAATTTTCCACTTTGATAATTTCAAGGATAACTACAAGGTTTTAAATCATGAAGTTCGTAAATTAGGAATCAATGTACCTCCTTTGATCAATGCCTACATGAGCCTATCACCAAAAATGAGGGTGTTTGGAACAGCGATCAACCATGAATTTGGAGAAGTTGAAGAGACCGGCATTCTTATTGCCATCAATGAGATTCTAGAAGACAAGAAAAGACGCCATATTGAAACTTATTTACAAGAAGAATATCAATCAGCGGAACTAATCCGAAAAAATAATACAGGATTATTAGAATAAAAAAGCACGAAAGATTTTTACCGACGCAAAAGTAAGAAATCCTCCTCGCTTGTTATTTTCATAAAGCATTCTTAACTTAGCATCTTTATCGGTAAAAATTTTTCCTATGCTTACAGCTATACACATACAATTAATTCTAAGCACAATATTCATCTTACTATATTGTATAACCATTCTGGGCCTGGTATTAGTCATCATCACAGAAAATAGAAACCCCCTAAAAACAATACCATGGGTTATTGTCTTGTTATTAGCTCCGGGTGTTGGACTTCTTTTTTATTTTTTCTTTGGACAAGACAATCGCAAACAGCGTGTCATTTCCCGACATACTTATAAACGAATTATGCAGGGTCCACAAGAGAGTAAATGGCCACAAGACGCATGTACTATTCCCGACCCTTATAAACCTTTATCTACGCTTTTAACAAATAGCAATCAAGCATCTCTTATTTACGGCACTAAAATAACCATCTATACAAATGGTGCAGATAAATTTAATGATTTAATCAAGGAAATAAAAAACGCAACACATCATATCCATATCCAATATTACATTTTTTGCGATGATCACATTGGTAAACAAATACAACAATTATTGATCCAAAAAGCAAAAGAAGGCATCAAAGTCAGGGTGTTGTATGATGATGTTGGGTGCTGGAATGTAAAAGATCGCTTTTTTAAAGAGATGAAAGCGGGAGGTGTCGAGGTATATCCTTTTTTACAAGTCGTTTTTCCCATATTTACAAGCAAGGTCAATTATCGAAATCACCGCAAAATAATTGTTATAGACGGCAAAGTGGGGTTTATGGGCGGCATGAATATCGCGGACCGATATATAAACGGGACCTCTTGGGGAAGCTGGAGAGATACTCATTTCAAATTTACCGGGAAAGGAGTACAAGGCCTTCAGTCGGCTTTCTTACTTGACTGGTACGTTGTAAGTAAAAAACTATTGAATGATAAAATTTATTATCCCATCACACCGATTTACAGCGATAACATTATGCAAATCGTGATGAGTGGTCCTGTCGGTCAATGGAGAACCTTATTGCAAGCGTTTATTTTCATGATCGCCAACGCTAAAAAATACATATTTATACAAACACCCTATTTCTTACCAACTGAAGGGTTAAATCAAGCGCTGCAAACCGCTGCGTTAGGAGGCATCGATGTACGTCTTATGCTCCCTAAGCGATCTGATACTCACTCTGTAAATATGGCGACACATTCTTTTATCGATGAAATGGTAAAAGCCGGCGTTAAAGTATACTTATACACCCCGGGATTTCTGCACGCCAAACTTATGGTCTCCGATGACGCCATTGCCAGTATAGGATCGGCTAATATGGATTTTCGGAGCTTTGAACATAATTTCGAGATCAACGCTTTTGTATATCAGAAAGAATTCGCGCTACAAATGAAACGAATATTCATTCATGACATGCATAATTGCGAACGACTTATCCCCTCACGTTGGCTAAAAAGACCACTTAAACAACGTTTGGCCGAATCTTTTATGCGTCTGTTTTCCCCTCTTCTTTGATAAAGAGACTAAAATTCACAGCTCCATATACACGATGCTGATCAAAATATGGCAATGAAGAAAAATCATAATTTTTCGGATGCTCCATCACTAATATACCATTCTCTTTTAATAAGTCCAGCCTAAAAATCAACTCCGGTATTTGGGGCAACTCCGGCAAAGCATAAGGTGGATCTGCGAAAATAAAATCAAAACTATGTTTTGGCAATGTATTGATATAACGGAAAACATCTCCTCGAATCAAATTTAGCGCATCTGTTTTTAACTCTTTAGCCACTTTTGCGATAAAGGCTGCATGCTGATTATTCTTTTCTACCGCTGTCACATGTTGACACCCGCGAGAGATAAGCTCAAAAGATATACCGCCTGTCCCCGCAAAAAGATCAAGAGCGTTTAAGCCATCAAAATCCACTAAATTATTTATCACGTTAAATATATTCTCTTTTGCCATATCCGTCGTTGGACGTGCACTAAAAGAAGAAGGCACATCGAAACGTCGACGGCCATATATTCCACTAATTATTCTCATATTAATAATGATATTATATCAAAAGGTGCTCTTGAGATGTCCGCCCCAAACAAATAAGTTTCCGCAGGTATATCCATTGGCTTAACATGGCGCAGATAAACTCGCAAACGCTCCATCAACCGTATTCTTAAAGAGAGATCACAAAACAAATTTAACTCGTCTTTCTCCGGATCAAATCCAACTTGCTTCCACACAAACAATAAATAATAAAGTATATCATTAAGTTGGTTAATAGCGAACGTATTTACAAATAGCAATTTATCCTGCGAGAAACATGCGATGTCCATACGTTTCTTCTCTATCATCACACACATCTGACGAGACAACGCAACCGCACTCCTCCTTTTCCATAATAATAAGGGAGCGGTCATATAATGAAAGAATTGAGGACGTAATAAAGAGCGACTACAAAATTCATAAACTTCCTCCTCTAAACCAAAAAGCAAACGCATTTGCGACTCTGATAAAACATCCGAAAAACCATGTTTATTAAAAGAGGAGAAACAATAGTCCAATACATCGTTTTCTTTATCATCAATCCAATAGCTAGCCGGCAGAATCGTATATTTCGGATCGACACAAACCACATTCAAGCACTTATAAGTCCATGTCAAAAACTCATGCGCAAAAAGAAAATCCTTTAAAGAGGATATAAAAGAGACAGCCCGATCGAATTCAACCTCTCTATAAAAGAAGCTTCCTCCCACCGACGGCTCATATCCGGAAAAAGAAAGTCCATCCGACCTCAGCCGGATGGACATTATATATTTTCCCGAATTATCCGCAGTTAATGTGTCAGGAATGCTAATACCCATATTAGCAACCTATTATTCCCAGTTTCCTGCGTTGTTGTTGATCTCTTCCAAAGAACCTACACGCAAACCTGCATATTTGCCTTGCTTATTTGCTTTGTCGATCAAGTTATATGTCAACTGAGGATCCATGTCGTGCAAGTAGTCCTTAAACGGAACTTCACAAGCGAACACCTTGATTTCATAACCAGAACCAGACTTCAATGTAGCGGTATCCATCTTGAACGAGATCTTCTCTCCCGGAACAGCCGGAACATAACGCATATTAGCTACGTCATAGTTCTTACCTAGCAAAGTATCTTTTGCTAATACCCACATAGTATCACGCTTGATCAAGCCTTTCTTAACAGCCTCCTGCTCCGTCATACCTTTCTCTAACTGCTCATCTGTCAACTCACCTTCCTTAATCAAGAACGGCAACTTGTCTGTAGTCAAGAATTTTTCTAAGTCATCGAAGCTACCCGCATGTGTCTTATACACGTTCTTGTACTCAATCTGAGCCTTACGGATATCAACCAAACGAGCGATGATCGCCTTCTCACGAATAGCTCTTTCCGCATCATACTCGCGAGGAGCTTGAATACTCCTGTAACACATGTAAACTAGCAGTACTACTGCGGCAGCTAATAAAATCTTCAATGTAACTTTCATGGTTTGTATTGTTTTTTGAATTTATTTCGTCCGGCAAATTTAAAAAAGAATATTTAATACACTACCTTTATAGCGAAAATTATTACGATCAAAATGATAAATAGTTATATATGCCGTCAAATTGAACGGAATTTCCATTACAAGCCAACAGATGACCAACAAGCAGCGATCTATACGCTTACAGATTTTCTTACGTCCGATCAATCTGACAGCCTACTCCTAATGAAAGGATATGCCGGAACAGGCAAGACTTCACTTATCGGCGCATTAGTAAAAACACTCACCGAACTCAAGCAAAAGGCTTTCCTATTAGCCCCAACAGGCAGGGCAGCCAAAGTATTTTCCGGATATGCCGAGCATAAGGCTTATACCATCCATAAAAAGATTTACCGCCAACAAAAATTCTCAAATGAGCCTACAGGATTTGTCGCTGCGAACAACCTGCATAAAGATACGCTCTTTATTGTCGACGAAGCCTCGATGATCACTAACGAAGGATTAAACTCATTCTCTTTTGGTTCCGGACGTCTATTGGATGATCTCATTCAATACGTATATTCGGGCGAGAACTGTAGACTTATCTTAATGGGAGATGCCGCCCAGCTTCCTCCTGTATCGCAAAGCGAAAGTCCTGCCCTCAATCTTGAAATATTAAAAGGATACAATTTGCAAGTGAGGGAAATAACCTTAACACAAGTCGTTCGGCAAAACGAGGATTCCGGCATTTTATATAACGCCACACGACTACGAGACGCTCTTCGAAATAACACCGTAGAAATTTTTCCAAAGTTGCGACTTGAGGCATTTGCCGACTTCTCAAAAGTAACGGGAGATGAGTTAATTGAAGAGATTTCTTCTGCTTATAATAAAGATGGTATCGAAGAGACAATGATTATCTCTCGTTCAAACAAAAGAGCAACCATTTATAATAATGGTATCCGTAATCGCATCTTGTATAAAGAAGAGGAGCTATCTTCTGGCGATCGACTTATGGTAGCGAAAAACAATTATTATTGGGCCGCTAATTGCAAAGAGATGGATTTTTTAGCGAATGGGGAAATTATCCAAGTGGTACGCGTGCGACGAACTTATGAAATGTACGGCTTCCGTTTCGCTGATATTATTGCCCGTTTTCAAGATTACAACCTTGAGTTAGATATGAAAATCCTTTTAGACACCTTGCAAACCGATGCGCCAGCCCTACCTAAAGAGTTAAACGACAAATTATTTTACACCATTTTGGAAGATTATGAAGATGTTCCCACCAAAGTTGGGAAACTCAAAAAAATGAAGGCAGACCCACACTACAATGTCGTTCAAGTAAAATATGCTTATGCTGTTACTTGTCATAAAGCTCAAGGCGGACAATGGACGAACGTCTTTCTTGATATTGGCTACATCACAGAAGAGATGCTAGGTGAAGACTTTTATAGATGGCTTTACACAGCCTTTACACGTGCCACAACTCATCTCTACCTTGTTAATCTTCCGGATGAATTTATTGAATAAGGTTTTCCTATTTAAATCACTATTCAACATCGTAAAAAGAACAACGTTTTTTATCAAAGCAAGGAAAAAACATAAATTATAATATTTTATATCTAAAACTATAGAAATTGACAAGAAATATCTATTTTTGTTGCAAAACAGATATATGTTTAAATGATTAGCAACATTTAGAAAGCATATAAAATGACAAATAAGGAAAAAATAGATAATCTATCAATCGATGCCAAACAATTGGAAATGGTTATATCGGAGATGAAAGACGCGGAATTTTACCCCGCCACATTCTTTGAACAAGCATTCCAATTAGGGCACAAAATTCTGAAAGATCTCAACACTCTCGAAGTTTCACAGTTAGAAAATTTACGGAAACAGCTAGAAGAGCATCAACGGATTATCGACTCTATTCCTGTAAAAGAGTCAACAAAGATATACGCTCCTACTCCTGCAACAGACACAAATTGCATGGAAGAAACGCCTCTCGAAACAATATCTGATTCGCAAGCTATTAGTGACAAAGAAACCTTTTCAGAGGATAATAAGCGTGTTGAATACAATTCAAATAAAGACAACGGAGAAACTTTTGAAGAAACAACAATAGAGGCTCCACAAACTATTATTTCATCAAATGAGACAGAGATAAATACAGTTCATAGACCCTCTATTTCATGCGAGAAATCCAATGTATCACTCAACGATATTCTTGAGAAAAAGAATCTATCTGATTTTAGAAAAGCTTTTAGCTTGAACGATCGTTTTAGATTCCGCAGAGAACTTTTCGGAGGAGACGAGGACAAAATGAACAAAGTGATCGCGGACTTGAATCAACTATGCTCATACGAGGATTCAATCGCTTACATAAACAATGTCTTAAAATGGAATACAGAAGAGGCTTCAGTAGCGGACTTTATAAAACTATTGGAAAAGCGCTTCTCTTAATTGATTATTATGGCAAAATTGACTGTAGTCCCAACTCCTGTAGGGAACTTGGAAGATATGACTTTCCGAGCGATCAGAACGCTAAAAGAGGCTGATCTCATCTTAGCGGAAGACACTCGTACAACCGGCATCTTACTGAAACATTTCGAGATTCAGAACAAAATGCAATCACATCATAAATTCAACGAACATAAAACGGTAGAGCAAATCGCCACCCGTATCAAAGCAGGAGAGAATATTGCTCTTGTCTCTGACGCTGGAACTCCCGCCATCTCAGATCCAGGATTTATGCTAGTTAGAGAATGTGTCCGACAGGGTGTCGATGTTGAATGCCTTCCGGGAGCGACAGCTTTTGTGCCGGCTCTAGTAGCCTCAGGATTGCCAAACGAGAAATTCTGTTTTGAGGGTTTTCTTCCTCAAAAAAAAGGCAGGCAAACACGACTCAAGGAATTGGCATTTGAATACCGAACAATTATTTTTTATGAGTCTCCTTTCCGCCTTCTCAAAACGCTGACTCAGTTCTCTGAGTTCTTTGGAAAAGAAAGACAGGTATCCGTCTCTCGAGAAATTTCCAAAATCCATGAAGAGACCGTCAGAGGATCGCTGGAAGAGGTCATCCAACATTTTACCGTGAACGAACCAAAAGGTGAAATTGTTATTGTTTTAGCAGGCTTAAAGGAAAAGAAAGACAAAGAGACAGAACAAGAAGTTTAACTTAACAAGCAAAAAGGACATGAAAAAAGTATTATTAGTATGTGTCTGCACAGCCATGCTGGCATCTTGCGGCCAAAATTCAGCGGATTACAAGAAATTAAAAGCTGAAGCTGACTCACTACGCATCGAAAACACCAAAAATGTAGACGAGCTAAATGAGATGCTCTCAACCTTGAACGATATTGAATCTGATTTCCAATCTATACGTGACGCGGAAAACTATTTGACGATACAACAACAAACTGGGGGTGAGTTGAATCAATCTCGCAAAGAGAAGATTAAACAAAACATGCAACTTATCAGCGAGACGTTGAAAAAGAATAAAGAGCAAATCAGTCAATTAGAAGCGCAGTTGAAAAAAAGCGGCATCAAATCTTCTGCTTTACAAAAGACTATCAGCAGACTTTCTTCTGAGTTAGATCAAAAGACCACCATGATCGTGGCTCTTCAAGAAGATCTAGCGAAAAAGAATGTTCGTATTCAAGAACTAGATGAGATGGTCAGCTCGCTAAACGAGGATGTTGAGGATCTAGCCACTACCGCTGCCGCTCAATCCGAGAAAATCAACGCCCAAGACAAAGCGCTTCACACCGCTTATTATTGCTTCGGCACATCTAAAGAGCTTAAAGAGCAAAAGATTTTATCAGGTGGCGGACTTTTCTCTAAATCTAAGGTACTTCAGACCGGCTTTAATAAAGACTATTTCATTTCTATCGATATCCGCGAGGTCAAAGAAATTCCTCTATTCGCGGCTAAAGCGAAATTGAAATCAAACCACCCGGATGGTTCTTATGAATTCGTGAAAGATGAAGATGGTAATTTGACTTTAAAAATCAATGACGAGAAAGCATTCTGGAGCTTAGGCAAATACTTGGTGATCGAAGTAGGATAATAGAATGGCTTACAAAAATATTTTCATAGACTTGGACGATACCCTTTGGGATACGTACCATAATAATAAAGAATGTCTTGAAGAGATATATGCCGACTATAATTTAGGTCGGCATTATACCTCTTTTGAGGCATTTTTCGATATTTATATGCCACACAATTTAGATTTGTGGGCAAAATATCGATCGGGAGAAATAGACAGGGAGACTCTCATATTCGAACGATTCCATAAAATGTTGCAACCTCTTGGCATTGAAGACCGTCAAGCTGTATTGGCTGTTAATAATGACTTCCTACAACGCACAACAACCAAAACACGCCTAGTACCGGGTGCGATCGAACTACTTGAATATCTTCATCCCTCTTATCGGCTCTTTATTTTATCCAATGGATTCAGGGAAGTTCAATATAAAAAACTTAGCAATGCGGGATTAGCCCCCTATTTTGAGCGAATGATCTTGTCTGAAGACGCAAAAATCCAAAAACCTCACAAAGGAATATTTGATTTCGCTCTTATAAACACCAATTCTAAACGCTCCGAAAGCTTAATGATTGGCGATAGCTGGGATGCGGATATTTTAGGAGCTTATCAATCTAAAATTGATCAAATATGGCTGAATCCGGAAAATCTTCAGGCTAAAAAATTCCAACCTACCTATACGGTACATTCTCTTAAAGAAATTATCGCAATTCTATAAAAAGAAGCATCCATGATGTCTATTCTCACGACACCATGGATGCTTCTTTTTCTCTATATACAATAAACAATTATTCCCCTACTAACCACATGATTATTGGGAAAAATTGAAACTACTAAACCCTTCGCAAGTGATTAACTATTCACTTATTGTCAGATTAGTTAATCACTACCCCTACTCATCTATTAATCCAACAACAAGTGATTAACTATTCACTCTACCGATGATCTTTTTATCACCCATACAAATCATAACATATTGATAAACTGAATAATATGATTTGGCCAGAGATTAAGTGAGCATTCGTCAAAATCGAAAGTGGATAATTTGCGAACTTAAGTTTTTACTTAGTCGCAACATCCGTTTGATTATTCACCATATATCGTGCGAACCCTTCCGAATATTCAATATGATAATTATCATCTATCGAATCCGCACAAATAATATAATAATCCAATCCTTTTATATTACCACATAAACTCTTAGCCTCTTTCGATCCCAATACCATAAAAGCAGTAGCGTACGCATCCGCAGTCATCGCGTCAGGAGCTACAATCGTCGCGCTCAAAATATCACGTTGTACCGGACAACCCTCTCTCGGATCGATCGTATGCGCATATTTATGTCCATCCTTAATATAGAAATTTCGATAATTGCCCGATGTTGCCATACCCAAAGGCTTAGGGAAACAGACCACTTGTTCTATATCTTGACGCAAACCTGTGGAATCGTCCGTTGGCTTCGTAATTCCTAAACGCCAACTCTTACCCAAAGGATTCACCCCCTTGACACGCATCTCTCCACCAAACTCAACCAAATAGTTCTCCACTCCTTTCTTCTCCAACATTTGCGCAAGCATATCACAGACAGCGCCATCAGCCAAAGAGGAGAAATTCATGATTAAACGCGGATCTTCCTTCACGACACGATCACCTTCCAAACGAACTTTCCGAAAACCGATAAACTGGCGAACACTATCTATATGTGCCGGAGTAACACTATCTTTTCGGCTAAAGCCAAATCCCCAAAGATTAATTAATGGAGCGCAAGTAACATCATAAGCACCATTCGTATTCGCAGACACCTCCATTGCTTTCCGAAACACCTTTTGAAAAAGCGTATCTACTGTTATATCTCTATTCTGATTTACTTGGCTAATAACAGATGTCGAATCAAATGCGTTGAAAAGTCTATAAAAATATTTCAACTGCTCATCAATCTCCTTATCTAAAGGCTCTGTATATTGAAACTTAATATGATAAGGCGTATGAAGCTGCCCAGACACCTCATAATACTGAGGCGCTTGTTTACAACTTATAAACAAAATATAAACAAGTAAATACAAAAAAGAGAATTTACTTTTCATACTAAAACTCAGATGTAAAATGGAACTTGATATCCGGAAAATCCTGTTGAGCCATCATCAACACATAACTAGAATCGGCCAAATAAACATCGCGACCTTCACGATCCAAGGCCATGTATTGAGCTTTACGTCGTTTAAAATTATCCAACGCCTGCTGATTTTCGCTCTCGATCCAACAAGCCTTATAAAGGCTGATCGGTTCCCATTTACATTGAGCGGCATACTCATGCAACAAGCGATATTGTATAACCTCAAACTGCAACTGTCCTACTGTTCCAATAATCTTACGGCCATTAAACTGATTAACAAACAACTGAGCGACACCCTCATCCATCAATTGCTCAATACCCTTATTCAGCTGTTTTGATTTCATCGGATCAGCATTTTCTATATACTTAAACATCTCAGGAGAGAAACTTGGCAATCCCTTGAAATGCAAATCCTCTCCCGAAGTCAATGTGTCACCGATCTTAAAGTTACCCGTATCCGGCAAACCAATAATATCACCGGCAAAAGCCTCATCCACGACCTCTTTCTTCTGAGCCATAAAAGCCGTAGGACTACTAAATCGCATCATTTTACCAAAACGCACATGCTTATAGTTCGCATTACGCTCAAAACGTCCAGAACAGATCTTTACGAAAGCGATGCAACTACGGTGATTCGGATCCATATTCGCATGAATCTTAAACACAAATCCTGTAAAATTATCCTCGTTCGGATCAACCACTCGCTCTACAGCTTGAATAGGACGTGGTGAAGGAGCGATTCGAATAAAGCAATCTAACAATTCCTTTACACCAAAATTATTCAAAGCAGAACCAAAGAAAACCGGTGCGATATCACCACTTAAATATGTATTTACATCAAACTCAGGATATACACCCTCTATTAGCTCGATGTCTTCTCTCAATTTTGTCGCCTGCGAAGGATCAATATAATTTTCTAACTCAGGACTATTAATATCTTTAAACTCGATATTTTCTGTCACATACTGCTTACTCGGCGTATACAAATTCAACTTTTGCTCAAAAATATTATACACACCGCGGAAACGCTGTCCCATATCAATCGGCCAACTCAAAGGACGGACCTTAATATGTAACTCATCCTCTATCTCATCCAACAGATCAAACGGATCCTTACCGTCTCGGTCCATCTTGTTGACAAATACGATTACGGGAGTTTTACGCATACGACAAACTTCCATCAACTTTCGAGTTTGCGCCTCTACACCTTTTGCTATATCAATTACAATAATAACACTATCCACAGCAGTCAAGGTTCGGAATGTATCTTCCGCAAAATCTTGGTGACCCGGCGTATCCAAGATATTGATCTTATGACCAGAATAATCAAACGCCATAACTGAAGTAGCGACCGATATACCACGTTGCTTCTCTATCTCCATCCAATCTGAAGTCGCGGTCTTCTTAATCTTATTAGATTTAACAGCACCGGCAACATGAATAGCACCTCCAAAAAGCAACAATTTCTCAGTCAATGTAGTTTTACCCGCATCCGGGTGACTGATGATCGCAAATGTTCTTCTCCTCTCTATCTCTCCTGTATATTGACCCATTCTCTTTTCTATTCTAAATATTATTATCTACTATATTTCGCATACAAACAGCCAAACTATCCTCCCAATGAGGAATAGTCAATCCAAATGTATCTTTTATCTTCTTTTTATTTAACACGCTATAATGCGGACGAACCGCCAATGTTGGATAATCTTTACTTTCAATAGGAAAGACACGTGTTCTTTTCCCCGCCATGCGCAAAATAGTTACCGCAAAATCATACCAACTACAAACGCCCTCATTCGTAAAATGATAAATACCCGAAACAGAACGACCGGCCTCAAGCTGTTCTAATATAGAAAGCATGGCTACCGCTAAATCTCCCGCATAAGTAGGTGTGCCTACTTGATCAAAAACGACACGCAACTCATTACGTTCATTCGCTAAACGAAGCATTGTCTTCATAAAATTGTTGCCATATTCTGAATATAGCCAAGCAGTACGCACTATCACCGCACCGGGACAACGATCAAGTAGCGCCCGTTCTCCCGCCAACTTAGTCCGACCATAAACAGAGACCGGACAAGGCATATCTTCTTCCACATAAGGAGAACAATGTGTTCCGTCAAAAACATAATCCGTAGAGACATGTATCACCTTCGCACCCACAGAAGAAGCCGCTTCCGCTAAGTTTAACACCGCATCACAATTGACATGGGCGCACAATGCCTCATTCTCTTCCGCCTTATCAACCGCTGTATAAGCGGCACAATTCAAGATATAGCGCACTTCATTGTCCACAACAAATTTACCTACAGCCTCATTGTCACAAATATCCAAGGCATCCAAATCTGTAAATAAAAACTTATAATTAGGATAACGGTTGATACGAACACGAATCGAATTTCCCAATTGGCCATTCGCTCCAGTTACCAAAACAGTCTTCATTTCTCTACTATATTATCACTCCTCTAGCTTTAGTTCCCCTCTCATATCTTCTCGATATTTCTCGGCGAGCAACGCTAAAAATGAACTTATTTGCTTGATTCCTTCCAAAGTTTCAGCACTCACTTCTTTTCCCTGCATACGCAAAATCAAATATCCATAAACAGCAGAGAAGCAAGTCTCCAATTCCGGCAAATCCTCACCTCCGGATTTAGCCCTCAACTGCACAATGTAAGGAAGCGTCTTATAATAAGCCGCCCCATAAACCATCTCTTTTGGAGATTTCAACAAGCGAAGATGCAAATCTGTCAACGTAATGATCACATTCTTATTCAACTGAATATGACCTCTCTCCTTAACACCCTCACTGCGCATCATCTCGATCAGTTCCTCATACCATTGAGTAATCTCCTTTTTTACATCCTCAGGCTGATCATAATGAGCGATCACGGTACGCTTTATCGACTCAATATCAAAATTATTAGCACGGATCAAATCCTCTACTTGCCACATATATAGCAAATATTCAGCTATATTCTCTTTTCTTTTTTGTCTTGCTACTATCATACAGACAAAGATAAACTATAATCAGACAATGCTTGATAAAAATCCGCGTCTTTAACGCCTAATTGACGACACGCCAAACGCGCCGCATTCAAATTAATAAGAAAATATCTATTAGGGATATGTACCGGATAATCACCATAACGCGTATGCAAAAACGTTTGTCCATCTTTTTCCACTATCGGATGACACTCGTATGGAATAGCCGTAATATCACTACGCACCTCCTTAGCTAATTGGTTTACCGCAGAATCCCCCCCATAGTAGATCAACTTTCCCTCACGTTCTATGGATGTAGAAAACACTTGATAAGTAGATAAATAAGACTCTGGCGTATCATGATCCGTCTCGACAGACCATGATAGATTCGTCAATATAGCAATATGAGGACGATAAAACTCCAGCTGACAACGCTTATCTAACGCAGAAGTGATATGATCATCTCCCTCTATTAACGCGATACGAGCCTCATAGCTCAAATGAACACGATTAGGCAATGTATCTACCTTACTTGTCAATGCATAGTCAAAAGCGAACTTCTGCTTGCGTAATGCACAAACGATCATGGAGATAATCGTTTTTTTTCCACGACTTCCAGCCACGACTACTCGTGTTTTCGAACGAGTTCGCTGAAATATGAATTCAGGAATAGATTGTATCAACACTCCTAATTCCTTCGCACACAATAATTCCGGATTATCTTGCTTTACTTGCGCACCTAAAACCACCGAATGAATATCTTTCGTTAACTTCTCCGGAAACCAGCCATCACCATAACAGGTACAACCCACATTATGAAGTACTCCTATCATCTCTTCGGTCAGGCCATATCCAGAAGCGCTTACCTCATATCCTTTTTCTCGAAGTGCCAGGGCTAGATCCAAAACCAAAGGCTCGGTTACAGAGATCAAATGAACTTTTCGCATCGTTTTGATTTTAGCGCAAAAATACAATTTTTATAAATAACCTCAGTACTATGAATTGAAAAATTAGAGACCTCTTATCCCTTTTATAAGCATAACGTCTTCTTCTCTTGACGCTTTTATCAATCTATCTTTTGTGACAAGAGCAGGAGTGCTTGAAAGTTCCGGAATATTAAAAGAGAAAAGTGAATGACCATAATAATCCGGTATCTCCTGGGGCAACAAAAAAGGTTTCGAACATTTTCCCCGCTCATCTACATGTGTTATATAAGGACGTGTAAAAAGACCATCCTCTCGACGGCTGGAAAAAACGAACCATCGACTATTAGCGCTCCATGAGTGATAACTTTCCACATCTTGACTGTTGACATTCAATAATGAATCTATCGTTCCCGTTTGAAGATCCATCATGTACAAATCTGCATCTTTATGCCAGATCGAGAAACTTCCATAATCCGACACTGTATATAATAATCGCTTTCCATCAGGTGAGACTCTTGGAAATATCGCGCTTCGATGCATCTCTCGCGCATTATATAAAGTATCTACGTGCGTCCCCAACGCTCCATGCTCCGGATCAAAAGCAATACGCAATATATGATAGCGTACCTTTTTATACTCTTCCGGCATAGAAACAGAATCGGCAGAACAAAATAATAGCGACTTACCATCAGGCGTAAAGGTTGGATAAGTCTCAAAACTTGAAGAAGCCAATAGTGGAGAACTATATGCGCACTTCAATTGCGTATCATAAATCAGAATGTCAGACTTTACATCATACACCTCTATCCTGTTTTTATCCACAAGATGAAAATCTTGATGTGTCTCGTTTGTTGAGAAAGCCACATAACGCCCTGATGGATGCCAATAGGGATAGACAAACGAGACAGGTTGACCATTACTCTCTAATGCGATCTTTGTCACCTGCTGATGATCCACTAAATAAGTTCCACCATGTGCCCCTCGTTGATGAAACAAGAATCGCTCTCCCTGCCGATCACAAAAAGAATGGCAATTCATACAGCTATTATTAGTTGAACGATTATCTATTATTGTCTTTTCAACAAAGTTTTCAACATTTCGTTGATAAATACCCATCTCATTCCACATCCGATAACCAGGGAAAATACGTCGATACGTTAAATAACCGTCAATTGTATCAGACGAGATGTAAATAGGAAAATCCATTCTTTTCCAGCGATTTTTATCCTCACTATAATAGACAGTCACATCTATCTGTTCTCCTACAGCCTCTCGAATTAACATTCGCCATACTTTTAACGGGATGTTGATAACTCCCTTATCCGCTGTAATGACGAATTCATTTTCACAAGTTTTCAACCGAATTATCCCATCATACTGTTCATTAACTATTTTAAAATTGAGAGGAGCTATATTTGCAGGAATCGTCACCCCCCTATAATCAGGGAAAAGCTCAATCTCTCCCGGTTCAGCCACGGCTGGTATCCGAGGATTACACGCTATAAATATTCCACTAAAACATACTGATAGCAAAAGAACGAACAACTGTCTCATCTCTTATTTTATAACTTTAAAATAATAGTAAAACCAATAGGTATTTCCATAGCGCTTATACATAGAAACCATATCAGACCGGCCCAATGTTTTCATCGCTGTTTGAAATGATTGATAGCGCTCAGCTAATGTCGCATCTACATCTTCAAATAAACCAGAAGCTTTCCCCTCTTCTCGCAACAACAGTGCCTCTTGAAAATGTATAGGCAAAACAGATGGCTTCAACAATGGCTCACGCATCAAAAAATGTCTGAAAGACGATAAATCCTTATTAAGCAGATAATAACATCCGGCATATTCCCATGCCACTTTATTTTCCGCATAAGTATAACTTGTCCACAACGAATCCAATGAGACAGATAGGGCCAGTGGATCATCCGTCCTTTCCTTTAACCACACCTTATTTTTAAGATCCGGCATTTCCTTCATTCGCTCAGGATGCTCCAAGCATTGTTGATAATCCGCGACCCATGCTTGCTCATATGGCATTAACGCTAATAAATTCATGTATTTTCTCGCCAAACGCACTTCCCCTTTCAGTAAAGAAAGCTGAACCATTCTCCTCATCATCCTACTACTACCCTGTCTCTTAGCCTGTGTAAATCCATCCATCGCATAACTTTCGGAAAAAGATAAATCACCTATATAATAATGCAAATCACTCAACAAGCGATCCATATAAAAGGTGTGATCCCAATCGGCGCAAAGCCCTTTTACTCCCTGCTGATCAAAACAAAACGCTTGATCTGCCAAAAGGCCCTCTTTAGAAAGAGCCATATTTAAATAATTTAAAGTCACATAATCTGGTATCGCCTTTCCTTTACACTTATCAATTATCGCCTTCCATTGGTGCTTGTTCGCTAAAAAAGCTAATTCTTCATGCATAATACGTCTCATTTGCCACCTTTCCGGTCTACCTATAACAGCTATCACTCCTATAGCGAACAAAAACGCGACACCCAAAACGCAACGCCTCATTCTTTGATTCCTTCCCATTTTTTGAAAGATAAAAGAAAATAGACCTATCACTATTAACATGCCAGCCAATATACCCCAAACATGATAACTATACGCCAAGGGTAGTCGCTGAACCTCCAAATATTCTTCAGGCCTCCAACCCTCACATAAAGGAACCGGCACTCCTAATTGATCGCTGTATAGACATATAAATATTGCGACAATACCACAAGGCAATGACGCTAATCCTTGATTCTTAGAATAAAAGAAAAAACTAAACAGGACATATAAAAGCGCATAATAAACAGAAAGAAGACCCGCCAAGAAAAAGAGCGACACTACCATACATAGACCATATCCTGCCCAAAATATTGACTTATGAGATTGGGGTAAAAAGCATAAAGCGCCTAACAATAAAAAGGCCCCCAAAAGGCCGTCAATCAAGAAGTCCCCTAACACAATCATTTTTAATAAATAAACAACAGGCACAAGGGATAAGAATCTCATATATCTTTCTTCCGAGAATTTCCTTAAGAAATGACAAACAAACCATCCACAACTCACTAGCAAAGTAGTATGAGTAACTAACGCCGACATCGGTTGTCGATAATATTGGATAAGCCATTGACCTACGACCTCACAAAATCCCCCCGGCAACAACAAATCGTCACGTATAGACCACCATGCAGGAATAAACAGCTGCATCTCTTCCTGATTCACAAAAACAAATACACCGAAGAGTAATAAATAATAAAAGATCACAACAGCCAACAAGGTCCAAAACAGGAGCTGTTTCCAATGAATATTCATTTCCTATCCTTTTAATTTCAGAATCATTAATTTTATCAGACCAACTGATTAAATTAAAGAGGCCATATAAATCTCCTTTACAGATATTTATATGGCCTTCTATCTTACAGAAAGATCTCTTGTTTGCCCCTACTGAGCGAATTAGACCTTCCTTTCGCTTTCATTAATAACCCGGATTTTGCTTTAGCAATGGATTAGCGCTCAAATTTGAATAATGAATCGGATAACGATTATAATTCTCATTATTTGTAGCTTTATGATCCCACCAATCCTCTGTCACATAAGCATCCCAACGGATCAAATCCGTACGACGACGACCTTCACGCAAGAACTCTTGCATCCACTCTTTTAACATTCTATATTTATCTAGATTAGTTGATGTTACAGGATTTGGATCATTTCCATCCTCAAAGTTTCGCTTACGAATAGAATTGATAATATCAGCCGCTCCCTGTTTATCACCTAGCCTCATCTTACATTCGGCTAATGTGTAATAAACCTCAGCTAAACGAATCACAGGACAATCAGGATTATAGCGCTCCTTATACTCATCTTGATTAGGCAACGGACTAAACTTGATGACACGTACACCTGAATTTTCTTCCGCATCCGCAATCGTAGAAGTAAGCTCTTTAGCAGAATTATACTTTAAACCAACTTGACTCAAATGAGCGACTTGATCTACAACTGTTAATACTTTTCCCGCATATTCTCTAGAGCCCAAACATTTATATGATGGGAAATCCGGATTTTGTAGTTTACCAACAATGAACATACCACGATATTTCTTGGCTCCCTCATATACATATTCTTGCTTACGAATATCCTTATCATTAAAAGTCTCATAAGGATTACCCACATTGAATTGATAAAGATTGCCTTCCGGATCACGACTTGGACACAAACATAAACCATTGTTTCCTTTCGCATCTTGCAAACCGCCCAAGAAATCCTTAAAATTATAAGGCAATGTAAAGGCTGTCAATCCACCATCAGTCTCTCCTTTCGCATTTTCACTAGGAACAGTCCATATAACCTCCGGACAAGTCTCATTACCCCAGCCAAACATCTCCGTGAAATTCTTAGCTAAAGCATATTTACCATATTTACCGTCAATAATATCTTGACACAGTTTCGCTGTTTCTTCATACATAGGTTTGCCTATATATGATTCCGCATTAAAATAAAGACGCATTTTCAATGCCGCAGCCACCGCTTGATGGATAATATTACTCTCAGCTTCTCCCAAAGTGTTTTTCACAGGCAAATTAGGCATAGCCACATTCAATAATGAATCAATAAAATTAAATGTCTCCACATCCGTTGATCGGCCTTTCACATCCTCTTTAGTAGAAGTATACAATGGCATTCCACCAAATAGATCCAAACCATCTAAATAGAAAGACGCCGCTAATACATTTAACTGATTCACCATAGAAGAGCGATCCTCTTCTGTCAAACCTACAGAAGTAAAATCAATATCCTCCAAATCCTCTAATGCGCTCCAAGACTGAGCTACACCCATTGTTGTCAAATCCCAACCATCCTTCACGGCATTCAAGTCATCCGTGAAATGATGATGGTGCATATTTTGATATAAAGCCCCATCAAACCAGTCGTTACCTCTTGTGGGCACACACATCTCATCTGTTCCTAGCTCAGTCAAACGAATACGACTATCATTATGAGCGATCCACCAACGCCAGTGCGTAAAAGGGCGATTGAATCGCGACCATATAGCATCTGCATTCGTATAATATGTGTCAGGAACGACCTGTGAATAAAATGTCGGATCAAGGTCACATGAAGTTCCGAACAATAAGCAGGAAACACCTGCCATTATTAAATTTATAAACTTATTCTTTTTCATTTTGCGTAGTTTTTAGAATGATACCTGAATACCTAAAGTATATGTACGAACGATTGGATCACAATTCCAAACCTTGTCCACACCACCTTCCCAACCGGTGATATTTACTTCCGGATTATATCCACTATAGCCCGTAATTGTCCCCACATTACCAACTGTAGCATAAACACGTAAATGATCAACCCACTTCGTGTATTTCTTCATTGGTAATGTGTAACCCAACGTAATAGCATCAATCTTCAAGAAAGATCCATCTTCCAAGAAATAATCACACAATTGTTTTACACCTCTAATCTTATTGTATTTCGGATCATCCACAGCAGGCTTCCACAAATTCCATTGTCCGGCTCCACTCTGTCCTTGAATACCTAAATACATCGGGAATGTATTATAGACATCAAAACCAATCCAACTACGCATATTGATACCTAAATCAAAGTTCTTATAAGTGAATGTATTATTCCATCCCAACATCACTTTTGGCAAATAATTTCCAATATATTGCTTGTCATTATCCGTCTTTTGATCCGCTGGAATCACCTCTCCTTCTTTATTATACAATAAGAACTTTCCATCCTCATCAAATCCGGCGAACTTCCAAATGTAATAAGCTCCAATCTCCGCACCATCTTCTATACGAGATGCATCTCCAGGCCAACCCGGTTGGTCCATGGCATTACCATTCATATAGGTTCCATCGCCCCACATAGAAAGAACCTTTCCGGAATTATGGCTTAAATTCAAATTAGAAGTCCACGTGAAATCTTTAGTGCGGATGATATCTCCTCCAACTTCAAACTCCCAACCCTTACTTTCCATCTCTCCGATATTCTGCCATTGCTTTCCTGTTGGATAAGGCGGTTGAGGAACATTCACCTCATAAATCATACCATCGATCTTACGACGATAATAATCAAATTTTCCATATAAGCGGTTTCCGAAGAAAGTATAATCGACACCGATGTTCCACTCTTTCTTCTCCTCCCATCCTAAATAAGGATTGACATTTGATGTAGGTCCATAAGTATAAGCCCATGAGCCATTGGGCAACACCCAATACTTGTCACGGCTTAACGTATTGGCCATATAAGAAGCATCAAAGTCATTATTACCTGTCACACCATAGCCAAAACGGATCTTTAAATCATCGATCCAACGAACATCTTTCAAGAAATTTTCGTTTGAGATACGCCAACCTCCAGACAATGCCCAAAAATTACCCCAACGATTATCAGCGGCAAATTTAGAAGAACCTTCATGACGTAATGTGGCCGTCACCATATACTTATCATTATAAGAATAATTAGCGCGGACATACAATGCGAACAGACGTTCTGTTATATTTTTGCTAGATCCCATATTTGCCTTACCATCTGTCAAATATGAGCCAGAACCTAAATCCCAATATTTCAAGCCCTCTACTCCGAAGTTAAAGTTTTCAGCATTAGAGTTTATATCGAATAATTGATTAAAGCGTTCTTTGACTTATCTTTGTGG
>CAUWMZ010000020.1:0-36483 GCA_963560035.1 uncultured Parabacteroides sp.
TACAACCAAACCTCAAAGTGTAAAAGGTGCATTTCTTCGAATGCTTACTGTTTATAAAAATGGCACTCCTATAGATCCACTAAAGATGGACGCACCACCATCTAAACCGGTACAGCCGGCATATAGAGATAGCTTCATACTCGTTAAGCAACAAATTTTAGCGGAAATGGACAGTTTACACAAAGCGCATGTTATGCTCATAAAAAACGATACAAGCGCTATTGACAACACGAACAATCTAAAATTAGAAAAATGAGACTTATAGGTAATCTTTTATGGCTTCTTTGTGGTGGATTCGCCATCTGCATTGAATATCTTATAGCTAGTGTGATACTCATGCTAACAATTATTGGCATCCCTTTTGGAATGCAAACCCTAAAACTTGCGGCAGTAGCTTTATTCCCCTTTGGTAGAGAAATCACAGAAAATGACACCCCTACGGGATGCCTTTCGCTTTTCATGAATGTCCTTTGGATATTTTGCGGGGGTATTTGGATTTGCTTAACACATCTATTTTTTGGCGTAATCCTTTGTGTAACAATTATCGGATTTCCTTTTGGAATGCAACATTTTAAATTATCTCTTTTGGCTCTAGCTCCTTTTGGTAAGGAAATACGATAACAAAAATAGGAGTCATCGAAGTAGCCCCTCTTCTTTCATAGTATTTCATTCCGAGGAAGTCTCTTCATGCCATATTCATAATGGTCAATAAAGAGACTTTCGCCAACGCCTATATACGTATATGATCACAAATACAATCTTTATAAGCGAAGTTCTATAATTTGACTACAAAATAATTTGCGACACCGAAATAGGAGTATTTAAAAATATAGATGCCGCTTCCGAAAACTTATCGGCAGACTCCGTTGTCAAAAAACGGCATGTCCCTTTCCTTGTCAACTTCCGATCCATTTCCGGATGACGAAACAGATAGTCTCGCAAACTTTCCGCCACATATTCACCTTGAGCAAATAGCGTAATACCATTTGGTAAAAAAGTCCGAATCTTCTCCATCAATAAAGGATAATGTGTACAACCTAATATCAAGGTATCTATCAATGGATCCTCAGAAAGAATATGATCAATATGCTTTTTGACAAAATAGTCCGCTCCTGGTGAACGAAACTCATTATTTTCAACTAATGGTACCCACATTGGACAAGCCTCACCGGTAACCTTAATATTCGGGAACATCTTACCTATTTCTATGGTATACGAATTAGAACTTATTGTACCACTTGTACCCAATACGCCTACATGTTTGCTATGGCTTATAGCATCCACTAATTCAACCGTAGGTCGAATCACCCCCAAAACACGCCGAGAAGAATCCCAGCCCGGTAAATCTTTCTGCTGTATAGTCCGCAGCGCTTTCGCAGAAGCTGTATTACAAGCAAGAATCACCAATTGACATCCTTCCGCAAATAAATGAGAGACCGCTTGACGTGTAAATTGATAAACGACCTCAAACGAACGTGTTCCATAAGGAGCACGAGCATTATCACCTAAATAAATATAATCATATTCAGGCATCAAGTGATGGATCTTGTCAAAAATAGTCAAGCCACCATAACCGGAATCAAAGATCCCTATCGGACCAAATGTTTGATCAAACATAGTGAAACCTTTCTTGCATAAAGAAGAGAGGGTGCAATCCTTTCGGAAAACACCCTTTTTTATACATAAAAGAATAATTTTCTAATGAATTACAATCCCAATTTCGTACGAACGAACTGTGTCGCATCAATTGCGTTGTTACCTGTATAAAGCAAAGCTGCCGGATCTACAATGTAAGTATAACCCTTTTCTGCGCCTACTTTTTGAATTGCGTCGTGCAATTTTTGTTGAATCGGTTGTAACAATTCTTGTTGTTTCTTTTGTACATCTTGTTGAGCAACCTGTACGAAGTTATCCATACGACCTTGGATATCCTGAATCTCTTGCATTCTTCTCAACTTGATATTTTCTGTCAATGAATCCTGTTGAGCAACGAAATCGGAATACTTTTTCTGATATTCATCTTGCATTTGCTTCAATTCCACTTTGTACTTCTCATTCAAGTCTGCCATTTGTTTCTCCATCGCAGATACTTCCGGCATAGCCATAAAGACCTCCTGTGTTTTTACAAATGCAATTTTAACCTCTTGTGCGAAAGCTCCTAACGGGAGAATCATCAACAATAAAACAATAAGTTTCTTCATTTTTACGATATAATTACTTTGTTATTAATCTAATTTGACCTTATTTCATAAAGCCCACAAATGTAAGCATTTATTTTGAATATCCTAATTTTATAAGGACTTCATTACTGATATCAATACTCGGTGAAGCAAATATAACACTCATTGCTGAAGCACGATCCCAAACGATCTGGAAACCTTGATTTTCAGCTATCTCTTTGACCGCTGCATAGATCTCATCTTGTATCGGTTTCATCATGCTTTCACGTTTCTTATACAACTCTCCTTCCGGTCCGAAATACTTACGTTTAAGCTCCCTCGCTTCTTGTTCCTTCTTCACGATCTCTTCCTCCTGTTTTGTCTTGGCTTCAGGAGATAATGAAGCTAAATTAGCTTGATATTTCTTGTACATATTCTGAGCTTCCAACTGAATGGCTTCGACCTCTCCTTGCCATTTCTTTGACACTTCACCCAACTGCTCGTTTGTCATTTCGTAGGCAGGTATATTTTTCAAAATATATTCCATATCGATTAAAGCGAACTTTTGCGCCATTCCAACTAACGAAAAAAGTAGCATAAAGCAACTTAAAGTGATAATTCTTTTCATACGACCTGTATTTATAGTTGTTTTATTTTATATCAACTGCAAATATAACAGAGGCTTTAGAGATCACATCTCAATATAAGTTAAAAGTATTTATTTAAACGTAGAGAGGGCATATCTCGCTCTCTCTATATATCGAGATTTAGCGAAATATGCCCTCCATTATTATCCGATTGGGGAATCCAACCAATTATTAAAACTCTTGTCCAATAATGAAGTGTAAGTTACTACCACTTCTCTTACCACTATTACCATAATTTGGAGCATCAAAACCATAAGCCCAGTCAAGACCCATCAAACCAATCATAGGCAAGAAAATACGAACACCGACACCGGCAGAACGTTTCAACTGGAACGGGTTAAAGTCTTTCAAATCTCTCCAAGCGTTACCTGCCTCAACAAAGACTAATCCATAAATTGTTGATGATGGCTCTAACAAGAACGGATAGCGTAACTCCATCGCTAAACGAGAATAAGCATAACCATAAGAGTTATAACCTCCATTACCCGCAATACTACCATTTTCATAACCTCTCAAGCCGATTGTCTCCTGAGCATACGTACTTGAGTAACCACTCATACCATCACCACCCATATAGAATGTCTCAAACGGAGATCTCTTATTCTTATTGTAAGAGCCTAAGAAACCATATTCCACACGAGCCATTAATACCGGCGTACGCTTTACGGTCAACGGCGCTAACGGAGTAAAGATTTTCGCTTTGAACTTCCACTTATGGTATTCGATAAACTTATATTTATTTGGATCATCGCTACCCATTGAAGCATAATCTTTCTTGTCGAACAATGAATAAGGAGGTGTCGCCGCTACCGATAACATGAATTGAGAACCACGACGAGTGTATAACGGGTTATCAATAGAATTTCGTTGCAGCATCAACTCGAGATTAATATTATGACAGTTTCCATTTCGAACCAAGAAATAATCCCAATCATGCATCATATATAACTGATAGTTCAATGTTGCCATAAATTGGAAATAGTCATCCGGCCAATTCAAACGTTTACCATAACCAGCAGACAAGCCAAACATCATGATAGACTTATCTGGATCGAAAGCCAACTCATAGCTATCATTATAATATCCGTTGCCATAACCACCGCCATACATAAACGGATTATTAAATCCAATGCTTTTGCTATAATAACGGTCACTGATATCTGTTTGTCTTGAGAAATAAGCGCTCACAGACAATGTATTCGGGCGCTTACCACCGAACCATGGATCCATGAATGAAATACTATACGCTTGATAGTAACGTCCGTTGGTCTGTCCACTCAATGTCAACGTCTGTCCCTCACCTTGAGGAATAATACCCTTGTATGTTTTCGGATTCAAGAAGTTTTTCATTGAGAAGTTCGTAAACTTCAAGCTCAACTTACCAATCACACCTGTTTGCCCCCAACCCGCAGAGAACTCAATCTGGTCATTAGCCTTTGAGACTAAGTTATATTCAATATCTACCGTTCCATTTTCCGGATCTGGAAGTGGAACAGGATTCATATTCTCAGGATCAAAATGTCCCATCTGAGCCAACTCACGCACAGAACGTACCAAATCTTCACGACTAAATAACATACCAGGTTTCGTACGCAACTCACGACGGACAATATCTTCATACAAGCGATCATTACCTTTAATAATAATACGATTAATTGTCGCCTGAGGTCCTTCTTGAATACGAATTTCCAATGATATAGAATCATTAGCGACATCCACCTCAACAGGATCGGCATTAAAGAACAAATAACCATTATTAAAGTATACATTCGAAACAGCATCCTCATCCGTTGTCAAACGCTCATTCAATTTCTTTTGGTTATAAACCTCACCCGGCTTCATACCTAAAACAGCCATCAAATAGTCTGTAGAATACTGCGTATTACCGACAAAACGTATATCTTTCAAATAATACTTTTGCCCCTCTTCCACCTTCAAAAAGATATCAACCTTCTTATCCGTGTAATTCACGACACTATCAGAAAGCAATACCGCATCACGATAACCGTGCTCGTTGTATTTGGTAATTATGTTTTTCTTATCTTTCTCATACTCTTCAGTAGTGAACTTTTTCGTACTGAACATCTCCATGATACTAGTCTTCCAGTCATTTGGAATACTGAATTTCTCATTTGTCTTTTTCATCGCTTTTTTCAACTCTCGAGCAGTTAATTGCTCGTTTCCTTCAAAATAAATACGATGAATCTTGGTCTTCTCATTCTTATCAATATTAATGTCAACAATCACCTCACCCTCATGAGCTGGATCATCTTTTTGCTCAATCACGACGTCAACATTCTTAAAACCCTTACCATCAAAGAATTTTTGAATCACGATTTTTGCACGATCCATCACGTTTGGAGTAACTTGAAAGCCCTTTTTCAAACCTAACTTAGCTTCCAAATCTTCACGTTCCCCTTTTTTGATTCCGTGATAATTAACTTGAGAGATACGAGGACGCTGCTTCAACTGGATCTCCAACCAAATCTGATCGTCCTCCACTTTCGAAGCCACAATCTTCACATCAGAGAATAAGCCATGCTTCCAAAAGCGTTTAACGGCCGTTGTCACCTCATCTCCTGGAACGGTAATCTCATCTCCTACCGACAAGCCCGAAAAGCCGATCAGCACAAAATCGTCATAATTTTTTATACCCGTAATCTTTATATCCGCTATCTTATATTTCTTCGGAGCTAACGAATACGAAATAACCGGCACTTCTGCCGCCTTCTCAACCTTGGTAGTGTCTTTTCCTTGAGCAAACGCACCACACACGAACCCCAAGCAAATAAAAAACAGCACTATTCTTTTGTACATAATCAACAGCTATTGTTTATAAGATTAATTGCTCACTTGTCTTACCAAAACGACGCTCCCGCTGCTGGTAATACAATATAGCTTCATACAATTCTTCCTCTCTAAAATCAGGCCAAAACACATCCGTAAAATAGAATTCCGCATATGATAACTGCCATAACAAAAAGTTACTAACACGCTTTTCTCCTCCTGTACGAATCAAAAGATCAGGATCCGGGATATGTCTTGTCGTCAAGTGATCAGAGATCACAACCTCAGTAATATCATTTGGTGTTATTTTCTTCTCTAAAACCTCCTGCGCTATCTTTCTCATCGCAGCCGTTATCTCCCAACGAGATGAATAACTAAGCGCCAAGACAAGTGTTGTTCCCGTATTAGCCGACGTCATTTGAACGCATTCTTGTAATGTATCATATGCATCCTGACGTAAGCGAGAGAGATCACCAATAGCGGTAAGACGAACATTCTTCTTCATCATATCCGGAGTCTCGCGATGAATTGCAGAAACCAACAGGCTCATCAATGCCTGAACCTCTTCCTCCGGACGATTCCAATTCTCTGTAGAGAAAGTGTACAACGTCAGATATTTCAATCCTAGTTGAGTGACCGCATCCATTATCTTACGAACCGAAACGACACCTTCTTGATGACCGAAACTACGATCTTTACCTTGAGCTTTCGCCCAACGTCCGTTTCCATCCATAATAATCGCCACATGCTGTGGTAAGCGATTCTTGTCTATTTTCTCAATTAACGACATTTTTATCTTTCTAATATTCACTTATATTTCTCGCATTGTTATAGGTTCTGCAATATATCAGGAATTTCCATATAACAGATAATAATAAAATAGCGCGGATTTTTATTATCCACAAAGCGCTATTCTTTCGGGATCAATCGATTAATACGACCTCGCCACAATTGATTCAAGTCGTTAGCGTTAGCGCTAGATTTTCCTCCGAAAAGATTCACATAATTTTCCTTATCCACCGCAATAGAAGAGAAAGCTCTAGCTTCAAAATCATTCGGCAAAAACATCATCGTATCAACCAATGCCCAAGTAATGCCATGGTCTTTTGAACGATAGATATCTTTCTGTGCCTTGTTTGACGCATCCATACCACCTATCAAGAAAAACTGATCATCATAAGAAGTTAACATCGCACCCTCACGACTCGAGAAATTAGAATTTCCTGAAGCCATCAACACCCAAGACAAACCATCAACAGTAGACCATGTTGTATTTACAACTTGTCCGTCCGTTGTCCGTCCTCCTGCGATCATTAAATATTCCTGATACATTACATCATATTGAACATTGCCATACCCCTTTATCGGGAATTCTTTAGGAAGCACTTGTCCCTCTGTCCATTCTCCGGACTCATTCATCGCGGAAAATAACAGATTGCCATCTTTTTCTATCACAGTCGCCAAAGCAGAAGCTTGTCTCATTCCTTGAGATATACATCCCAACAAAGATTTAACAAACGGAGCCTTTTCCACCTTCTCCCAAGCCATACCATCCGCAGACTTATACAATGCGCCAGACAAAGCCGGGACATACAACACCTTGTTATATTGTGTTATTTGAGCAAGCAACAAACTATCTGTCGGCAATCCGGACAAAGAAAGAGCTCGCCAATCCTTAGGAGTAGCAGCGGTAGCGTAATACAATTGATAAGGCTTATTTGCCTCTGCCGATTTCACATACATAAAGTAACTTGCAGATCCTTCATATTCCAACGCTATAACCTTTTGCTCTTTGATGTTTACATTCAACATAGGATCCGCATATTTGCTCCATGCCATAGAATCTGGTTGCACTTGATGTATATTCACTTGTGCCATATATACTTTCGTCGTCAATTGATCATATGTATGAACCACGAATTTTACAGGAGCGGAAAAGTTTATCGAATCCGATAAGCTGCTCAAATAATAAGTTGAATCATGATATGCACTAGGGCTAGCCTCTATACCACCCATGGCAGGAGTCTTTATTTTGCAAATAACCTTTTCCACCTTCGTTCCATAAGGCAATGAATCTATATTAAAGATACGTCCGGTTAATTGATCAATTGTAAACTTCACCGTATCCAATCCCGGAATAGAATCATGACTTAAACTAAATGAGGTTATCTGACAGTTTTTCATCAATTCCATTTCTGTTATCTCGTCTGATTTTAAACAAGAAGATAACACCAACGTCAAACACGCTGTTATAAATATTCCTAATTTATTTTTCATTAAAAACATAAATTTGTCGCATATAAAGGCACAAAAGTAGAAACATTTTTCGCTTCCAACCTAATACAGGCCAATATTTATAATATTTTAGTTGATTACATGAAGTTTAAATATCCACATCGTTCTTTATATTCAAAATCAAATGTTGTCCATTTGTCTCAACAATGCCTTTCTCCATTTGCGGAGCTCGAACACCCTGCATCAAACAAACAGGAGCAATCTCCACCCTCGCTTCATCCCATACATTTTCTTTTATAAATGATTCCAATAAACCTGCGCCACCCTCTACCAATAAAGAGTCTAGCTTTCGCAAGAACAATTGCTCTAGCACTTGCGTTATTACCGATTCTGAAAAATCTATTTTAATATATTCCACATTTTCTCTATTCTCACGTTCTTTTTCCGTAAATACCAACGTACGTACCGAACCATCATATAAATGGAAATTATCCGGAATAATTAACCGCCTATCCAAAACCACTCGCACAGGAGATTTTCCATACCAACACCGTACATTCAAGGAAGGATTATCCAACAATGCCGTACGAGTTCCTACCATAATAGCTGAAACCTCCGAACGCAATTTATGAACCAAACGTGAAGTATCCAAAGAAGACAATACCGCTACAGGTTCTGATACATCCGAGCGTAAACAGTCAATAAAACCATCCTCGCTTTGTGCCCATTTTAAAATCACATACGGACGTCTCTTAGTCTGACAAGTCATAAATACTTTATTTAACTCCCAAGCCTCACGCTCCATGACACCTGTCACGACTTCAATACCTGCCTCTCGAAGCATTCGCACTCCACGACCAGAAACTTGAGAAAAAGGATCTAAACAACCTACCACCACACGAGGTATTCCTTTTCGGATTATCAACTCCGCACAAGGCGGCGTTTTGCCATAATGAGAACAAGGTTCTAAACTCACATAAAGCGTGCTCTCCCTCAACAAAGACTCATTTTTCACAGAGGCAATCGCATTTACTTCCGCATGAGGACCACCACATACACGATGAAAACCTTCTCCTATAATGCGCCCATTATATACAACAACAGCTCCCACCATAGGGTTAGGACTTGTATAGCCACGTCCACCTTTCGCTAATTCTATACAACGAGCCATGTATTTCTCTTCAACCTCTATCATAAACTTTGCATATAAATGTTTTTTGGACTACTTTCGCGCTAAAACAAAAATAGTCATGACTGAGACCATAGCTTATATCCGCCAATCATTAAAAGATATTTATTCTTCTGGTGAAATCCAAGCTTTTACACGTTTAATAATGGAACGCATTTGCGGACTATCCACGTCTCAATTTTTAGCGAACAAAGGTAACGAATTATCCGATAAGGAAAAATTCCAAATAAAAGAGATTATCTCCGGACTACAAGAGCATAAGCCCATCCAATACCTACTTGGCGTAGAAGAATTCCTGGGCTTAGATTTCAAAGTAACACCCGGTGTGTTAATACCACGCCCAGAGACAGCGGAACTCGCGAACCTCATCATTTCTGATTTTAAAGATCAAAATCCCCAAATAGTAGATATAGGCACCGGAAGCGGATGTATAGCCATCGCTTTAGCTAAATATCTACCCAAAGCAATAGTATCTGCAATAGATGTTTCTCCTGAAGCGATCGCTATCGCTAAAAAGAACGCACAAACAAATCATGTCTCAGTTTCCTTTATCAATTTGGATATTCTCTCCAATAATATCGATAAAGAACTATGCGAAACAGATGTTAACCCAAATCAGCTCCTTTATGATTGTATCGTCAGCAATCCTCCTTATATCATGGAAAAAGAGAAATCTTCCATGGATGACAATGTTCTAAAAAACGAACCTGCCTTAGCGCTATTTGTCCCCGATGATGACCCTTTACTATTTTACAAGGCTATATCCAAATTCGGCCGATCCCACCTAAAAACTAATGGGAAAATCTATTTTGAGATTAACGCCTTATGTGGTAAAGAGACTATGGACTTGCTACAAAAAGACGGATACACCCATATTGAGCTAATCCAAGACTTTTATGGTAAAAATCGTATAATCAAAGCGATCAAATGAAAGAGATAACCGAACCCGAAATGTTACACAAAATGGCGGCCTATTGTTCTGCCGGCGAACATTGCATACAAGATGTCCGTAAAAAATTAGACGCTAACGCTTTACCTCAGGAAGCTTCCGAGCGCATCATTCAAAGATTATTACAAGAGCGATTCATCGATGAATCTCGCTACACGACTTTTTTTGTGAATGACAAACTCAAATTCAATAAAT
This sequence comes from uncultured Parabacteroides sp., assembly GCA_963560035.1. GTDB lineage: Bacteria > Bacteroidota > Bacteroidia > Bacteroidales > Tannerellaceae > Parabacteroides. Next base: position 10,162 of record CAUWMZ010000020.1, read on the forward strand.
GGGGGAAAATAAAAATAGCATACGAACTATACAAAAAAGAAATTCCCGCCGCCATACGAGATCAGGCTATTAGCGCAATCGACGAGGATACATATCGATCCACTTTATTGGACTTGCTACGCAACAAGAAAAAAACGACCAAAGGAAAAGATGAACGAGACTTATTTAATAAACTACTTCGTTTTGCCGCCGGCAGGGGCTTTGAAAGCAAAATCACAATTGAATGCCTTAAACTTATACTAAAAAATACCGATACTGATGATATTGAACCTTATATGGAATAGTTTACTCACCCTATTCTTCCCCAATCTATGCCCGGGATGTCATCGCCTGATAGGCAATAAAGACTTCCTTTGTCCTTTTTGCCTATCATCATTGCCTTATGCTCCCTATTTCCTCTCATCCAACAACCCGGTGGAACAACGTTTCTTGGGAAAGATCAACATCAACTACGCAACCGCCTATTTAACTTACGACAAAGGAGGAATTACCCAACATATAATCCATTCGCTAAAATACCACGACAACAAACGACTAGCAACCCAAATGGGTATTATGATAGCTGAAGATCTACAAGAAGCTCATAGTCCATTATGTGATGTAGACGTTTTAATTCCAGTACCCCTGCATCCTCGTAAAAAAAGACAAAGAGGATATAATCAAAGTGAATGTATCGCACAAGGAATTAGTTCCATTTGGAACACCCCCATAGACACGACCAGCATTTATAGAACTATCTACACAAAAACTCAAACTCACAAAAACATACAAGAACGCTGGATAAACGTCCAAAATATATTTCACTCAAACCATCCAGAGCATTTAAAAAACAAACATGTTCTCATCATAGATGACGTAATAACAACCGGAGCTACTCTATGCGCATGCGCACAAGCCATCTCAGATATCCCAGGTATACGCATCAGCATCTTAGCGCTCTCTTCCGTTTAAATATTAATAAAAAATTAACGAGCGATATTCAAGGGAATTCCATTCAGTTTACCTACTTTTGCAAACTGATATAAATTTATAGGATTGTATGAAAACACTGGAAAGTTTAGTAGCAGAAAAATTATTAAAGATTAAAGCCGTAAAATTACAACCAGCCAATCCGTTCACTTGGGCATCCGGCTGGAAATCTCCTATCTACAATGACAACCGTAAGACTCTTTCTTATCCTGTTGTCCGTAGCTTCATCAAGTTAGAATTAGCACGCGTTATTAGTGAGAAATTCGAGAACGTAGACGCTATTGCCGGTGTTGCTACAGGAGCGATTGCACAAGGCGCTTTAGTTGCGGACCTTTTAGGATTACCTTTTGTATACATCCGCTCAACTCCAAAAGATCACGGATTGGAGAACCTTATTGAAGGAGAATTAAAACCAGGCTCAAAAGTTGTTATCATTGAAGATTTGGTATCAACTGGAGCCAGCAGCTTAAAAGCCGTACAAGCCGTACGTAATTTTGGTTGCGAAGTGGTTGGTATGGTCGCTATCTTTACTTACGGATTCCCTGTCGCAGAAGAAGCATTCAACGAAGCTAAAGTTACTTTAACAACATTAAGCAACTATGACGCTGTTCTTGAAGAAGCTGTTCGCACACATTACATCGATGAATCTGAAATCACCGTTCTTCAAGAATGGCGTAAAGATCCGTCAAAATGGGATCCGAATAAGTAATCATATAAACAATTATAAATGACTGAAGATTTTGTAAGTGAGATTAAACAAATCCCACATAATGACGATCGCATCTTCGCAATGCTCTCCGATCTTTCAAACTTGGAAAAGATCAAGGATCGCATACCTGAAGATAAGATTAAAAACTTTGAGTTCGACAGCGATACATGCAGTCTCGCTGTCGAACCTGTTGGAAAAATTTCTTTCCAAATCATAGAAAGAGAACCAAATAAATTAATCAAATTCACCACTACAAACTCTCCTGTTCCTCTTTTTTTATGGATACAGTTAAAGCAAGTGGCTGAAAATGACACACGATTAAAAATAACGGTTCGTGCTGATTTAAATCCTTTCTTAAAACCTATGGTTTCAAAACCATTGCAAGAGGCTGTCGATAAGATTTCTACCATCATTGCCTCTTTGCCTTATTAAATCTTACGCTATGGCTCAAAAACTTTGGGAAAAGAATATTCAAGTAGATCATGAAGTAGATGTCTTTACTGTTGGTAAAGATCGCGAGATGGATCTCTATCTCGCAAAGTATGACATAATAGGCTCTATGGCTCATATCACGATGCTAGAAAGCATTGGGCTTTTAACAAAAGAAGAGCTTACCGCTTTATTAGTCGAATTACGCAATATTTACGCAATAGCCGAACAAGGGAAATTTGTCATCGAAGAGGGTATAGAAGATGTACATTCTCAAGTAGAATTGATGCTCACCAGAAAACTGGGTGACATAGGTAAAAAAATACACAGTGGACGTTCTCGCAATGACCAAGTGTTATTAGACCTAAAGCTATTTACCCGTGCTCAAATTCAAGAAATATCAAAACTCACATCAGAGCTATTTGACGTACTCATTTCTCAAAGCGAGCGATACAAGAACGTATTACTTCCCGGATATACACACTTACAAATAGCGATGCCATCTTCCTTCGGATTATGGTTCGGAGCATATGCGGAAAGTTTAGTAGATGATTTACGCCTATTACAAGCGGCATATAGCATCTGCAATCGTAATCCCTTGGGTTCTGCCGCAGGATATGGCTCTTCTTTTCCACTAAGCAGACAAATGACTACTGATTTATTAGGCTTCGAGTCTTTAAACTATAATGTCGTTTACGCACAGATGGGACGAGGCAAAATGGAACGCACCGTAGCCTTCGCCTTAGCCGGCATCGCTGCCACCCTTTCTAAATTGGCTTTCGACTCCTGCTTATTTAATAGTCAAAATTTTGGCTTTATCAAGCTTCCGGACCAATTCACGACAGGCTCCAGCATCATGCCCCATAAGAAGAATCCGGACGTATTTGAGCTAACTCGTGCGAAATGCAATAAAATACAGGCCTTGCCTCAACAAATCATTCTTATCAGCAACAATCTCCCTTCTGGCTATTTTAGGGATTTACAAATCATCAAAGAGGTCTTTCTTCCATCCTTCGATGAGCTAAAAGATTGCCTCCGCATGGTTACACATATGATGCGCGCTGTTAAAGTTAATGAGCATATATTAGATGACGATAAATACAATCTACTATTTAGCGTTGAGGAGGTAAACAAACGAGTTTTAGCGGGAATGCCATTCCGTGACGCATATAAACAAGTGGGTCTAGAGATTGAAGCTGGTAAATTTGTCTCTTCGAAAGAGATCACCCATACTCATGAAGGCAGCATTGGCAATCTTTGTAACAATGAAATTAAATCCATGATGAATGCAGTTCTTGACACATTTACTTTTGAACGTGTTGAAAATGCGGAGCGAAAATTAATTTTTGGCTAATAAAAAGATAAAAGCTTTCTTTATCTGGTATGATTAAAAGACCTGATAAAGACAAGCTTTTTTATATAAAACACCTCTACAAATTTTGTGAGATAAAGCGTGAAAAACAAAAAAACGCATTTTTGATTAATTTTTTCACCGAAATGTTTGGTAGTATAAATATTTGTACTACCTTTGCACTCGCAAAAGAGAAATAAACAATGCGGAAGTAGCTCAGTTGGTAGAGCATAACCTTGCCAAGGTTAGGGTCGCGGGTTCGAGTCCCGTCTTCCGCTCAACTCTAAGCGTAGAGATTGGATGCTCGAATGGTGGAATCGGTAGACACGAAGGACTTAAAATCCTTTGGCCATTGCGGCTGTGCGGGTTCAAGTCCCGCTTCGAGTACATAGGTTGTTAAACTGTACATCAAGTGCACAATGCGGAAGTAGCTCAGTTGGTAGAGCATAACCTTGCCAAGGTTAGGGTCGCGGGTTCGAGTCCCGTCTTCCGCTCGCTTCCAAGAGGCTTCGTTATTCGAAAGGATAGCGGGGCTTTCTACTTTTATATACCTCTCTTTCCTTTTTTCATCCTCATTAAATCCGAATATCAGAGCCTAATAACGGATAAAAAAACGCCAAAATAAATCAGGTTATATACAAAATCATTATGTTGCTGTTTTTCAATGCTTTACATAATATATAATCAGCTAGCTAAGTGAATAACTAATCACTTGTCATTGGAATAACTAACGACTTGTGTAGTGATTAACTAATCTAACAACAAGCCGTTAGTTATTCACTTCAAAAGGGCTTTTCTGATGACTTTTTCCCCCTTTTTATAGCCACTATTTATTTGCTTTTAAATTTGCATCCATCGCTTTTGCGGCCTTACGCCCATCACCCATCGCTAGGATAACTGTAGCTCCACCTCTAACAATATCACCACCCGCATACACATCAGATAAAGCGGAACGCATTTGTTCGCTATCCACCACGATCGTACCTTTCGGACTTACCTCTAAGCCGGCAAATGCCCGAGGAATAAGAGGATTTGGCGAAACACCAATACTTACAATCACCTCATCAACATCTATTGTATCTATCGCACCTTCAATAGCGACCGGACGACGGCGTCCTGAAGCATCCGGCTCACCCAACGCCATCTTTTGCAAACGCATCTGTCGTACACGACCTCTTTCATCGCCTACGTATTCTATCGGATTGTGAAGCGTCAAAAACTCCACACCTTCTTCTTTAGCATGCTTCACCTCTTCCAAGCGAGCAGGCATCTCCTCTTCACTTCGACGATAAACGATCATCGCACGCTCTGCGCCCAAGCGACGTGCTGTACGAACTGAATCCATCGCAGTATTTCCTCCACCAATGACAGCGACTTTTTTCCCCTTGTAAACAGGCGTATCACTTTCCGGATTGGCAGCATCCATTAAATTCACTCGAGTTAAATACTCATTCGAAGACATCACGCCAACCAAATTCTCTCCCGGTATATTCATAAAATTAGGCAATCCTGCGCCACTCGCCACAAATATGCCCTTAAACCCATAAGCATGCAAATCTTCATAACTGATAGTCTTACCAATAATGCAGTCCTTCTCAAAATGAACGCCCATTTTTCGAAGTCCATCAATTTCAACATCCACAATCTTATTAGGCAGACGAAACTCAGGAATACCATACTTCAACACGCCTCCTATCTCATGCAAAGCCTCAAACACAGTAACCTCATAGCCACGCTTAGCCATCTCTCCCGCAAAAGACAACCCCGCAGGACCTGATCCAACCACAGCTATCTTTATGCCATTTGCTTGAGGAATATCAGGAACGGATATACTCCCGCTCTCCCGCTCATAATCTGCCGCAAAACGCTCCAAATAACCAATAGCCACTGCCTCCTTACCCATTTTCAAATGAATACATCTGCTTTCACACTGTTTTTCTTGCGGACAAACCCGTCCACACACAGCAGGCAATGCACTTGTTTCCTTTAATACTTTAGCGGCCTCTAAAAACTCACCTCGCTCAATATTCTTGATAAAAGTCGGAATATTGATACCTACCGGACAACCTTGCATACAAGTCGGATTCGGACAATCCAGACAACGTTCCGCCTCATGCATCGCCTGTTCTTTTGTCAAGCCCAAATTCACCTCCTCTAAACGAGTATGACTTCTATATTCAGGATCCAGCTCGTTCATTTTTACACGAACTATCTCTGTACGCTCCTTATTTTTCTTGCTTTTCCGAAGCGCTTCGCGCCAAGGTTCCGCACGACGGGCAGCAACTAACTCTTCTCTTGTCATATATTCCTGTGGTTGTTATTTCTTTTCTACATCTTTATATGCTCCCAAACGCATGATCATCTCATCAAAATCAACTTGATGAGCATCAAACTCCGGTCCATCCACACAAACGAACTTAGTCTTACCTCCCACTGTCACACGACAAGCGCCACACATACCCGTGCCATCCACCATAATCGTGTTTAATGACGCTATTGTAGGAATCTCATATTTCTTTGTCAGAAGGGACACGAACTTCATCATAATAGCAGGACCTATCGTAACACACATATCTACTTTCTCACGATTGATCACATTCTCCAACCCGTCAGTCACCAAACCTTTCATGCCATAAGATCCATCATCAGTCATGATAATTACCTCATCGGCATTATTACGCATCTGCTCCTCTAATATCACCAATTCTTTCGTACGAGCTGCCAAGACGACAATCACACGATTTCCAGCCTTATGAAAAGCCTCAACAATAGGCAATAGCGGAGCGACACCCACACCTCCACCGGCACAAACAACTGTACCTACCTTGTCGATATGAGTCGCCTGTCCCAATGGACCTACCACATCCGTGATATAATCACCCTCTTTCAATGCGCAAATCTTCCTTGAAGAACCACCTACCGCCTGAATAACCAAAGTGATTGTGCCCTTTTCCGTATTCGCGCCAGCTATTGTCAATGGGATACGCTCACCCTTATCTCCAAGCTTCACGATTACAAAATGACCTGCTTTGCGCGAACGGGCTATCAAAGGAGCTTCAACCTCCAATTTCACCACATTGGCAGAGAAATACTCTTTACTTACAATCTTATTCATAATACTCGCTACTATTGATAGTTTGTCTTATCCTCTTATTAGGTAAATTTAATAGGGAGTGAACGCTCCACTCCCTCTCACTGCTATTATTCAAATAATCCATCGTCACGCACCAACATCAATATAGCTGAATGAGGGACGATCAAGAACTTCTCATCATTAAAGTTTATCTCATAGGCGGAATTTTGCAAATAGATGGCCAAATCTCCTTCATGCGCTTGAAGTGGAAGATATTGCACATTCTCATCCTTCTTTTTCTCCCACACCTCACGCTCTTCCGATTGTGCCGGCAATGGATATCCGGGGCCTGTTTTTATCACATAACCCGCTTGTATTTTCTCCCCTTGCTGAACTGATGGCGGCAGGTATAAACCTGTCTTTGTTTGGCTTTGTGGATTTTTAGGTTTTATTAAAACCTTATCGCCTATCATCAGGAATTTGTTAATATCTTTTTGATCGATAGTCAACTGCATAATTGTTAATTATTTATTTTTTACTGGACAAACTTACACAAAGTTTAGCAAAAATAAAAGCGAGCTTCCGCATTGAAAGCCCGCTCTATTACAAATTATTTATTACTGGTTCTCAATCAAAAAGAACGCCCCTTAAAGACTGTCGACTCTCCTGCCGGATATAATTCTCCCATAAAAGAAATTCGATTGCTATTAAAATTAGGTAGAACAGTCGCAGTACACTTGTTTGTCCCTTTCGCCATCCGCAAGGTAACTCGCGCTAATACCGCGGCGCCTTGTACATTCATCTCATAAGAGATATTACCCTTTTTATCCTCTTTCAGCACAACTCCCGAGACAGTTCCATCTAATGTCACGCCTCCCATTCCGTTCGGACCAGATACAGGTACATTAAAAGCCAACTGTATTGTTGCCTTATCACCATTCACCGACACAAAGTTTGTACTCGGAGTAACATATACAAAACTACCTCTCTTAAATTCGACTCGCTCAGCTTCTAGCACAAATTCTTTATCCTTTAACGCCTGAACAGCACGTTCAAACATCGCATACTCTTCTGCCTCTTCCGCAGCTTTACGTGCAGCCTTCTCTGTTTGCTTAGCGGCTTTATCTGCCACCTTCCCTTGCTGCGCTATTGACGGAGTTAATCCCAACAATAATAACACAAACAATAACGCTACCTTTTTCATACCTATCTATTTTAGAAGATAACTATCTATATCTTTTTATATAAAGACAAATAAGAGCGAAAGTTGTTCACGCCTTTATTTTGTTTTTCACGTTTTTAACATGATGCCACAGAAAGAACCAAGCTGTTACTGCCGCTATAAAATCGGAGAATGGCTGCGCCAACCACACGCCATCTAATCCCCACATCGGAGGAAAAAGTAATATAGCAGGGATTAGGAACAAGAATTGGCGACTTAAGCTCAAAAACATGGCTTTCCACGCAATACCTATGCTTTGGAAAAATTGACTGATAATAATCTGAGAACCGACAAATACGAATACTAACATTGTCAGACGAAGACCATTCTCTGTAATCGCCATCAACTCTTGATCTGTTGAAAAGGCGCTAACTAACCAACGAGGGAACAATAAGCTTGATACGCAACCAATACCCGTAATTACGGTAGCTACGAATATCGCCAACTTTAACGCAGACAATACACGATCGTGATGACCAGCGCCATAGTTAAAACCAACTATCGGCTGCATACCTTGAGCTAAACCGATGATCAACATAACAATTAGCATGACAATACTAGAAATAATGCCATTTGCGCCTAAGGCTAAATCTCCACCATTCTCTTTCAAGGCATTATTCATGATCACCATCACTAAGCTACCCGCCATTTGCATTGAAAAAGGAGAAATTCCAATTGTCAAAATATTCCAAACGATGGAACCTCGAAGACGAAAATACTTCGCATGAAAACGTACAATACTATCTTTTCTTATGAAATGACTCATCACTAAAGCAGCTCCTACGACCATCGAGATGACCGTCGCAATTGCGGCACCTCGAATACCTAAATCTAACCAAAAGATAAATATTGGATCTAATATTACATTCAGCACCGCACCTGTCATCATCGTAAACATTGCTTTCTTCGGATAACCGGAAGCTCGCATTATCGCATTAAAACTAAAACTTAATGTCGCCAATAAATTACCGGGTATAGCGATATAAAGATAATCTTTCGCATAAGGTATGGTCTGATCGCTTCCTCCAAACCAATGAAGCAACTCGTCCAAAAAAATCATACTTGGAACAATTGTAATCGCTCCGATAATAAATGTCATCGTAAAAGCATTTCCCAATACATTATCAGCCAAATCATTAGCCTTTCTTCCCAAATGAATGGAAACTCTAGTGGCAGATCCTGCGCCAATCAGCATTCCAAACGCTTGCATAAAAAGTAAAATCGGAAAGGTTAAGGTTAATCTTGAAATAGCCAACGCCCCAACACCCTGTCCGATAAAGATTCGATCAACAATGTTATAGAGCGCATTTACCATTGTTCCGATAACAGCCGGAATCGCATAATGCACTAACAAGCGGCCTATATTCTCATGCTCAAGCCGCCACGTAATCTCATTCGACATAAAAAACTTTTTCTAAGTTATTGTATAAACGTTATCATTTCCGCTACACTCGTAGCCTTTTTCAACTTCCCATCAGGATACTGAACACAAAGATCTTTAGAAGATGTACAATGAACTCCTATCAATGAAGGATCTATCGACACAGGACGAAATCCATTTCGAATCAAGGCATTCCCTACCCAATAGACTACCAATGGATCACCATCCACTCCTATTGGATGCACAGGTGTCTCTATATTCAATTTTCCTGTATTGGGATCAAATACTATTCCACCCTTGTTGAAGAACGTGTCAAGGGCACCACTCATAATCAAGTCCTCCGGCGTTCCGCACGCCATTGGACGAGTCTTTGTTTGTAACCATAAACAATCACCCATTTGAATGGCTAAATCCAAATCGTGAGTAGACAGCAATATTGCTTTATGCTGCTCTACCGCCAATTTTCGCAATAAGACCATTGTCTCTATACGACTGGTTACATCCAAGAAAGCCGTAGGCTCATCCAATAAAATCACGGGGCATTGCTGCGCCAACGCTTTTGCTATCATCGCCTTTTGTCGCTCACCATCGCTCAGTTCTGACACATAGCTATTCGCTTTATGAGCAATTCCCGCAGAAAAAAGAGACTCTTCTATAATCTCCTTATCCTCCTTTTTTAATTGCCCAAAGAAGCCTGTATAGGGATGCCGTCCTAAAGAGACCAACTCATAGACCGTAATACCTCCGGCATTTGTCTTCTCTGTCAAGACTACTCCTAGCGTCCTGGAGAATTCTCCTTGTGAATAGGAAGACAATGGCTTTCCCATCAATTCAATCGTTCCTCCCAATGAAGGCTGAAAACCACATAATGTACGTAAAAGCGTAGATTTACCAGCTCCATTTAATCCTAAAAGGCAGGTTACTTCTCCAGAATGCAAATTCAAATTGAGAGAATCATGTACAATCCTGCGTTCTCCGCCTTTCAAGATATATCCAATACTTAAATCTTTCGTATGTATCGCCACGACTCGTTCCATCTTCTTTAATTAAAATATTGAATATTCTTTCGATTTACTATCACGTAAATGATAACCGGCGCACCCAACATCGGAGTAACGGCATTCAATGGCAATATGGCATTGCTCCCCGGAACTACCATCAAAATATTACACAACAAAGCGACACACGATCCCGCCAACATAGTCATAGGAACCAACATTTTATGATTTGATGATCCTAAAGTGAGTCGTGCGATATGAGGAACCGCTAATCCTATAAATGAAATTGGCCCACAAAAAGCAGTCGTTGTAGCTGTTAATACGCCTGTACACAGCAATACCAATATACGAACTCGTTTCACACGTATGCCTAAATTTTCCGCATACATCTCTCCTAAAAGCAATGCGTTCAAGGGCTTGATTAGCAATATAGCCAATAATAAACCCAACAATACGCAAGTGGCAAAAAAAGGTAACTGCTCCAAAGAAACTCCAGAAAAATTGCCCAATCCCCACATAACAAAAGCATGCACACGATCACTTGAGGAATAATAATTCAATATAGAAATTAGCGATGAGGCCAAATAACCAATCATGATACCTATTATCAGAAGCATAACATTGTTTTTCACCCTCGCGGAGAAATAAATAATTAGCCCCAATATCATACATGCTCCAATAAAAGCAGCAAGAATAACAGCCATATAGCCACTAATAGGCCAATCCACCAATTGCCCTAATGAGCCTCCAAAATAGAGCATAACTGCCGCCACGCCCAAATTCGCGCCATCACTAATTCCCAGTATAGAAGGACCCGCCAACGGATTTCGGAAAAGTGTCTGCAATAGCAAACCACTTGTTGACAATGCAGCTCCCGCCAACAATGCGGTGATAACCTGCGGTAAACGAGATTGCAACACGATGTTTGTCCATGCGATATTCTCTATCTCATGACCAAACAAGATATTCCATACTTGATTCAATGGAATAGATACCGCACCATAGGCCAATCCGCCTAAAAATAGTACGATAAGAGTACATATAAATAATGGATAAAGAAATAACGCCTTCTTGTTCATCCTACAGACTTAACTATTTTAAGCACCACTTTAATCGAGGACAAAGTTACGAGATTCATCGCAAAATGCGCAAAATCGTTTATAAAAAGAAATCTCCTGTCTAGCACTTTCACATACCAGACAGGAGATTGATTCTGTTTATCTTTTCTTTAGAAACGGAAAACTCAACGATAACCGTCACGCTATTCGTTTATTTCCCGCTGCTAAGAATAACTTTTACTTAGAAAAAGCGGGATATCCCGGATTCTGTTTCAAATGCGGATTAACCTGCCATGCATCTTGAGATACAGGCATCAATTTCAAATAAGCGTCTGCTTTACGATCGCAATGAGATGCGGGCCACATCGCTTTCTCATAACATCCGAAACGGATATCATCTTGACGAGAGAACAACTCCCAGGCAAACTCTAAACGACGCTCCAATTGAACATCTTGCAAAGTTACGGTCGCATAATTATGATCCGCATTACCAAAGGCACGTTCACGAATCTGATTTACCAAGCTTGTAGCTTCTGAAACACTTCCACCACCACGAAGTAGCGCTTCAGCTTTCATCAAATAAATATCAGCTAAACGAAATACATGGAAATCATTCTCCATAGCACTTGTCAAATCTGCCGCATATTCCCATTTCATGCAACGAGCTCCATCATGCTGCTCAACAGCGCTCCAATTAGTTCCATCATATTCCATACCCGGAATCATTGTTACATCAATTGTATGATTCAACTCATTATTATGGTCTGTTATTATAGGCTTACCTGTTGATTTATCAATCATCAAACCAATCAAGAATGATCCTTTAAAACGAGGATCTGCCTCATCAAACAAGCGAACATATTCAGGTTGTGCACAAATACCATTCGACGTACCACTAGCCGTAATTCCTAGACCTAAATAATCCTTATAATGCAACGTATTGTTATGAATTTCGTTTTTCACATTACCATCTGCACCCGTATCATTACTTGAGAAAGTCGCAGCAAGAATAGCCTCTCTTGATTTATCATTCAAGACACAGAAATTATCTTTCCATTTCGGCTCCAACACATAACCCATAGCAAGAACCTTATCGCAACATTCAACAGCCTTTTGATAAGCATTGCCAGAAACCGTTACGCCCCACGCCTCAGCGTTCAAATACATCTTAGCCAACAAGGTATAAGCGGCACCTTGCGTAAATGAACCATAATTTTCATGTGTTGGCTCAGGACATTGATCTTTAATCTCTTCCAATTCAGAAATTATCCAATCAAAAGCCTCTTGTCTAGAAGTATTACTCAAGAACTCTTTATCTGTTGGCTTAAATTCCTTCATCAAAGGTATATTACCCCAATAATCCAACATTACATAATTCCAGAACGCACGAAGGCCACGTAAATCAGCAATGTCTTTTTGCTTTACATCCTCTGCCAACACTGTTGAATTTTGCACACGTAATAAAGCTTCACTACAAGTAGCGATTGACTCCGTCGCCACGTTCCAAGCATCTTTTACCTTTCCTGTCTGAGCGGTCCATGTATGCATAAAAAGCTCACGGAACTGACCTCCATCATACCAGTCACCTCCTCTACGGGTAGGTGTTACCGCCATTGAACCCGAACATTCAGAGATATGCAAATAACCTGTCCAATATCTTTTTAACGTATTATGAGAATTACCAATCAAGGCATTCAATTCAACCTCGGTCTGACCAAAAGAGCTAGAGGGCAACTTATCGTAAACCGTCTCATCCAAGTCCATACAAGATGAAAGTCCTCCCAATAAAAACAGGCCTGCAGCAAATGAAAATATAGCTTTTCTTTTCATAATGAGTTTCTTTTATTAGAATGTTAAGTTAACACCAAATGTAAATGTTCGAGCCTTAGGCATATAGTTACGAGGCTCTATACCTGGAGACAAACCTGCGTCACTATCACTTGCCTCACCACGGAAGTTCTCAACCTCAGGATCCAATCCCTTATATCCTGTAATAACAAATAAGTTTTGTCCTGCTACATAGACACGAGCACGATCTAACCAATCGATTTTCTTTGTATTGAAAGTATAACCGATAGAGAGGTTATCCAAACGCAAGAATGAAGCATTCTCCAAATAGTAAGAACAAACACGAGAGTTTTCTCTCAACGTTAACAAATTGTCATTTTTCATTACGTTCGTACCGTCGATATATGTATTATTACCATAAGCAGCTAATGGGTTATTCAAAACTTTATTACCTATTGTTCCACGGAAGAAGAAGCTTGCATCCCAATTCTTCCAGCTAAACGTATTGTTCCAACCATAAGTCAAATCAGGTTGAGCATCACCAACATATGTACGGTCATCATCCGTTATCTGTCCATCTTTATTTATATCCTCAATGATAAACTTACCGTTCTCATCGATGCCATTACACTTCAACATAAAGAACTGACCAACAGGACGGCCCTCTTCTACTACATGAGAAGTAACACCGGAAGCTCCACGAATCCATGGATCGCCAACATAGATACGACCTGTAGAATACAACTCATTAGACAATTTTGTAATCTTATTCTTATTATGAGCTAAGTTCACAGAAGTTGTCCATGTAAAGTTCTTGTTACGGATAACATCTAAGTTCAATAAGATCTCAATACCGGTGTTCTTCATATCACCCACATTCGCTTGAATCTGATCATATACATAAGTAGGAGTAGAAACACGATAATTATAAAGCATATCTTTTGTACGCTTGTCATACCACTCAATCGTACCACTCAATCTACTATTAAACAAAGTGAAGTCTAGACCCACGTTCAACATCGCTGTCTGCTCCCATTTTAAATCCGGGTTAGCATTCTGAGATGAACGGAAAGCTGTCAACCAAGATCCATTGCTATAGTAAGTTCCAGAAGCTGAATACAAATCCAAAGACTTATAAGGTCTCAGACCATCTTGGTTACCAGTAATACCATAACCTGCGCGCAATTTCAAGTCATTAATCCATTTCGTATCTTGCATAAATGACTCTTGACTGATACCCCAAGCTGCAGATACAGAAGGGAAAGTTCCCCACTTATGATTAGCTCCAAACTTAGAAGAACCATCACGACGAACCGTTGCGGTAATCATATAACGCTCTTTATAGCTATAGTGAGCACGAGCGAACAATGAAATCAACTTATATTCATTACGACTAGAAGTTACATTACCAATTTTCAATAAGTTTCCTGATTGAATATTATCTGCGCCCATTGAACCAACAGCGAAATTTGTCGCTTCTGATTTTTGATCCGCATAAATATTGTTCTCCCAAGAATAACCAATCATAGCGTCTAGCTTATGTGCCTCATCTGCACCAAAAGCTTTTGTATAATTAGCTGTCCACTCTAACAAGTTACGATCCCAATATCTGTTACGGCGAATTGCCTTACCATTATCACCTTGTCCAACAGAATTTCTAGGATCTTGCCACTCACTATAATCAGAAGAGAAACGACTTTTGTAAAGATTTACTTTTGTTGTCAAACCATCCAAGATTGTAAACTGGATATCACCCTGACCATAGAAATAATTGTTGTTAGATTTCTTATAATTCTGATCTTGATTTTGTACCGGATTACCTTGATTGTAATTGTGGTTAGCACCTGTGAAATAAGAGCCGTCCTCGTTATAAACCGGATATACCGGAAGCATATTATATGCTAAAATATAATCATCCGCAAATGGAATCTGCATATCTGTCAACGTAGCGGCACCTGTTAAACCAATACGTAAACGATCATTAATAGCTCGTTGCTGAAATTGGAAACGGAAGCTATGGCGAGTCATATAATTATCACGAGCTACGCCATTACGATCCAAATAGGTATAAGATGCACGGTAATTGCTCTTTGAAGAACCTCCAGACAAAGAAATCGCATGTTGTTGAGAAACGCCAACACGTGTCATCTCTCCAAACCAGTCTGTATCTGAATTATACTGATCGTAAGTAGAGATGTTCTTTCCTAACTCCTTATTAGCCTCACGCCATTCATCCGCATTCAACATATCTGGCTTATTCGCTACAGTAGATGCACTCACATAACCATCATAATTGACTTGCGTTTTTGAACCCGAACCTCTCTTTGTTGTGATCAAGATAACACCACCGGCAGCACGAGATCCATAAATAGCGGCAGAAGATGCATCCTTCAATACAGAGATAGACTCTATATCTGATGGAGAGACCGTAGACATATCACCTCCTGGAACACCATCAATCACGATCATCGGACCTTGATCATTTTGTAAAGTAGAAGTACCACGTAATTGAATCTGTGAACCACGTGTTACA
Source organism: uncultured Parabacteroides sp. (assembly GCA_963560035.1). Classification (GTDB taxonomy): domain Bacteria; phylum Bacteroidota; class Bacteroidia; order Bacteroidales; family Tannerellaceae; genus Parabacteroides. The sequence continues at coordinate 25,673 of CAUWMZ010000020.1, forward strand.
TCACCAGAACCAGATGTAATTGTCAAACCTGCCACTTTTCCTTGTAAAAGGTCTGAAGCGTCTCTATTTACACCTTTGTTGAAGTTTTCCTCCGAGATATTAGCGACAGAGCCTGTAATCTCACGGCGAGTCTGCGTACCATAACCGATCGCAACAACTTCACCCAAGTTTACAACAGAAGCACCAAGCTTAAAGTCTACTTTTGTTCGCCCTTTAACACTTTCCTCTATGGAGTTATAACCAATAAAAGATACTTGAAGGATTGCCTTTTTCAGGTCATTTACTGAAAGAGAATAATTACCATCAATGTCCGTAATTGTTCCGTTTGTAGTACCTTTTTCTACGATATTAGCACCGATAATAGGTTCTCCCGTCTCATCAAGCACTTTACCTTTAACAGCGCCAGACTGAGCGAATGCCGCTGTCATACAAAAAGACATAAGAATGGAAAATATCGTGGTTTTCCATCGCTTGAAAGAATCAATAGTTGTCTTTCGTTGCATAATTACATGATTTTTAGGTTAACATTTATTGATAACAAAAAACACAATTAGTATGTATTTTGACCCCAAATATAATCGATTTTTCCATACACAACCCATGAAGTGGGGAAAAATTTCACACTTGAATGTAGACTATCTTATGTATTTTTATAACTAATCAATTATTTTTCAAACGATCAACTCATCTATCTTTATAAACAAAAAAAGAAGAAATAAATATTCCTTCTCTAAAAAAGGACACTATTTATCTCTTCTTTCTTAAAATTAAAATCAAGTAAAAATCACTTCACAACGAGATCTTACTCTATTCTTTCCTTTTCCTTGATCAAACCATTTCGATAAGCATACAACAACTTTTCTAAGTCTCGTATTTGCGCTTGAAGCTCAAGTCCTTTATCCGTATCTTTCACCATCTGACGATGAGCGCTCAATTCTACCACAATAGTTGTAGACTTAATATCCAAACCCTCTTCTACCGCTTTCGCACGAGATTCAAACGGTTCATGCTGCACCAATTGAAAACCACGAGAATGATAGACCAAAGTATAGCCAGCTATACCTGTCTCCGAATGATAAGGACGAGAAAATCCACCATCGATAACCAACATCTTTCCATTTGCCTTAATAGGGTTCTCTCCTTGATTGGAACGCACCGGGACATGACCATTTATAATATGACGATGTATGCCCTTCACACCAAATTCATCCAATATCTTATCGCAAATTTCCTCTTGTTCTCGAAGCGTATAGTAAGCACCTTTCGTCTCCTTATGAGTTTCAGTCTCTTCAATAAAAGCTCTTTCAAACGTAGCCATTTTACTTTTATCAAAAAGAGGTGAATCTTTTCCTCCCCATAGATACCAAATATAATCATGGGCAAAATCAACCTCCTCTTTTTCTCCTGTCTTAAAATAAGCCGCACGCACCAACTGATCTACACGATCCAATAAGGCACGTCCCTTATATTCTTGCCCTAAAATACTAACAGACTTAAATGTCCCATCAGGATTCATCGGTATAGAAGCATGAAAAAGCAAATTAGAATTACAAACTTGATACATTCCACCATGGCGGAAAAAACAACGCATATGTTTCTTCAATTTCTCACTACTCTCAAATGAATGTAATATCTTATGCATCAACTCATCCTCATCTGGCGATAAACGGTATGGATCTTCCACATCTAAAGTCGGCAAATTCGTATCTTTCAACGTATAATCCTTTCCGTCCATATGAATTGTTCCATGCTCCATATCAATATGGTGCAATAACATTCGATCTTCCATTTCAAACTCCGGACGACGACGTATAACCTCTCCCTCTAATTTAAACTGAATGATAGAGATTGCTTTATGCATACGAGCGACCAAACGAGTCGTCTTCTCGTCCATAACATTATCCGCAAACTTTGTCCTAGGCAAAAACAACGTACAAGGATCATCCCCATACACATCCATCGCAAATGTCGCCAAGGGTAAAAGGTTTATTCCATAACCATCCTCCAACGTAGCCATATTACCAAAGCGTAAGCACATACGAATCACATTCGCTATACTCACCAAGTTGCCTGCCGCGGCACCCATCCATAATATATCATGATTACCCCACTGTATATCAAAATTATGATAGTCACATAAAATATCCATAATCAAATGAGCGCCAGGACCACGATCATAAATATCGCCTATTATATGTAATAAATCTATCGTTAAACGCTGTATCAAATTACACATGGCGATAATGAAATCATCCGCTCTTCCTGTTGAGATAATCGTTCGGATAATCTGATCCACATAAGCAGATTTATTAGGTTCTACAGACGATTCATGCAAAAGTTCTTGGATAATATAAGAGAACTCTTTAGGTAACGCTTTTCTCACCTTGGAGCGTGTATATTTTGAAGAGACATTTCGGCAAACACGCACTAGTTGATTCAAAGTTACTTGATACCAATCGTCCAAATCTTGCTCTTGGCATTTTATCAACTCCAATTTATCCTCCGGATAATAAATCAAAGAGCACAACTCTTTCTTCTCAAACTCCCTAAGTGTATTGCTAAAAATCTCATTCACCTTGCGTTTCACCGCACCAGACGCATTTCTCAACACATGACTAAAAGCCTGATCCTCACCATGTAGATCACTCAAAAAATGCTCCGTACCTTTCGGCAAGTTTAATATAGCCTCCAAGTTTATGATCTCCGTACTTGCTTCCGCTATCGTTGGGAAACTACGTGATAATAATTGCAAATAGCGTAAATCCTTTTGTACTGATTCTGCTGTCATATCTTTTGTCATATTTTCTTTCTTTAAAAACAGATTATGGATCTACAGCACCTTATTGCATAGGTTGCTGCCCTCCATTATCTTCTCCTTTCATAACATCATCATTACTAATGCCTCTCTTCACACGCTTAATGGCATCTTTTAAGTTTCCAAAACGATAAGATACACTTAATTGAACCATTCTTACCGTGCGATAGTTCGTACTACAGCGATAAAAAGAATCATCAGAAACCGTATTTTCCATCTTCATACGTTTCCAGAATGGATTTTGGAACGAAAGTTGAAGAGACAACTTCTTTTTCAGCAAATCCTTATTAACAGATATTCCGGCAAAATAAAATGGCGAACGCTTTCCTTGTAATTGTATTGACTGTGAAAAATATCCTCCATGTACATTCAAACGAAAATCCAAAGGAAAATTAAATTGCGTACCCGCAAAAATACGACCACTAAAGCCGTTATTTGCCATATCATTTTGTACACTCTTCAAATCCGAATAGTCCACCCCTCCATTCATATAAATACGGAACAAAGGAACTGGATTCCAATTCGCATATAAGAACAATCCGACATTCTTTTTCTTTCCCATATTTCCATATGTTGTCTGGAAAACACCCGGATTTTTAGGATCAATAAATGTATATTGCTCAATAGAATTATTCACGAACGAATAAGTAGCACTCGCATTTACGCTAAATTTTTGAGAGAACATACTATAATTAAGATTAAAGCTATTACCCTTTTCCGAATCCAAATTCGGATTTCCATAAGAGATATTCTGTGGGTCCACATTATCCACATAAGGATTCAAATAACGAATACCCGGTCTTAAAATACGCATATTATAGCCCAATCGTAATTGTTGAGCCATATTAATCTGATAAGATACTGTCGCATTAGGGACTACATCGAAATAGTTCGTTTTAAAATTCATATCTTCAGATTTCTCATACTTCACGCTTAAAGATGTTCCCTCAGCCCGTGTTCCTACTTTCACGCCAAATTTGCCAAACTTCATCGCATAACCTAAATAGGCAGAATAGATATGCTGTGAATGACGAAAATGACTATCCTTTGCGGGAATCTCATCCCAAACATCCAACGAATCATTATAAAATGTACGATCCGTATTACTTCTACTCTGACGGAATATATACTTTGCCCCCACTTCCAATGTCTGATTTTTCCATGTTGGTGTCGTATAGTCAACTTGTCCTGTATGTTCATTTGTAGCCGCCTTGTTTATATTGTTTTGCGGATACCCCAACAAAGTATTATAGTTTACGATATTATCCAAATCTGTATAATCATAACTATCGTTTGGAGAACGACTAAAACGGTAAGAGAATGTCAACAATTCATCTTTTTTATGCGTTGAATGTTGAAAGTCTACATTCACATCCGTTGAACCAAATGTAGATTCTGTTTCTGAATTACGGTCATAACTATAAATCGGATTACGCTGAATATCCTCCATACTCACCTCATATTCAGAGATACTCTTCATCTTTCCACGGAACAAATTTGCGCCAACGGTCAACAAATTCAACGAATCTATCTCATAACTTCCTTCCAAATAACCAAATTGAAGAGGTCCATGGTTCTTACTACGCCCCTCTTGCGTCAAAAAATGGTTCTTGTCACTCTGCAAATCCTCACGTAAAGAAACCGATTCATTCCAAGGACTACGTTCCCGACTATAATTATAGTTGGCCGTAAGTCCGAATTTTCCAACTTTCAATGATGCGTAAGCACCACCGCCCACGCGTCCTAGAGTGCTACCACTCAAACGGACCGTTCCTGTATATCCTTGCAAAGCATTTTTTGTGGTAATGATATTGATAATACCACCAATACCCTCAGCGTCATATTTCGCACCTGGGTCTGTAATAACCTCTATATTCTTTACTGAATTAGCCGGCATACTTTTCAAAACCTCTGAAGGATTATTGCTCAACAAGTTTGAAGGCTTTCCATTCATATAGATTTTAAAATTAGAAGAACCTTTTAATTGAATTTGGTCCTCTCCATCCACCGTCACCATTGGCACTTTACGCAACATATCAAGTGTATTATTGGTTTGAGCCTCAGGATCATCTTCCAAACTATATGTCAATTTATCAATTTCCGCTTTCACCAAAGGCTTTTGAGCGGTCACCGTAACCTCACTAAGGCGCTGATTATCTTCTTGCATATACAACTTACCCAAATCTAATGTACGATGCTTATCAGACAAGGAAAAACGCTTTTCTGCCGGCGCTTGTCCTATGGACTCCATCGTAATGATATATTTACCTGAAGCACTCAATGCTGTTTGAAAGCGTCCCTCTTCATCACAGGCCAACAACTTGATTGGTTTTTGAGGTGCTTTCACTGAAAAAATACGTAATGTCGCATATGGAACTGATTGTTCACTTAGCGAGTCTAGCACCTGCCCTTTGATTGTATAAATCCCCGCACCATTTGATTGCGCATAAATAGGCAAAACAAAAATTAATGCACAAAGCAGGGCTATCCATTTTCCGTTCTTTAAGTTCATCTTATTACAAAAAATATCTGTTTACTATTCATTTTGCGAATTACGACAATAAAAACATTGGATTTTTTTTTTCGCTCTAAAAAAATCTAAAAAACAGGAACGCTCCTTGAAACAACATCAACAGATCAATCGCTTACATATCTTATCATTCTTTTATGCTTCTCTTATTCCCTACCTTTAAGTAAAACATATTTCGTAATCTTTATTACCCTTAGTTCCTATATTCCTTTATCAATTCACTATTTTCGCGAAAAATTTATAGCAATGAATTTATTTTTTGTCATTATCATCATCCTTTATATAGTAGGAAACATCTATATTTATATAAGAGGCCTACGAGCGCTACGGAATCAATCCACAGGAGTTAAAGTGTTATTATCCATAATATTTTGGGGTGGCGCTATCTCCTTTTTCATTCCCATCATATTTAAAGATGCAGGAATGCCATCCTCCTTTGCACAAACGCTTTCACAAGCAGGTAGCGGATGGCTTGTTTTCACACTATACATGACTCTTTTTCTTCTTTTTTTCGATTTCGCTCAAGTAATACACTTTCGATTTAAATTCGATTTTCTTTTTTCTTTATTCCTCACTCTTTGTCTCTTAGCTTATGGTAATTATCATTACCAACATCCCTGCGTAAAAGTTATAAACATAGTTTTCAACAAGCCGATTCAAAGTTATCAACAATCCCTAAAAATAGTGGCTATCAGCGATCTTCACCTAGGATATGCCACAAACAAAGAGACTTTATCTGAATATGTAAACCAAATAAATAATTTACGCCCAGACATTGTGTTAATTGGAGGAGACTTAATCGACAACAGCATCGTTCCACTTGAACGTGAGCACATGGAAAATGAGCTTTCTCTCATTAAGGCACCACTAGGCATCTTTATGATCCCCGGCAACCACGAGTATATCAGCGGTATCGAACGCACTAAATCCTTCATCAATAAGACTCCTATTCATTGGCTACAAGACACAGTGGTCACTTTGCCCAATCAACTTCAACTAATAGGACGTGACGACAGACATAACAAAAAGAGAAAAAATCTTTCGCAACTCACAAAAAACTTAAACAAAGAGCGACCTGTTATTTTATTGGATCATCAACCTTATAACCTAAACAAGACCGCTAAAGCAAACATTGACTTACAATTTAGCGGACATACACACAGAGGACAGATATGGCCCATCAGTTGGATTGTTGATCATGTTTTCGAAATAAGCTACGGCTTGAGAAAAATAGGAAACAGTACGATCTATGTCTCTTCGGGTCTATCTTTATGGGGACCGCCCTATCGTATCGGTACAGACAGTGAAATTGTAGTATTTAATATAAAATGTAAAGAACAAAAATGAAGGTATTCATCCAATCAATCATAGCGCAGCTATTATTAAATCCTTACCTATGGTGGAGAGGTTACCAAGCTCTTCCTCCCAAAAAATGCTATCGCATCCCATTCTCTCTTTTCTTTATTCTTGAATTGATCATCTATTTCATCGGATATTTTTTCAGGGACGAATTGCCAGACTCTGTCTTTGTCGCTATTCTATATATTTGCAATACATGGTATGTGGCTTCTATCTATCTCACCCTCGCCGTATTGACTCTTGAATTGATTCGGATCACTCAACGGATAAAACCTTGGTTTCCGCAATGGATCATCAATCACTGGAGAGAGACAAAGTTAATCCTATTCTTTATGATAACACTCAGTGTAACCGGACTGATGATACATGCTTATTATGCGGTAACTTCCCCTACCATTCGTAATATTCCTATTTATATAGACAAACATACAGAAGGTCGAGACAGCCTAACTATCGTCATGATGAGCGACCTTCATATTGGAGAAACAATCGGGAAAAAAATGGTACAAAAATATGTAAACTTAAGCAACGCATGTCACCCAGATATGGTGGTTCTTGTTGGGGATATCATGGACTTTGAATCTCGCTTCGCGGAAAAAGAGCACATCGAAGATGATCTTAAACAACTTAAGGCGCCTCTTGGTGTCTATATCGTATATGGCAACCATGAATACAGAGCTAACCGAATAGCTAAAAAAAGATGGCTGCAAAAAACTGGTGGCACCCTGCTCATTGACTCTGTCGTACATCCAGACTCCACTTTCTACCTCATCGGAAGAGATGATTTGACAAATAATAAACGCCAAGCCCTACATACTCTGCTAAAAGAGATAGATACCAGCAAGCCTCTAATAGCTCTAGAACATCAGCCCTGGTCATTTGCCGAAATGAATATGAATAAAGTGGATTTGGGATTATATGGCCATACACATAACGGACAATTATGGCCCTATCCTATATTTATGAAATATATTTATGAATGTCCTTATGGCTATTATCGCAAAGGGCCAAGCCAATTTTATGTATCTTCAGGTATTGGTGTCGCAGGCCCCCCCTATCGGGTAGGAACTGTTTCTGAAATCGTCGTTTTACATATCTATTTCGGAAAATCAAAAAGCGACAAGATTAAATAGATCAAAAATAGATCCTATAAAACAAGACAGGGGCCGCATCTTAAAAGATACAGTCCCTGTCCTCATCTCTTAAAAAACTTTATTTTCCCTTTTCCGGTTCTGTTCGCTTTGTTTCCCCCACCACAGGCGTATCTAAAGTTTTTCTGTATAACGAAGGATCGGCTAGTACCTCTAAAGCCTTATCCAGCACCATATCTTGCTTTAACGTCTGTTGCAATTCTCCACTTTGGTAATAATAACGTTTAACGATTTCCACCGCCAACAGCTTCTTCACCTCATCTTTAAAGCGATCGAAATCTCGCTCTAGATTAGGAGTTAATTTTGCCTCCAGATCTTTAAATGCCGTTGAATCTTCTTCTAGATATCCCTCAAACTCCGCAACCTCTTTCAGGTTTTTCAAAGCCTTCTCACTTTGTCTATCATAAGTAAAATTCTTCGCTTTCGCATATTGCTTCAATGCCTCAAAATCATTGTCCGAAACCGCGAATTGCTCAACAGGAGCTATGGTCTTATGCTTCTGAGTCCAATCGGTAACAAAATCAAACAAGACTGTATCCATCGCCAGATAATACATCATTGTCGGCACTTTAGGCTCTTTAACCTCAAACTCAGGACGCACACCACCTCCATCACGTACAGGACGCTTCTTTGACGTATAGAAGACCGAGGTTAAGCTATCCGGTATGGCAGACACACTTCCATCCGCGTTTCGATGTGTATAATCCAACTGCTGAATGCAACGACCACTCGGAATATAATACTTACTCATGGTAATCTTCACTTTTCCATCATAAGGCAAGTCGCGCGGAGCTTGCACCAATCCCTTTCCAAAAGAGCGCTGTCCGACTAATACCGCACGATCCATATCTTGCAAAGAACCAGAAACGATTTCAGCGGCAGAAGCTGTACCACCATTAATCAAAATAGCTAACGGAATGACCGTATCTAATGGTTCTGTAGAGGTCCGATAAGTACGATCCCACTGCTTCATCTTCCCCTTTGTAGAAAGCACCTCACTTCCTTTAGGGACAAACATGCCGACAATTTGTACAGCTCCTTCCAAAACGCCACCGCCATTACCTCTCAAATCCAGCACCAACGACTTTATGCCATGGTTCTTCTTTAGATCAAGAAACGCCTCTTTAACCTCTTGAGCGCTTTTTATCGTAAAGGCCTGCAAATAGATATAACCAATACTATCATTCCTCACACCATAATAAGTTACTTGAGGAGTCGTAATCTGCTTGCGTGTAATCTCTATCTTACGAGTTTTTTTCTCCCCCGGTCGCTGAATGGTCAATAACATTTTCGTATTAGGAATACCTTTCAGCAACTCACTCACACGCGAACTAGTCTCCTTAGAGACATCAACGGTATCAATCTTTAAAATCAAATCACCCGCTTTCAAGCCGGCCAAATCGGCGGGCATACCCTCGGTAGGCTCCGCTATCATCACACCACCCGCATTATTACGTTGACGAATCAAAGATCCGATACCACCATATTCACCTGTAGTCATCAGATTCAGCTCCTCCATATTCTGTTCCGGATAATATTCCGTATAAGGATCTAAGCCACTCAACATGGCGTCTATTCCACGCTGAACAATCTTATTCACGTCTACTGAATCCACATAAAACATTTCCACCTCTTTCAACAAGGCATTAAAAATGTCCAGGTTCTTACTCACCTCAAAACGGTTATCTTTCTGCGCCCATCCCGGCATAACGCCACAAAAGATGAACAGCATACAGAATAAGCCTATAACCACTCTTCGTTGAACCAATCTATACATATAATTATTTCGTTAATTAATGGCATAAATGTAAGGAATAATATTCCGCTTAAGCCAATATCTCCTTTACTTTTAACTTTATTTGTTCCCATTTATCATCCGGGATCTGTGGACCTACAACGTCGATCACATAGCCAGAAAGCATCGATCCTATACGAGCTGAATCCAATAAAGAAGCACCAACAGACTGACCATACAAAAATCCGGCGGCAAAATTATCTCCCGCTCCAGTTGTATCGACAGGTTTTCCTCCCTCTGCAGGAACAGAGAAGAACTGGCCATGACTTCCTATCAAAGCCCCCTCTTTACCTAAAGTAACCAACGACACCTCAACTTGTTGAGACAAAATACGCACCGCATCTGAGGCCTTCACTCCGGTATAAGCCTCCGCCTCACTCTCATTCGAAAATAAGATGTCTACATATTTAGGAATAATATCATCCAACAATCCTTTAAAAGCATTTACAATATTGAAGTTAGACAAATCCAACGCAACTTTCAATCCCATTTTTTTTGCCTTTTCCATCGTAGAGCGAACCAACGGCTCATTAACCAATAAATAACCCTCTATATAGATACATTGATATTGACTCAACATCTCTTCCGTGATCTCTTCCGGAGTGATTGTTGGTGCCGGGCCTAAAAATGTACCCATCGTTCGTTCTCCATCTGGAGAAATCATCACCGTACAACTTCCTGTCAAACCATCGGCCTTAATAAAATAAGGTTTAACACCCGCTTTAGCCAATGCCTCCTCGTAAAATCGTCCGATCGTATCATCACAAATCTTACCTATAAATCCGGTATTAGCTCCCAACGATGACATGGCACGCATGGTATTACAAACAGATCCTCCCGGAGCTTGCGTACGCGGCAAATTAGCTAAAGAGGTACGAATAGCAACCATTTGATCCTTGTTTATCATATCCATAGCCCCCTTCTTGATACCTATATCAGATAATGAGTCATCACTTATAAGCTTTAATAAAACATCCACTAAAGCATTTCCTAAACCTATTGTATTCATTTTTTTCAAATTTTTTTCGCAAAGATATTGCATATTTCGAAAATACACCTTACTTTTGCAGTGCATTTTCAGAGAGAGCTTATAAGCAAGCTTATCATGAAACAAACATTCTTCTTTAGCTCAGTTGGTTAGAGCATCTGACTGTTAATCAG
>CAUWMZ010000021.1:0-34477 GCA_963560035.1 uncultured Parabacteroides sp.
CAATCCAAACTTCTTGCTAAAGAAGTATTTATTAAGCGACCATTCTGGGCGCACTCGCATAAATCTGAGTGGTTTCTATCTGGCTGTGTCCGAGCATTTTGCTGACTGTTTCAAGGGGTACGCCATGGGAAAGTGTTATTTCCGTAGCGTATGTATGACGGGCGGCATGAAAGACCAACGGACGGTTTATGTGGCAGATTTGCGCAATCTCTTTCAAGTAATGGTTCAGCATGGAATTGCAGTACATCGGCAGCAACTTGTCATCGGGAGCAGTGTCGCTGTACTTCTTCAGAATCTGTAGCGGCAAATCAAGCAGCGGAATCTCAAATTCTATTTTGGTTTTCTGTCTGGTACTTTTTATCCACCATGTCCCATCTTCTGCTGAACATAGGTTGCTTTTGGTCAGCAGACACATGTCTCTATATGAAATCCCGGTAAAACAGGAAAACAAAAATATATCACGGACATGATATAATGTCTGTCTGTGAAGCGGAGTGGTCATGATTCTGTGTAACTCTTCTGCCGTGAGATATTTCTGTACGGCTTTAGGACGCACCGGCTCGTATCCCAAAAACGGACTGGCGGTAATGATACCGTCAGCGATGGCTTCGCCGACAATCGTTTTCAGTTGTACGGTCAGATTGATGATTGTTCCGGGGGCGAGATTGCGTTCTGTCCGAAGGTACAAATCATACTTGTCAATAAAGGAACGGTCCAGTGCTGAGAACGGAATATCGGAGAGTTTGTATTTTGTCTGCAAGAATCTTTCGATATGGTTGTAGGCATTCCGATAAGCACGCAAGCTTTTCATGGTACGGTTTACTCCCACACGCTTTTCAAAACAATTGATAAATCGTCTGAAGTAGCCCAAAAGAGTTTCCTGTCCGCTGGCCATTCCAAGCAGAATACTTTTTACCTCTTCTGCTGTCACACCGTCACGTACAGCCGACAGTTCTGAGTAGATACTTAAAGCCATCGCACGAATCTCGTCCAGACGGTTGTTTATCTCCTTTGCTGCCACACTCTTGCCTGATGCACGTCCGGAAGTCCAGCGCGACTGTGACACTTTCATTTTCACACTGAATGCCGCTTCCGAGTATTTCCCGACACTTAACTTAGCCATTACAGGGCAGTTTCCGTCAACATCCGCCTCGCTCTTTTTAAGGTAGAACGATACCTTTACATTTGCCTGATTCATAACTAATTCCTTTGTTTGCAAAATTATTATATAGCGAGCAAATGAATGGCATGAAAAATATAGCGGAACGGAGAATAAGGTCCTTCGCCTAACAAACAAACCCTGTCTTTTTTTCTAATACGGAAAAATATGACTAAGTTTGCATGATAGACATAGCAAGAAACATCGTTCCATGCAGTGATAAACAGGATATGAAAAGTAGAAATGGAAGCTATTTCCAACCCTCTTTTTCAACCCGGAAAAGGCAACGGATAAGTAGCGATTTGTTTTCCTAACTCCCTCAAAAACGGTCAAAAACCACAATTGGAAGAATCTGGAACAAAGCTACATATTTCTATAGTTCTCAAACACTTTGCACTATTTTCTCAAAAGTTATCCGAATGTGGGCGAGTTTCACTATATTTGTTTTATAAAAAAATAAATATCTCATACATAAATGAAACAACACTTACGGCCCATCATGTTTGTCGGCACCTGCTCAGACGCAGGGAAAAGCATCATAAACACGGCCTTTTGCCGCATTTTCAAGCAAGACGGTTACTGCCCCGCACCTTTTAAGGCCCAAAATATGTCTCTCAACTCTTACTCCACACTTGAAGGCGGTGAAATGGGGAGGGCACAAGTGGTGCAAGCTGAAGCCTGCGGTATTCAACCACACACAGACATGAATCCTGTGCTGCTTAAACCTACCAACGATAAAAGCTCACAAGTAATCCTTAACGGTAAACCTGTAGGTAATATGTTCGCCAAAGATTATTTCGGCACAAAAAGCCGTAAAGAAGAGTTATTCAAAGAGGCTCTCAAAGCGCTACATCGCCTTGAAAAACAACATAATCCAATCGTTCTAGAAGGAGCAGGAAGTATTTCGGAGCTAAACTTGAGAGATCGAGATATCACAAATATGCGCATGGCTATCGAAGCTAAAGCTGATACATACCTGGTGGCTGATATTGACAGAGGCGGCGTGTTCGCTGCAGTTTATGGATCCATAGCCCTACTTAAACCAGAGGAACGTGAACGAATGAAAGGAATCATCATCAATAAATTCCGCGGAGATATATCGCTGTTTAATGAAGGACGTGAAATACTAAAGAAGTTGACAGGATTACCCATTGTCGGTGTCATACCTTGGTTTAATGATATTAAGATTGAAGAAGAAGACTCTGTTGCTCTAGAATCGAAAAACAATCACCATACGGACGGTAAGATAAACGTAGCCATCATTCTACTGAAAAGGATGTCTAACTTCACGGACTTTGATGTCCTAGAGCATGACCCACGCTTCAATCCATATTACACAAACAATATCGACGAGATAGAAAAGGCGGATATCATCGTATTGCCCGGCTCAAAAAATACGATCGAAGATCTGCAAACATTACGTAACAACGGAATCGCCACAGCCATAGTTAAGGCAAGAAAAAACAGGAAAAAAATTATTGGAATTTGCGGCGGATACCAAATGATGGGAATGAGCATAGAAGATCCTAATGGTGTCGAAGGAAACATATCAACCCTACCCGGACTTGGATTACTCCCACAACATACCGTATTGGAAAAAGAGAAGATCACCTTGCAAAACGATTTTGCTTTTTTACCTGTGTCCGAAAAACACGACTGTAAAGGCTACGAAATACATATGGGACGCACCTCCATTATTGGCGACGCACCCGAATCACCCATTGCGAAACTAGCGGACGGACGAACAGATGGCTATTTCCTAGATGACCATTGTTGGGGTAGCTATATGCATGGAATATTGGACAATCCATCCGTCTTGGACATGCTGGCCAATGAATTGGATACGAAAACAGACAACAAGCCTTTCGACTATGCCGCATTCAAAGAGGAACAATACGACAAACTAGCCGAACTTGTCCGTAAACACATGGATCTAAAATATATCTATGACAGCCTGGCCAAATCGAAATAAACATGCTCCGTGCGACAGGCTATCTCCATATAAAAAACCTAAGAATCTAATCAAATGATAAATACCATGAACAGACGTAATTTTATAAAAACAAGCGGACTACTCATGTCCGGAATCACTTTATCGCCCCTTTTCGGGAGACCATATACAGACATCTATGGACCGAAAGCTCCTAGCGAGAAAGTTAAAGTAGCGCTTATCGGATGCCGTGGCATGGGCTTTGCTGACCTAAACGCATTTCTCGAATATCCAGAAACAGAATGCGTGGCTCTTTGTGACGTGGATGACTATTGGCTTCAGAAAAGAGCAGCCGACACATTCAAAATAACAGGTAAAAAAGTCGCCAATCTTTATAAAGATTGGCGACATATAATCGACAATAAAAATGTAGACCTAGTTATCATCGGCACGCCAGACCATTGGCACTGCCTCCCAACTGTCTACGCTTGTCAAGCAGGCAAGGATGTCTATGTGGAAAAGCCTCTTGCCAACACGATAGAGGAATGCGACTTAATGGAAAAGGCGGCACGAAAATATAAACGCATTGTGCAAGTAGGACAATGGCAACGTAGCGATCCACATTGGAACGAAGCGGCAACATTCCTTCGCAATGGATATATTGGACGAATCCGCACCGTCAAGGTATGGGCTTACCAAGATAGCAAACCGACTTTACCTGTTAAACCTGATTGTGATGTTCCTGCAGGAGTAGACTACGATATGTGGCTTGGTCCAGCACCTAAACGCCCATTCAACCCCTATCGCTTTCACTATAATTTTCATTTTTTTTGGGACTATGCCGGCGGCTTAATGTCTGACTGGGGTGTACACTTATTAGACTATGCGCTAGAAGGGATGAATGCCGGACTTCCCCCAAGAGTCTTCTCTGGCGGAGGTAAATTCGCTTACCCTGATGATGCGATGGAAACCCCCGACACACTATTGGCTACTTACGCCTATAAAGATTTCAACATCATTTGGGATCATGCATGTGGAATCAACCACGGACTCTATAATCGAAAAGAGGGATTAGCCTTTTATGGAGAAAATGGCACACTGATCTTAGATCGAACAGGATGGGAAGTGGTTCCTGTCGTTTCGAAAGGTTCCGCACGTATGGAGGCGGTTCCCTTCAAGAAAGGTGAAGGCAGAGGACTACACAACCACGTGGGAAATCTTTTGAATTGCATCAAAAGCAGAACATTACCAAATGCAGACATCGCACTAGGAGCACGAGTAGCAAAAATGGCGCACTTAGCAAACATTTCTTGCCGTATTCAACGAGAAGTGCGCTGGGATGATAAACATAAACTCTTCATCAACGATACCGAAGCTACAGCTCTTTCCAAAGCGTATTATCGTACCCCATGGGAATTACCAAAGTTGTAATAGCTTAGCAAATAAATAGCCCAACAGTCATCCCCTACCATTTTGTAACCACATGAAAACAACCGCTTAGCTTTTATTATATGCTATAAAACATAAATTAGCACTTATTTTATGGCTAGAACCTAAAAGTGACATACTTTTGCATAGTGGTTTTTTCATAATAGTATTAGATTTAAGGTTAACAAAGTTGGTTAGGGGTTGCCGGGAGGCAATCCTTAATTGTTTTATAGCAATTTATTATGAGTAAATATCTTATTTTCCTATTAGCTTTATTGTGTTGTTCCTGCCATGAAACAAAAAGGGAAAATGATTCAGCCATTCAAGTATTCGTACTCCGTGGCCCATCTCTTATTGCCTTGGCGGACTGGATCGCAAATCCACCAACAATAGACAATCACCCTATCAAAGTAACAATCATAGATTCACCGGACAGAGCACAGGCTTCTATCATCAAAGGTGAAAGTGACATTACCGTACTGCCCATGATAAATGCAGCCAATCTCTATAATAAAGGCATTGCGATCCGATTGGCAGGATGTCCTATATGGGGCACGCTCTATTGGGTAGAGCGCCAAACAATCTGCGACTCTGCCCTTTATGTTTTTGGAGGCGGCACAACTCCTGATATCCTTTTACGCTATTATCTCCAACGACAACAACTGGACTATCCGCTCAAATATACATTCACAACAGCACAAGAGGTAACACACGCTCTTTTGGCAAAGAAAGCCGATCGTTCCGTACTTTGCGAACCATTTCTTAGCATCGCACTACGCAAAGATTCAACGCTCAAGATCTTAACTAATCTTAACCATACAACTAACGAAAAACGAGCTGGCTTCGCACAAACTGCCATAATTTATACTCCACGTTTGGAAAAATATCGCACAGCTTTTGAGCAAGCATTACGAGCCTCTTGCATTAAGGCTACTCAACAACCGGAACAAACAATTCACTTTCTCGAAAGTCAAGGACTATTTCCCAAAAACACATTGACAACAGAAAGCATTAAGCGCTGTGAGATTCGGTACCTCTCCACAAAAGAGGCTGCACAATCTATTTTGGAGTTTCTAAAACTAATAGAACAATATGAGCCAAAAGCAATTGGCGGGAAATTGCCTGATAATGGATTCATAAACCCTCAATCATGAAGAAAATACGTTCAACAATAGCCCCGCTAATAGGTATTCTATTCTTATGCGGAGGATGGCAGTTCTTTGCGCTCATCGCACATCAGTCAGAGTTGGTGCCAACCTTACCAAAGCTACTTCAAACACTCGGCGAGTTGGCTTGTACCAAAGCTTTCTATCAATCAATTGGAATGACAATTGCCCGAGGCTTAGAGGGAATGCTTCTCTCTATAACGTTCGCTATAACAACAGCCTGTATATGCGCTCGCTTCAAGATTATTAACGAAGCACTTCGCCCCCTATTGGCTTTCACGCGCTCAATACCTGTCATCTCTTTTATTCTCTTGGCACTAATTTTTATGGAAGCAAATCATATCCCCGTATTGATTGCTTTTCTCACAATGTTTCCTTTATTAACAGAAAATCTAACACGTGGAATCAGCGCTTTTCGTCCAGAATTATCCACAATGGCCCATCAGTTTCAAATAGCACATCACAACCTACTTTTCCAAATTTACTATCCGCAACTCAAACCTTTTCTGTTCAGCGGACTTGCTTCTGCTGCAGGATTTGGTTGGCGAACAATCATCATGGGTGAAGTTTTAGCACAATGTACTCACGGAATCGGTGGAGAAATGAAACGTGCACAAAACTTTATCGATATTCCCACCCTGTTGGCATGGACTATCGTCGCCACAATTGTCAGTTTTCTTTTTGACAAAGGAATTAATTGGCTTGCCAACTTAAATAGCAACATCATTTTCACCAAAGAAAAACAAGACATATCACCAGCACCAATTGACACACTCAACGCGAAAAATATAAGCTATCAATATGGCGTACAAAATTTCTCATACTGTTTCCAAAAAGAGAATATCTATGGCATCAGTGCGCCTTCCGGTAAAGGTAAAACCACGTTACTTCATTTGCTGGGGGGTATCTTTAACCCACTATCAGGAGCAATCCAACCACAAATAAAATTTGGAGTGGCTACCATTTTTCAAGCACCTGAGTTGCTGACACATCTTTCCGCAGAAGAGAACATCATGCTACCTCTCGCCTCTTTTATGAATGCCGAAAAAGCACAAGAAATAGCTCATCTATATCTAAAAAAAATGGGGATGGAAGCATTGGGAAAACGTCTTCCTGAAACTCTTAGTTATGGTCAACAACAACGTATCGCCATCGCAAGAGCTCTAGCTTACCCTTCTCCTCTTTTACTGATGGATGAACCTTTTAAAGGACTGGATGAGAACGTCCGTTCACATATCATCGAATGTATCAAGAAAGAACGTACAGGACGAATTATCATATTCACATCACATAACCCTGAAGAAATGAAATCTTTGGCGGATAAGGTTATCTATTTGTAGCTTATATTGGAAACAGACACTAATGACATTAATCTTCATAACTTATCGCAATGAGCAATGTTTGACTTACTCCGAATATCCAATCACACTATTTCCCAAACACGCTGTTAAAAAAGCAGCGATGCCTTAAGTCTTCATCAGATTAAAATTTAAAAGAAAAACCTCTCTTTATCATATCCTCGTCGCCGTTAAATTAGCTACGCTTATTTTGACATTTATGCATTTCTATCTTACAAAAGAGCAGTTTTTAAGTGAAAACAGTAGCCTGAAGCAATTATTGCTATTCAAAAACGTATATTTGCGCACAAATTATACAATAATAATGACACATATATTTCATACACTCATCGCCCGATCATTACAAATTTCAGAAGGACAAGTAGAACGAACTATTGAACTACTGGAAAATGGCGCTACTATTCCTTTTATTAGTCGCTATCGTAAAGAGACAACTGGTGGACTCGACGAAGTAAGTGTTGGTGCTATTAAAGAACAATTCGATAAGCTTACCGAACTCAATAAAAGAAAAGAGAGCATCTTAACTACAATCGAAGAACAGGGAAAACTTTCTCCCGACCTAAAAAAGCGAATTGAAGAGTCGTGGGATATCACTGAGATTGAGGATATATATCTTCCATTCAAACCTAGACGAGTCACCAAAGCCGCTATCGCTCGTGAACGAGGATTAGAGCCACTGGCAAAAATTATCATGGCGCAAAATGAGACTCATCTAGACAATCGCCTTAAAAGCTTTATCAAAGGTGATATTAGAAATGAGATTGAAGCTGTTAAAGGCGCAAAAGATATCATAGCTGAATGGATCAGCGAGAATGAATTCGCTCGAAATATGGTTAGAAACGCATTCACACATACGGCTCAAATATCGGCCAAAGTAATAAAAGGAAAAGAAAATGAAGGTGATAAATATCGTGACTATTTCGACTTTAGCGAACCTTTACATCGCGTCAGCTCCCATCGACTGTTGGCATTAAGGCGTGGAGAGACGGAGGGCATTTTGCGCGTAAGCATATCGCCTGACATGGAAAATTGCGAAGAGAGACTCAACAAACGCTTTATAAAGGGGAAAGGTGAAAGTTCTTCTCTCGTAAAAGAGGCTGTCAACGATTCTCTTAAACGCTTATTGAAACCATCTATCGAGACTGAGTTCGCACGCCAAAGCAAATGTAAGGCAGACGAAGAGGCCATACGTGTCTTCGCGGAAAATCTACGTCAATTACTACTTGCTCCTCCTTTAGGCCAAAAACGTGTATTAGGAATCGATCCCGGCTATCGCACTGGCTGCAAACTAGTCTGTTTAGATGCACTAGGAAACCTATTACATAATGAAGCCATCTTTCCACACCCTCCAAAGAACGAAAAAGGTAAAGCCGCAGCAAAAGTAGCTCAACTTGTAGCCACTTATGCAATTGACGCTATCGCCATAGGCAACGGAACAGCAAGTAGAGAGACTGAGCAATTCATCACAAATATTCGCTTTGATCGTAAAGTTCAAGTATTCGTAGTCAGCGAAAATGGTGCATCTATCTACTCTGCTTCTAAAATTGCCCGTGAAGAATTCCCTGAGTATGATGTTACAGTTCGAGGTGCGGTCAGTATCGGTCGACGTTTGATGGATCCTCTTGCTGAACTAGTCAAAATAGATCCTAAAAGTATCGGTATCGGACAATATCAACACGATGTAGATCAAACTGCATTAAAAAAGAGTCTAGATCAGACTGTTGAAAGCTGTGTGAATTTAGTAGGGGTAAATGTTAATACAGCCAGTCAACATCTATTGACCTACATATCAGGATTAGGCCCTACATTGGCTCGCAATATAGTAAACTATCGAACTGAGCACGGACCTTTCGCCTCTAGAGCCGAATTGATGAATGTCCCTCGCATGGGTGAGAAAGCTTTTGAGCAAAGTGCCGGATTCTTACGTGTTGAAGGAAAAAATCCATTGGATAACTCTGCTGTACATCCGGAAAGCTACCCTATTGTAACACAAATGGCAAAAGATCTGAAATGCTCTATCGAGGAACTTATCTCCAACAAGGAACTGAAGAAAAAAATCAACTTGCAAGATTATATCACAGAAAATGTCGGTATGCCAACATTGCAGGATATCATGAACGAACTAGATAAACCAGGAAGAGATCCTCGACAAACGATACAAATCTTTGCATTCGATCCTAATGTAAAAACTATAAACGATCTTCAAGAAGGTATGACACTTCCCGGTATTGTAGGGAATATCACGAATTTCGGATGTTTTGTAGACATAGGTATCAAAGAAAATGGACTAGTACATATATCCGAACTGGCAGATCATTTTGTCAGCGATCCTACACAAGTAGTCTCCATTCATCAGCATGTTAAGGTTAAAGTGCTGAATGTAGATTTAGAAAGAAAACGTATTCAATTATCGATGAAAGGAGTATAAAACGATGAAAGAAAAAATTAATAAAACAAATGTAGCACGACTGTTGGATAAAGCAAAAATCAACTACCACCTTGTTCCTTATGAAGTGGACGAAAACGATTTAAGCGCAACTCACGTCGCAGATCAGCTAGGAGAAGATGTCTCTCAAGTATTCAAGACCTTAGTGCTACACGGCGATAAGAGTGGATACTTCGTTTGCGTCATCCCCGGAGCGTATGAAGTGGATTTGAAAAAAGCAGCTAAAGTGTCTGGAAACAAAAAATGTGAAATGATCCCTGTTAAAGAATTATTGCCTCTTACGGGCTACATTCGTGGCGGCTGTTCTCCTATCGGAATGAAGAAACATTTCCCTACCTACATTCATCATACCGCCTCTACACTCAACAAGATTTACGTCAGTGCAGGCCAACGAGGATTACAAATCGAGATCAATCCGACAGACCTTATTCAAGTGGCACAAGCTACAGAAGCTGATCTTATAGTTTAAAAAAACATGAGGGGCACACCGCACAATAACGACATGCCCCTCATCTATTAAATGATATCTCTGATTTAAAATTTTTTAAACGTATAAGTCTTACCTTCACTACTTAACACCAAATTCTTCACGGTCGACTTCTCTATCCTGAAGAGACGCTTGGGAGTTGTCCAATCTGTGCGCGATAAGAATTTATCTAAAGGCAACGATCCTTCATCCTTAATCAATTCTATCTCCAATGTCTTATCATCTTCCAACGTTTTGTAGCCTAACATGGTCAAATAGCCTTTCGAAGCATCATAAAGTTGATATTGAAATAAGGATGTTTGAAAATTATACCATACCGTGTCTACGGTCTGTACCACACCATCTGCTTCTACAGTCTTTAACTGCCATTTACCTTCCAACTTATGCTCCGCACGATCGCATGATATCAATGCACCAAACAAACAAGCCAACGCTATCAAATTTCTTATCATAATCTTTTTCCTTATATACCCATATTGATTTGAGACATCAAAGAAAAGAATTAATTTCCAAAGGACAAAGTTTTCCAAAGAGCGAACGAGCTATAAATAAACGCATATAACCTCTCGTCAATAAACAGATAAATCCATATTTAACACCACTAATATATCAGGTATATGATGAAAATGATAAATGTTTTTCATCACTACCTTAAAGTTGAAATTAAAATGTAACAGAAAAATATATTACAAAATCCTTGTTTTTATGAAAAAAACGCTACATTTGCCTTGTATTAAAAATCAAATAAGACAAAAATGACTCGATTTAGCTTTACATATTACTTTTATTACTTTTACTTGGGCAAGGTAAAGGCAGGAGTTTATATGTAAAGGATTTCAAATATGAGTCATTAAAAAGATATAAAGTCCTGCCGATTTCGGTAGGACTTTTTTTATTCATAAACGTAAAAGGGAAAAGGAAAAAGATGAAAAGAGTAGCGATACAAGGTGTAGCCGGATCTTATCATGACATTGCCGCCCATAATTATTATGAGGGTGAAGAGATAGAGATTATTCCTTGCAATACGTTTCGCGAGGTGATTGAATCTGTCCAAAGAGATTCATCCATTGTAGGATTGATGGCTATTGAAAACACAATAGCAGGAAGTTTATTGCAAAATCATGAACTCATCAGACAAAGCGGACTAAGCATCACCGGCGAATATAAACTACGTATCTCTCACTCATTAGTGGCACTACCGGGAACGACTCTTGAGGAGATCACGGAGGTTAACTCTCATCCTATCGCTCTCATGCAATGCACTAAATTCCTAGACTCATTACCCAATGCAAAAGTCGTGGAAAAAGATGATACTGCACTAAGCGCACAATGGATAGCGGAGAACCACCTGAAAGGACATGCCGCTATTTGCGGAAAACTAGCGGCAAAAATCTATGGGCTTGAGGTTTTGGCCGAGGGCATCGAAACAAATAAACGGAATTTCACCCGATTTCTATCTATAGCCGATCACTGGAAAGCTGATGAGATCTTAAATGGAATCGTTAAAAATAAATCTTCACTTGTATTCTCCTTACCACATACCGCAGGAAGCCTCGCCAAAATATTATCTGTCCTCTCTTTTTACGATATGAACCTTTCTAAGATACAATCCTTGCCGATTATCGGACGCGAATGGGAATATCTATTCTACGTGAATCTTACTTTTAAAGATTTCACTCGCTACAAACAAGCGCTCGACGCAATCAGGCCATTAACAAAAGACTTAAAAATTTTAGGTGAATATGCAGAAGGAAAACAAAGTGTATAACATTACACCCGCTAACCGTGTCGGTAGCGTACAAGAATATTATTTCTCTAAGAAATTAAAAGAGATTGCGGAGATGAATGCCCAAGGTAAGAATGTTATTAATCTTGGCGTGGGAAGTCCCGATTTACCTCCTTCCGAAAAAACTATTGAAACACTTTGCGAACACGCTCGTAGAGAGGATGAGCATGGCTATCAACCTTATGTGGGTATTCCTGAACTAAGAGAGGCTTTCGCCAAATGGTATGACACTTGGTTTGGCGTAACACTTGATCCAAAATCAGAAATACAGCCTTTAATCGGATCGAAAGAGGGCATTTTGCATATCTCATTGGCTTTCTTAAATCCTGGAGATGGCGTATTAGTGCCTAATCCAGGTTACCCCACTTATAGCTCCGTCAGCAAATTGGTCGAAGCGAATCTTATCTCTTATGAGTTAAAAGAGGAGCTGGGGTGGCAACCTGATTTTGAAAAATTAGAAAAGATGGATTTATCGAATGTTAAACTGATGTGGACTAACTACCCCAATATGCCTACCGGAGCAAACGCTAGCATGGAGCTTTTCGAGAAGTTAGTGGCATTTGGACGCAAACATAACATCATTATCTGTAATGATAACCCATACAGTTTCATACTTAATGAACATCCATTAAGTATCTTGAAAGTGAAAGGCGCAAAAGATATCTGTATCGAAATGAACTCCATGAGCAAGGCGCACAATATGCCTGGATGGCGTATGGCGATGCTAGCTTCTAATAAGCGATTTGTGCAATGGATTCTAAAAGTGAAAAGCAACATTGATTCCGGCCAATTTAAACCTATGCAACATGCGGCGGTAGAAGCCCTTGACGCAACAAAAGAATGGTATGACAAAATGAATCAAACTTATCGCTCTAGAAGAAATTTAGCAGGACAAATCATGAAAGCTTTGGGTTGCTCTTACGATAAAAAGCAGGTTGGCATGTTCTTATGGGGACGCATTCCCGATACAGCTGAAAGCGGTGAGGCGATAGCGAACAAAGTGCTTTACGAGGCTAATGTTTTCCTTACACCCGGATTCATATTTGGAAGTCAAGGCGAACGCTATATCCGTATCTCTCTTTGCTGTAAGAACGAGACCTTGAAAGAGGCTTTAGATAGAATAAAAAAAATAATATAAACATATAACAATCTATCCCTATGGAAATGGAAATGAAAATTGAATCGCTGTCGCTGCCTAATATCGATACACAACGCCCGATCGTCATAGCCGGCCCATGTAGTGCCGAGACAGAAGAACAAGTAATGGAAACTGCAAAAGGATTAGCCTCTAAAGGCATAAAGATCTTCCGTGCGGGTATTTGGAAACCTCGCACAAAACCAGGTGGCTTTGAAGGCATCGGAGCAGATGGTCTGCTATGGCTGAAAAAAGTAAAGAAAGAAACCGGTATGTTAGTGGCTACTGAGGTTGCAACGAAAGACCATGTGTTCGAAGCCTTGAAGGCTGGTATTGATATCCTTTGGATTGGAGCGCGCACAACTGTAAATCCATTTGCTGTACAAGAAATTGCTGATGCTTTAAAGGGTGTAGATATCCCCGTATTGGTAAAAAATCCTGTTAATCCTGATTTGGAGCTTTGGATTGGAGCTTTCCAAAGATTATATGGAGCGGGTATTCGTAGATTGGGCGCTATTCATCGTGGATTTAGCTCCTACGATAAGAAGATATATAGAAACTTGCCCCTATGGCATATTCCTATCGAATTACGTCGCCGCATGCCGGATCTTCCTATTTTCTGCGACCCTAGCCATATTGGTGGTAAACGTGAACTGATCGCACCACTTTGCCAACAGGCGATGGATTTAAGTTTCGATGGATTGATTGTTGAGTCTCATTGCAATCCGGATAATGCGTGGAGTGATGCTTCACAACAAATAACACCGGAAGTGCTTGATTATGTATTGAACTTACTTGTTATCCGCAACGTTAATCAAACGACAGAGAACCTGACAGCTCTTAGAAGACAGATTGACAGCATCGACGAGCAATTGCTTGAATTATTAGCAAAACGTATGCGCATCTCTAAAGAGATTGGCGTATATAAGAAAGAACATAATATGCCGATCTTGCAATCGCCTCGTTATAGTGAGATTTTAGAAAAAAGATCTGATATGGGACAACAAATGGACTTAAGTGCAGATTTCGTAAAAGAGATCTTAAGAGAGATCCACGAGGAATCTGTACGTCAGCAAATGATTATCATGAACGAACAATAATTCTACATAATGAAAATATTGATTTTAGGAGCAGGTAAAATGGGCTCTTTCTTCACCGACCTGCTTAGTTTCGACCATGAAGTAGCCGTTTTGGAGAAAGATCCAAAAAGAATGCGTTTCATATATAATGCGCTACGCCTACAAAAGCCGGAAGAGGTAAAAGAATTTAACCCGGAATTGGTTATCAACTGCGTGACACTAAGTTATACAATTGAAGCTTTTAAAGCGATCATTCCATTTTTACAACCTTATTGCATTATTTCGGATATCGCTTCTGTCAAGACACACCTAAAGGAGTTTTATGAGACATGCGGATTTCCTTATGTTTCTACACACCCAATGTTCGGACCGACTTTCGCTAATTTAGGGCAACTAGAGCGAGAAAACACAATCATTATCTCTGAAGGAGACCATTTAGGTAAGATTTTCTTTAAGGATATTTATGCGGGATTGAGATTAAACATCCGTGAATATACATTTGAGGAACATGACGAAGTCGTCGCTTACTCTCTCGGTATCCCTTTTGCCTCTACCATGGTATTTGCCGCGACAATGAAGCATCAAGATGCTCCGGGCACAACCTTTAAGAGACACATGAATATAGCGAGAGGATTACTTTCTGAAGATGATTATTTGTTGACAGAAATTCTATTCAACCCTCGTACTCCGAGACAGATTGAAAAAATTCAAGAAGAATTAAACACTTTACAAGATATTATCGAGCACAAGGATTCTACAAGAATGAAAGAATACCTGAAAAAAATACGTAAGAATATCGAATAGCTTAAGATATCGAACATATTAAATCCCCGAAAAAGCCTGTAGAGCTCTGTTTCGGGGATTCTTTTTTCCTTTACACACATAAAAAAAGTAATCCTTATAATATATGCGAAATCGAATATAGCGAATTTATAGCTTTAAATCCAACAATATTTTCCCTTTTGCATTTAATACACGCAAATTCATCTCATTGCCATGACGACTCAAAATCATCACCGTAGCGGCATTTACCTTATTACCACCACCCACTACTTCCGGGAAATTATTTCCTAAAGATCCTTTCGGATGATACGCAAAACGATGCATGTGTGCTGCAATATCTACATCAAATGGTGCTTTTTTCAAAAGTCCACCCCACAACTCCGCACAAGGCGCATAAACATTCGAATAGCCATAAAGAGGTATATGATTCATCAATACTCGCTTAGAGGCTTTTTTGAAGGCTTTACCGGATAGTTCCGCAGATAAAAATCCAACTTGCTCTTGCCGCAAACTTGTAAAATCGTTCAAATCATAATAAACAGGTTTATTATCAGGCTTGTCTTCTCCACAATCTAATGTCACAAAACGGGTATCGCCCCAATTAAACGCTCCGTATGTCTTTCCTCCTACATAATCGATAAACATACGCATATGCATAGAAAATGCACCTCTTATCTCATGATTACCGCGAATCATAAAAATAGGCACGCGACTCGCACCCACTTTATCACATAGATAAGAAAGGAAAGAGAACGCATTATCCTCACTGGCAGGATCGTCAATACAATCACCATTACATAAGACAAAATCATAAGGTACATCTTTCACCTGCTCATACAAAGCATCTAATGTCGGCCTCCTCTTATGCAAATCGTTAAATATCAAAGCTGTGAAATCAGTCGATGTCTCTTTTGGCAAAGTAAATGTATAGAATGGTGATACAGCAGTCTCTCCAAACTCTTTTCGATAAGGGCCAAAATAAGTTATCTCTCGAGAGCAGACTCTATAATAATATTTCTCTCCCGCATGAAGGCTTGAAAGACGAATTTTATTAATCGTCTCATTACAAACCACTTCACCATCCTCCAAATGACGAGCTTTTTTCAATTGTGTTGTATCCGTTCCAAATTCAACCCAACTATAGGTTGGGACTTCTGTACGCCACATAATCGTAATACCTCCATCGATAGGATTTTGCAAATATGGAGCGGCGCTAAATATATCTTCCATTTTAGCCTTCAAACGTATATCCACCACTACCGGACGATGGTCTGAAGCGACTTCTTCTTTAGGCACATAGGAAGATAATCCTGTAAAAGGTTTGCCATTTTTCATATATCCGGCAATATAATCCAAACAACGATCCGCCCCAGATGCCGGGAAAGTTAACATCCCTGAATTAAACAATTCAAAGTCCTCCTTTATCGCAGCTATAAAAGGAGAATCGGGAGTAGCGTTCCAGTCTCCCGCAATAAAAAAAGGCTTATTCGCCGCCTTTGCTTCCGCACGAATAGCCTCTAACGACAACATACGATCCTCGTCTGTCAATGAAAGGTGCGTACAACAAAAGATAAACTTCTCAAACTCTACGCTCAACAAGACGCGCTTCTCTTCCCTTCCCGGTAATGGGATATAATGATAGCTCAACGGCTTCTCCTTACTCAATACTCCGACACCATATTTGCCACCACCAAATTCAATAGCGGGGGCATAAACAGCATGCATTAAACTGCGACTTGCCAACTCCTGTAACACATCGACTCCACCACTACGTTTCGTTACGCTATCAAGCTCTTGCAAAGCCACTATATCCGGTTTAGTCCTTAAAATCACATCTGCCACACGCTGATAATCGGTCACATTATCCATACCTTTCGCATTACGCACATTATATGTCATAAGACGAAAATCCGAACGTCCGCATTCTCCTTTCCGTGCAGCATTCAAATTCCAGGAAAGCGATCCCAATAAGATCAACCAACCGGCTAACACAAATCGATTCATTCTTTTCATATTTTCTTTTCCTACCAGCAAAAATCTTATTTACAATCTATGCGAAAATTTCACTTAACGCACATTCCATTCCTTGAATATCCTCTTCTGTTGTATCCCAAGAGGTCACCAAACGTACCTCATTGATCGCCCCATTCCATACATAAAAGAAATACTTCTCCGACAATCTTTTCAAAGCCTCACTCGGCAAAGTAAAAAAGAGTTGATTAGACTCAACCTTTTGAGTTAAATGAATCTCAGGATAACGTCTCAACACTTCCGCCAATCGAGCAGCGCTTTCATTGGCTCTACGAGCATTCTCCAACCAAAGATCATTTTCAAAATATGGCAAAAACTGCACAGATAAATAGCGTAACTTTGAAGCAAGTTGCGCAGATTGCTTTTGGAAAAAGCATAAGTTCTCCGCAATCTCCGGACGAAAAGCAATAACGGACTCTCCTAACATTAAGCCATTTTTAGTACCACCAAAACTCAACACATCTACACCGGCATCAACGGTCACTTCTTTCATGGAGCAGCCTAAATAAGCGCAAGCGTTAGCTAAACGAGCACCATCCATATGAAGATACATATTATGCTCATGTAACAAATTTGCGATAGCGCGCACCTCTTCTATTGTATAAACCGTACCCAATTCAGATACTTGAGAAATATAAACCGCCTTAGGTTGAGAATGATGACAAACTCCAAAGTTCTTCAAATGTGGTCGAATTAAATTTGGAGTCAATTTCCCATCTACCGTAGGTATTGTTTCCAAAGCACATCCTGTCATTCGCCCCGGTGCCCCACATTCATCTACATTGATATGCGCTGTCTCAGCACAAAGAATGCTATTAAACGATCGAGTCACCGCTTGCAATGCCACAGTATTAGCACCTGTCCCATTGAAGACAAACACAGGGGTCGCCTGCTCTCCAAACACTTCACGAATCTTCGCCGTAGCTTCTGCTGTCCAACGGTCATCACCATAACCCGCAGCATGATTATCATTTGCCTTCATGATCGCATCCATTACCCAGGGATGCACACCGGAATTGTTGTCACTCGCGAAACTTCTCATTTTTCTTGTTCTTTTGATTTTCGCCAAAATTACGAAATTATCAAACTCTTCACCCGCTCTACATCATTAAATATCCGCTACAGAAAACATAAAGTCACGATTACGACCAAGCTTATATCTAATATCTCGCATTTTTCAGTAATTTCGCGTCACAAAAACATGATTGTCATTCTTATATGACAAGAAGAATAAGGGGATCATATATGCACAACTATTTTACCGAGTACAAACCATATTATAAGTCATTAATCATGCTGGGCCTGCCCATCATCATCGGACAGTTAGGCGCCATCATCACAGGTCTTGCCGATACGATCATGGTCGGTCAGCACAGCACAGACGAATTAGCGGCCGCTTCATTCGTAAATAATGTAATTAACGCATTTATCATTTGCGGTACAGGATATTCCTATAACCTCACTCCACTGATCGGACAAAACTTAGCGGTTAATAAGCGCATAGAGATTGGTGGATGGCTAAAAAACAGTATCGTAGCCAACCTCTCCACAACGTTATTGATCTTTGTCCTTTTAATTGCTCTTTACATAAACATCAAATCGCTAAGACAGCCTGATGAGTTGCTACCTCTCATCAAACCCTACTATCTTGTTTCTATGGCTTCTATCTTTTTCGTGATGCTTTATAACTCATTTAGGCAATTCGTGGAAGGCATCACTAATCCGGCGACATCCATGTGGATCTTATTAACAGGCAACTTATTGAATATTATCGGAAACTATATCTTAATCTACGGCAAATGCGGTATGCCTGAAATGGGACTACTGGGTGCGGGCATCAGCACCTTGATATCGCGCTTCATCATGTTGGCACTCTTCATCGCCGTCTTTATCATAAGAAAAGACTATCAGCCTTACCGCAAAGGATTCACACATATCCGCATCAGTCGCTGGAGATGGAAAAGACTAAACGACATCGGATGGCCTATCGGACTGCAACAAGGACTCGAAGCGGGCACCTTTTGCGTAACGGCTATTATGGTTGGCTGGTTAGGAAGCCTCGAATTAGCGGCTCATCAAATAGCGATCACCATCTCTACTGTTAGTTTCACCATCTATCTTGGTTTAGGTGCCGCTGTCGCTATCCGCACAAGTTATTATAAAGGAGCAAATGACTGGGAAATGGTACGACGAATCATTTTAGCGGGCAGTATCTTAGCGCTAATCATAGTATGCATCGTCTGTCTGACGCTGTTTTTCACCAAATCCATTCTTGGATTTATTTTCACAAACGACACTCAAGTCAATCTTATCGTAATGACCTTACTCCCCATTTTAATGCTCTATCAGATAGGAGACAGCATACAGATCGTGCTATCAAATGCGCTTAGAGGCCTGGCGGATGTGAAAGCGATCATGTGGATCTCATTTATCGCTTACTTCATCATCGCCATTCCTGCCGGCTATCTGTTGGGATTCCCTGGAGAATGGGGCATCGCCGGTATTTGGATGGCTTATCCTCTTGGCTTTCTATGCTCTGTATGCCTATTAGGATACCGGGCAAAAACGCAAGTCAACGCTCATCTCCGTAAATAACAAAATCGATCTGCCGCGCTCAAAAACATTTCAAGTATCAAGTCTGTTTGTTAATAAAAAAACAGACAATAAATGAAACTATTCGAAAAACTAAAGACCAACCATCACCCCCATTCCGGGGCTTTGGATTTACTAAAATACATTGGTCCCGGACTCTTGGTTACCGTTGGCTTCATAGACCCGGGTAATTGGGCGACTAATCTAGCGGCCGGATCCGAATTTGGCTATGCGCTTCTATGGGTCGTCACTTTTTCATCAATTATGCTGATCATCATTCAGCACAATGTAGCCCACTTAGGTATTGTTACAGGCCTATGCCTATCAGAAGCGACCAGCCAATACCTACCTAAGGCCCTAAGCCGTCCAATCTTAGGATCAGCCATGTTAGCGAGCATCTCTACTTCTCTCGCTGAAATTTTAGGTGGCGCCATCGCTCTTCGCATGCTTTTCGGTATGCCTATCAAGGTAGGATCTATCATTGTCACGATCGTCTGCATTTTCATGCTATTCAGTAATACATACAATAAAATTGAACGATGGATCATAACCTTTGTTTCTATCATTGGACTCTCATTTTTATACGAACTATTTCTAGTAGACATTCATTGGGGAGAAGCTATCTCGGGATAGATCAAACCTTCATTCCCTGACAACTCATTGCTCATTATCATGAGCGTATTAGGTGCGGTTGTCATGCCTCACAACCTGTTCCTTCATTCAGAAGTGATTCAAAGTAGAGAATGGAACTTAGAAGACGAGAAAATCATCAACAAACAGCTAAAATATGAATTTTACGATACGCTCCTCTCGATGATCATCGGATGGGCCATTAATTCCGCCATGATTTTATTGGCAGCCTCCACATTTTTTCAACATACTATTGTCGTAGATGAGCTAGACCAAGCCCGGCAACTATTGGCCCCTTTAGTAGGGAATAATGCGGGCATCATCTTCGCCGCCGCCTTACTTCTAGCCGGCATCTCTTCTACTATCACCTCTGGCATTGCGGGAGCTTCTATCTTCGCCGGCTTCTTTGGTGAAGCTTATAACCATACAGATCTCCATTCCAAAACAGGAACACTTTTGTCGTTCATCCCTGCGTTAGCGATCATATTCCTTATCGGAGATCCCTTCAAAGGACTAATTCTCTCGCAAATGTTTCTCAGCGTGCAACTACCCATCACAATCTTCACTCAAGTATACCTGACATCCAATAAAAGAGTGATGGGAAAATTCGTAAACACACGTTCTACAACCCTCCTTTTGCTCGTATTAGGCGCAATAGTCAGCATTCTAAATATAGCTTTACTCTTCAGCCTATTTTAAAAAGAAATCGCTACCTTTGCGACATTCGAAAAAAAACTATCAAATTTTAAATATGAGCGATATCAATACAAACGAAGAAGAAGGCAAAAAGAGCCTGAATTTCATTGAGGCAGCCGTAGAGAAAGATTTAGCGGAAGGCAAAAACGGAGGACGAGTACAGACCCGTTTCCCACCTGAGCCTAACGGATACCTTCACATCGGCCACGCAAAGGCCATTTGCCTGGATTTCGGAATCGCTGAACGTCATGGAGGTGTTTGCAACCTTCGCTTTGACGACACGAACCCGACAAAAGAGGATGAGGAATATGTTGAGGCGATCAAAGAAGACATCCAATGGTTGGGATACCAATGGGGAAATATCTATTACGCTTCTGACTACTTCCAGCAATTATGGGATTTCGCTATCCGATTAATTAAAGAGGGCAAAGCATATATTGACGAACAAACAGCAGAACAAATAGCTCAGCAAAAAGGTACACCTACACAGCCGGGCACGGAAAGTCCTTATCGTAACCGACCTATCGAGGAAAGCTTAGCGCTATTCCAAAAAATGAACACGGGCGAGATAGAGGAAGGCGCTATAGTACTTCGTGCTAAAATAGATATGGCGAACTCAAATATGCACTTCCGTGACCCTATCATCTATCGTGTGGTTAATCATCCGCATCATCGTACGGGGACAAAATGGAAGGCTTATCCTATGTATGATTTCGCTCATGGACAAAGTGACTTTTTTGAGGGCGTAACCCACTCTCTTTGTACTTTAGAATTTGTCGTACATAGACCGTTATATGATCTGTTCATCGACTGGTTGAAAGAGGGCAAAGATTTGGACGACAATCGACCAAGACAAACAGAGTTTAATAAGCTGAACCTAAGCTATACGCTTATGAGCAAACGTAATTTACTTACGTTAGTGAAAGAGGGCTTAGTAAATGGATGGGATGATCCTCGTATGCCGACTATTTGCGGTTTCCGACGCCGCGGATATTCTCCGGAGTCTATACGCAAATTTATCGATAAGATCGGTTATACTACTTATGACGCATTGAACGAATTCGCTTTGTTGGAAAGTGCCGTTCGTGAAGACCTTAACGCTCGTGCAACTCGTGTGTCTGCCGTAATAAATCCGGTGAAACTAATCATCACGAACTATCCGGAAGGTCAAGTGGAAGAACTAGAGGCTATCAACAATCCGGAAGATCCAACAGCGGGTAGTCATACAATCGAATTCAGCCGCGAATTGTGGATGGAACGTGAGGACTTCATGGAGAATGCTCCTAAAAAATATTTCCGTATGACACCGGGACAAGAGGTGAGATTGAAAAACGCCTATATCGTTAAATGTACCGGCTGTAAAAAAGATGAGAAGGGTGAGATTACAGAAGTATATTGCGAATATGACCCGAATACTCGCAGTGGTATGCCTGACGCGAACCGTAAAGTCAAAGGAACTTTACACTGGGTAAGCTGCGACCATTGCTATCAAGCGGAAGTCAGACTATATGACCGCTTATGGAAAGTGGAAAACCCAAGAGATGAGTTGGCCGCTATCCGTGAGGCAAAAAATTGCTCTCCTCTAGAGGCGATGAAAGAGATTATCAACCCAGACTCATTGGAAATCAGGAAGAATTGCTTCGTGGAAAAATTCGTGGCTACATTGCCTAAACTCTCATATCTGCAATTCCAACGTATTGGCTATTTCAATATCGACAATGACTCTACTCCGGAACACTTAGTATTCAATAGAACCGTAGGATTAAAAGATACGTGGAGCAAGATTAATAAATAAATTATTTAAATGAAGAAAGACGAAATTTCACGCTTGTTAGAACTCTATTTGTCAGCTAAAAGCGAAGGGAAAGAACCCTATTTTGATTCTGAACAAATAGATGAATTGCTAGACAGCTTTGAAATGTCTAAAGATTATAATTCATTCAATGAAGTTTTAGCCTTAGGGCTAAAACTTCATCCTAATAATACCGACTTGTTGATCAGGAAAGCAATGCAATTAGCGGACGAACTGAGATACGAGGAAGCTTTTAATTTAATTCGCGACATAGCGGATACAGACAACCAAGATCTGGACTCCTTGAAAATGGAATGTTATTGCGCACTTGATCAATATCATAAAGCGGTAGAGATGCTGGAAGAGTTGATGACAAGAAATTGCCCCTATTTAGAAGAGCTATGCGAAGATATAGCGACCGTTCTTAACGACATCGCTAAATATAAAGAAGCGCATGACTTCATCAACAGATGCTTACATATCTTTCCTAAAAGCTCTTACCTAAAGAATGAATTGTGCTACACGCTAAAAAACGAAGGTGATTATCAACGTGCCATTAAGTTATGTAATGAGCTCTTGGATCAAAAGCCCTACACCTATGAGCTTTGGTCTATGCTGGGTGAGCTATATGCCGCTATCGGATCGTACGAGAAAGCAATAGAGGCTTTCGATTTCGCCATCACATGCAACGATGATGATGTGGAGTTGAAGATATCAAGAGCCTATTGCCTATATATGAACAACAGCTACGAGAAAGCGCTGGAAGAATATCAAGCGATCGAAGGTGACGAGTATGTCAAAAAGCGTATCTTCCCGTTAATGGCGGAATGTTATGCACGATTGGAGAGGTACGAAGAAGCTTATCAGCTATTCTCACAAATAGCGGACGACCCGGACATAAAAAAAGAAGCGACAGACTATTTTTTCTTTATACGAAGTTGCGAAGAGACAGAACGATATGCCGAGGCAAAATTATTATTGCGCAAAGCGATTGAGATATACCCTAATAGTATCACACTTTTGAGTTATCTGGCTATCCATCTATTTAAAGAGGGACGGAACCAGGAGGCTCTCTCTGTGGCCAATAAGGTGTTCCAACTCTCTTATGAAGAGCAGTCCGACCCGGCTACTCGCGCGCAATGTGAGAAATTGCTCCTTACCGGAGAACAAGCGTTTGAACGGGGAGAGATAAAAAAGGCTATCGCCTGCTACAAAAAAGCCTTGGAGATAAATCCAGACACCCCTATGGTACATTTGCTACTTGCAATGGCTTATAGTGAATGTGATGATATGGATAATTTTTTAAAGCATTATGAGCTTACGTCTGACAATGATGTGGCTTTTTATTTCCAAAAACATGGGGCTTATGATGACATCTTACCAAACGAGAATAAGGATAAATCACAAAATATACCTGTCAAAGATCTCGTAAAGGACTTTTTAAATAACAAAGAAAACAGAAATTAGCTAATTTTTTACGTATGCCTGAAAATAGAAATCTAAAAGACTACGGTTTCCTCATGCTAAAAGGAATGGGCATGGGCGCTGCCGATGTTGTACCTGGTGTATCGGGTGGAACAATCGCCTTTATCGTTGGAATTTATGAGGAGTTGATAGACTCTATCAAAAGTATTAACGGTAAGAATCTCAAACTCCTTTGCTCTGGAAAAATAACGGCTTTTTGGAATGGTATCAACGCAAATTTCCTTTTGTCTATCATTTGTGGAATTGGCATTAGTATTTTTTCCCTGGCCAAAATTATTACTTTCCTTTTGGTTAATCATCCTATATTGGTATGGTCTTTTTTCTTCGGACTTGTCTTAGCTTCCACTTGGTTTGTCTCTAAAGATATAAAAGCATGGAACTGGAAGACAATCTTAAGTTTTATCATAGGCGCGGTAATTGCCTTTTATATTACGGTAGCTACTCCGGCCGAGACACCTAGCCACCCAATTTTTATTTTTCTTTGCGGAGCTATCGCTATTTGCGCCATGATATTACCGGGAATATCTGGCAGCTTCATATTAGTCCTATTAGGTAAATATTTCTATATCATGGAAGCGGTCAAAACATTTAATATCCCTATTATGCTAGTCTTTATGGCTGGAGCTTCTATCGGTATCACAACATTTTCCCGCGTACTCTCTTTCGCACTACGCAAATTCCATGACACCACTATCGCGGTATTGGCCGGATTCATGCTGGGGTCTCTCAATAAGGTATGGCCTTGGAAAGAGACTATCGAGACCTATGTCGACAGCCATGGTGTCACCAAACCTTTGGTTGAGGCAAATATAGCGCCCAATCAATTTATATGGGAAGCGATCACGTTAATGATCATAGGATTCGGACTTGTCTATTTCTTAGAGAAACTCTCTATGAAAGAGGCACAAATCAAATAACAAAGACGATACATTCACACTCAAATAAGCAAAGGCTATCCATCACGGACAGCCTTTGCTTTTAATACATATACCTTAAAAAACATCACCGAAGTAACGGTTGCCACTTCAAATATGTACCTGTTCGCCATAACCATTCCATCGGACCATAACGCAAATATGATAGCCAATAGTGACTGATCATAATTTGAATTACCGTAATGCTTAGACAAACACATACACTCATGAATATTCCTAAATTACTCCAATCTAAGCCAAAACCGGAAAAAACAATTACACCTGTCACCGATTGGACGATATAGTTCGTCAAGCCCATACGCCCATAACTAACTAATGGCTTCATTATGTTTTGCACATGCGCAAAACGATATGCTTCGACCACCGATACGACCCATAAAAAAGCGGTCAATAGATTAATTAAATTGGTCACCGTTGCGTTCATCCATGAATAAAATGAGACTTCAAACCAAGGAGCGGCTGGTATATGTCTCTTCAGCATATACAAAAATACTATTAGGAAAATAGAGATGAATGCTCCCGACAACAATCGCTTCCTAAATTCTTCTAAACGAGTAAACAAATGAATTCGACCAACTATCAAGCCTAATATAAATAGGCCTAATGTCAAATAGATACGGCCACTGGCAAACTGAAAATTCATCTTCCCCTTCAAACCATTCCATGCGTTATCTTTAACAGTTTCCGATAAGGTTGGCGTTTGAACCTGATGTGCGGGACG
Source organism: uncultured Parabacteroides sp. (assembly GCA_963560035.1). Lineage (GTDB taxonomy): Bacteria > Bacteroidota > Bacteroidia > Bacteroidales > Tannerellaceae > Parabacteroides. The sequence continues at coordinate 25,640 of CAUWMZ010000021.1, forward strand.
AACTTGCCGAGAAACAACCGGTGTTTGATCGGCCACACGCTCAATTGTTGGAAATGTCGCCACCTTATGAATAACCGGCACAAGAGAAGCTCCTCCAAGAAACAAAAATAACGTGATTCCAACTAATAGCTTTGTCGACCACTTATACATCAATACCAAAGAAAAGCCTAACAACGCATAAATCAACAAAATGTCAACTCGCACCAACAGTCCATGCAAAAATCCAATCAATAACAGTAACATTAAACGCCACATGAAACGAGGCCTAAAATCAATTCCTTTCTGAGCCGCTCTATCCATTTGAATAAAAAAGCTTAACCCAAAAAGCCAAGAAAATATAATAAAGAATTTACCAAAAACTAAATAATTAATAACCCACGCAAACAATCCATTCAAAGTAGCCTCCCCTTGAAACACCTCTTGCGGCATCATCGTTCCCCTGGCACCAAAGTGCTGCATAGCATGTATCAAGCAAATACCTACCAAAGAAAAGCCTCTTAATGCATCAATTACTGTAATGCGCCCTCCCGACATTTTTAATGTGTTTGTTTTTTCCATTTTCGTATTTTTATGTTTTTCATATTTATAGAGACAAATGTAATAGCGAAGAAATACTTAAAATCACGCATCTCTCCCCAAAACGAAAACAATAGACCTCAAAACGAATCGAAAAAGAACTTCCCTCAAAATGAAAGATATATTCTCAAAAACTATATTTCCCCAGAAACTCTATCAGCAACATCTCTACCTCATATCCAAAAAGCATTCACACATTAACATAACAAGTTGATAAACAGGAAAATACAACCTCAATAAAAACATGCTTAAATAGCTGTTCAAGTGAATAGTTAATCACTACTCATTAGATTAACTATTCACTCTACCTCCCGTTAGTTATTCACTTAACCTTAGATTAACTATTAGGGTGTCCAGTTTGATGTTCCAGTTTTTAGATCAAAATAGATATGATACAAGTTTCAAAACACTGATAATCATGTCTCTTCAAGATATGTTGACCTAATGAATTAGCTACACTTTTTTGTGTGTTAAAATTGCACCTAAATACAACACTGTTCTAGTTTATAATCAACATCTTAAGTTGTTAAATCAATGTCAAAAACGAGAACGTAGAACTGGACACCCTAATTAACTATTCACTTAAATAGCCATCTGGCATAACAAAAATATCGACTCTTTCTACGCCTGTTTTCTTTGCGCTTTTGCCACTAACAACATAAAAACAGACAGGAAATATAAGAGCAAAAAAAAGGCTATCCATCACGGACAGCCAATCTCAATTGTTAACCTTAAATCTAATACCATGAAAAACACATTGCAAATATAGTGCATTCTATGTTTTATAGCATAATTATACAACAAGAAAATTATTCAAGTTAAGCATATTTAACGAAGCTATTCCCTAAAAGGGATTTTCATTACTTCATACGTACATCCGCGCCCCACATCAATTTCTCTCGTAAAGTTTGATAAAACGTGTGATTATAACGCTTGATGACTTTTGTTGTATAATCCGCTTTACTTACAGTCAATTCTATGCCCGCCGGAAATATCTCAGAGCGACCATCCAAAGAGATCAAAAAATATTTATTCCGACTCTCCACCCTCAACGTAATCACATACGAATCAGGAATAACCAAAGGACGAACATTCAAAGAATGAGGAGCTACCGGACTTAACACGATACTATTGCTTTGTGGCACTATTATCGGTCCATTGACACTCATTGAATAAGCCGTAGAACCTGTAGGTGTCGCGACAACTAATCCATCCGCTTGATAAGAGGTCAGATACTCATCATTTAAAAACGTATGAATAGTAATCATGGAAGAGCTGTCTCGCTTCAATACGGCAATCTCATTCAAGGCGTAATTATATCCCCTAAAAGAACGGTCTTTCGTGTACAACCGCAAAAGGGTCCGCTCCTCCACCCTATAATAATTCTTGAAAATCTCATCCAACGTATCTTCCAACTCGTTGTTGCTAACGTCCGCCAAAAAGCCCAAACGCCCCGTGTTCACTCCTAATATAGGAATATCTTGCTTATTCACACGAGCTGCTGTCCGCAAGAATGTCCCATCACCACCCAAGCTCAACGCCACATCCAAATCAAACTCATCTCCATCCAACAAACCCGCGACCGATGGCTCGAAATCGAACGCGTCAACAAGGAAGGTGTAGAAAGGACTATCTACATAAATCTCCGCTTCCTTCTCTCGGAGATTATTAAATAATCGTTTAATAAGATTTTGCCTATCAACCTGATACTCACTACCAAATATTCCTATTTTCATCCTCACTTTTCTATTACATGTTCATATAACGCAAGACCTCATCCATACGCTGACGCAACATATCGTCTACCATACCTTGCTCCATGAAATGATAGAGTACTGTATAGTTAAATCGCTCAAAACTGCGTATTACAGGAGAGGCATCTTCCAAATCAATCTTTATCGTAATCAATAAGCGACCGGTTACCTCATCGGGACTAGAGAATAAACTAAGCACATGAGCATGGTTAGACTCCACTATCCTAGCAATATCTGTCAACGAATAATCGTTAGGCAACACCTCCAAAACAATTACGCTGCCCGCCTCATCCGCACGACATAGCCCAGACAAGAGATCTACTAACCTATCACGGGTAATTGCGCCCAAATAAACACCTTCTGAGGATATTACGGGCAAAATACTCAATCCATACCTTGTAATCTTCGCCAAAGCCTCATGCAAATGTCCATTTTCACGAATAGAAGGAGCATACAGCACAGGTTCACCTATTGACATTGAAGGATCCGATATCACCAATAAATCTTTTTCAGACACTAAACAACGATAAAGGTTATCGTTCAGCAATGGCAGATGCTTCAACTTAAAATCGTCCATTAACGCTAACGCGTACTCCACTGTGTCTAAACCTTTTAACACAGGAATTCCCTTTGTTATGAAATCTTTCACCAACATTCTTCTGTAAATTCCCTAAATCCTATTAAATTTGCCGTTACATTTTTGCAAATGTAGGAAAGAAAAAAGATATACGATATACAATGACAAACTTAAGTGTAAACATTAACAAGGTCGCCACCATTCGCAACGCTCGTGGTGGCAATATGCCAAACATATTAAAAGTAGCGCAAGATTGTGAAGCTTTCGGAGCACAAGGCATAACGGTCCATCCTCGTCCAGATGAACGACACATACGTTATAGCGATGTATACGGACTGAAACCTCTTATCCGGACAGAGTTTAACATTGAAGGATATCCTTGTGACAAGTTTATCGACCTGGTTTCAAAAATCAAGCCGACACAGGTAACATTGGTACCAGACGCGCCCAATGTCATTACCTCCAACGCAGGATGGGATGTAAAGAATCACTTCGATTTTTTGAGCGAACTGGTGGACACTTTCACCTCTCAAGGCATCCGCACCTCCATCTTTGTCGGCACAGATTTAGACAACATCGAGTCAGCCGCCAAAACAGGAACAGACCGCATTGAGCTATATACAGAACCTTATGCGGCCAATTATCAAGAGGACAGAGAAAAAGCTATCGCTCCTTTCATCGAAGCGGCTCAACTCGCTAAGAATCTCGGATTAGGAGTAAATGCCGGACACGACCTGAACTTGGACAACTTAGCGTTCTTTAGCAAAAACATTCCATGGCTTGAAGAGGTTTCTATAGGACATGCGCTCATTTGCGACGCTTTATATCATGGCTTACAAGAGACTATCGCATTGTATAGAGCTTGCCTAAACAATAATTGAAATCGGTAATAATATTAAATTATAATTCAACACGATGAGTATTTTACTTTCACTACAAGCCGTAGGCTCTCAAACGGCAGAACAAATGCCGGACCTAACAGCTGTCACCGTTCCTACTGAAGCGGAAATTAATGTCATAGACCTCGCATTCAAAGGAGGATGGATCATGGTGGTCCTTTTACTTCTCTCTCTGATGGCTATTTATATCTTCGTTCAACGTCTAATCGTTATCCGACGTGCCGGAAAAGAGGATGAGACTTTCATGAACCGTATCAAAGACTATATACACGAAGGGAAAGTGGATTCGGCACTTAATCTATGCAGCAAGACAAACACTCCTTCCGCTCGCATGATCGAGAAAGGTATCACACGCTTAGGACGCCCCATGAATGATGTGCTTGTAGCGATTGAGAACGTTGGCAACTTGGAAATCGCAAAATTGGAAAAAGGCTTCCCTTTAATAGCGACAACAGCGGCAGGTGCGCCTATGCTTGGATTCTTAGGAACCGTAACGGGTATGGTACGCGCTTTCTTTGATATGGCAAACGCAGGAACAAATGTGGATGTCGCCCTACTTTCCGGCGGTATCTATGAAGCCTTGGTTACCACCGTCGGCGGCTTGGTGGTTGGTATTATCACCCTGTTCGCATACAACTACTTGGTATCTCAAGTCGATAACGTCGTAAATAAAATGGAAGCCCGCACAATGGAATTCATGGACTTATTAAACGAACCGGCCAACTAATTTCGCATTCAGATCGCTTGATCTGAGTATTGGCCTAATACATAATTCATAAAAGAATATGGCTCTAAAAAGAAGAACAAAGGTAAACGAAGCGTTCAGCATGGCCTCTATGACGGATGTCATATTCCTTTTGCTGATCTTCTTTATGGTTACCTCTACCGTAGTAATTCCTAACGCAATTAAAGTAACTTTGCCTCAATCGCAAAAGCAGACAGCGGCAAAGCCTCTCACAAGAGTGACGATTGACGCTAATTTGAATTACTATGTAGCATTTGGCAAACAAAAAGAGGTACAAGTCTCTTTCGATGAGATCACCCCTTTCCTACAAGATTGCTACGCAAAAGAACCAGAGATGTTCGTCGCCCTTTATGCCGACGAAACTGTACCCTATAAAGAAATTGTAAAGATACTGAATATAGCGAACGAGAATAAATTCAAGATGGTACTAGCCACTCGTCCGCAGAGATAACAGATATGAAACTAAATAAGGATGACATATACAGCTTGATTGGCACCGTGGCTTTTCATGGTGTCATTCTGCTGATACTCTGGTTTACCGTCTTGAAGACCGAAGTACCGGATGAAGATGGAGGCGTACTCGTTAACTTCGGTAATGTGGACGCTTCCGCCGGAATGTTCGAACCGGAATATACGGGACAAGAGCCTCCTCAAGAGACAACTACCCCACCTCCTCCAACGCCTAAGCCTCGCGTGGAAACGCCTAAAGAAGATCTTCTTACACAAGATATCGAAGAGAGCGTAGCCATTGAGGAAGCAAAGAAGAAAAAGGAAAAAGAGCGCAAGAAAATTGAGGCGGAACAAAAGCGTAAAGAAGAAGCTGAAAAAGAACGTATTCGCAAACAAGAAGCTGAGAAAAAACGTCTAGCTGAAGAACGCCGCAAAAAACAACAGGCCATTAGCAATAAAGTGGCTGGCGCTTTCGGTATGGGAAAAGGAACAAGTAGCAATCAAGGTGACGCTGATAGCGACACCGGCAATCAAGGCAGTCCTTTCGGAAACTCTGATCACGGAGCAAATGAGGGCGTGGGTGGTTACGGCTCCTTTAACTTGAACGGACGTTCTATCGGAGCCGGCGGATTGCCTAGACCTGCTTATACTATCCAGGAGGAAGGACGCATCGTTATCAATATAACCGTTAATCCAAATGGCAACGTCATCTTCGCTGAAATAGGAAGAGGAACAAATATCGATAATGCGTCCATGCGTAAAAGTGCGCTTAACGCCGCACGGAAAGCAAAATTCAATAGTATTAGCGGAGCCAATAATCAGAGCGGTACTATTACTTACGTATACAAATTTAAATAATTGTAGTTATGAAAAAAGCGATCGTATTCTTAGCGAATGGCTTCGAGGAAATGGAAGCTACAGGAACTGTGGATATTTTACGTCGTGGTGGTATTGACGCTAAAACAGTCTCTATCACAGATAGTAAAAAGGTTATCGGCGCACATAATATGGAATATATGGCTGACGCCACCTTCGCAGAAATGGATTTTTCTGACGCTGAAGCCTTAATTCTACCGGGTGGCATGCCAGGAAGCAGCAACCTAAATAGCGATGAACCTCTTAAAGAGCTTTTAATCGAGCAATATAAAAAAGGGAAAATTGTCGCCGCTATTTGTGCCGCACCGATGGTGTTAGGAGGATTAGGCTTATTAAAAGGACGTCGAGCGACTTGCTATCCTGGCTTTGAACTAAAACTAATTGGCGCGAATGTTACAGGAGAGGCTGTTGAAGTGGATGGCAATGTGATCACAGGAAAAGGACCTGGATTGGTATTCAAATTCGCTCTTGCTTTAGTTTCTGCCATAAGAGGAGAAGCTGTCGCGGAAGAAGTTGCCGGAGGTTTACTCTTATAATATTCTTAACATATAGAAAAGGGAACGGCTCCCCTCTAATGGAGAGTCGCTCCCTTTTTGGCCTTATAAGCCACGGACTTTATATATAATGTATATTTGCGATTGCCATCGCTACGCTAATGCCTTACGTGTCAAAACATAATTACAGAAAATAAACATTCAAATAATATGGAAAATCGTTTTTTAGGATTAATAGAAAATAGCATCAAGGAGCATTGGGATCTTCCCGCTTTTTCAGATTATAAAGGACAGACTTTTCTCTTTAAAGATGTCGCATGCAGAATTGAGAAACTACATATCATTTTGGAACAAGCCGGCATCAAAAAAGGCGATAAAATCGCTTTAGTCGGACGTAATTCTTCGAATTGGGCTACAAGCTTTTTCGGTATACTTTCATATGGAGCGGTTGCCGTACCTATCTTACATGAATTCAAACCAGACAACATCCATCACATCGTAAACCATTCCGAAGCGAAAGTCATACTTGTCGCTTCTTCCAACTGGGAGAATATGAACGAGCATAAAATGCCAGATGTCAAACTATTCATGCTATTAGACGACTTTTCAATCATACAGAGCAAGAGCAAAGAGGCTATATCGGCCCGTGAAAAAATCAATGAACTTTTCACGGCAAAATATCCCCATTCTCTCACTCCCAACGATATAAAATATCACTTAGAGCAACCTGAAGAATTGGCTGTTCTAAACTACACATCAGGCACAACAAGCTTCTCTAAAGGAGTAATGATCCCCTATCGAAGCTTATGGAGCAACACGGTTTTCGCATACGACAATTTGCCATTCATACATCCAGGAGACAATATCGTGTGTATGCTCCCCATGGCACATATGTATGGATTGGCGTTCGAGGTCTTAAATTCAGTAAATAAAGGCTGTCATATACATTTCCTCACTCGCACTCCTAGTCCTAAGATCATAGCGGAAGCATTCGCTACAGTTAAGCCGGCGCTAATTTTAGCGGTCCCTTTAATTATTGAGAAGATTATCAAAAACAAAGTATTTCCTGAACTTAAAAAGCCTCTGACTAAAATGCTTCTAAAAGTTCCTTTCGTGAATCAAAAGGTATTAAAAGTTATTTCAGAGAAACTTACCGCCTCTTTTGGTGGCAATTTTGGCGAGATCGTTATTGGTGGAGCCGCAATAAATAGAGAAGTAGAAGCATTTCTAAAAATGATCCACTTCCGCTATACGGTCGGATATGGCATGACAGAATGTGGTCCATTGATCTCTTATGCTCAATGGGATGAATATAAACAAGGTTCTGTCGGACGTGTTGTTGATCGAATGGAAATTAAAATCGAATCGGAAGATCCGGAGAATAAGGTCGGAGAGATTCTGGTAAGGGGAGCTAATGTCATGTTGGGCTATTACAAAAATCCAGAAGCGACAAAAGCTGTCATGATGAATGATGGATGGATGAGAACCGGTGATCTAGGAACATTAGATAAAGATGGATCCCTCTTTATACGTGGACGCAGCAAGACGATGGTTTTGGGGCCTAATGGACAAAATATCTATCCGGAAGAGATTGAAGACAGATTGAACAACATGCCGTATGTCTCTGAATCACTAGTTATTTCCCAAGGGGGCAAATTAGTTGCTCTTATCTATCCCGATTGGGAACAGGTAGACAGAGAAAATATTCAGCATTCTGAAATTGAGAATCTCATGCAGACAAACATAAACCAACTGAATGAGATAATGCCTAATTATAGTAAAATCACCTGTTTCAAGCTTTATCAAGAAGAGTTTGAGAAAACGCCCAAAAGAAGCATTAAACGATATTTATATCAACCGGCTGAATAATTGGCACAAATACAAGAAAGGGGATGATACCACATTAGGTAGATCCCCTTTCTCATGCATAATTATCTCACTAAATAAAAGTCAAAAAGACTTATTTATCCATGACGAAAATCTTTCAATATCTTTTGCAGCTCTTGGCGGGCGAAAAAAATACGGCTCTTTACTGTTCCCAAAGGAACGCCCAATTTATCAGCTATCTCATTATACTTATAACCACTTAAAAACATGGAGAAAGGCACCTTAAGATCTTTATTCAATTCATTAATGGCTTTCGTGATCTCCTGTATTTGATAAGCTCCATCCGGAGAAGCAAAATCAGTTCCATTTGCCACATCCAAATTATACAAATCGACACCCTGATCAACAATAGTCTGCGAACGAACGATCTTATGATAATTATTGATAAAGATATTACGCATCACAGTTAAGACCCAGCCTTTAAAATTAATATTGTCTACAAACTTTTCTTGATTGTCTAAAACCTTCAGCGTTGTATCTTGCATCAGATCTTGCGCATCGTCTTTATTCGCTGTAAGCATGAGAGCAAAATTCATCATGTTTTCTTGCATGCTCAATAATTTTTTCTGAAATTGCAACG
>CAUWMZ010000022.1:0-33505 GCA_963560035.1 uncultured Parabacteroides sp.
AAAGCTACAACCAAACCTCAAAGTGTAAAAGGTGCATTTCTTCGAATGCTTACATAATTGAGGTTTGATTGTATTCACTGCCGCAAAGCTACAACCAAACCTCAAAGTGTAAAAGGTGCATTTCTTCGAATGCTTACATAATTGAGGTTTGATTGTATTCACTGCCGCAAAGCTACAACCAAACCTCAAAGTGTAAAAGGTGCATTTCTTCGAATGCTTACATAATTGAGGTTTGATTGTATTCACTGCCGCAAAGCTACAACCAAACCTCAAAGTGTAAAAGGTGCATTTCTTCGAATGCTTACAAAAGAATTGTACCTTTAATCGCTATGATGGCAATTGCCATGAGCGAAACGACACAAATAATGGCACAAAAAAAAGCAAATGAAGAAAGTAAAAAGATTGAGAGAGAAATCAAAAAGCAAGAACGAGCAGAACAAGATTCTATCAGTAATATGGAGCGCTTTAACGCTGCAGTACTTGCTATAAAAAATCAATCTTTTGTTTTAGAAGCTAATTCTATACAGCCTCGCAACGGACAACTTTTTTTAGTCAATTCTAGCACAAACTTTGTTGCTTTACACAATGGACAAGCTGTTGTCCAAATCGCTTCTAACTCTCCTTTTCCTAGCCCTAATGGACTAGGTGGAATTACAGTACAAGGGAATGCCTCTAACATAGAGATCAAGGAAGATGATAAGGGTAATGTTTATTTAAACATGAATGTCTCTGGTGTTGTTATCTCGGCCACTGTACACCTTACATTGATCAAAGGAGACAATAACGCTAACGTTGTTGTAGATCCAAATTTCTCAGGTAGAGACTTGCGAATGAATGGCGTTTTGCTTCCTTATTCGCTTTCAAATATTTTTACGGGAACAAGTTATTGATCATGTCCTTATTTGTCTCCAAGATAAAGCGCTATTTATGTAATGATAGCGCTCTTATTGTAATCTTCAACAGTACCATAAGACCTCCTTATTAATGTTTAATGGAACACTTACAAGGAGGTCTATTTTTATAATTACAACAAATTATTACTTGCGAAATGGAGCTTTAACTACTAAAGCCTTCAAGTTTTTATTTCTCACCTTGATATAAATTTCTGTACCCACTTTGTTTAATGGAGTCTTCACATATCCCATTCCTATACCTTTCTTTAATACAGGAGACATCGTACCTGAAGTAACATGACCGATTTCATTACCTTCTGCATCTACAATTTCATAACCATGACGAGGGATACCTCTTTCTTGTAACTCAAAAGCACATAACTTACGACCTACGCCCTCTTTCTTCTGACGCTCTAACTCCGCACGATTTGTAAAATTCTTTCCATCTACAAATTTGGTAATCCATCCTAATCCGGCTTCAATGGGAGATGTTGTATCATCCAAATCATTACCATATAAGCAGAATCCCATTTCTAGGCGAAGGGTATCACGAGCACCTAATCCTATAGGCTTAATACCCTCTGGCTTTCCAGCTTCAAATATAGCATTCCATATCGTTTTTGCGTCACTAGGATAGAAATAAAGTTCAAAACCTCCAGCGCCGGTATATCCTGTATTAGATATGATAACATTCGGACATCCCGCAAACTCACCTGTTGTAAATGAATAATATGGAATAGCTGATAGATCCACAGGTGTAAGACGTTGCAGTACTTCTTGTGCCTTAGGACCCTGAATAGCTAACTGCGCTGTACGATCTGAAGCGTTTTCTAACTCAGCTCCTACGGTATTTTGATTTACACACCATTCCCAATCTTTTTCAATGTTACTTGCATTTACAACTAACATATATTTTTCAGGTTCATAATGATAAACCAACAAATCATCTACTATACCACCCTTCTCATTCGGGAAGCAAGTATATTGAGCCTTACCTATTGATAATGTAGATGCATCGTTAGAAGTTACACGTTGAATAAAGGCTAATGCATTCGGACCTTTTACCCAAAATTCACCCATATGTGACACGTCGAACACACCCACGCCATTCACTACGGTCATGTGTTCCTCTATAATTCCAGAATATTCAATAGGCATATTATAGCCTGCGAATTCTTGCATCTTTGCTCCTAAAGCAATATGCACATCGGTAAACGGTGTTGTTTTCATGTATTTATGATTTATGGATTTGTAATTTATCTATTTGTCGACAAACCTTTAATGGTGGTCAACTCGATAATTTTAACAATAGTCTCTTGACATTTCTCTAAAGATTGGATAGGCAAGAACTCATAACGACCATGGAAATTCAAACCTCCCGCAAATATATTTGGACAAGGCAACCCCATGAATGAGAGACGCGCACCATCCGTTCCTCCACGTATAGGTTTAACTTTGGGCTTTACACCAACCGCATTCATTGCCTCAAAAGCTAAATCTACAATATGCTTACATGGCTCAACAATCTCTTTCATATTATAATATTGATCTCTTAGCTCCAAATGAACACAGTCCATATGTTGCTCATTCATCTTATCCACTAAAGATCGTAATAAAGTTTTACGATCTTCAAATGTTTGACGATCATGATCTCTTATTATGTAAGTCAAGGATGCCTCTTCCACAGATCCTGTCATATTGATCAAATGGAAAAACCCCTCATAACCTGCTGTATGTTCCGGACGTTGATCTACGGGTAACCAAGATGCGAACTCTAAAGCTCTTAAGGAAGCATTTTGCATCTTGTTCTTCGCATAGCCCGGATGTACATTCAAGCCTTTAAATGTCAATTTCGCAGTTGCGGCATTAAAATTCTCATATTCTAATTCTCCCAACTCCCCACCATCGATTGTATATCCCCAATCACATCCGAATTTTTCTACATCAAAATGATCTGCACCTTGACCAATCTCTTCATCAGGTGTAAATGCGATACGAATCTTTCCATGCTTGATCTCCGGATGATCTTTCAAATATTTCATAGATGCTATAATTGAAGCGACACCGGCCTTATCATCTGCACCTAACAATGTTTTACCATCTGTTACAATAATATCTTGACCCTTATAATCTGCAAGCTCTGGAAACATCAATGGAGATAATACCACATGCTCTTCTGCGTTTAATACGATATCACCACCTAAATATGTCACGATACGAGGAGATACGTTCTTTCCTGACATATCTGGACTTGTATCTAAATGAGCTATAAAACCAACAGTCGGAAGATTCTCTTCTGTATTCGCTGGCAAAGTGGCCATCAAATAGCATTTTTCATCCAAGGAAATTTCCTCTAGACCTATTAACTCCAACTCTTTTACTAAAAATTCAGCAAAAACACGTTGTCCAACCGTACTGGGAGTTGTTCCAGTCTCTTCACTCGATTGAGTATCGAATGTCACATATTTTAAGAATCTATCTAATACTGTCATAACTCACGCTTTTAAAACTGCCATAAAAGTAGACAATGCAAGTTAAACAACAAAAAAATAGCGAGACAAAATGTCTCGCTATTCCTGTTTATATCAAAATGTGTCACTAAAAATGACTTGAACCATCAAAGCAATGCGTACATACCTTACATTTAGGTAGTCCAATAGCTTCTATTAATGTTTCTAGTGTATTGAACTTCAGAGAACTTAAACAAAAACGCTTCGCTATAATTTCAACCATTTTATTATACTCAGGCGAACCAGTTTTTGCATATTTATCTAAATTCTTGTTCTCGTCACCCTCCAATTCCTTTATGATTCGACGAGTTATCAATTCCAATGGACTCTTAGAAGATGTAAAACCAATAAATGGACAACTATAAATTAATGGAGGACAAGCTATGCGCATATGAACCTCTCTCGCTCCATAGTCATACAAAATTTTCACATTATCACGAAGCTGTGTACCTCGCACAATAGAATCATCACAAAAAAGAATGCTCTTTCCTTGTAGCATCGCACGATTTGGAATCAATTTCATTTTAGCGACTAAAGAACGCATTTCTTGATTCGCTGGAGTGAAACTTCTTGGCCATGTCGGCGTATATTTAGCAATTGCACGATGATATGGAACGCCTTTACCTTCCGCATATCCTAAAGCCATACCTACACCAGAATCTGGAATACCACAAGCGCAATCAACTTTTGAATCGTCCTTCTGACCCATCTTAAATCCGCTCATAAAACGCACGTCTTCCACATTTTTCCCCTCATAACAAGAGACAGGGAATCCATAATACACCCATAGGAAAGAACAAATTTGCATTTCCTCATTCGGCTTACGAAGCTGCTCAATTCCTTCTGCTCGCAAACGTATAATTTCACCAGGACCTACAAATTTCTCAATTTCATAACCTAAATTAGGGAAACTGCTAGACTCACTTGTGGCCGCATAAGCTTCCTCTTTCTTACCTATTACAATCGGAGTACGCCCCCACTTATCTCGAGCTACAATAATACCGTCTTCCGTTAAAATCAGCATAGAGCAAGAGCCCTTTACTTTATTGTAAACATTCTCTATACCCTCAACGAAATCCTTACCTTGGGTAATTAACAAAGCTATTAATTCCGTTTGATTTGTTTTTCCGGAGCTTAACTCGGAGAAATGCATATTCGCCGCCAATAATTCCTGCTCCAACTCTTCAATATTATTAATCTTTGCAACTGTTACAATCGCAAATTTTCCCAAATGAGAATTGATAGCTATTGGCTGAGCATCCGTATCACTGATAATTCCGATTCCTGAATTACCACTAAATTTTGAAAGATCGGGCTCGAACTTAGAACGGAAATAAGCATTCTCTAAATTATGGATAGAACGCGAAAAACCTTTTTCCTCATCATACGTAGCCATGCCGCCTCTGCGAGTTCCCAAATGAGAATTATAGTCTGTACCATAGAATAAATCCATTATACAACGACCCTTAGAAATAGTTCCGAAAAAACCGCCCATTGTTATTTTTGTTTGTTTTTATATGTTTGATGCGACAAATTTAAAAGTTTATTCATATATGTTCCAAAAATAACCTCTTAAGGATTATTATCAGCACACAATAAAAAAAAGGATACCCACGACTGGATATCCTTTCTCTTATTCTTTTTTTCACGGTGATTTTTAAGCCTCCGCTACTACTTCTTTTACAGAAACAAATGATCTGTCTTCTTTTCCTCTACGGAAAGTAACAATACCATCAACCAAAGCATATAATGTATGGTCTTTTCCAATACCAACATTTTCTCCCGGATGATGAACTGTTCCTCTTTGACGAACGATGATATTGCCCGCTTTAGCGAACTGACCACCAAAAAGCTTAACACCTAATCTTTTACTTTGTGATTCACGGCCGTTCTTAGAACTACCCACACCTTTTTTATGTGCCATTTCTTTTTTTCTCCTTTAATAGTTAAGCGATAACTTCTTTAATACTTACCTCTGTGAACTGTTGACGGTGACCATTTAATTTACGGTAACCTTTTCTTCTCTTCTTATGGAAAACAAGAACTTTGTCACCCTTTACAAGCGGAGATAATACTTCACATACAACCTTCGCTCCTTCTACAGTAGGAACACCTACTTTTACTTCACCGTTGTTATCCACTAACAACACCTTGTCAAATTCCACAACAGCACCGCTTTCTGCGTTCTGAATGTGATGAACGAACAACTTCTTTCCTTGTTCTGCCTTGAATTGTTGTCCGTTAATTTCTACGATTACGTACATCTGTCTTAAATCTTTTAAACAGGTTAGATCCCGGGGGTGGAAATCGTCTCCAATTTCTCTTATCTACCCTCTGCGGAAAAAATCAAGTGCAAAGGTAACGTTTTTTGTTTAATACACAATGAAAAAAATAAATGTTTTTTCATTGCTCTACCTTTTTATAGGTGAACTAGAAACAATTAAACCATCCTCCTTATTGTCCAGCACTTCATACTTTGAATGCTGACTTTTAAATTCTGGGACAATAGCTTTCATCTTTGCGACAATGGTCATATCATCGGCCTTTCTCGCAATAGATATTAGCTCTTCTATCTCTTCACAGACCTTTTCATAATCATATTCTCGCACTTTCGCTATCTTTATTTTTGGATGGAATGTCGGTTTAGTGATTTCCTTATCATTTAAAACTTCCTCATACAATTTCTCTCCATCTCGCAATCCCGTAAACTTTATTTCTATATTCTTCGCCTCGGACAACATAATCATCCGTTTCGCCAAATCTACTATTCGAACAGGCTTACCCATATCAAAAACAAAAATTTCTCCGCCTTTGCCCATTGTTCCCGCCTCTAGTACCAAACGACACGCTTCTGGTATCAACATAAAAAAGCGAATAATATCTGGATGGGTCACGGTTACAGGGCCACCTTCCCTTATTTGTTTTCTAAATAAAGGTATAACAGATCCATTAGACCCTAACACATTTCCAAAACGAGTAGTAACGAATTGCGTGTCTCCCTTTATCTGCTTTTCCTTTATAGCCTTATCTAGACTTTGTACATAAATCTCACAAATGCGTTTTGAACACCCCATAACATTTGTTGGATTTACCGCTTTATCGGTCGAAACCATAACAAACTTTAAAACTCCATATTTCACAGCTAAATCTGCAATAATCCGTGTTCCGTTTACGTTATTTATAATACTCTCGCTTGGATTATCCTCCATCATTGGAACATGTTTATATGCTGCAGCATGAAAAACAAAAGCCGGACGATGCTCGGCAAAAATCTCCTCCATTCGAGTTGCATTTACGATATCTGCCACCAACGTAAAAGCTTTAATTTGCGGCCATTCTTTAGCCATCATCAACCGAATATCATGCAACGGAGTCTCTGCTTGGTCTATTAAAATCAACTCGTCTGGTTCTAATGCCGCAATCTGACGAACGATTTCACTACCTATACTACCAGCGGCACCTGTTATCAAAACCTTCTGCCCCTTTAATGATTCTTCCACTTCCTTCATATCTATCTCGATCTTTTTTCGAGGCAACAGATCTTCTATCTCTACTTGTCGCAACATCGTATGGTTCAAGTTGCTTTTACCATCCCAAAGCTGAGCATCTGGCACCACATAAATTTTTATTCCTGCTTCAGCTAAACGTGTCACCATATCTGGATGTTCACGAACCGCATCACCCCGTAAAGGTGAAACAAATAAAATTGTCGCCTTTACATGATGCATTACGCTAATTAAATTTTCATCAAAAGGATAGACCTTTACACCCATCAAAAAGCGATTTTGCTCCTTAACGACATCCGACACAAAGCCTGCTAATACATATTGGGCTGGATCTTGATTTTGAATACTTTTTGCTAAACTAATACCTCCCTGTTTAATGCCATAAATCATTGCACGCTCCGCATGTGTCATTCGATAAGTTGCTACATACAAATATTTCACAAACACACGTAACACCCACATTAAACATAGAGCAAGCAATGAAGCAAATATAATATCACGCTTCCGTATATAAACCAAAGTAGAGGGAATGCCTACAAATTCTTGCAAAAGGATCAAAAGGAAAGCGCCGACACAAATAGCACCACCTATTCTTTGAAGATCCGCAAAAGATGAATAACGAATTATTCCTGAATATGTATGAAAAATTCTAAAACCAATCAAAAATGGTATCAAACCAATCATCAACGTAAATAACAAGCGACTCAAAACGCCTAATGTTGATGAGGCCCCGTTATTTAAAGCATAAACAAATAAGCCAGAAAGCAATATAGACAAACAATCTAATAAAATAACGCTCCAATAAGGTAATGCATTTCGAGAGAAATACCATTTAAAAATTCGAGATAAAATATTCATAATCAATATTTATAAATTCGTTAATCGATCTACTTTTCATTCGCTTCATTGATTAAGACTCAAAAGAATCACACCTGTTTTTATTTTATAACAGACCCTTCATTATACTAATCATGAAGCATTCAAAAATAAATACAAGACTTTACAAATCCAAAAAGTCTAAGTATTCATTACCCCTCCTACAATTTTATACTTTTTTTCTAAGCGAACAAACAGTCTGTTTACACATCTCTACCCGATGTATAAACAGACTGTTTCTCCCTCAATCTTTCACCCTCCGGCACAACAATTTTCTCAACCATCACACCGAAAAGGCATTTTCCCTTTTATTTTTATTTCTTTTTTTTCTTCATATTCTCCGCTTCAAAGCCATAACCATAGCCATAACCATAGCCATATCTTTTCTGCGTACGTTTTGTTGGATCTATGCCATTAATTACAGTCGCCAATTTAGGAAATTTATGCTCATCACGCAACACATTAATAAAGACAAATCCTGCCTTAGGTGTTACATTCGCACGACAAACATATACACACATATCTGCCACACGAGCGATAATCGCTGTATCTGTCACCATTCCGATTGGAGCCGTATCTAATATCACATAGTCATAACGTTCTTTCAATTGATCTATCGCATGATCCAAAACATCTCCCGCTACCAGCTCTGTTGGATTAGGCGGAACAGGGCCACCCGGCAAAATATCCAAATTAGGCGAAATATCCGAATGTTGAACCATATCAAAAACATTTACATGGTCAGGATCACTTAAATAATTTGTAATACCTTCAGCCTTATGAGACAGATGGAATACCCGATTCAAGCCGGGTTTACGAATATCCAATCCTACAACTAAGACCTTCTTTCCTAGATATGCAAGACTAACCGCCAAATTTCCTGCGACAAAAGACTTACCTTCACCTGGTTGAGTAGAACTAAATAAGATAACCTTATCAGACTTACCTAACATGAACAACAAATTCGTACGAAGACCTCGGAATGTCTCTTCCATGATATCATTCATATTCTCACGCACGACTATAGCTCCCTTCTGCTGAGCAGAACCTGTCGGAATCTCACCTAAAACAGCAACAGATGTCAATGCCTCTACATCTTCACGTGTTTCAATTTTATATTTTGTAAGCTCACGCAAATACAAACATCCAACTGGAATACCTAACCCTAACAATAATGCCGCTAACATAAACAGCTTCTTTTTCGGTGACACAGGTATTGAATCAGCCAAAGCCTCTTCTATTATTCGTCCATTATTTGCGGTAGAAGCTAATGTTATCGCATTTTCTTCTCGCTTCTGTAATAACATGATATACAAAGAAGACTTTATTTCCTGCTGACGACTAATCGTCACAAGAGTTTTCTCTTGGCTCGGAGCATCACTAATACGACCTTCAAATTTACGAGCTTGACGATCGATATCCACTTTAGCTATTTGCAAACCTTTCAAGACACTGTTCACTGTGGTTTGTACACTATGACGCATAGCCTCTATTCCTGCATTCATATTAATTACCGCAGGATTACTTTCCGAAGAAGTTCTCAACAGACGTTTTCGTTCCACAATCATCGTATTGTACTGCTCAATCACAGAACCAAGATTTTCATCCTTCAAACCGACATTAGCAGGAATAACCTCATCCTTGTTTTCCGGATTATTAATATAATCACGCAAGTACTGAACTAAATTGATTTGAGTAAGATTTTCCACGCGTTGTTGCTCGTATCTTGAATTCTCTTCCAAAACGATCTTTGCGTCATTCTGCAAATCCGTCAAGCCCGAACGTTTCTTAAAATCAGCTAATTCAGCCTCCGTTGCGCCCAACTCACCATTTATTATAAGGATACGTTCTTCAATAAATTCAGCGGTCTTTTCTGCCACCTCATTCTTTTCATCATTAGCGTCTTGATTGTAAAATCGAACTAAATGATTTACAAAATCCACCCCTCGTTGACGTATTGTATTTTTGAATGCGACTTTAGCAATTGTCGTTGTTTTTGAAGAGGGAATAATACTCAAATTTTTTCCATACGCTTTAGCGGTCGCTGTTGGTGTATTTACAGAAGCGATCAATGTCACCTTGTCGTCTTTCTTAAACTCAGGGACAGAATCAGAAGCTGTAAAACTAAAAACGCCAACAGGAGTCGGTAATATACATGGTAACTTATCAAATGTCTTCTCTATGGTTTCCTCATCCACATCTGGATCTGTTTTGTATTCTGCCTCAACTTTTAATTTTCCATCACGAGAATAGACCATACACAACTTCACTGGTGCGACCAAGCGATCCGCCTCTTCAGGTGTAAGAAAAACATGCACGGGAGCGTTTTTATATAAAGGTTGATTAAAACTCCATAGATTTCTTTTCTCTAAATCTATGTAAAGCCCCATATCACTTACCACCTTCTTTATCAAAGTTCTTGATTTCAATATCTCTATTTCATTATCAAAATTATTTGACATTGAGAACATTCCAAAATCTTGAAATGCCGCACCAAGACCACCAGCGGCACCTGCAGCACCTTTCTTATCATCTTCTTTTATCAAAAGTGATGCAGACACATTATATACAGGTGTCTGATAGCGTAGGTAAACAAACATTCCTATACAGCAAATCAGCACACTCGCCACAAACCAGGGCCAAAAATCCACATACTTTATAAACAAAGTATACAAATCTATATTTTGCTCTTCATCATTATTTCTTACTGATGAATTCTTTTCCTCTACCATAAACAATATCTTACGATGATTATTTCAATATATTAACTAACAAGCCGGCAATAGATACCAAAATAGAGATGGAGCTAACCCACAATGTTGTACTGTTACCGATATCTGAGTTCTTCGCCTTGGTTTTATTAGGTGTAACATATAAAATATCGTTCTGCTTCAAATAATAATATGGAGAAGTCACTATATCAGCCTTGTTCAAATTCAAATTGATAATTTCACGCTTTCCATCAACATCCTCACGTATTAATTTCACATTATCGCGAACACCATAAATAGTCATATCACCCGCCATAGCTAAAGCTTCCAAGACATTTACTTTTTCATTTGTGATCGTAAAACTACCAGGAGCGGTCACTTCACCCAACACCGCAATCTTGTAGTTCGCCATACGAACTGTAACTATGGGCTCTTCTTTCAAATAGGGTTTCAATTTCTCACGAATCATCTCCTCCGCTTGATCTTTCGTCAAGCCTCCTACCTTCAAAGTTCCAATCACAGGAAAATTTATCTCACCTTTATTATTCACTAAATATTGCTGCAAAGAGGGCTGAGTTGTAGTATTTACATTTGCCACAGCAGTATTAACCGCAGTCTGCACTGTTAAGTTAAATGGGGCTGCAGACAATGGATCTGTTGTATTAACAGTAATACTCAACAAATCTTTCGGCATAATTTTAGCGTCATAAAGCGGAAGAATTTCTTGCAATTCATTTACCACATCCGGATTTTGAAGGTAAGGGACATTCTTATAGGAAGTACAACTCGCTATCAACAACGGAAGCGCTAATAAACATAAGAATTTTCGTAAATCCATTTTTATTCTTCTTTTTTATTTTCCAAATAAACGGCCAAAGAATCCTTTGGGCTTTTCTTGCTCATATCCATAATCAGAATGATACTTATGCATCAAATCCTCATAAGAAAGTTTTTTACTAACCATCTCATAAATCGTACCCCAATCTGGGATTCCTCCCAAATTACGATCATCAATAAACAAATCCGCTTTTAATTTACGAGAAAAATGATTATTTTGCTCTTCTTCTTCCTCTGGATAATCTCTATTGATCGCATAAAATTCCAAACCTCGCTCACGACAGTAGGCTATAGCTTCATCAAGCAACTCACCTTCTCGAACTGTCCACAAGATCAACTTATGACGATCATTACGCAACTTTTTTAATGTTTCTATCGCAAAAGGAATCTCTCTCCCTATCGCCGGGTACTTATGTTCAACTATCGTACCATCGAAATCTACTGCTATTATCACTTTTATTGATTAATTATTTTGAGTTATATTTTTTATACCTCTTATCTCATGATAATTTTTTAGAACGTAAGATAAAAATCAATCTTTACTCGAATGACATCATAAAAAACATTCTGCTTAATTTAAGATCGTTTATCTATTATCCATTCAAACCATCATTAATTTCACATACTGCTCATATCGACAAGACCACAGGAAAGAATTAAAAAATCTTCACATTAACAACACCCATCGATACAAAACGAACCTAGTTTTACTCTCGCAAATCACAGACATCGCTCGAGGGCGGCAAATCACAAAACAATTCCTTCTTTTATGAATTTCTGCAAAGAAAATCAACAAGCATACATATATATAAAAGAACTTAATATTGCCATTTCTATTTAGATTCCTACCACTTGAGGACTGCTCATGACTTAACGGAAAGCCGCATCATCATTTTTCACCTTATCAATCCACGCTTTAATAACACATATATCAACAGTACAACATTTTCTTTTTATAAGAAATAATTGACAACAAACAATATTGTGCTTTCTATTTGCGCAAATTTGGTGCAAACATAACAAAAAAATAAATAATGACAATCCGGTTACGACATTTATTTAATACCCCAAAACGCATTTTTATAAATCTGATTTAACATGGGATCAGAACTTTCAACACGACCTGTTGTCTACATCTTATCACAAATGACACATCCTACGAAATCAGACAACCCGGGTCGATAGTCCAATCCTGATATTTCCTCAAAGCTAAATCCATGATAAAGAAATTTGGGCTGCCACACAAATGGAGCATCACTCGCAGATGTATAAATATCCAAAACCTGCGCTGTCAAAAAACCACCTGGAGACTGCATCACGTCCACTTTTTTCCAGGCATTATCATTATAACCATTCTCATTCCAACCTCTCAACTCTAAACGAGCATCACAACCTTCCCCATCAAACTCATTGTTCGCGACAATCGGACCTTTGGAGGTTTTCTTCCATGAAGTATCACTCACCACACTTTCCGCCGAACCATCTCCAATTTCCGGTTCCATATGAGCCAATAATCTTGGCAGACCAAAGCCTTTAATTCCCGAATTACGCATTGGCAAAAAACATCCATTACCTAAAATAACACCGATCGTATTTGCTCCATTTCTCAACAAATCAGTCACATCATATACATTATAATATATACGCATATATATACGCTTAATATAAAGAGATGGCATAGGAGCGAAAACATCATCACCAACTCCTTGCCCATTCAAGTAAGCCTCATAAAAGCCCAGGCTTGATATGTGTAAAATTGCCCTCTTTAACTTTTGGCTTTATCTAATGAAAATTCCTTTCGCAAATAACGAGCCGCCAAACGAGTTTTATTAATTTATAATGCATCTCCCTTATTCTCTTCAGGATTAGACAAAGAATCTTCTCCGATCCACATCGCCTGCCAATCAGCATTTTTCGCCTAAGCCATAGACCAGGAAGCGACAGGACTCCATGATGTCTCTCCTTGATTGATATTCAATCGAACTCGCCAATAATAGACTTTCCAAAAGCGAGACTGTCTCCCGCATAAGGAACTAATATTGAAGAATCCGAATTCACGACACCTGAATTCCACAAAAGATTCTTTTCCTTCTCCA
This sequence comes from uncultured Parabacteroides sp., assembly GCA_963560035.1. Lineage (GTDB taxonomy): Bacteria > Bacteroidota > Bacteroidia > Bacteroidales > Tannerellaceae > Parabacteroides. The sequence continues at coordinate 13,430 of CAUWMZ010000022.1, forward strand.
GCGCATCAATAGATGAGGCCACTTATATATGATTGCTCAAAGTAACGAAAATATTCACACCTATTCATTCCTCTTTTTTGATATAAATTCTTACGAATTTGATAATACAACCACACTTTGTTTGCTATTTAAAACAAAACTTAGAGATCAAACAAAAATATGACATAAGAAGGAGCAAAATAGAAGTTCAACTTTTTAAAAATACACTATCTTTGCGATAGCAACCAACTAAACAAACAAATATGAATTATTATGAATTAAGTTTTACATACACCTCTCCCATCGAGACCAACATCATCAATGACGTATTGGCAAGCGAACTAGGAGAAATCGGCTTTGAAAGCTTCACGGAAAACGAGAAAGGACTACAAGGATACATATCTAGTCAACTATACAACGAACAAACTTTGCAAGACAAGTTGGCGCAATTTTCCCTAGAAAACGTAAAAATCCACTACACCGAAAAGCTGGTAGAAGACCAAGACTGGAATGAAGAATGGGAAAAAAACTATTTCAAGCCCATACACATCGATAAAGAATGTATCATCCGCGCCTCTTTTCATGAAGCGGAACCCGGCTACAAATACGATATCATCATCGATCCCAAAATGGCATTTGGAACGGGAAATCATGAAACGACCTATCTAATGATAAGCGAAATGCTCAAGCTTGATTTAAATAACAAAAAGCTACTCGACATGGGATGCGGAACAGCTGTCTTAGCAATCCTGGCTCGACTAAAAGGAGCAAAAGATGTTGTCGCTATCGACATTGACGAATGGGCATTCAACAACGCAAAAGAGAACCTAAAACTCAACCACACAGAAGACATACAAGTGGCGTTAGGCGGAGCCGATAAAATTCAAGACTTTGGATCTTTCGATATCATTTTCGCAAACATCAATCGAAATATTTTACTAAACGACATCCATGTATATGCGCAACACCTCAATCCCGGCGGAGCACTATTCATGAGCGGTTTTTATGAAAATGACATTCCTTCTATCGAAACAGAATGTCAGAAAAATGGACTAAAAACAGACTTTTACAACGAGAGAAACCATTGGGTAGCCCTAAAGACGATCAAACTCTAACTTTATTTAACATCAAAAAGTTAGAAAATACGATCATAATCCAAATAAAAATATTATCTTAGTGGAAACTTATAAAAAAGAAATATTATGAAAAGTGTAGATTCAAAATTATTACTAGGTCTTGTAGTGGGTGCCGCAGTAGGTGCCGCAGTAGGTTATTTAGCCGCAACAGACAAAAAAGAGCAATTACTAGATGAGCTAAACGGCGTAGTAGGAAAACTTAAAGAAGGATTTAACACAGCCGTAGCAAAATATAAAGAGAACAAACAAGAAGTAGTAGCCCAAGCCACCGAAACAACTTCCGCAGAATAATCTTTTATGGAGAAAGATTCAGGAACAGTCTTCCGTGAGTTGAAAGAAGACATTTCAACTTACGTGGAGCTAAAGCTTGAGCTCCTCAAATTAAGCACATACGAGAGGACCGGGAAAGTTATATCCGTCCTCTCGTATGGCTTGATATTACTCTTCTTAGCCTTTTTCGCCATATTATTCATTTTTTTAGCGCTCGGCTTCTTCCTTGGTGAATGGATGAATTCCTATGGACTAGGTTTTGGTATAGTCGCGATTTTATACCTTTCGCTCATTGGAGTCATTATTGCCAATAAGGACAAAATCAGCGCTAAGGTGATCAATGAAGTAATTGCCGCACTGATGACCAACGATGATAAAAATAACGAGACAGATAATGCAAATACCTCAAACCCCACTGGAGAGACTACTTTCTGACAAAGGACGCATACAGCATCAATGCAAACAGCAGGAAGAAAAGCTAAATGCAGACTTCACGTACATCCAAGAGAATGCCGCCGGTCTACTGCTTTCCGGCTTATCGTCACTCCTCTTTCACGGAGGCAAAAGCACTCCTCAAACAACCCAAGAGGAATCTTCCGCTGTCCAAAACGCCTCATCTCCTGTCACGTTAGAACTCTCCGATTACCTGACAATGGCAAAAGGCATGATTCCCATCGCATGGGATTTTGTACGCCCTATTATCGTGAGTTGGGGAATAGGCAAAGCCAAAAGATGGATTGCGAGCCGATTGTTTAAGAGAAAAAAATAACTGGCAATAATTAATTTATGTTATAGAGCAGCTTTTTTCTCTAAAGAACGCAAGGTGCAATAAAAAAACATGACTACATTTGCAGTCGTTAAAAATAGGAATAAAAAGACTTATTATTAATAAACCCATAAAAGTTTTACAACAATGATTAAAGTAGGTATTAACGGTTTCGGTCGTATTGGCCGTTTTGTATTCCGTGCAGCTCAAAAAAGAAGCGATATCCAAATCGTAGGTATTAACGACTTGTGCCCGGTTGATTATTTAGCATACATGCTTAAATATGATACAATGCACGGTAAATTCGATGGTACTATCGAAGCTGATGTTGAGAACAGCAAATTAATCGTAAACGGTAAGGAAATCCGTGTAACAGCTGAAAAGAATCCTGCTGATTTGAAATGGGATGCTATTGGCGCTGAATACGTAGTTGAGTCTACAGGTTTATTCTTAACTAAAGAGAAAGCTCAAGCTCACATCCAAGCCGGTGCTAAATATGTTGTAATGTCAGCTCCTTCTAAGGATGACACTCCAATGTTCGTATGTGGTGTTAATGAGAAGACTTATGTTAAGGGTACTCAATTCGTTTCTAACGCATCTTGTACTACTAACTGCTTGGCTCCGATCGCTAAAGTTTTGAACGACAAATTCGGTATCACAGATGGTTTGATGACTACAGTTCACTCAACTACTGCTACTCAGAAGACTGTTGATGGTCCTTCTATGAAGGATTGGAGAGGTGGTCGTGCTGCTTCTGGTAACATTATCCCTTCTTCTACAGGTGCTGCTAAGGCTGTAGGTAAAGTTATCCCTGCATTGAACGGCAAATTGACTGGTATGTCTATGCGTGTTCCGACTTTGGACGTATCTGTAGTTGACTTGACTGTTAACTTGGCTAAACCGGCTACTTACGCTGAAATCTGCGCTGCCATGAAAGAAGCTTCTGAAGGCGAATTGAAAGGTATCCTAGGTTACACTGAAGATGCAGTTGTTTCTTCTGACTTCTTAGGTGACACTCGCACTTCTATCTTCGATGCTAAGGCAGGTATCGCTTTGACTGATACATTCGTTAAGGTTGTTTCTTGGTACGATAACGAAATCGGTTATTCTAACAAGGTTCTTGACCTAATCGCTCACATGGCATCTGTAAACTGCTAATCATTTAGATTAACATAGTTTCAAAGCCGCATCATATGATGCGGCTTTTTTTTGTGCCCATCACACTCTGTAATATCACAAAAAACAGATGTATTAATCACCCTTCAAGTGATTAACTAACGACTTGTTGAGTGAATAACTATTCACTTCATAAGTGATTAACTATTCTAATAACAAGTGAATAACTATTCACTTAATTATCTATATATCAATACTATAAAAACACAAAAAACAGCTATAACAAAAACATACAGACCGAAGGCTCACATCAACATACAACAATCACTAAAAAACACAAAGAAAAAGCGAACTAACACCATTTCTCAACAATAGCGTTTTCTCTTTCAGGCTACTCGGTAGTATCACAAATTTTCGTATGTTTGCATACATGAATAAATACGAACTGATAACTATTTTAGGGCCTACCGCTTCCGGCAAAACAACATTTGCCGCAGCTCTTGCCGCCCATTTAGATACAGAAATCATTAGTGCTGACTCCAGGCAAATCTATCGAGCTATGGATATTGGGACAGGCAAAGACTTGGATGATTATATCATCAATGGAAAGCAAATTCCTTATCACCTCATCGACATCTGCGAGCCAGGCTATAAATATAATGTATTCGAATACCAACACGACTTTTTCAAAGCGTTCGAAACCATTAAAAACAAAGAGAAACTCCCTATTTTATGCGGAGGTACAGGTATGTATATCGAGGCCGTACTAAAAGGATATAAACTCCTTGACGTACCACCCAACCCTACACTCAGAGAATCTCTTCGTGACAAATCTTTAAGTGAACTGGAGAGCATACTCGCCTCTTACAAAGCGCTACATAATAAAACAGACGTAGATAGCGTACAACGCGCAATACGCGCAATAGAAATAGAAGAATTTTACAAAACACAGGCACCAGACATTAATGAATACGAGCCTATCAATAGCCTTATCATCGGTATTGACATAAATAGAGACTTAAGAAGAGAAAAAATATCTAAGCGATTAAGAGACCGATTAAACGAAGGCATGGTAGATGAAGTAAAAAAACTGCTCGAAAGAGGGATCAAGCCTGAAGATTTAATTTACTATGGCCTTGAATATAAATATCTTACAAAATATATAATAGGAGAACTTTCTTACGATGAAATGGTGTCCGGCTTAGAAATAGCCATCCATCAATTCGCAAAAAGACAAATGACTTGGTTCAGAGGAATGGAACGTAGAGGATGTAAAATACATTGGCTCAACGCAGAACTTCCAACTGAAGACAAAATACAACAAACGATACAACTATTAAACGATCAGCTATGATAACAATAAATGATCTTACGAAAAGTGATAACTTTTTCTTAATGGCCGGCCCCTGCGCTATTGAGGGAGAAGATATGGCACTAAGAATCGCCGAAAAAATTGTAGGCATCAGCCAAAAACTGAATATACCTTACGTATTCAAGGGCTCTTACAGGAAAGCAAATCGCTCAAGGCTAGACTCGTTTACCGGCATTGGAGACAAAAAGGCTTTAAAAATACTTCGCAAAGTTGGCGAAACTTTCAATATTCCAACTGTTACAGATATACACGAGACAATAGAAGCAGATATGGCCGCAGAATATGTAGATGTACTACAAATTCCCGCATTCTTATGCAGACAAACAGATCTATTGGTCGCGGCCGCTAAAACAGGAAAAATAGTCAATATAAAAAAAGGACAATTCTTATCTCCTGAAGCGATGAAATTTGCCGCTCAAAAAATCATTGACAGTAACAATCACAATGTCATGATCACCGAAAGAGGAACTACATTTGGATATACCGATCTTATCGTTGACTTTCGAGGTATACCTCAAATGAGGACATTCGGTTTCCCGGTTATTATGGATGTGACACATTCGCTTCAACAACCGAATCAAACATCTGGCGTTACCGGTGGGCTTCCAAGCTTAATAGAGACAATAGCGAAAGCCGCTATTGCTGTTGGAGCTGATGGATTATTCATCGAGACACATCCGGATCCTAGCATAGCGAAATCAGATGGCGCAAATATGCTAAAACTAGACTTGCTCGAAGAGCTGTTAACAAAACTAATACGCATCAGGCAAGCGATACGATAAAAATAAGGGACCCTTTCAAAAAAGGGCCCCTCTATTTTTTTAATCTCGATCAATATCTATTACTATCCCATCTTACTGATCTTCTTTAAACGATCCTCGTCGATCAGCTTGATTTTCCTACCATCCAAAGCTATGACATGTTCCGCCACAAAGGTTGACAAAGTTCTAATAGCATTAGAAGTCGTCATATTAGACAAATTCGCAAGATCTTCACGAGCCAAATAGATACTCAACGTTGCACCATCTTCTTCTAGGCCGTAACTATCTTTCAAGAATAGCAAAGACTCAGCTAAACGTCCACGAATATGCTTTTGCGTAAGGTTCACTGTACGCTCATCCGCAATACCTAAATCGATTGATAATTGCCTAATGAAAAACATCGCCAAGTTCGGATTACTCATCAAAAGATCCGTAACAACCGTCATAGGAATCATACAAACCGTAGAAGCTTCGAAAGCTGAAGCATTCGTCAAGTAGTCTTCTTGAGCGAAACTAGCCCGGTAACCAAAATATTGTACGGGCTTTATCATCCGAATAATCTGGCTTCTGCCGCCTACACCATCCTTATAGATTTTAACTTTTCCTTTTAACAAGCACATCATGTCCCTTGGTTCGTCTCCCTCGCAATAAATCAACTCGTTACGTTTGAAATGCTGGATCACCGAATTACCACGGAGGATCTCTCTTTCCTTATTAGTCAAAACCCTCCACACTTCTGATAAACTAGCCGATAAATCGACCTCTTCTTTCTGCTGTTTAACCACGACTGCTGTATAACATACTTATGAAGCACAAATATACATCTTTTCTTTTGATTTAAAGAAATCTTTTTCTATTAATTATGAGGCTGTCTAACATTTTAGCGTCTTTCACTCATCATCATAAATATATTCGCTAAGTTCGCGCTGAAAGGACTAAATCTATTGAAAAAATTTTATTTCATAATTATCTTCATTTTAATAGCTATGGGTATTTCAGCCAATAATACAAATACTTATAGCTCGACATATCTTTCTCTAGAGAGAGAGAGCGACGAGACCAAAGCAAAAGCCGACTCTATCATGCAGCTTGTGATCCAAAAAGCGGTTCTCTACAAAAACACTATTTCACGATATGAGACAGACATCTATATCAAAGGCCATACCGAAATCTTAAAACAGAATGTTTTAATCAGATTGGCACATCACATTTTTCCTGTGGATCGAAAAAACAAGAACATGGTCTTCGAAATGTTAAGCCATTCTCAATATCATGCCCCACAAAGCTATATGCATGATCTAAAAGCAATCAATGGCAACAGCATTCCCAACGAAAAAAAGCAACAAGAGGTTTTAGCTTTTCTCAACCTAAACGTCTATTCTCCCACCGCTTACGATGACGCCATTTTTATGCCTATAGCACGTAACGCTTTTCGACTGTATAACTTCAATTTGGAAGGAATAGAGACTATTGAAGGAAGCAAAATTTACAAAATACGCTTCCTTCCCAAACAATGGAGCCAAAAACTTGTCTGCGGAAATCTTTTTGTCACCGATAAATCGTGGACTATTGACAAAATTGACATGAATGGACGTTATGCTTTTGCGGAATTTAACTTGGTCATGAATTTCAGCAGAGACTTCAGAAGATTTATTCTGCCAGAAAAAGCGAATCTATTTCTCCGCTATAAGGTACTGGGGAATGTCGTGGAGACTTCGTATCACTCTTCTTTCAAATATCAAGAAGTAGAATGGATCGAAAAAGCCTTTGCGAAAAATAGAAAGAAAAAACCCCTCGATCTAACAAACTATTACGAACTGTCATCTGACACCGTCCCCATCGTCCGAGATTCATCTTTTTGGAATAATTTTAGAGATTATCCTTTGACATACAATGAACAGTCACTCTATCAACAGACTCTTCAGTCATTCAAAAAGGATTCCATTACAGATTTAAAAATATATATAAAGCTAACAAAACGCTTGACCAACTCCGTTAATATGGACTATAAGTCGACACGCTTCAAATATTCCGGACTATTGAATCCCTTGCAGCTAGGATATTCCGCACGCAACGGTATCACTTACAAGCAAAAATTACGACTAAGCAAGACTTTCGCCAATGACCGACAAATACGCTTCCACCCAGAAATAGGCTACTTGTTTAAACGAAAACAGGTATTCTTTAAAGTGGGAAGTGACTGGGAATATTCACCTCAAAAACGAGGTGTATTATCACTTGAAATAGCGAACGACAACGAAGGATACTCTTCTGAAATCACACATAAAATCAATCAAGAGCTAAAAGATTCCACTTTTAATTTCGATGACCTTAACCTCGAATATTTTAAGCACTATTATTTGGAGCTAAAGAATAACATCGAATTATTCAACGGTTTTCAACTAACTACAGGACTGTCTTACCATCGACGAATCCCTACCCATAAGCAAGCAGCTATTGACCCGGGCGATCATGTAGAAGAAATTCTCCGACAAAATTTTAATGATTTCACCCCCACGATAGGTATTTCTTATACTCCTCGACAATATTACCGTATGGATGGCCATCGCAAAGAATATGTCTACTCTCATTATCCTACCCTATCCATCGAATACGCAAAAGGTATCCCCGGCGTTTGGCAAAGTACAGGAGACTACGAACGACTTGAGGCAGATATCCACCAGTGCGTGATGTTGGGTCTCTGCAGGAGACTAAATTATCATATCAGCGCAGGACTTTATATGAAACAAAAATCGACTTATTTCGCCGACTTTAGATATTTCACCAAAAGAAACTTCCCTGACACATGGGATGACCAAATTGGTGGAGTCTTCAATCTGCTGAAAGGAGAATGGTTTAATGCCTCTGATAAATATATCCAAGCTCACTTTATGTATGAAAGTCCATTTATATTATTCAAAATTTTGCGAATTAACTCCACTAAAAAATTTATGCAAGTAGCCTCTCGCTACATATTATCCGAAAGATTCTATGTCAGCCAACTTTGGACTCCCGTATTACCCAGCTATACCGAAATTGGCTATGGTATAGGTAACCATATTTTCAACATCGCCTTTTTTATTGGATTTGACCGCTGGAAATATCAAGGCACAGGACTCAAATTCGCTTTTGAGCTATTTCAATGAACAGGCAATGGACGAGCCAACAATATTCCTTTACAACTCTTTATACTCATCACATAGTCTTGCAACGTACGCTCTTGCACAACCACTTTTTTAGCTGAAGAAGAGGCATGAATAAAAGTCAACTCTCCTCCTCTCCAATAGGCAATTCCCACATGGGTCACATCCAACCCTTTTATTGAAGTAACAAAACAAAGAACATCTCCATCCTTTATCTTATCCTTACATCTATCTATTGCCAATTTAGGAACATAATAATATGAGCGAGCATTTATCTCACGCTCTTTTTCCGCGATGCTATTCACAAAAGCAGGATGATCTTTCAATGGAGCATAACGACCGGAATTACTAGAGATAAAAGATAAATTCATAGGCAAAGAGACACCACCTATTGCCTTCCCTATATCTTGGACAATTCCTTTCCGCTCATTTTCATACAACCAATCCGCCATGTAATGCAATCTATCCGTATAATCTTTTATCAAACCATTACGATAGCGGAGCTGACGCAAATTATCACAATAATGCTTAAATGAAAGAGAATCTTCACTCACCGTTCTCGCCAACGCTAAAACACTTTCAACAAACGTTGTACAATCTAGTTCTCTTAAATTAACGACCAATCCCTCTGGCTCTTTCTCTAAAGTAGAAGCTACATAAGGCGTTCCTACAAAAAAAAGCGCAGTTCGAATCACCAATTGTCCTATAGGTAGATCTTTGTTAGCCTCCAAAGAGCCAATATAACGCTCATAAATCTGACGATCATTATCTGTCACATAAAGTCTTGTTTGGCGGTTCTCTTGAGCAACACCAACCATCACTAGCAACATCCAAGTAAATCCCAACAAACAAACCTTGCGACTCATCGTCTAAACCTCCTTTGTTTTCAATAAATCTTCTAGTTTCACCAACTCATCTCGCAGCTGAGCAGCCTCTATGAAATCCAACTTCTTCGCTGCTTCCATCATCTGTTTACGTGTACGCTCTATCGCTTTCTCCAACTGTGGACGATTCATATATTGCACAACAGGATCAGCAGCCAAACTAGGCTCAGGCTCCACATACGCATAAGCATCACTTGCTTGCTGACGCTCCGCCAGCATAGAAACACTATTCTTCATCACCTGCTTAGGTGTAATTCCATGCGCTTCATTATAAGCCATCTGCTTCTCACGTCTACGATTTGTCTCATCAATAGTTTGACGCATACTATCCGTAATCTTATCCGCATAAAAGATCACTTTGCCATTCACATTACGGGCTGCACGTCCAGCTGTCTGCGTCAATGAACGATGAGATCTCAAGAACCCCTCCTTATCCGCATCTAATATAGCGACCAAAGAGACTTCCGGCAAATCCAATCCTTCACGTAATAAATTAACACCAACCAACACGTCAAAGAGGCCTTTTCGCAAATCATCCATAATTTGCACTCGCTCCAACGTATCGACATCACTATGAATATAATTACAGCGCACCCCCATGCGAGTCATATAAGATGTTAACTCCTCCGCCATACGCTTCGTTAAGGTTGTCACCAAGACACGCTCATTCTTCGCCGCACGTTGCGTGATTTCCTCCATTAAATCGTCTATCTGATTCAAGGAAGGACGTACATCTATCACCGGATCCAACAATCCCGTTGGACGGATCACCTGCTCCACTACAACACCCTCGCTTTTCACCAATTCATAATCAGCCGGTGTCGCACTCACATAAATAGCCAAAGGGGTCAAAGACTCAAACTCATCAAAAGTTAACGGACGATTGTCCATTGCGGATGGTAAACGAAAACCATACTCCACCAAATTCTTCTTACGGGCATAATCCCCTCCGTACATTGCTCGTATTTGAGGTATCGTCACATGACTCTCGTCTACAACCAATAAGAAATCTTTAGGGAAATAATCCAATAAACAGAAAGGGCGCTCACCGGCCTCTCTACCATCAAAATAGCGTGAATAATTCTCTATTCCGGCACAATGTCCCAATTCACGAATCATCTCCAAGTCAAATGTAACACGCTCATATAAACGCTTGGCCTCATATGGCTTACCAATCTCTTTCAAATAATTCACCTGCGTTCCCAAATCCACATCAATTTGGCTAATCGCCTTATTGATACGCTCTTGAGTTGTCACAAACAAATTGGTCGGATAAATATTCAATTCATCTTGCTCATCATACTCCTCCCCTGTTAATGGGTTAAACGAAGATATTCGATCAATCTCATCATCCCAAAACTCAATACGATAAGCCATACCATCAAAGGTCTCTATCGCAGGAAAAATATCTACCGTATCTCCATTGACACGAAAACATCCACTCTTAAACTCCAGCTTATTATTCACATAAAGAGCCTCAACAAAGCGACGTAATAACACATCCCTGTCTATATGCATTCCACGTTCTATATGTGTAACTTTTTCAGCGAAAGCTCTCGGGTCTGCCATACCATAAAGACAAGAGACAGACGAGACGACAATCACATCTCGACGTCCAGAAAGCAATGAGGCGGTCGCACGCAAACGCAATTTGTCTATCTCCTCATTAATCGCTAAATCCTTTTCTATATAAGTGTCTGTTGATGGCAAATAAGCTTCGGGCTGATAGTAATCATAGTATGAGACAAAATACTCTACCGCATTATTCGGGAAAAAAGATTTAAACTCACTATACAATTGCGCCGCTAATGTCTTATTATGACTCAATATTAAAGTAGGCCGATTAACCTCCTTGATAACATTTGCGATCGTAAAAGTTTTTCCAGAACCCGTTACACCCAATAAGGTTTGAAAAGGGACACCCCCTTGAATGCCTTCGGATAAAGCCGCTATAGCTTCCGGTTGGTCACCCGTAGGACTAAATGATGATGATATTTCAAAATCCATCTTTTCAATAAGCTTTTGGCATAAGTATCCATAAAATCAAATAAAATAATACACCAAATCCCGCAAAGAATATCATTAAAACCCATAAAATCCGCACCACCGTCGGATCTATACCTAGATATTCCCCCAAGCCGGCGCATACACCGCCAAGCATCTTATTCCTTGATCTTGTCAATTTTTTCATTTCGTTCATTGATAGATTCTTTACCTTTTTTTATTTTATAAACCAACATTTCGTCAAATCGCTTTTTCACGAAAAGCTCTAAAGCAAAGATAGCTATTTTATAGAATCATTTTTAAATTTCATTTAGCTTTCTATCATGATATCAAAAAAACAGCAACAAAACAAGAGAGGCGTTATCTTCGCCCAGACAACGCCTCTCTTACACATTCAAAAATTTATTTATCCAATAATTCTTGCAAATATTTACGAGTTTGTACCACATAGTCATGACGGGCACCATTTAACTCACATTCAATAGTCAAAGCACCTGTAAAACCTTGCTTTTTCAATTCAGCGATAACAGCAGGGAAATTAACCATTCCTGTTGGAATAGGCACTTCAGCTCCTAATTCGTATGGATTATTCGGATTCGGATACTTGCCATCTTTCGCATGAAACTCTTTGATTAAGCTACCAAATTGACGTACCGCATCCAATGAATTCGCCTTACCATACATCAACAAGTTCGCTAAATCACAATTAACAAAAACATTTCCCGTACCTATATCTTTAATAGCGCGAATCAATGTCGTTGGAGTCTCCTGTCCTGTCTCAAAGTAAATCATCACATTCTTATTTTTCGCATACGTGGCCAAATCACGCATTACAACAATAAAATCTTTATACATTGCAGAAGAAGGATCTTCCGGAATAAAACCAAAATGAGAATGCATCGCCGGAATATCCGCCATAGAGCAAAAGTCTATCATATCATGGTATACCTTCACTTTCTCCTCTCTACCCTCCTTTGGCACCAAACCAATCGTTGAAGGACCTTCTCGAAAATTCCACACACAATGTCCGGGAACAGCGACAACTGTCGTTACTCGAATTTGATGCTTTCTAGAAGCCTCTTTTACCTGCTCTGCCAATTCTTTGGTGAACTGCTTACTATTATAATTCAGTTCACATGATGTAAATCCTTGATCATGCAAGTCCTTAAAACTTTTATCGATGTCGCTCGCATCATATTGTATTACACCAATTGTAATTTGATCTTGAGCTTTCATCCCCACACAAACCAGCAACAATGCCGCCAGCCATAACGAAACTTTCTTTTTCATCTCTTTCACAATTTATTTAAGATTAAACAGGCCGAAAGATAATAAGGGGAACTCTAATATTGAGCTCCCCTTATCTTATCTTTTCTAAAAATTTTTATTGTTCCATTGTTGGATTAAAATTACCCCCCCAATTATTGTTCTGCTCTAAGTTTGGATTCTCATCCAAATACGTTTTCTTGATTGGGAAGAAATAAAATTTTTCATCAATAAGAAACTCACGTTCTGCGGCTGCCGTAAATGGCACTTGATGTATCACATAACGAAAATCCCCTGTCGCCAACTCATTATTAGATGTCTTCTTACGAGCTTCATTTAAGTCCATATCCGATCCATCTTTATTCACCGCTATAGCCTCAATGCCATGCTTCTTCAAGCCATTCAATTGCATCATATTACGAGTACGACGCAAATCCCAGAAACGATGTCCCTCAAAACATAACTCAATGTTTCGCTCATCTAAGATAGCCTTACGAATATCCTCACGACTACTAACTTTCAAGCCATACAATCCATCCGCACCCGCTTCGATACCCGCACGTTTACGAATCTGCTTTAACATATCAATAGCCTCATCCGAATGGCCGCTCTCATTCGCTGTCTCCGCATAAATCAACATCACTTCCGCAAAACGCATCAAAATGAAATCGATATCATAAGCCATTACCTTTTCCTGCAACAAAGACAGATCTGCCGCTTTATAAATATATAAGCCCGTATAAACATCATTATGCACAGCATTTACATGCGCCGCCAGATTAATACCGTATTGATCATCCGCAGTGCTAATACCTAAAGCGTTATATATCCTGTTGTTAGCAGGTTTACCCGCTACTGGCCACTCGCGACCGTTATACAAACAATTGTAATTGAAACGAGGATCACGATTCTTCCAATAAGAACGTAACAAATCATTTTCACTACTTACATAATAAGCCCCGGTAGGATCATCGTATTTCTTACCATCTAACATCGGGAATTCCTTTACAAATTCCCAAGTAGGGTTACTTTCCGGAATACCACGGCTCAATGAAGCCGGACGAACAGATTGCTCCCAAGCACACACACGATTCGGATTTGCATAAATCACAGGGAATACGACTTCAGGCCCTCTCTCCTTCAACCAAATATCCGCATAATTAGGTGTTAATGCCACTCCATGAGCCACACAAAAATCATATGCATCCTTTGCTGCCACATAAGCCTCTTTCCAATACGGATTATCATACATACGCTTTGGATTGAACTGAGGAGAAGCTTTCATCATCAAAGTCTTTGCCTTCCATGCTTTAGCGAAACACTGATCAATGCGTCCATAGTCAGCCGAACCACTTGCTATTTTTTCCGGAAGTAAAGAAATCGCATGATCTAAATCTTCAATCATAAACTGGAAACACTCCGGCGTAGAATTACGCTTCACATACAAATCGTCCTTATCCTTATCTTGAGGTACTTTCAAATAAGGCACACCACCATGATATGAGACCATAAAATAATAAGTATACGCTCTCATAAAATAAGCTTGCCCCAGCAAATTATCAATAGCGGCTTTATCTTTCAACTCTGTTGATTCCAAATGAACAATCGCATCATTAATACGACGAATCAATTGATAATCCCACTTTTTATAATCATCACCAGTCTCTGTTACAGCGCCTAAATACCAAGGAATACCCGTTAATTGCTCAGAGGTATTATCCGCAGAAGCATTCCAACCCTGAAAACATTCCGCATACAAATCATTTACATAAGCGGTCACCAAGTTTAAATCCCCCCACAATCTCGACTCATCATAACTTTCTAAATTGTCAATATCCAGCGTATCACAGCCCGTTGTCATTCCTCCTAACATAAGAGCTGCACAAATGATCGCATATTTTATTTTCTGAATTTTCATATCTTCTTTATTTTATTTTTAGAATGAGAAATTAAGACCAAATGAGAATGTTCTCATCAATGGATAAGAATCATAAAACTCCTGCTCCGGATCCAAGAATTCTGTCACCGAAGAAATACTGAACAAATTCGTCGCATTGGCGAATATTTGAGCATGCGTAATTCCTAATGGACGAAGAATAACCATTGGTAAATCATAACCAATATTCAAGTTCTTCAAGCGAAGGTAAGCACCATTCCGCATCCAATAGCTTGTGTTTCCCGCTCCAGATTCGTACCAGTTATTACCTGTAATACGAGGATAAATACCGCCTTGATTAAATTCCGGATCATAGACCTTATCGCTTGTCCAAATTGGGAAATAAGGACGAACAGCACCACCATGCTGATTAAATCCACCATCTACACCACCAACAAAACGATCGTATTTACCTACACCCTGAAAATGAATATCCAATGTAATTCCTTTCCACTTAATGCTACCACCAAAGCCATAGTTAATACGCGGTGTACCATTTTCACTCAACAAGTTATATTGGTCATTACTATCAATTTTACCATCGGGTCCAGCACTATAACCATCACCTCTCGTATCCTTAAATAACAAACCACCTAAATAAGGATCACGTCCAAATTGCTTAAATCCTTTCGCTTTCAACGCATCCACTTCCGCTTGATCAGTCAATAAATGATCTGCGATCAAACCAGTCAAGATACCTTCAGATTTTCCAACTTTCGATAGCGCATGCAAATTTCCACCCTCTTGATAAGTGGCTTCTTCATCTAATACATCCCAACGATCTCGAGCAAATCCTAAATTCAAATAAGCCGAATAAGTAATCGCTCCATTTGCGGCCTTATCTCTCCAAGATATAGCTAATTCACCGCCTCTCCATGAACGTTCCGCATAGTTCTCAGCAGCCAATGTCTGACCGTATGTGCTCGGAATTGTTACTGTTCGCGGCCCCAATATATCTACCTCTTTACGATAAAAAGCATCGAATGTTCCAGATAAACGATTATCAAAGAAACCGAAATCAAAACCTCCATTATAAGTTGAAGATGTAGCCCATGTCAATGCATAACTAGGAGTGGCACCCGCTACGATTGTATTAGCCAAGCTATTACCAAAGATATAATTGCTGCCTCTATTATATTTTTGCAAATAAGAGAAAGCATCAACCTTATCGATCGGATCTTTACTCAAATCCATATCATTACCGGTTGTACCATATGAGAAACGGAGCTTTAAGTTACTCAACCAATTTGCGGTACGTTCCATAAATGGCTCTTGACTAATACGCCATGCGGCAGATACAGATGGGAAGAAGCCCCAACGATGTCCTTTCGGGAACAAAGTATTTCCGTCATAACGGAAAGAAAACTCAGCGATATATTTTTGATCAAACGTATAGTTGAAACGACCAATCCAAGAAAGACGTCCACCCGTCTTTTCTAGCGCATCACCAAAACGCCGCTGCGCATCTGTTGAATAATTAAACATTTGATCAAAATTTGTCAAGGGATCTTAAGCTTTCGCTGACACCTCTTCCCCTCCGTTTGAAGCTTGCTCAAATACCATCATAGCTGATACGTCATGCTTACCAAAAGTATTCGCGTAGTTCACGAACCAGTTAAACTGCTCACTCCACAACTGCTTTGTTTTATACTCTAAATTCTCATAATTCTGAGAAAAATTAAAAGTATTATATTCATTCAAATTCAAAGGACCCGGCAAAAAACGATTATGTTGTGGATCTGCCTGCTGGAACTTATAATTTTTTTGGAAAGTCATGAAGCGTTTACGATTATAGTCATGACCTAAATAAGATGCCATCACTTTTGTGCTCAATCCTTTCGTAATAAAATCCAAATTAATATTGAATGCTACAATTCCATTTAAATTACGACGACGAGTTTTCAAATAGCGATCACCGATTACCTGGTCAACAGGATTCCATCCTTGCCATGAACCGTAATCTTGATAAATAGGATAGTCTGTCACCGTACTAGAAGGGGTTCCATCCAAATTAGAATAAAACGGCGTAGTCTTCATCGCATTAAATGTACAGCGATATAAGTCATAAACAGATTGATCATCATCATCTGAAAATGGCCAATAGAAACGCTTATCGTTGGACTGATTCGCATCCAAATTCACGTTCATCGTAATATATTTAGTCAAGTCTATTGACAAATTAGATCGCAAAGAGAATTTCTTATTTTCCAATGATTTATAAGAACCTTCCTCTGCCAAGAATGAACCCATAACATAATATTTCACTCGATCCGTACCACCATTCACGCTCAATGAATGCTTTGTATTCCAAGGATTCTGCCAAATATAATCGTTTACATTATAGTTAATGCCATTATCACGGAAATAAGCATATTCAGCCTCACCGTTCGGCTCTTTTGTACCTTGAAAACGAGCGACCGCATTTTGATAATCCAAATCATCTATCGCAGTCCAACGATCAGCAAACAATTCTTGTGTCGGTGTACTAAACGCATAAGATCCTTGATAATTAAACACCGGTTTCTGATTCTTTGTACCTCCCTTCGTTGTCACCAAAACAACACCATTACCAGCCGCAGATCCATAGATAGACGCTGTTGCCGCATCCTTCAAGAAACTCATCTGATCAATCTCATAAGGTTCCAATAGATCAAAAGCTTCCTTGTCACGAATTACACCATCAATGACAAATAACGGATCACCAAATCCACCACGCATACGAATCTCTGATTTAGCTCCCATTAAGCCAGAATTGCCAGTAATAGTAGCTCCAGGAGCACGACCTGCCAAAGAGTTGGATAAGTTCGTATTAGGAATAACACTTAACTCTTCCGCTTTCACGTTCGAGATTGAACCTGTCATGTTTACCTTCTTTTGCACGCCATAACCAACGACAACAACCTCATCAAGCTTTTGTGTATTTTCTTTCAACTTAATATCTAGGGAAGTTTTTCCATTAGCGGGAATTTCTTGGTCCAAATAACCAATATAAGATACGACGATAATCGCATTATCCGGAACATCAGACAAAACAAAATGGCCATCTAAATCCGTAATTGTACCATTCGTTGTCCCCTTCACGAGAATATTCGCACCAATAACAGGAATACCAGCTTCATCAACGACAGTACCCGTCAACTTACCGTCTTGCTGTACTCCCAAAATGGCCCCCTTATGCGGAGATGGTTTTACAACTCCATACAAGGGAGAAAATGCGCCCAACGCTAAAAGCATTGTAGCGATACATAATTTATTATTCATCACGTATAGATTTAAAGTTATCTAATCAACAATCAGATTCATGTATTGTTTATTTTTAACGCAACTATGGTTATTTTCTCATCTTCTCAAATCAACAGTCTTTTCATAAATAGTTCGCATCAATCAACGTATCAGAATTTTTCATTCTGATACTTATTCGTGAGACACGAATTATAAAAAAAGTATGAGATATTCAGAAACTGTTTAAATTTTATCAAACATTATATCGATTAAATTGCTATACGGCTCATTTTGTGGCTGATTCTAAAGTTGTGCAATCCGCATGCAATAAGAATTACCATATCTTCAAATCCGAATTTATGGCATCTAAATCGTTTTTTAACAATACGGCATTTTTTCATTCCACCGATGGCATGCTCGGCTTTAATCCTAATGCCTGATATTCTCTTATTCTCCTGCTTTTCTTCCAGAGTAAGTCCTTTTCCTTCAGGTTTCTGGGCATATATACATCAACACCATCCGATTTATATCCCTGAAAACCAGTATCTGGCCAAAGTCGTATTCCTTTGGGAAGCGAAAGATGTTCTGCATCACATATCTTCTTGTCATGGGTATGACCTTCATAAATTAAACTTAACCATACGATTCTGAGATAACTAGTACACAGTATGTTATTCTTTATGCTATAAGTTTTTTTACCAATATAGCACGCAGACTGCCTGTCTTCATCCATAAGGCGTTGAATAGGTATTTCTGTACCATCCAGTAATACATCCTCACACCCTTAAGAATGTGTATCAGACGTTTGGAATTACGGTCAGGCAACTCACCCAAAGTTTTTAAAGTACGTTTAAAGATTTCAGAAAGGAGATGAATCCACTTATTGAAATCATCATACCAACGACCATCTATTAAAGGTTTTACTCCTGATACCTTTTGAATATTACTATGTACGCTTATATGCTTAGTCGAAAGGGACTATTGAATCTTGCACCTGCTGAGCGTCACATAAAGTTGTATACAACAAAAAGAATAGTAAAATATTGTATTTCATAATGATCTAAACAAAAGCTAACAATAGCGCAAAGATATAAATCTATCACTATCTCACGACCTTTTTTCACCCTATCTTTGATTCTATCAAAAACACCCTAAAATAAAATTGTAGCAAAGATTTAGGATATACCTTTTATTGACATTACACCCTAAATCATCGCCACATTGCTTATAGTGAACTGATTCACCATAGAAACACTACACGTATTTCTTCACCTTTTCACGATCAGTCTGCACCGTTTCAAATTCAGAAGAAACAGCACAGCTACCCATCGGTACATTCTCATTTCGATATTCCATCTGACTATAAACCACACTTCGTGCAGAAGTATGAAATTCTTTCGCTCCAGTTTCTGCCTCAATACGCTCAATATTATTTTCCCGCACTCCACACCCAGGCATAATAATGATACGACCTGCAGCACGCTTAACCAATTCCGCAATTAAAGGTATACCTTTTACCGCATCAGACTGCTGTCCGGAAGTTAATATACGATCACACCCCAACTCTATCAATTGCTCTAAAGCGACAAACGGATCACGACACACATCAAAAGCACGATGGCAAGTAACCGATAAAGGTTTAGCCGCCTCAATTAAACGACGCATTAAAGGAATATCTATATCTCCCTCTTTAGTCAAACAGCCAAAAACCACGCCATGCACATTTAATCGTTTGCACAGTTCAATATCAAGCAGCATAGACTGAATCTCCGCCTCCGTATAAAGAAAATCACCTCCTCTAGGGCGAATTATCACATTAATATCTATATGAGATGTCAAATCTTGAGCCATCTTGATCTCACCGTAGCTAGGAGTTGTTCCACCTTCAGGAATACCGGCACAAAGCTCTACACGAGTAGCTCCACCCGCCTCTGCTTCCACACAACTTTGTGCTGAATTTGCACATATTTCTATTATTCTTTTCATAACACTTAATTTATCTGTTACAAAAATACGCAAATTCAACATATTGCGACATATAAAAAACAATACACATCGCCCTTAAGCCAATTATCATACCATTTAAACCATTCAAGTAAAAAATACAGAATCCCAAAGACATAAAAAACAAGTGCAAAAATGAAATATAATATACATTAAAATGAAGTATTAGAGTTTATATCGAATAATTGATTAAAGCGTTCTTTGACTTATCTTTGTG
>CAUWMZ010000023.1:0-32941 GCA_963560035.1 uncultured Parabacteroides sp.
GCGACCCCATGCGTGACAGGCATGTATTCTAACCAGCTGAACTACCAGACCAAAACTTTATTATCTCTGTTTCTCACAACAGCGGTGCAAATATAGGTATATTTTTTTAACCTGCAATAGCTAAAAGCAAAAAAACAACTGCTTATCTTATTTTTTTAAAACTTGCCATATATAACTGCTCAATACACATACATAGTTCACGAAAATTAACCTTTTATATAAATATGTATGATTCATTTTTTCTAAAAATGCTCTATATTGTCACTGTGTTAGACAATCAAAAAATCTTACCATGGCATTTTATAAAAACATATTCAAAATCAGACACAATCATGTTCTTCCAAACCAAGGAAGCATCTTGATATCCGAACCCTTTTTACAAGATGCCTATTTCCAACGATCTGTCGTATTACTTATTGAGCATACGAAAAAAGAATCAATGGGATTCGTATTGAATAAAAAGACAAACTTATTCGTAAATACTTTCTTCCGCGAACTGTCAGATTCTCCGGAAATTCCTATCTATTTAGGCGGTCCAATGGACCCTGACCATCTCTTTTTTATTCACTCTTTAGGTGACATCATTGTACCTGACACCCTACAAATAGAAGAACAGCTCTATTTCGGTGGAGACTTCGATGCGATAAAACAATATATCGCAAACGGACACTCCATAGAGGGAAAAGCGAAATTCTTCCTTGGATATTCAGGATGGAACGAAGGACAACTGATACAAGAGATCAGACAAAATTCATGGGTCGTAAGCCATAACACACATGACCTGTTTTCTGCCGATGGCGAGAAATATTGGAAAGCCTCTGTCGAACTATTGGGCAATGACTATAAGAATTGGACTAAATATCCCAAAGATCCCCTTATGAACTAAAAGATCGCTCACCGAGCGTCACACTCGAAGGATTGCATCACACAAACATCCGAATAACCTTCAGATGTCCTGATCCAATCTTTCAATACACCGGCCTCAATAAAACCCAAACGCGCAAACAGGCGCTTACTTGGCTCATTATTAACCGAAACATAAGCGTAAAGCTGATGCATACGTAAAAACGAATAGGCATATTCCATCAAAAGCCGCAAAGCCTCGAATGCCAGTCCCTTCCCCTGATAGTCCCTATCCAACAATATACCACATGCGGCACGATTAGGATGCGGCTCATAGTCGAACAAATCCACTATTCCCACAGCGATACCCGTAGCTCGCTCCTCTATCATGAAACGTAACTGGCGCGACTCGTAAATACTACGATCACTATTCGCTATATACTGCTTCAATATATAACGAGAATAAGGAGCAAGGGTTGTCCCAAAGCGCCACAACTCAGGATCATTTTCCCATCGATAAAGCAGCCCTAAATCTTCCGGCTCCAACGCTCTCAGGCGTATTATATCATTCGATAACAACATATTTCTTCAAATCATATTGAGACAAACCGCTCCTTTTCTTCCGTGTAAATATGATAAACAGCTTTTTTATTCACCAACTTATCCATGAACAAAAACATCTGCTCAAAACGCACATCCGGAAAACAAAAAGCGTAGTCCGTAAAACCTTTCATCTGATTCTTTCGGCATATAGCATCCATCACACGCTCCTCGTCTAAATTCCAATGATTAATAAACTCCAAGTCGGGCATTGAGCGAGCGCAAGCCTGCTTGATCTTCTCCCAATGCGCCTCTTCACAGAAAACGAGCAATCGACGATGCTTAACCGCTTTCTCCCGAGAACCTGAATAGAAAAGAGCGCTTCCTCTCTCGCGGATAGCAAAAGCGAAACGAGCCATTCCGCGCAACAACCATCCACCAGCACAATGTTTCGCATTGAACTTCAACAAAGCTTTGTCAATATGCTCACGCTTCTCTACATTATAATATAGGATACGCTCCGGAATATAAAGCACCTTGTCTCCTTTTACGGAAAGACGATACGACAAATCCATATCCGCCCCATAATCTCCCAACGACTCATCAAAACCACCTAACCCATCAATTCGCTCATGACGCAACAGCATAAACACATCAGACAACAGCTCCACATCATGCTGCTTGTCCGCATCCAGCCCAGGCAACAAAAAGTTAGAAAATAAGGCGATATGAGAAAATAACCGAGAAAGACCACAAGCCTCACAAAAAAGTAACCAAGAAGAAAGAAACGCACGTTTACTCTCCGGAATAAAGCGCCCATGAGCATCCAACATCTTCACCCCTATCGCACTTATCGAGACATCATCGTCCATCAAGAAACATAGACTACGAAGCTCCTCCTCTCCTATCAACGTATCCGACCGCAACAACAGCACATACTCCCCGGCTGCTTGTCGAATCACTTGATTATAAATCGCAGCACGACATAATCTCTGCTCGTTATTTATCCAATTCACATCCGGAAAGTCCGAACGGAGCAAAGAAGCCACATCACAAGCTGAAGATAAATCTATCACATACAGCTCCACATCCATGCCCGATAAAGCGGCACGAACCGAACAAAGACACTGCTCAAGCAACAGCCGCTCACTTTGGTGAGCGACAATAACAGACAATTTTATATCAGAATAACTCATATTTACAAGTCTCCGGAAAACAAATATCCAACTTACCCCATTTTAAACTCCGTGCGATTCACAATAGAACGCCCCAATGTCACCTCATCGGCATATTCTATCTCGTCACCGATCGAGACACCACGGGCAATCACACTCACTTTCACATCATAACCCGCCAATTTACGATAAATAAAAAAGTTTGTCGTATCGCCCTCCATTGTTGTGCTCAACGCCAACACGATCTCTTTCACCTCTCCATCCGCCACACGCTTTACCAAACTATCGATCTGCAAATCATTAGGCCCAATACCATCCATAGGAGATATGATTCCACCCAACACATGATATACGCCCTGAAATTGCCCCGTATTTTCAATAGCCATCACCTCCTTTATATTTTCAACTACACATACCAATGTATGATCCCTATTCGGATTGGCACAAATCGGACAAACCTCATCATCACAGATATTGTGGCAAACCTTGCAATATTTCACGTCGCGACGCAAGGCCACCAATGCAGATGCGAAATTTTCCGTATAACCCACATCACGACGTAACATATAAAGCGCCAGACGAAGGGCCGTCTTCCGCCCCACTCCCGGTAAAGAAGACAATTCATTCACGGCATTTTCCAACAAAGCCGAAGGATATCTTTGATTACTACTCATCCATTTTTATATTTGGATACAAAAATAAAAAATAAAAGATTGACTCCGCTAAAAAACAAACACTCCCTCTCCACCAGCCTATCACCAAACATTCCTTCTCTAACTATATCAGCCCATTTTTAGTTAAAAACAATAAATCAAGAATATCTAAACGGCCCCAAACACCATCCTTTTCAGCCCATTTCCAAAGGAGCTACTTCATTGATAATTAAATATTTTTGAGAGAAAAAGCAGAAACTATGCTATAAAACATTATTCCAAAAGGACATAAATACAAAGAAGAAAGCTACTTTTACACGCGATTTTAATAAGATTGATACACATGAAGAACAAAAATACACTGTCGGGCTTGTCTGCGGCAAACTTCAGCAAGCTTATTGACGGTAAACAAACAGCGCTTTTTTGTCTGACCAACAAGACCGGAGCGGAATTGGCTATTACAAACTATGGAGCCAAAATCGTCTCAATCATGGTTCCCGACCAACACGGAAAAATGACAGATGTCGTTACAGGTCACAATTCAATAGACGAATACCTAACATCTGAAGAGCCCTATTTTGGTGCCATCTGTGGTCGCTATGGCAACCGTATCGCAAAAGGCCGATTCACCATTGACGGAATTACTTACGATAGATTGGCCATCAACAACGGCCCCAACTGCCTACATGGAGGTATAAAAGGCTTTAACGCCGTCGTATGGGACGCCTATCAGGTCGACGATCAGACAATCGAGTTAAAATATACTTCCGCTGATGGAGAAGAAGGCTTCCCCGGAGAATTGAAGACCACTGTCACTTATAAGTTGACAGACAATAACGAGGTGGTTATCTCCTACCATGCGACAACAAACAAAACGACAGTTTTAAATCTGACGAATCACTCCTACTTCAACCTTTCCGGAGCGGGAGACTCTTATATCGGTGATCATCTACTTACGATCAATGCCGACTATTACCTTCCAACCGATGAGACGGCCATACCATACGGACCAAAAGAGAAAGTAGAAGGTACGCCCATGGACTTCCGTACGCCACACGAGGTAGGCGAACGCATCAACGAACCCTTTGAGCAACTCATTTTCGGCAAAGGCTATGATCACACCTATGTCCTCAATAAGCAAGAAGACAACGAGCTTTCATTCTGCGCTCGCTGTTCATCCCCTAAAACAGGTATAGTGATGGAGACATATACGACACAACCGGGAGTGCAACTATACACAGGCAACTGGATGACAGGTAACTTCGTTGGAAAAAACAGACAGCGCTATCCAGAAAGAGCTGCATTATGCCTAGAGACCCAACATTTCCCGGATAGTCCAAACAAGCCGGAATACCCCACAACAATACTTCGTCCTAATGAGGTATTCCAAAGCACTACTATCTATAAATTCAGTGTAGAAAAGGAAAATAAAAAGTAATCTAATAATCTAAAAAACAAAAAAATGGAATCAGCAGCAAAAAAGAATTACACATTGCCAATTATCATGATGGTGGCCCTATTCTTCATGATATCTTTCGTTACGGGCCTACAAAACCCCTTTGGAATTATCGTTAAGAACCAATTCCAAGCCAGCAACCTAATGTCACAGTTAGGAAATGCGGCAAACTTCATCGCTTACGCCTTCATGGGTATTCCCGCCGGTATGTTATTGCAAAAGATCGGTTATAAAAAAACCGCTCTAGCAGCTATTATCGTAGGTTTCTGCGGTGTAGGTATCTCTTTTCTTTCAGGTGTTGCAGGCAGCTATGCCATTTACTTGACAGGAGCGTTCGTCTCAGGTTTCTCTATGTGTATGTTAAACACTGTAGTAAATCCTATGTTGAACACTTTAGGTGGCGGTGGAAACAAAGGTAACCAATTGATCCAGATCGCAGGTTCTGTAAACTCTATCGGCGCTACAATCGTTCCCGTATTAGTAGGTTACTTAATCGGTGACGCAGCAAGAGCACAAATCAGCGACGCCAATCCCGCACTGTATTTAGCTATGGGTATTTTCGCCGTTGTATTCATCGTATTATTCTGCATGGATATACCTGAACCACACATGGCAAAAGAGCACGAGAGCAAAACACCCGACACACACAGCGCACTTTCTTTCCGTCACTTCGTATTAGGAGCTGTAGCTATCTTCTTATATGTAGGTGTAGAGGTTGGTATCCCTAACTTCATGAACCTATTCGCTACCTCTCCTGAGATCGGCATCAATCCGACCGTAGCGGGCTCAATCGTTGGAACATACTGGTTCTTGATGATGATTGGTCGTTTGTTAGGCGCATCATTTGGCGCAAAGATCTCTAGTAAGGCTATGTTGTCAACAGCAGCAACAATTGGTATGCTTTTCATCTTGATCGCTATTTTCGCACCTGATACAATCAAAGTCAGTATGCCTGTATTCATGTCAGACATCTCCTTTGGTATGGTTGAAGTGCCCATAGGTATCATGTTCATGACACTTTGCGGATTGTGTACCTCTATCATGTGGGGCGGTATCTTCAACTTAGCCGTAGAAGGTTTGGGTAAATATACAGCAGCCGCATCTGGTATCTTCATGGTGATGGTTTGCGGTGGTGGTGTACTACCATTGATTCAAGGAGCCGTAGCAGACGCAGGTGGTTTCGTTAACAGCTTCTGGGTAGTATTCCTTGGTTTAGCATATTTGCTATATTACGCTTTGATCGGTAGCAAGAACGTCAATAAAGACATCCCTGTAGATTAATAAACAAAGCGCAAAAGCGCATCATCATAAAGAAGAAATTATTCGACAAACACTCTGTCGGATAATTTCTTCTTGTTTATTCTATTATTTACCTTAATCCATAAGTATCATGCAACAAGAAATCAGAACTAAATTTAAAGAGTTGTTTAATGCCGAAGGCAGCCTATACACATCTCCCGGACGTATTAACCTTATCGGAGAACATACAGATTATAATGGAGGCTTTGTCTTCCCGGGAGCTGTAGACAAAGGAATCATGGCGGAGATCAAGCCTAATGGGACAGGTAAAGTACGGGCATTTTCCATCGATCTAAACGATTTTGCGGAATTTGGCCTAACTGAAGATGACGCTCCCTCCGCAAGTTGGGCTCGTTATATCTTTGGTGTATGCAGAGAAATTATTAAACGTGGCGGAGCTATTCAAGGATTTGACACAGTCTTTGCCGGAGATGTTCCATTAGGAGCCGGCATGTCGTCTTCTGCCGCATTAGAGAGCACATACGCTTTTGCGTTAAATGATCTATACTCTTTAGATATAGACAAATTCGAATTGGCGAAGATCGGACAAGCGACAGAACACAACTACTGTGGCGTAAACTGTGGCATCATGGACCAATTCGCATCTGTATTCGGCAAAGCGGGAAGCTTGATCCGCTTGGATTGCCGCTCATTAGAATATAAATATTTCCCATTCAACCCCGTTGGCTATAAACTCGTCCTATTAGACTCAGTCGTAAAGCACGAGTTGGCCTCTTCCGCCTACAACAAACGTCGTCAATCTTGCGAAAATGTCGTGGCTGCCATCAAGCGCAATCACCCGGAAGTAGAATTCCTACGTGACGCGACAATGGAGATGCTCAACGAAGTTAAAGCGGATGTCAGCGCCGAAGATTATATGCGCGCTAAGTATGTCATAGAAGAGACACAACGCGTACTTGATGTTTGTGACGCTTTGGAAAAAGGCGACTACGAGACAGTGGGAGAAAAGATGTATGGCACACACCACGGTATGAGCAAACTTTATGAGGTCAGCTGTGCGGAACTAGACTTCTTAAACGATATCGCAAAAGAGTGTGGAGTTACCGGCTCACGCGTCATGGGTGGAGGCTTTGGCGGCTGTACTATCAACTTAGTCAAAGACGAACTATATGACAATTTCGTGAAGAAAGCATTTGCTGCTTATAAAGAAAAATTTGGACATGAGCCCAAGCTTTACAATGTAGTAATTAGCGACGGCGCACGAAAACTCAATTAATAAAAAAAGGAGGTTGAAGCGCTGTTTATCGCTCCAGCCTCCCTTTATCGTTGACTTTATTCCCGAACATTAAATAAATTCCTCTACACAACGATCGGGTCAAGGAAAGAACCATATCAATTTGTAACGTACACGCACACAGAGATGACGCTATGCGTTTTATCTCCAACCCTTCTCAAGTTATCAATAATACATAGCGACGGACTCCTTTACACAAAGGGATTTGTTCGATTGATATAATGCCTCTTAAAAAGAGTTTGATTATCTTTGCAGTCAAATAAATAATTCATCTGATAAAATGAACGATATTCAAGTAATGAACAAAGCAGCTGATAACATCCGTATACTGGCTGCGTCAATGGTGGAGAAAGCGCACTCCGGACACCCAGGTGGAGCTATGGGTGGTGCAGACTTTGTTAACGTACTGTTTTCAGAGTTCCTAATATACGATCCAAAAAATCCGAATTGGGAAGGACGCGATCGTTTCTTCCTTGACCCAGGACACATGTCTCCGATGCTTTATTCCGTACTAGCATTAAGCGGCAAATTCACATTGGATGAACTTCAAGAGTTCCGTCAATGGGGAAGCGTCACACCCGGACATCCGGAGGTGAATGTCGCACGTGGTATCGAAAACACATCAGGCCCATTAGGACAAGGGCATACCTATGCTGTCGGCGCTGCCATCGCAGCAAAATTCTTGAAAGCACGTCTGGGCGAAGAAATCATGAACCAGACTATTTACGCATATATCTCTGATGGAGGTATCCAAGAAGAGATCTCTCAAGGAGCCGGACGTGTTGCCGGCACATTGGGACTTGACAACTTGATCATGTTCTACGATGCGAACAACGTGCAACTATCCACTAAAGTAGAAGACGTTGACGCAGAAAACGTAGCAATGAAATATGAGGCTTGGGGATGGAAAGTCATCACCATAAACGGCAATGATGTTAATGAAATCCGTAGCGCATTGACAGAAGCCAAGGCTGAGATTCATAAACCGACCTTAATCATCGGTAATACCATTATGGGAAAAGGAGCCGTTGGTCCGGACAATAGCAGCTATGAAGACAAAGTCTCTACGCATGGACAACCTCTATCTGCCGCAGGCGCATCTATCGCTGAAACAATCAAAAACCTAGGTGGTGATCCTGAACATCCATTCTCTGTATTTCCTGAAGTAGCAGAACTATACGCTAAACGTGCGAAAGAACTTGAGTTAATCATCGCAGAACGCTACGCCGTAAAAGATGTATGGGCAAAAGCTCATCCTGACTTGGCCGTTAAACTTGAGCTATGGTTCTCCGGCAAAACTCCAGAGATAGATTGGGCCGCTATCGAACAAAAATCAAACCAACCCACTCGTGCGGCATCAGCCACTGTACTTGGCGTATTAGCTACCCACGTGGAAAATATGATTGTCGCTTCTGCCGACCTTTCAAATTCGGATAAGACAGATGGTTTCTTAAAGAAGACACATGCCTTTGTTAAAGGAGATTTCAGTGGAGCCTTCTTCCAAGCGGGTGTAGCGGAACTTACTATGGCTTGTATCTGTATTGGTATGTCTTTACATGGAGGTGTAATCGCAGCTTGCGGTACATTTTTCGTATTCTCAGACTACATGAAACCGGCTTTACGTATGGCCGCATTGATGGAACAACCTGTCAAATTCATTTGGACACACGACGCGTTCCGTGTGGGAGAAGATGGACCTACACATGAGCCTGTAGAGCAAGAGGCACAAGTTCGTCTACTTGAGAAATTGAAAAATCATAAAGGGAAAGACTCTATGAGAGTACTTCGCCCCGCTGATGTCGTAGAGACAACTGTCGCATGGAAAATCGCTATGGAGAACACAACAACTCCTACCGCTTTGATCCTTTCTCGTCAAAATGTTACAGATCTACCAACTAACGGGAATCGTTATCAAGAGGCTTTACAAGCGGAAAAAGGCGCCTATATCGTTGATGAAGACGCTAATGCCGATGTAATTTTATTAGCTTCCGGATCTGAAGTTTCAACATTGATAGACGGCGCTGCCCTACTTCGTAAAGATGGTGTCAAAGTTCGTATCGTATCAGTTCCTTCTGAAGGTCTATTCCGTTCTCAGAGCAAAGAATATCAAGAGTCTATCCTTCCTTCGGGAAGTAAGATCTTCGGATTGACAGCCGGTCTTCCTGTAAACCTAGAAGGTTTGGTTGGCGCAAACGGTAAGGTTTGGGGTCTTAACTCTTTTGGTTATTCCGCTCCTTATAAGGTATTGGACGAGAAATTAGGCTTTACAGCCCAAAATGTATATAACCAAGTAAAAGAATTATTAGCATAAAATGAGTATTGTAGGTTTATGCAGCGATCACGCTGGATTTGAATTAAAAGAATATATCAAGACTATTCTTGACGAGAGAGGTCTCACATATAAAGATTTTGGCACTCACTCTACCGAAAGTTGTGACTATCCTGATTTCGCTCATGAAATGGGAAAAGCCATTGACAAAGGAAAAGTATATCCAGGTATCGCCATTTGCGGTACAGGCAATGGTATCACCATGACACTAAACAAACATCAAGGTGTACGTGCCGCTCTTTGCTGGCAAGAAGAGATCGCTAAATTAGCGCGCCAACATAACGACGCAAACGTATTGTCTATGCCTGGTCGCTTTATTAGCAAAGAAGAAGCGAAGAAGATTGTCGAAACGTTTTTAGATACTCCTTTTGAAGGGGGAAGACATCAACGTCGTATTGATAAAATACCTTTACAATAAGTTTAATCTATTTGACAAAAAGGAGAGTGGTTTATCTTTTCTCCTTTCATAAATAAAAGAAAGGCCTTACCAACAATAGGTAAGGCCTTTCTTTTATTTATGAATCAACAAAATCGAATCACTATTTTATAACAGCCACAACACGTACCGGAAAAATGATCTGATGGGAAATGACCATATTGCATGTCATTTAATACCGCATAATTACATATTTGAATATTTTTTGTTACCCAAATATAATCAATCCGTTTACGGATATCCGAACTACAGTTAAAACCATTGTATGTTCCAATCGTTCCATAAGGTGGTAACTCCGTCAGTTGATAAGCATCTTTTCATTGTATCTCTTTTTATTTAATCAATCGATAAGTCATTCAATAATGAAAAACGACAACACGCTCACCATTGAAAGAGTAAAGGAACATTGAATAAATTACACACTTATTGCGGAGTTGTTACAATATAACTAAAGACGGATCTAACATCTACAAATCAGACATAAAAAAAGCGGGAATCAGTAGCTGACCCCCGCCTTCTCTTTTTATATCAACGTTTTATATCAACGAATCATTATTGACCGATATAAGACTCCATAAACTTAGCTCCCGGAGCCGGAGAAATTGTAACGCTCTCCGTATTTGCTGGAATCAAAATTGTCTGTCCCTGATGAACAAAAATCTCATTACCCTTATTATCACGGATTGAAGCCTTACCTGCCATACAGATATATACCACAAAAGAATCAAGATCCTTGAAGTCACGAACCATGATTGTATCCAAATCTAATAAATTTGTCGTGAAATATTTGCAATCAGCCAAATTAACAGTAGCATTTGAATGAGCTTTATAATGCGTACGATAATCCGGATACAATGTATAGTCGATCGCATCTTTCGCCAACTCTGTATGCAATTCACGGCCCTTACCATTCGCATCTTTACGATTGTAATCATAAATACGATAAGTAATGTTACTTGTCTGTTGAATTTCGGCAATAAAACAACCTGCTCCAATAGCGTGCACACGACCAGCCGGCAAGAAGAACACATCACCTTCATGCACATCATAACGCTGAAGTACATCCATAATCGTGTTATCCTCAACACGTTTTACATATTCTTCCGCATCAATTTGACGAGAGAAACCTGAATATAAAGCAGCCCCCTCAGAAGCCTTAATCACATACCACATCTCCGTCTTTCCAAAAGAATTATGACGCTTCTTCGCTAATTCATCATTAGGATGCACCTGAATGGATAAATTGTCACGCGCATCAATAAACTTTATAAGCAAAGGGAACGTTGTTCCAAATCGTTCCATAACTCTCTCTCCCAACAAATCTTTACCATAAGCACGAATCAACTCATCCAAAGATTTGCCTTCCAACTCACCATTATCAACAATTGAATAATTACCCTCAACATGAGAAAGCTCCCAGCTTTCGCCAACACCACTTTCTACCGGAGTAATACCCTTAAACGGGCAAATGTCTGCACCACCCCAAATCACTTTCTTGAGGATCGGCTTAAATGTAAATGGATATAACATAATTTGTTTTGTATATAAATTTTTACTTCTTCACTTTTACCTTTTTCAATACAACAGCACTTCGCGCAGGGATATAAATCTTCAACCACTCCTTCTTCTCTTTCTTATATAAAGGATCAGATTGAGTAAAATGTCTTACCGTATCATCCGCCAATCCAAATCCTCCAAAACGAGTAGCATCTGTATTTAATACAACCTCATACTCCCCTTTAGGAACCAATAGGCCATAATCCGCAAAAGATTTCGTTGGATTAAAATTGAAAACGAATATGAGATCTTTGCGCATATAAGCCAATATCTGATCTGCATCATTATCCCATACTTTCTGAAGCGGCGTATCTTGGAAATTTCTCACACTCGCTATTAAAGCCAACATCTCACGATCAAAATCACCTAAGAAATGGTATTTCAAATCCAAATTATCAACCAAATTCCACTGACGACGCGCATATTTATAAGACCAACCATTTCCCTCTCTTGGAAAATCGATCCACTCCGGATGACCAAACTCATTACCCATAAAATTCAAGTATCCTCCATTTATCGTAGAGGCGGTCACCAAACGAATCATTTTATGTAACGCCATACCTCGATCTACCACTACATTATGATCATCCTTTTGCATATGCCAATACATATCCGCATCGATCAATCGGAAAATAATCGTCTTATCCCCAACTAAGGCCTGATCATGACTTTCCACATAACTAATAGTCTTTTCATCCGCACGACGATTTGTCGTCTCCCACCAAATAGACGAAGGATGCCAATCCTCATCCTTTTTCTCTTTAATCGTCTTAATCCAAAAATCCGGGATATTCATCGCCATACGATAATCAAACCCATAGCCACCATCTTCTACCTTAACAGCTAAGCCAGGCATACCGCTTACCTCTTCCGCAATCGTAATCGCAGAAGGATTAACCTCATGTATCATCTTATTGGCCAATGTTAAATAAGCGATAGCGTCGCCATCTTGATGGCCATTAAAATAATCACTATAATCACCGAAAGCCTCACCCAAGCCATGACTATAATAGAGCATTGATGTTACGCCATCAAAACGGAAACCATCAAACTTATACTCTTCCAGCCAAAACTTGCAATTAGACAACAAGAAGTGAATCACCTCGTTTTTACCATAATCAAAACACAAAGAATCCCATGCTGGATGTTCTCGACGATCACCACTTAAGAAATATTGATCATAAGACCCATCAAAACGGCCTAATCCCTCAACTTCATTCTTTACGGCATGACTATGAACGATATCCATAATAACAGATATTCCCATTCCATGAGCTTCATCTATCAAGCGTTTTAATTCATCCGGAGTACCAAAACGAGAAGAAGCTGCGAAAAAGCTACTCACATGATAACCAAATGATCCATAATAAGGATGCTCTTGGATAGCCATAATCTGTATCGCATTATAGCCAGCCTTTGCTACACGAGGCAACACGTTTTCCCTAAATTCATTATAAGTTCCCACTTTCTCTTCACTCGTACACATTCCTATATGGCACTCATAAATTAACAGGGGTGATTTTTTCGGTTTAAACCGCTTATACTTGAACTTATACGATTTTTCCGGATTCCATACCTGAGCACTAAAAATCTTAGACCGCTCATCCTGAACCACTCTACGGCTCCATGCGGGGATACGCTCACCAGCACCTCCATCCCATTCAACCCACAATTTAAATAGATCTTCATGATGGATAAGTGAAGCATCCAATGCTATTTCCCACACACCATTCGCCTTCCGTTTCAGCTTATATTTTTTATCTTTTTGCCATCCATTAAACGTTCCGATTAAATAAATGGCTGAAGCATTCGGTGCCCATTCACGGAACACCCAACCTTTCGTGGTTTTATGCAACCCAAAGTAAAGATATCCGGAAGCCATTTCCGACAATGTCTGTTTACCATTATTTGTCAGGCTCTTTTCCTTATCAATTACATATTGATACCGTCCTTCAATTGCCGCCTCATAAGGGGCTAGCCACGGATCATTCTTTACCAGATTTAGAGATTCCATGATTATTACAAATTGGTTCTCGGCAAAGATATAAAGAAAAAAACATACCTATTGTTAATACTCGAATAATTCTTATCTTTGCGCCAAACCGTACAAAGATGAGCAAAGGAACAAAAAGTATAGCCTTTTACCTAATAATGATACTCACTTTCGGCTCGCTGATGTACTTCATCGCCAAGGAAGGAGAAAGTCAACAACTGGAAAATTCTATCACGACAATACATAACGCTCCTAATAATTTGCAGGAGGGATTTGCATTGTTTTATCAACTACTGACACACAATATTGAATCGTCAGTAGGTATACTTCTCTTACAAATCATAACCATATTACTAACATGTCGATTCTTTGGATGGCTATTCCAAAAGATCGGACAACCTACTGTCATTGGTGAAATTGTAGCCGGAATAGTATTAGGACCTTCTGTTTTAGGGAATTTATTCCCTGCCGCATCCTCATTTCTCTTTCCTGCTGAATCGTTAGCTAACATCACAATATTAAGTCAATTCGGACTTATCCTATTCATGTTCGCTATAGGAATGGAGTTAAACATGTCTGAAGTAAAAAAGAAACTGAACGAGACCATCCTGATCAGTCATACCAGTACTGTTGTTCCTTTCTTCTTCGGCATGCTAACAGCCTATTTCGTTTATGACAAATACGCAGACAGAAGTACTCCTTTCCTCTCTTTCGCTTTATTTATAGGTATAGCCATGAGCATCACGGCATTCCCTGTTTTAGCGCGAATCATACAAGAAAAAGGGTTAACCAAGACACATTTAGGCACCATATCTCTCGCTAGCGCCGCCAATGGAGATATTACCGCATGGTGTCTTTTAGCCGTTGTTATTGCTATCGCTCAAGCAGGTTCAATGCTTAGCGCCATTTACAACATTCTATTTTCTATTCTTTACATTACGTTTATGTTCTTAGCGGTCCGGCCATTCATGCGAATGATCGGTCAAGTATATCACAACAAAGAGGTTATAGATAAAGGGCTTGTCGCCTCTATCTTCTTGCTTTTGATTTCTTCTGCCTACTTAACAGAAATACTAGGTCTCCACGCTCTCTTTGGTTCATTCATCGCAGGAGTTGTAATGCCTAGCAATATGAAATTCAGGAAAATAATGACAGAAAAAGTAGAAGATGTATCACTTGCCCTGTTTTTACCTCTCTTTTTTGTCTCTACAGGACTACGTACAGAAATCGGGCTCTTAAATAAGCCTGAACTATGGGGACTATGTCTTATTTTTATCGTTGTCGCTATCGCTGGTAAGTTTGGAGGAGCCCTTTTCTCCGCTAGATTTGTAGGAGAAAGTTGGAAAGACAGTCTATTCATTGGCGCACTCATGAATACACGAGGCCTTATGGAACTTGTCGTATTAACTATCGGCTACGAAATGGGCATATTGACTCCATCGATCTTTGTCATCCTCGTATTGATGACTTTAGTCACAACCTTTATGACAACACCGCTTGTGTCACTTATTAAACTTTGCTATCAAGCGCACGACAAGCTAAAGGGACATAAAGAACATTCACCACTAGAAGGGATGTTCAAAGTTTTACTCTCCTTTGGACGAGCAGGGAATGGTCAAATCATGCTGGATGTAGCCTATCAAATGTTTTCCCAAGGCAAGAACAAATTAAATTTAACAGCACTTCACCTCACTGTTGGACCTGACGTAAACCCTTTACATACAGACAACTTTGAAGAAGTTAGTTTTGGTCCGATTCTTTATGGCGCAAAAAAATTAGGTATCCACATACAAACTCGTTATGAAGTATCCAATAACGCAAGTATAGATATTTGTGACATTGTGAATAACGAAGGATATGATTTCTTATTGGTTGGAGCAGGCATATCTATGAGTGATACTCCTGATGATATCGCAGCGACACGATATCAAACTTCTTTTTACAACCGCTTTTTCAAACGATTTAAAGCACCAGAATCCTGGTTTTACCCTGGCGCCTTATTAAAAGACAAGACAAAAATGTTTATAGAACAAAGCAATTGCCCTGTCGGCGTCTTTGTAAATCGTAACTTTATCAAGGCATCTAATGTCTTAGTCGTTATCGGATCCACACAGGATCTTTTCCTATTAGACTACGCCCAAACACTACTTAAATCCACACACGGATCCGCTAGTTTTTTAGACAGGTCTTGTAGCACACATCCAGAACACAAAACGATACAAGAACAACTTAATCAATTTACCGCGAATGTTAAACAAACAGCTATCCTTCACAATAATGATCTATCACCTCAAATATTTAACGGATTCAATTTCTTGCTAATTAGTTATCAAACTTGGAATGAAGTTTCCGAATACAGAAAAGAGGCTTTACAAAAAATGCCTTCTACATTAATATTAAGCAAATAAGCAATTTCACAAATAACACAAGGGCATTTAAAACATAAAATTTAAATGCCCTTGCTTGTTTTTTCCTATTGATTCCAATTAAACGACCTTTATAAAACTCCGTCCATTACCTAGACGACT
Organism: uncultured Parabacteroides sp.; assembly: GCA_963560035.1. Taxonomy (GTDB): domain Bacteria; phylum Bacteroidota; class Bacteroidia; order Bacteroidales; family Tannerellaceae; genus Parabacteroides. The sequence continues at coordinate 16,065 of CAUWMZ010000023.1, forward strand.
TACACGAATTTGTGCCGGAATACGCTCAGTCATCTCCTGCACATGCGAAATAACACCAATCTTTCGCCCTTGTGTCCGCAAATTTTCTAACGCATCCATAGCAACTCTTAACGTTTCTGCATCCAAAGAGCCAAAACCTTCATCAATAAACAAACTTTCCACTTTCATTCGATTAGAAGAAAGCGAAGAAAGCCCCAATGCCAAAGCCAGCGAAACAAGAAATGACTCACCACCAGACAAACTATGCACTGTTCGAACCTCATCACACATATCCTGATCTATAACCTCCAACGCAAGCGTGTCGGGCACACGTTCCAAACGATATCGTCTAGACAACTGACGTAGCTGAACATTTGCATAAGTCAATAAAACATCTAATGTATAACCCTGCGCTATCCTACGAAATTTAGCCCCGTCAGCCGAGCCTGCCAAATCATTTAATTTAGCCCAACTCTCACTAATAAGCCTTTTCTCTTCCAGCTCTTGTTTGAAACTTTTCGCTTTACGCAGATTCTCTTCATGTGTACGCAAACGAAAAACAGACTCTGTCTTTTGAGAAGCGACTTTTGACAACATATCTTCCAAGCTTTCACCACCCGCAGTTTTCTCATAAGACAATGTCCAATCATCCAACGCACGCTGAGACTCTTCCCAATGAGCCTTCATCTCAGCCAAATCTTTTTTGATTTGCCCGGACATACCTTTATATTGCTCTAACTCACCCATATATCGAGTAACAGAATCTTGTAATTCTTTCAAGTGAGATTTTATCGCATCTTTCTTTTTATGAAAAGAAGCCTCTACCTCATCCGCAGAATTCCCATCAAACAACAACATCCGAGAAGAACGCAAACGTATAAGTTCGGCATTATTCTTATCATACAACATCTTCGCCTGATCATATTGCGCTTGAATAGAAGGCAGAAAATCGATATAAGAGACTTTTTGCGCTTGATAGGCACTTTTTTCTTTTTCCAATTCTTGCAAACGTTCACTATTTTTTTGCCATTGATTTGCGAAATCTTCCAATTGACACCTAAACTTCTCTGGATCCTGCTCCCAGTTCACTTGCCAAGTCTTATTTCCAAACAACTCCGTCGCAGAAGCCATTGATTGCTCCAACTGCGTCACTTGCTCCTTTTGATTTGCATCCTCTCTCTCTATTTGAACAGATAAAGATTGCAACTGATTTTTTAAATCCACTTGAGTATTTTCGGTTTCAGAGATTGACTTATGCAAATCCAACTCATCACGTTGTAAATCAGCCAATCGCTTCCGAAAACTTTCATACTCTTTCTTCCGTTCAAGCAAGCGATTCAAGCATACAGTCGCCTCAGATATACGAGACGCCAAAACCAATAATCGGTCGTGAACTTCATGCGAAGCATAAGGATGCACCAAACTACCACAAACCGGACAAGGATTTCCCTCTATCAATTTATCCCGCAAACCTTTTATGTCACCCGTTGTAACAAATTGAGCTTGTTCCAACAATAAACGTTCCCGTTTAGTTCGCTCATTCTCTATCAGTTGTTCCAAAACTTCAGGCGTTGTCTGTTTCAAAGCCTGCTCTATGGCTCCTTTTTCCTTCTCTAACTTTCCTAAATCCGACGAAAAACCCTTAAAGCGATTTTGCTCCTTCAATAAAAGCTCTTTCAGTTTCTGCTGATTTCTCTCAATATCTTGTCTATTTTTTTTTACTTTCTCTATCGATAAACGAATCGAAGAACATGCATCCAAATGCAACAACAAAACAGATAATTGATTGGCAATTTCCGCTCTACTTTGATAACGCAGCTGCCAAGCAACCAAGCGATCATATTCATCCTGAGCTTTTTGTTGCTGCTTTTCAATATCTCTCAATTTCTTTTCAGTCTTCTGCTTGCGCCCTAAAAGAGACGACATCTGCATCTCCGACTCACCTGTAATCTTTTGGGAAGACTCTAATTGCACATCTAATTTGCGAGCTTGCAGCAAATCCGCACGTAATATTTTAGCCTCTTTATCCATATCAGCTAAAGTTTTTTCCTCCTTCTCATACTCTTTTTGAGAAAACGACAAAGACTCTTGAGCTTTTTTCAATAGACGCTCATTCTCAACTTCCTGCTTTTCTTTTACTACAGTTTGTGCACTAATTGTCTTCAACGACTCTCTTAACGTTTGACGCTCCGCTTTTAATTTCTCCAGACGAGTTTCATCTTTCTCAAAACCCGCAATTCGGTCTCGCAGATCCTTAACCTCATCCTCCGATAATAATTCTATCCCCTGAACCTGAGCATTTAATTTATCAAACGCATCTTTTGCTGCTACATTCTTCGCATAAATCAAACGAGATATATTCGAATATTGTTCTGTACCCGTTAATTTCTCCAATAATGAAGCCTTATCACTTTGTTCCGCTTTTAAAAACGTAGAAAAATCATTTTGAGCCAATAAAACAGAGCGGGTAAACTGATCAAAAGTCAAACCAATCAACTCTATAATACGACTTTGTATATCTGTACGATTACCCTGCTCTTCCCGTTCTGTATCTAAATCATAAAGTGTAGTTCTAGCAGCTTGTAAACGTCCATTTTCTTTATCATAAGCACGAGAAACAGACCATCTGCTCCGATAACGATGACCATTCAAGGCTAAAAAATCAACTTCCGCATACCCCGAGGAAGTACCTCTACGCAAAAGAAATCGAGGATCACTTTGCGGCAAAACCTCTTCATTCACATCTTTCAAACGAACATTATTTTCTTTCGCCTGCTCTGTACGAGGTGTTTTAGAAAATAACGCCAAACACATCGCATCCAACAAGGTTGATTTTCCCGCACCAGTAGGACCAGATATCGCAAAAATACCAGCTGACGCCAATGGTTCCTGTGTAAAATCTATCACAAAATCACCTTCTAACGAAGCTAAATTACGCCCTCGAATCGCTAATATTTTCATAAAGACACCTCCCTAACAACTTCATTAAACATTGACTCAATCTCTTTAGGTAAATCACTACCATATTTAATGCAAAACGCATGCTTTAACATATCCAATGGAGCGATCTTTCTTAAGTCACCATACGATAAAGGCTTAACATTTTCCACTACAGACTTTACAGGATACGATGGCACTATCGAAGTCAATCTGACCGCTTTTTGCTCCAATATCTTCTCCACACGATGGCGAAAAGTGGGATCTGGCTCAGTCAATAGAACTTTTACCTCCAAATAAGGCCAACAAGATCTATCTTCTTGATCTACCCCCTCAGGCAACACCTCCAATTGCTTCAATACCTCCTCCGGAGGCAATGGATGATTCGGGACACTCAACAAATCAATCATTCTTGGTATCTCTATAGGCTCTATACAAACAGCCTCTTCACCTTCTAATTCAACATATACCACTTGATGGCGATAATTTCTTTCTGTAAAAGACATAGGTAATGGACTGCCCGCATAACGCACCGCATCCCGTCCTCCAACCTTTTGTGCCTTATGAATATGACCTAATGCGGTATAAGCTATTTTCTCATTAAAAGCATCCATCGTAACAGACTCCAATCCCCCCATAATAACTCGCTCACTGCGATCATCTTCCGACAATTCCGCACCAATCGCATGTAAATGTCCTAATGCGACAAAAGCCTCACCTGCCACTTTATTACGCTCCGCATACTCAAATAATTGATTATACATACGACTTACACCTTTCACATAGGTATTCTCTTCCGGATCAGACGCAACAGGATAATCTCCTTGACGAAGAAATGGCACTGCCAAACATATCGCTTCTTGCTTTCCAAACCTATTTCGTAGCGGCACAAGCAACGATTCAAAATCAATTTCTCCAGAATCTCTCCTCCTAATTACTCCCACAATACTCGTATTCAATTCTTCCAATAAAGGATTGGGCGCTTCTAAGCGTATCGCTGAATCATGATTCCCCGCAATAACCACAATTTGCAATGTTGAATTCACCTTATTTACCTCTCGCAAAAAATGATAAAAACACCGTTGAGCCGTAGCTGATGGATTTGCCACATCAAAAACATCCCCAGAAATCAACAACACATCTATCTCACGCTCTTTCAATAAATTTATCAGCCAACGAAGAAATGCCTCATGCTCTACCTCTCGGTCATAACCAAAAAAACTTTGACCTAAATGCCAATCCGCCGTATGTATAAGTTTTAATGCCATTTATATGTTCAATTTTAATATGACAAATATACCTCTTTATACCTATATATAATCATCCTAAATATAACGCCAACCTATAAAATCCATAAAGACTTCCACTTTTTTTTAAATAAAGACACTTAACACACACCTAAACCAGAAGAAGAGTCAGTAAATTAAGTAAACTCATAATATTTTGTTACATTTGCATCAGTTTCGCTTATTAAGAACAAACAAAAAACAAATAGATACAGCTATGGCAAAAATAACAAAAGAGGAGGCCCTTCGGTATCATGCCGACGGCAAACCGGGAAAAATAGAGGTTATCCCGACAAAACCTCACAGTACACAGATGGACCTATCCCTCGCCTACTCACCAGGCGTAGCGGAGCCATGTCTGGAAATAGAAAAAAATCCAAGCAATACTTATGAATATACCGCTAAAGGCAATTTGGTTGCTGTAATATCAAACGGAACAGCCGTATTAGGTTTAGGAAATATCGGTCCTTTAGCCGGAAAACCGGTTATGGAAGGGAAAGGTCTACTTTTCAAAATATTCGCAGGAATTGATGTATTCGATATTGAAATTGATGAGAAAGATCCAGAAAAATTTATTCAAACCGTAAAGGCTATCTCTCCCACATTTGGAGGTATTAACCTAGAAGACATCAAAGCTCCAGAATGTTTCGAAATCGAACAACGCCTAAAAGCAGAACTTGATATACCTGTGATGCATGATGATCAACACGGTACGGCTATTATTTCTGGAGCCGGATTGATCAATGCGCTTGAAATAGCAGGCAAAAAAATAGAAGACGTTAAAATCGTCGTAAATGGAGCTGGAGCCGCATCCATCTCTTGCACTAAGCTTTATCTCCTTCTTGGTGCACGTAAAGAAAATATCATCATGTGCGATAGCAAAGGAGTTATTTCTACTTTACGCTCTGATTTAAACGAGGCAAAAAAAGAATTCGCAACAGAAAGACCTATTAAAACTTTACAAGAAGCCGTTGTAGGCGCTGACGTCTTTTTAGGATTATCTGTCGCTAATGTATTGAGCAAAGAGATGGTACGTAGCATGAATACAAATCCTATCGTTTTCGCTTTAGCTAATCCTAATCCAGAGATATCTTATGCAGACGCAATGGATTCAAGAAGTGATATCATCTTCGCTACCGGACGATCAGATTATCCCAACCAGATAAACAACGTACTTGGTTTCCCTTACATCTTCCGTGGCGCACTTGACACACAGGCAAAAGCTATTAATGAAGAGATGAAACGCGCCGCCGTTTATGCTATCGCAGACTTAGCCAAAGAGCCTGTGCCTGACGTGGTCAACGCAGCTTATAAGCTAAAACGCACAAACTTTGGACGAGACTATATATTGCCTAAAGCACTTGATCCCCGCCTATTAACGCGTGTCTCTTGTGCCGTAGCAAAAGCCGCTATCGAATCGGGTGTCGCAAGAAAAACTATTACCGATTGGGAAGGATACGCAAAGCACTTGCGAGAAATGATGGGCTATGACAATAAGTTACTACGCTCTTTTAACGACATGGCTAAAGCAAATCCTAAACGAGTAGTATTTGCGGAAGCAAACCATGTAAATATGTTAAAAGCCGCAGCAGAAGCAAAAGCAGAAGGAATTTGTATCCCTATCCTATTAGGAAATGAAGAACGATTGGCAAAAATCGCAGCAGAAGAGAATATTAGTCTTGAAGGCATACAAATTGTCAATCTTCGCCATGACAGAGAAACAGAACGACGTCATCGCTATGCCCGTATCTTAACAGACAAAAAAGCTCGTGAAGGCGTTACTTATTCTGAGGCATGCGAAAAGATGGTTGACCGTAATGCCTTTGGAATGATGATGGTAGCGACAGGCGATGCGGACGCATTTGTTACAGGTGTATATAGCCGCTATTCCGAAGTAACTAAAATGGCTGAGCAAATCATTGGTATCAGACCTAGCTATAAACACTTTGGTGCCCTTAACATCTTAACATGCAAAAAGGGAACATTCTTTATGGCAGATACATTAATCAATCGCCATCCAACAACAGAAGTATTAATCGATATTGCACGATTAACTCATGATGCCGTTAAATTCTTTGCTCATGATCCTGTAATGGCCATGTTATCTTACTCTAATTTCGGATCAGACAAACAAGGTAGTCCTTTAACTGTACACGAAGCAATAGACTATCTACACAAAACTTATCCTGATATGATTGTCGATGGAGAAATGCAAGTCAATTTCGCCCTAGATAAAAAGTTGAGAGATGATATGTATCCATTCAACAAATTGAAAGGCAAGGATGTCAACACTTTGATATTCCCGAACTTAAGTTCAGCCAATAGTGCATACAAATTACTTGATACACTTGGAATTACAGAGACAATAGGACCGATCCAAATGGGATTAAACAAACCTATTCATTTTACAGATGTGGAAAGTTCTACTCGAGACATCGTAAATCTAACAACTGTCGCAGTTGTAGACGCTATTGTTCAAGAGCAAATTGATAAGGCTAACCAGCAATAAGAAATTGCCTTTTTCAATAAAAACAAAAGAGAATCAGCTAAAACAAAAAAGCTGATCCTCTTTTTTAGTTAACCTCTCCAATAACAGCAAAATCTTATTCTAATACACTTTCTATATTCGCAATCACCTTTTGAGATAAACGATCCATACACTGCACAGAATATCCTGCGACCCGAGGCGTATAAAGAACATTATCAAATTGAGTTAAGGTATCAGCGTAATCACCCATACCCACTTGATCGCATAAATAAAAATTATGCTGATGAGAACTCAACCAACGTTCCAAATCAGGCACTCTAAATGTAGGACCTACAGAAGTATTAATAAAAATCTTCAAATTACCAAACAGCTGAAACTCCGCAGCACCTAACAATATTGTATTACGGGGTAAACAAGTACAAAGAATATCTACTTTCGAAAGTAAATCATGCAATGGATAATAAGCAATCCCCGCTTTTTCCGCATCAAGTTTTCGTGTACGGCTGTAATAACAAACATCAGCACCAAGAAAACGAAGTGCGTCAGCAATCATACGACCAGTACGACCTAATCCTATTATACCCACTTTTTGACCACCTAGCTCATACATATCTCTTCTCCACTGCTTCTCACCAAAACCGTGCAACAAACGAACCAATTCACTTATCACATACTCTACTACACCATCATCACCATAATCCCGAATTCCCAAAACACGAATGCCTCGCTCATAAGCAGCAACAATATCCACATTAGCGCTAGCTTCACTATATAAAGTACAACACATACCTATATAGCGAATATTACAACAAGCTTCTATCGCCCGTCTACTTATCTGAGCATTGAAAGAAACAAACACACAATCCGCATTACCTATACGTTTTATAACCTCTTCATCTGTTTGAGGAATATCATCATAAAAACGCACCTGCTTAGCTAAACTCTTTAAACGCTCAACTCCCCAATCGTTTAAACCAGTTGGTTCTATTACTACGATCTCATTAAACATAACTCGTACTCTTTTGTAAATTAAAACTTCTTGTCTTCAAAATTACAATATAAACTTTTATAAAAATAATGCTAACCTTTATTTTACAACATCCACAAAAAACAAACCCACTAATTAAAGCCAAGTAAATAAACTCTATTTATTGATCTATGAGCATTATCCCTATAATACAAAACAGATTTACATTAACTCCTAATTATATAAAAACATATTCCCCAATAGCATTTCTTGTCCTAAATCAAGAAAATAACATATGATCAAAAAAATATGTTGTAAAACATATACCGTATAACATTCCATCGTATATTTGTGCTGTAAAACATAATTGTAGAGCAAAAATGGTAAAAAGATTGTTTAAGCGTTATATTGATTTGTTGGGGTTTCAACCCTGGACAATTTGGGTCTACCGCATGTGGTAATACCTATTATCAATAAAAAGAAAAAGTTTAGGTTATTATAGGTTATCTAAAATTGGGGAATTACGTTTCAAATTTAGGTTTAGGTTTTCAATATTACATTTTCCCAATTTTTTAATATTAGATAAAACGCAAAAGAAGGTTTTTAAAAGTTTTTTTTTAAATAACATTGCACTATGAAAAGTTTTATTAAACATTTAATGGATAGCTGCTTGAGATCTCTTGTCGCTATCGGACAATCCGAATTAATAAAATGGGGTTACAAAAAATAAGTAACATCCCATTTTATTAACGAAAGAGCAAACAAAATTCCATTAAAATAAAAACGGTTATTTAGCTTTGCGTTAAACAACCGTTTCTTTCTTATAGCTACCTTCTCATTAACCTAGCATATATTGATCTATTTGTTTAAATCCATTTAAAAAATCAGCTATACCCATACGCTTCTTTCCTGCTAACTGAACAGATAACAAACGAATAAATCCACCTTCTACTGCAACATCCACGTATGACTTATGATCTGAACAAATAGAGCCTATCGGATATTCATGATTTACAAATCGCTTCTCCGTTTGATAAATCTTCAATGTTAAGCGTTTTCCATCTTCTGCAATTAATTCAGTCCACGCCGCTGGATAAGGAGAAAGTCCACGAATAAAATCATATATCCTTTTCATTGGCATCTTCCAATCGATATGACAAGTCTCTTTAAAAATTTTCGGTGCAGGACGTAAATCTGCTTCATCTTTATAAAACATTTCTTGAGGAACCGCATCTATTTTGCCATCAAGCAATAAGTCAACAGTTTCCAACACCAAATCAGCACCCATAGCCATCAATGCATCATGAACCCTCTCCACATCGTCTGTATCTGCTATAGAAAGACGCTTTTGACGAATAATTTTTCCTGTATCTATTTCATGTGTCAAGAAAAATGTCGTTACACCAGTTTCCATATCACCATTAATAACAGCCCAGTTGATCGGAGCTGCTCCTCTATATTGAGGCAACAAAGAGGCATGTAAATTAAATGTACCTAAACGTGGCATATTCCATACGACCTCTGGCAGCATCCGAAAAGCAACAACTATCTGCAAATCAGCTTGTAGTCTACGCAATTCTTCTAGAAAAACTTCATCTTTCAATTTTTCGGGCTGCAAGACAGGAAGCCCAACAGATACTGCATATTTTTTTACAGCACTCGGCTGTGTTACACTACCATGACGTCCCATTGGCTTATCCGGCATTGTAACAACACCTACTATATTGTATCCACCCTCAACTAATGCACGTAAGCTCTCCACCGCAAAATCGGGAGTGCCCATATATACAATTCGTAAATCTTCTTTCTTCATATTTTTGCTGAATCTATATTCTATTATCAATCTCCAGAAAAATTATCCACCAAAACCTCTCTATAAGAATTAAATATTTTAGACTTAGACATAAAACCTATATAATGGCCAGTTTCATCCACCACTGGTAAATTCCATGCCTTTGTATCATCAAAAGTACTCATGATTTGATCCATCGGAGTATTAATAATTATCTTCGCAGGCGCAGATACCATAAATTTTGAAACATGAAACCGATTATATAACTCTGGACGAAACATTATATTACGGATATTATCTAACAACACAATACCCAATAATATTCCTCGCTCATCTACCACCGGAAATGTATTTCTCCCGCTTTTAGAAATAACTTTCACCATATCACCCAATGTCATTTCCGGAGAAACGATCTGAAAATCTTTTTCTATCACACTATCAGCTTGTAACAGAGTCAACACAGCTCTATCCTTATGATGCGTTAACAACTCTCCTTTTTGCGCTAAACGCATAGAATAAATACTATGAGGCTCAAACATAAGGATCGTTATATAAGAACTGATTGAAACTATCATTAATGGCAGAAACAAATCATATCCTCCGGTTAATTCCGCAATAAGAAAAACACCCGTCAAGGGAGCATGCATAACTCCAGACATAATACCTGCCATGCCCAAAAGAGCGAAATTCTTTTCTGATATATACATTGTAAAAGGGAAATAATTAGAGGTATGGGCAAAAACAAATCCCGCGATACAGCCTAAATACAAACTAGGAGCAAAAATACCACCACAACCACCTCCCGCATTTGTAGCGCTAGAAGCAAAGACTTTCGTCAATAATATCAAACTTAAAAAAATCAGAACGCCAAAATAAGTATCATTCAAATTATAGAATAAACTCTTATCCATAATGTGTGAAAACTGACCATTCAACAACGAACCTATCGTATCATATCCCTCACCATATAATGGAGGGAAAAGAAAGATCAAGACACTCAACATTAGACCGCCCAACATAAATTTTTTCCAATATGTACCTAATTTTCGATACATACCTTCTACTCGGTTCATCACGCGAGTAAAATAAAGCGATACTAAGCCACAAAAAACGCCCAATAACAACACATATGGTATACGACCAATCTCAAACGCCTCCGTTTGAGAAAACTTAAACAAAGCCTCTGTCCCTGTAAAAACATAAGACATTGTAGCCGCTGTCACCGATGAAATTAACAATGGCAAAACCGATGTCATTGTTAAATCCAACATCAACACCTCAATCACAAATACCAATCCCGCTATAGGGGCCTTAAAAATTCCCGCTATCGCACCAGCCGCACCACAACCAACAAGCAACATCAATGTTTTTTGTTCCATTTTGAACATTCGCCCTAAATTAGAGCCAATCGCAGCGCCTGTCAATACGATAGGAGCCTCAGCTCCTACTGATCCACCAAAACCAATCGTTACTGAACTAGCCACAATTGATGTCCAAGTATTATGGGGCTTTATTCTACTTTTACGCTGAGATATCGCATAAAGAATCTTTGTCACACCATGACTGATATCGTCTCTCACTACATATTTCACAAATAAACCTGCCAACAAAATACCGATTACAGGATATAACAAATACAAATAGTTCGCTCCATCCGCACTAAAGTTTCCTGTTAAGAGATGTTGAATAAAATGAATTAACTGTTTCAATATAATCGCAGCGGCAGCCGTACAAAGTCCGACCAGGAAACTAATAATAAGGATAAAATGTTTTTCCTTAATACGTTTTTCCCTCCACAGCAAAAATTTATAAAACCAACCGTCTTTTGCCATTTCTATATCTTTAGAGGTAAATACATTCTAAAGTCAAACTTATTTCAAACACGCCTCACGACTTGCATAAAACAAGCTATCACAAGATATTAGCGAATTACTTGAATAAGTCCACCCGCACCTAACTTAATAATACTTGAAGGAGTAGCTTTACTCATATCTTCTTGCCTATAATTTACAATATAATCTACCCCCTTCTTTATTACATCTGATACTTCCGCAAAATTAGCTGGAGAAAGTTCCCCACTAACATTGGCAGAAGTTGATACGATTGGCTTACGAAAACGCTCACATAAACGACGCGAAAAATCTTCTTGTGTTATACGTATGCCAACACTTCCATCTTCACCTAATAAATTTGATGCTAAATTTTTAGCATTTGAATAAATAATTGTCAAAGGCTTATCTGCCACATCCATCAAGTCCCATGCTACATCAGGAATGTCTGATACATATATACCTAATTTCGCATTACTATCCATCAAGACCAGCATAGCCTTATTATCCGCACGGCGTTTCAGTTCATAAACCTTACGCACCGCCTCCTCGTTTGTCGCATCACAACCAATTCCCCAAATCGTATCTGTTGGATAAAGTATTATACCGCCTGCAGCCATTACTTCGCAAGCCTTTTTAATATCTTCTGTCATTGCTATTTTGATAATATTTAGGCAAAAATACAAATCATTCTCCTACTTCAAAAAAATAACACCAAAAACTATTCACTTCCTAAATAACCAATATCCCATATAAATTTCTAACTTTACGGATTGAAATACATTGCAAAATTTTCACCTATAAGAGATATGCGACCGCAGGTCTCAATACGACATGGATGAATAAGAAATCACGCAGTGTCTACCAAGCGAAAAAGAAAAAAATATATAATAATGATCAACAAATGGAACTTTCAAAAACCATCGGAACAGGAAATACAAAAGAGAGACCTGCTGGCAGCTGAATTAGGACTTAGCCCTGTAGTCTGTCTTTTGCTCGTCCAACGGGGAGTCGATACGCTAGAAAAAGCGCAAAAATTCTTCAAACCGAGTTTAAATGACCTGTACGATCCATTCCTTATGCCTGATATGGATAAGGCAGTTAAAAGATTAAATAAAGCATTAGGAAATAAAGAAAAGATCCTAATCTATGGAGATTATGATGTAGATGGTACAACCGCAGTTTCTTTAGTATACAAATACTTAAGGCCATACTCTTCTACAGTGGATTTTTATATTCCTGACCGTTATGACGAGGGATATGGTATTTCATTTAAAGGCATTGATTATGCCGCTGAAAACGGATTCTCCTTAGTTATATCTCTTGACTGCGGCATTAAAGCTATAGAAAAAATCGAATACGCAAAACAAAAAGGCATAGATTTTATCATTTGCGACCATCATATGCCTGATGATATTTTGCCCGATGCCGTAGCGGTCTTAGACCCTAAAAGAGAAGATTCCATTTACCCATACGAACATCTCTCAGGATGTGGTGTCGGCTTTAAATTTATGCAAGCATTCGCCAAAAGCAATAATTTTCCATTCTCTGAATTGGAAAAACTTCTAGAACTCACAGCTGTAAGCATCGCTTCAGATATCGTTCCCATCACAGGCGAAAATCGAATCCTTGCCCATTACGGATTGAAACAACTCAACAGCAACCCTAGTCATGGCCTTAAAGGAATCATTGATATTTGCGGATTAACAAACAAAGAAATTACGATCAGTGACATTGTCTTTAAAATTGGCCCACGCATCAATGCTTCTGGACGCATGATGAATGGAAAAGAGGCTGTAGAGCTCTTACTAACTAAAGACAGTACTACCGCACGAGAAAAAAGTGAAAATATCAATCAATATAATGAAGAGCGAAGAGAACTGGATAAAAAAATAACAGATGAAGCGAATACTATCATCGATGGGTTTGAGAATATGGAAGATCGTAAAGCGATTGTTGTCTATAACCCCGGATGGCATAAAGGCGTGATCGGCATTGTCGCATCCAGACTCACTGAAAAATATTATCGACCTGCCGTCGTTTTAACAAAATCTTCAGAACTAATTACAGGTTCCGCTCGCTCTGTCACAGGATTTGATATATACAAAGCGATCGAAAGCTGTCGAGATCTATTAGAGAATTTTGGAGGTCATACATACGCTGCCGGCTTGTCTTTAAAAGAAGAGAATCTACAAGCCTTTACGGAGCGCTTCTTAAATATTGCCGCCGAAGAAATAATTCCAGAGCAAATGACTCCTCAAATAGATATTGATGCAGTTTTGGACCTAAAAGATATCAATCAAAAATTTATTGATGATCTGAAAAAATTGAGCCCTTTTGGACCAGATAATCAAAAACCTATGTTCTGTTCTCTAGACGTAAAGGATTATGGTACCAGCAAATTGGTTGGAAGAGATTTAGAGCACCTCAAATTAGAGTTAATAGATGGGAACTCCAATATGCCTGTACATGCTATCGCTTTTGGCATGAAACGCTTCAATGGTTATATTAAACAAATGAAACCTTTCAACATTTGCTATACTGTAGAGGAAAATACATACAATGGAAATACGTATATACAATTAATGATAAAAGACATTAAAGTCAGCCATCCATAATGATATACTCATGGATATTTATCACCAAATATTAGCCAACTATTGGGGGTATACTTCTTTTAGACCATTACAAGAAGATATCATTCATTCTATTTGTGCAGGCAAAGACACATTAGGGCTAATGCCCACTGGAGGTGGTAAATCCATCACTTTTCAAGTGCCCGCAATGACAATGGAAGGTGTTTGTATTGTTGTGACTCCCCTGATAGCCTTAATGAAAGACCAAGTAGAAAATCTACAAAAAGTCGGCATTAAGGCTACTGCTGTATATTCTGGCATGAGCCGACAAGAAATCATTACTCAACTTGAGAATTGTATCTTTGGAAATTATAAATTCCTTTATGTTTCCCCAGAACGATTAACAACAGATATATTTCTTGCGAAACTTCAAGCAATGAGTGTCTGTCTACTTGTAATCGACGAAAGTCACTGCATCTCACAATGGGGATATGATTTTCGTCCTTCATATCTAAAAATTGCAGAGATCCGAAAAGAGCTACCCAATGTACCTGTATTGGCTTTGACCGCTACCGCTACCCCAGACGTGGTTAACGATATCCAAGACAAATTGGGCTTTCACGAAAAAAATGTATTTCAAAAAAGCTTTGCTCGCAAGAACTTAGCATATATCGTCCGTAAAACAGATGATAAACTACAATCACTGATATACATTTTAGGGAAAGTACAAGGAAGTGCAATCGTTTACGTTCGCAATCGCAAACGTACCAAAGAAATCGCTAATTTATTACAGCAAGCTGGAATGTCCGCAGACTTTTTTCACGCAGGCTTACAAAGAGAAGAGAAAGAAAAAAAACAAACACTATGGAAAAATAATAATTGTAGAATTATTGTCTCTACCAACGCTTTTGGTATGGGCATTGACAAACCAGACGTAAGACTAGTCATACATATAGATATGCCTAGCTCTTTGGAAGAATATTACCAAGAGGCTGGACGCGCTGGGCGTGATGGAGAAAAAGCATATGCTGTGGCGCTTTGTTCCACAAAAGACAGCGCTAAACTAAAAACAAATTTAGCTAATGAATTTCCTGATAAAAGTTTTATTTATCGTGTTTATGACACTCTTTGCAATTACTTCCAAATTGCTATGGGATTTGGATTAGACACTGTACATGATTTTAAATTAACTGATTTTTGCCCAATATATAAACTTCCTATTCTACAAACTCATTATGCGCTAAAAATTTTAGAGTTATCTGGTTATATTGAATATACAGATGAAATGGAAAATGCTTCTAGACTCATTTTTTTAGCGACAAGAGAAGAACTTTATAAATACTTAGGAGAAAATAAACACACAAATGATATTGTCCAAGTTATCCTAAGACTATATACTGGACTTTTCGCTGATTATACATACATCAACGAAAATGAAATTGCTGCACGAGCTAGGGTTTCACAGCAAGATGTGTATGAAGCTCTCGTTAAGTTATCAAAATATCATATCATCAATTATATACCGCAAAAAAAGACCCCCCTAATTATTTTCATTCGACCTCGTGAAGAAACTCGTTACTTGTTCATCCCTAAAACAGCTTATGAAGATAGAAAAGAACGACTGAAAAATAGAATTGAAAAAGTCCTCGAATATATCAACAATGACACGATCTGCCGCAGCCAAAAACTATTAGCTTACTTCGATGAAAAAGAAAGTGAACCATGTCACTGCTGCGATGTGTGCCAATCCTCATATATATCCAATGTAAAAAACTGGGAGTTTGAGACAATTCGCAATAATTTACTAACACAAACAAATGAACAACGATTACGTCTTTGCGATTTAGTAAATAAACTGCCTTTCTCTCAAACAAAAATAAGTACCGTCATTACATTTCTGACACAACACGACAATCGCTTTTCAATAGAAGATGGACGTTTAATAATACGCAATATTTCAAGAAATAATAATAAAACAGACAATTAAAATGATATCTAAACTTCATTTTAATTGTCTGTCAAATAACTAAAAACAATAGAATTTATCTCCTTAAATTCATTTTTACAAAATCTGGACAAAGAGCTGCAGCTCCAACAACCGCAGAAACCTTAGCATCCGAGAAAAAAATTCTCAATCGCTCTATTGAACGTGGATAAGGGAAATCATTCAAATACTCATACATACTTTTTTCAAATAACACATAAGATTTTGCTAATGATCCACCAAAAACAATCATCTCAGGATCAACAGTAAACACAACCATTTTAACTGCCGCTGCAACATGTTTACCCAACTGCTGATAAGCTTCCAGCGCTTCTTGATCTCCATCTTGCGCACGCTTATTCATTTCACGGCCATCTACACCATACACATTCTTGAAAAAAGAACCACTACAATAATATTCCAACACATTATCTTGATATGGCAACATTCCAAACTCACCCGATCCACAATTTCTGTCTTGTAATAAGCGACCATTTTGAATAATGCCACCACCTAAGCCTGTGCCTAAAGTCAGACCCACAAAATTCTCATAATTCTTACCAACACCCATTACGCGTTCCCCTAAGGCAAAACAATTCGCATCGTTATCCACATAAACAGGTCTAGAAAAACTATTCCCTATCAACTCCGCCAATGGAAAAACATCCAACCCCGGGATATGTACGACATTATAAACTATACCCTCTTTACGATCCACAACACTAGGAACACCAATTCCTATACCTCCTACATCATCAGACCAAACCGAACGTATAGAATTTTCTAACGCTTCAAACAATATTTCTTTACTTCCTTTTGATGGTGTTTTGTCTAAGCTTACCGCCACAATTTTTCCATCTTCAAATCGGGCTGAGTAAATTTTAGTTCCACCTAAATCAACTCCAATAAAACAATTTTTGTTTTGCATATTGTCTTTTTCATGGTTTAAAAAAGCAATCCCCTAAATAAACAGAGACTACTTTTATATTTAATAGAGTTTATATCGAATAATTGATTAAAGCGTTCTTTGACTTATCTT
>CAUWMZ010000024.1:0-25975 GCA_963560035.1 uncultured Parabacteroides sp.
CGACCCTTGGAACCACAATCCAATGCTCTAACCAACTGAGCTACATTCACCATATAAAAAATAACCAGAAGCTATAAGTCTTGAGACTTAACCGCAAAAATAAAGGGTGAAAGATGGGGCTCGAACCCACGACCCTTGGAACCACAATCCAATGCTCTAACCAACTGAGCTACATTCACCATATCCGTCTCTTTAAGGATTTCCTTGTAAAGACGGCGCAAAGATACGCATATTTTCTAAATACGCAAATCTTTTTATGCTCTTTTTTACACAGTTCTATTTATAGATAGCTTTCTTGCCAGCTAACAAGGTGTTACGCATTAACGAAATAATCGTCATAGGGCCAACACCACCCGGCACAGGTGTTATATAAGAACATTTAGGAGCAACCTCACTAAACTTGACATCGCCAGTCAATTTAAAGCCACTCTTTGTCGTGCTACTCGGCAAACGTGTTGTACCTACATCAATCACAACCGCCCCCTCTTTCACCATGTCGCCCTTCAAGAACTCAGGCACGCCCAACGCTACAATTATAATATCCGCGCTCAAGCACATCTCTTTAAGATTATTAGAACGACTATGGCAAACTGTCACCGTACAATCACCCGGATAAGCTTTCTGCATCATCAACGTAGCGACAGGTTTACCTACAATATTGCTTCGACCTAAGACAACACAATGCTTACCTCTTGTCTCTATATTATAGCGTTTGAAAAGCTCTAAAATACCCGCAGGAGTAGCTGACACAAAGCATGGCAAGCCAATAGACATTCGGCCAACATTAATTGGATGAAATCCATCTACGTCCTTACGATAATCGATCGCCTCTATCACTTTTTGTTCCGATATATGTTTCGGCAAAGGAAGCTGAACAATAAAACCATCCACATCCTGATCATTGTTCAACTCATCGACCTTGCGAAGTAACTCCTCTTCCGTCACATCTTCCTCGAAACGAATCAGTGTAGACTTAAAACCTATCTCCTCGCAAGTTTTCACCTTATTAGCGACATAAGTCTCACTACCGCCATCATGCCCTACCAAAATCGCAGCCAAATGAGGTATCTTACCTCCGGCAGCCTTTATCTGAGCGACCTCTTCGGCCATTTCTTTTTTCATTTGAGCAGAAACAGCCTTGCCATCTAATAATTTATATTGTTGTTCTTCCATATTATAATATTATAGGATTTACAAACTCATTTCTATCAACGTCTAAACGGAGACTTGAACGAAGACATGGAAGGCATCTTCATCTTACCAGACTTAACAGACGTAAGCATACGCATCATCTTACGCGTCTCATCAAATTGCTTTATAAGCTTATTCACCTCTTGAATTGTCGTTCCGCTACCCCTAGCGATACGCTGACGACGAGAGCCATTCAAGATTGCCGGATTGCTTCTCTCCGCCGGAGTCATTGAATAGATAATAGCCTCGATGCTCTTAAACGCGTTATCGTCAATATCAACATCTTTCAAAGCCTTACCTACACCAGGAATCATAGAAGCCAACTCTTTCAAGTTTCCCATTTTCTTGATCTGCTGTATCTGTGAGATGAAGTCATTAAAATCAAATTGATTCTTAGCGATCTTCTTCTGTAAGCGCTTAGCCTCTTCTTCATCATATTGCTCTTGAGCACGCTCCACCAAAGAGACGATATCACCCATACCCAAGATACGATCTGCCATTCGTTCGGGGTGGAATACATCCAAGGCATCCATCTTCTCGCCCGTACCGACAAACTTGATCGGTTTATCAACCACCGTACGGATAGACAATGCAGCACCACCACGAGTGTCACCATCTAACTTGGTCAAAACAACACCATCAAAATCCAATCGCTCATTGAACTCTTTAGCCGTATTCACCGCATCTTGACCTGTCATAGCATCCACTACGAACAGTGTCTCGTTAGGTTGAATAGCGCTCTTGATAGCAGCGATCTCATTCATCATCTGCTCATCTATCGCCAAACGACCAGCCGTATCCACGATAACCACATCGTTGCCTTTCGCACGAGCCTCACGAATAGCGTTCATCGCGATCTCTACCGGATTTTTGTTCTCCAGCTCCATATAAACAGGAACACCAACCTGTTCACCAACGACTCTCAACTGTTCAATAGCGGCAGGACGATAAACGTCACACGCAGCCAATAAAGGCTTTTTATTTTTCTTGGTCTTTAGCAAATTGGCTAATTTACCCGTGAATGTCGTCTTTCCTGAACCTTGCAAACCAGACATCAATACAACAGATGGATTTCCATTTAAATTGATATCAATAGCAGAGCCACCCATTAAGCTCGCCAATTCATCGTGCACAATCTTCACCATCAATTGGCTAGGCTTCACAGAAGTAAGGACATTCTGTCCTAAAGCTTTTTCTTTTACAGTATCCGTAAAACCTTTAGCGACTTTATAGTTAACATCGGCGTCTAACAATGCTTTGCGTACATCTTTTAATGTCTCCGCCACATTAATCTCGGTAATTTTGCCCTCACCCTTTAATAGCTTGAACGATCTCTCTAATCTCTCGCTTAAGTTCTCAAACATAATTCGTATGTATATTTATATTATTTTCTTATGGATTAAGGGGCAAATGTACAAAAAAGAGACGAGTATGCGGCAAAAGCTTCGTCGATTTTCATTTTTCAAATCTTCTTATTTTGCCAATTTGCCTTTTTCAAATAGATCACGCTGGCCACAAGTAACCCTGTATAATAAATCACTTCAGTCATAAAACAAACGGCCACCGGCAATCGAAAACGCATCCCCGCCAAATAGATATATAGAACATATACAACTAACACAGCTGTCTCCATCCACAATGCGGAACGGGTATTCCCTGTTCCGGATACGCCATTAAACGCGACATTAGCCACAGAGCCTATCAATAAAGCGCCCGCTATCACATACACAGAATGAACAGACGCGTCAATCAATGAGGCATCGTTCGTATAAACTGACAATACCCAATCCGGCATCAATCCGACTAACGCCGAGAAAAACAACATGATCACAAAAGAAAGTTTGCCGACCTTTTTGATTATCGGAACCACCTGATCAACCGCACCCGCCCCAATACTATTACTAACAAAGGTATTCGTTGTCGTCGCCAAGGAGTTAACCGGTATCAACATCACCACATAAATACTGCGCACAATATTCGCTACAGCCAATTCTCGTTGCCCTAAATGCTCCACAGCGACAAAAAACATGAACCAAGTAGAAATGGACAAAAAATATTGCATCATCATAAAAACGGAAATATCAAGCACTCTTCTCAGTAAAGCCCAGTCAAAAGATCGAATCTGATCAAGCGCATATTTCTTGATGTCTACTGTAAATTTAGTATATACGACAAAGAAAAGGATAGATACAGCTTCCGCTATAACAGAGGCTATCGCGGCGCCCCGTATGCCCATCTCCGGAAAACCGCCATGACCAAAGATCAACAAATAATCCAACAAGACATTGGTTATAGCCATAACTACAGCATTTAAAGTCAACACTTTTGTTCTTGTTATGCCTATAAACAACGCCCGAAACATCACGCTCGCAAACGAAAAGAAAAAGCCATATACACGCCAGTCCAAAAACTCAACGGTCGCATTCAATATAGCACCAGAAGAAACTAATGCTCTCATCACATCAGCCGCAAACAGATGAGACAACACAAATAACATAACCGCCAGCGACAACAAAAAAAATACACCTTGCCACATCACAGGTCCTATCTGATTATAATGTCCCTCACCATTTCTGCGTCCAATCACTATCTGAGAACCCGTACTAAAACCAAACGCAATCGTGAAAGCACATATGTAATATAAGCCACCCATCGCGGCAGCGCCTAGCTCCACCTCTCCTACACGTCCCAAAAACGCAGTATCTGTTACATTGATCACATTTTGAGCCAGTAGACCTAAAAAGATCGGATAGCTAACCTCCCATATTTTCCTATTCGTATACATAAGTGAGTTTTAAAGATATTCATAAAATAAGAGAAGCCCGCCGTAGCATCACGACGAGCTTCTCTATATGTCCTAAGGCCTTCTTATAAAGCCCTGTTTTGACTCTATATTAATTTATTTGTCGCCGTATCAGGAAAAACCACAGAAGGCTTAAATGTTTTCGCCTCTTCAAAATCCATTAACGCATATGACATCACAATGATAATATCACCCGGTTGAGCCTTTCTCGCCGCCGCTCCATTCAAGCAAACGACACCAGAACCCCGCTCACCTTTTATTATATATGTCTCGAAACGCTCTCCATTATTATTATTTACAATCGCCACTTTTTCGTTCGCTATCAAATTTGCGGCATCTAACAAATCCTCATCAATGGTAATGCTACCTATATAATTCAAATTAGCCTCAGTCACCGTAATACGATGAATTTTAGATTTCACAACCTCAATCAACATAATCTATTAATATTTGATATTATCAATTAGACGCACTTCTCCGCAATAAACAGTTATACAACCCACCGGACAATCCGTATCCGACCAATTTTGAATAGACTTTAATGTATTACCATCCACAATCTCGTAATACTCCACCTCCATTACCGGGTCCGCGTTAATCGTATTTACCACATGCTCTATCACCTCTTTCACACTCTTGTTCGGCTTCATAGCGACACTCTCTTTCAATGTACGGGCAATTAAGGGAGCCTTTTGACGCTGCTCTGGCGTTAAACGAGTATTACGGCTACTCAACGCCAAGCCATCCTCCTCGCGAACAATAGGACAGGCATTTATCACCACAGGAATACCCAATTGTCTTACCATTTCACGAATCACGGCTATCTGCTGAAAATCCTTCTCTCCAAAATAAGCATTATCCGGCTCTACAATATAAAACAATTTGCTAACAACTTGCGCTACGCCATTAAAATGTCCGGGACGTTTCGCACCTTCCATAACCTCCGCAACCGAACCCAAATCAAACACACGCGTATCCGGCTCTGGATATATTTCTTCTACAGAAGGGGCAAAAACCACATCGCAACCCGCTGTTTCCAACAAGTTACAATCCGCCTCTAACGTACGAGGATATGTCTCCAAATCATGTTTGTCATTAAATTGTGTTGGGTTAACAAAAACACTAACAACACAAACATCATTCTCCTCAACACAACGACGAACCAAGCTAAGATGCCCATTATGCAATGCACCCATAGTAGGAACCAGGCCTATTCGTTTATTATCTTTCTTTGCTCCAAAGAGATAATCTTTTAATTCTTTAATGCTTTTTACTATTTTCATCTGATAGATGCTTATTTGACGGTGCAAAGCAACTAAATAATTACCGTAAATAAAAGATTTTTCGTATCTTTGTAGCGTCTTTATAAAACTAGTTTACAGAATGGATGCAAAAAAAATCTTGTTTATAGCTCAAGAAATTACTCCCTACCTTCCCGAATCTGAAATTGCGACTATATGCAGAAATTTGCCGCAAGGAATCCAGGAGCGCGGTCGTGAAATCAGGACATTCATGCCTAAATTCGGAAACATTAATGAACGCCGTAACCAATTACACGAAGTGATTCGCCTATTAGGTATGAACCTTATCATCGATGATACAGACCACCCTCTAATCATTAAAGTAGCGTCCATTCAATCAGCCCGGATGCAGGTCTATTTCATAGACAATGACGATTTCTTCCAACGGAAATCTACTATATGCGATGAAAATGGAAACGAATATGAAGATAACGATGATCGTTCGATCTTCTATGTTCGCGGGGTATTAGAAACCGTAAAAAAATTAAGATGGATCCCGGACGTGATCCATTGCCATGGATGGATGTCCGCATTAACCGCACTTTATATTAAAAGGATGTATGCGGATGACCCATGCCTACGTAATGCCAAAGTTGTTTACTCAATCTATAACGATGAGTTCAAAAAACCTTTTAATAAGGATTTTGTGACCAAACTAAAAACTGATGGCGCAAAAGACGCTGACTTAAAATTGCTCAAGACTGACACGAGCTTTGTCAGCTTGAGTAAATTAGCTATCGATTTCGCAGATGGTGTGATTCAGGGTAGCGAAACTATTAATCAAGAGCTTCTTGATTACATTGCTCAAAAGAAAGAAACTCCGTTCCTTCCTTACCGGTCACCAGAGACTTATATTGATGAGTTCAATAAGTTTTATGACGTGGTATTGGATTCTAACACGAAATAATAATAACAAAAGATGAAAATCAAGCTTTTAATACTTGGACTTGGCGCAAGCATTTTGGCCGGATGTAATGATGAGTTGAGTTCGATCGGAACAAGCATTCAGCCAGGTAACGATACGATTTCCGTTTTCACGGATACGTTTCAAATTCAAGCCACCACTATTCAATTAGATTCCATATACGCTAGATCTACCAGTGCCCAACTCGGAGAACTTTACGATCCATTATATGGCGACTTGATATCGGATTTTATGTGCCAATTCTATTGCCCGGACGGCTTTCGATTTTCACATACTCCGAATGGAGGTAAAATTGACTCCGTTGATTTCAAGATTTATTATGATAACGGAACGAATAAGGGTGTTTGGATTGGAGACTCACTCGCTACCATGCATGCGGAGATATTTAAGCTAACAAGTCCTCTACAGAGAAATTTCTATACAAATATAGATCCAAAGCAATATTGCGACATGAGCACATCTCTTGGCGCAAAGAGCTATACGGCTTATGACTTGAGCATATCTGACTCTATCAGAAACACGAAAGAATATAGACCGTGCATCAATATCAAATTGCCCGTCGAATTTGGCCAAAAACTATATGACGAGACAATTAATAATCCTAGCTCTTTTAAAGATCAAGAAGCTTTCAATAAGTTCCTTCCTGGATTTTATGTGACAAATACATTTGGTACAGGAAACATCTTGTCTGTCTCTTCTTCTGTCTTGAACATTTATTATACACGTACAATAAAAACCGAGGCAGGTAAAGATTCATTGGTTAAAGCGAAAGAGGCTTTCAGCACAACTAAAGAGGTTATTCAATTAAATCGATTTAAAAACACCGACATGGGCGAATTGCTGAAACCTAATGACAGTTTCACATACCTCAAAACACCCGCTGGTGTGTGTACACGAATCGTCATCCCTTCCAAGCAGATAACTGAGGTCATGAAAGACAATCGCATTGTCAATAATTTCCCTCTACGATTAAAAGCTATGCCACAAGAAAATTGGCAATATGCACTTAATCCACCTACTTATCTATTGGTATTGCCTGAAGATTCTGTAAAAACATTCTTCGAGAATGCACGTGTGAATGATAATATGACCTATTTCTTATCTGACGCATACAACGAACAAAATCGTACGTACACATTCCCGAATCTAACGAATCTATTGAAAAATCAGATGGAGAAAGCTCCGGATAAAGATTTACCAATACTCGTTATCCCGGTAAATTGGACATATACTATCGATAATAGTATTTACGGAGATGGGCAACCGATCACTACCGCCATAACGAATTATTTAGCGCCTTCTGGCGTTAAGCTTCGTAAAGACAAGGAGGTATTGAAAATAGGTATCACATCTTGTAAATATGCACAATAAAAAGCAATCAATTTTTTCATAGCCAATAACGCAAGGAGGGAGAAAACAAATTGAGTTTTCTTTCTCCTTTTTTATAGCCCTTTCTTGAGTTAACGACTTTAACAGGACCTATCTTCACTCATGGCCATATATGAGTATTACCATTGGTTTTACTTCTTAATCTCCCAGGGATAAGTTCTTTTAGGATTCTTTGGAAACCATCCCTTTCTGACACGCTCCTCTTGCTCAAAAATCTCTTTAATAGTCCAAAAAGAAGAGAAAGCAAAAACGCCACAAATAGAAGAGACAAATACACTTGAAACAAAAAGAGATACACCTATACCAATAAATCCCAACAATAGAAATATCCACCACAATTTCGTACCCCAATAATACTCTACTTTCACGACTATAGGATGAAATAATCCTATTATCAAAAACGTGACAACTCCAATTAAAAAACCATCCCAATTCATAGTATATACATAATATAGTTAACATCAAAACAAAAAAAGAGGATGAAACACAAGTCACATCCTCTCCCATTCATATAATTATAAATCTATTACTTTCCAGTAGCCGCCGTTTCTGTGCTCTTTTCCTCTGTTGTAGCAGGAGCAGAAGCATCATTTCCCGGTGTCTCTGATTGTTGAGCTGTTCCAAAGTTAGGCGCAATCGTATTCGGATCAATAGAGACAGCTTCTTTCACTTGCTGATTAATCTCGGATTGAGTACCATGATCTGTACTAGGAATAAACGCAGTAATAACAATACTTAATACAATTAAAGCACCAGCTAAGCTCCATGTTGCTTTCTCCAAGAAATCTGTAGTTTTACGGACACCCATAATTTGATTGGAAGAAGAGAATCCAGAAGCCAGACCTCCACCTTTTGAATTCTGAATCAACACGATAAGGATTAACAATATAGCGGCAATCAGAATTAAGATAGAAATAAATACATACATCTTTGTTCTATTTTTTAGTGTTAATAATCAACTTTTCCAAAAATCTAATTTGGTCTGCAAAGTAAACATTTTTTTCTGGATATTTCAAGCTTAAGTTTTTAATAATTTGCAACGCCTTGTCATATCGTTTTTGCTTAATATAAATACGCGCAAGTGTCTCTGTCAAACAAGAATCCTCCAAAGACTTAGCGGATCCATCATCAAGTTTTTTTACCGATTCTGGAGCTTCTGGACGAGCCGTTTCCTCCTTCTTATCCCAAACTGTTCCTAAAGGACGTTGCTGATCATTTTGCAAGAAGGAATCTATCAAATCTTGGTGCAAAAGCTGATTATCATCTTCCTCTTTTTCCCCATTTGCTTGATCCGATAACGACCAATGCAAATAGTCGGATGACGCTGACGGTTGAAGCAATAATGGCGTATCTTGCTTTAATGTCATCTCTTCCGACTCGTTATTATTCAAAAGAAAGGCGTCTATTAAAGAAAATGAACGATCGTCTTTTTCTCCCTCTTCATTACCTATAGCGCTCAAGCCATATTTTTCTCCTTCAATCAAGAGAAACAATTGCTCTCGATCAGGTAAAAACACAGCCATCTTATTTAGCTCCGATAGGAAATTAACACCATGTACAACTGCTAGATTCTTCAGATACAATATACGAGCTAACTGAAAAAAAGGATACTTTTCCACCATTTCTCTCAAATCTAAAAGAGTATCCCCCGTAAACTCCAATGCTCCATCTAACAAACGATATAAATCATCAACTTCCATTCTTTTACCAGTTAGCAACCGTAGCGTTATAAATTTGGTCAACTATTTCCTCAATGATTTCCTCACACAATGGGCCTTCTACTTGCTGAGGCATCAAGTTGCTATCAAACTCTCTATTCGCAGAAAATGATTGCTCAAAATCTTCTTCTGAATTAGTTCTATTGGAATAACGAACTCGAATTGTAATTGTCAAACGTGTCTTTGACGATAATGCATCCTCCTTGACCGCCATAGGAGCATAATCATATCCGGTCACCTCTCCTTCTAACTCTAAATCACCATTGCTTGGAACTAACTGCAAACGAGTCTGACGTATATATATATCTTTTAAACTTTCAGTAAACTGAGGAGCCAAAGTGGGATTTACATAAGGAGCTTGATTCGTAAAATCTCGTATTGTAATACTTTTCACTTTCGTATAATCAATAGACGCACCATTAAACTTATACGAGATCGAACAAGCTGTAACTAATACTGTAACCAATAGGAGCAATAAAGCACCGACTACAGATAAACGCACTTTCTTCACCTCTATCAACATACTATTATTCCAAATTATATTCTTTTATTTTTCTATAAAGCGTACGTTCTGATATTTTCAAATCGGCCGCCGCATTTTTTCTACGCCCATTATGCTTCTCCAAAGCTTTTCGTATCATCTCTTTTTCAACCTCTTCCAAAGACAAAGTCTCTTCCTCCTCTACAGCTTCAGCCTCTTGAATTGTCGGATGGACAGTATGCATAGTAGCCGGATGTATCTGAGTAATAGACGTATCATCTGTCATGGTTGGCATCTGTATATTGCCTCCCATAATATCATGCACTAACTTTTTCAGCTCATTAACATCCTTACGCATATCGAATAAGACCTGATATAAAATCTCACGTTCATTATTGAAGATCTTTTGATTTTGATCTTGCTTTACCACTAATGGATATTTCTCTACATTCAAATTGGGCAAGTAAAGACGCAACACATCCGCTGTTATATCTCTTTTTTCCTCTATAACAGATATGCGCTCCGTTATATTCTTTAATTCACGCACATTTCCCGGCCAACGATATGACAATAAAAGTTGATGAGCGTCAGCCTCTAAATGAATTGGCGGCATTCTATATTTCTCTGCACAATCACTCGCAAATTTTCTAAATAACAATATGATATCTTCCGCACGATCTCTTAAAGGCGGAATTTGTATAGGAACCGTATTCAAACGATAATACAGATCTTCTCGAAACTTACCTTCGGAAACAGCTTGAACAAGATTCACATTTGTCGCCGCGACAATACGCACATTTGTCTTTTGCACCTTAGATGAACCAACCTTTATAAATTCACCTGTCTCCAAAACACGCAATAAACGAGCTTGTGTTGGTGTCGGCAACTCACCTACCTCATCCAAAAAAATCGTACCACCATCCGCAACCTCAAAATAGCCTTTTCGATCCGCTAAAGCACCTGTAAAAGAACCTTTCTCATGTCCAAACAGCTCAGAATCGATTGTTCCCTCCGGAATAGCACCACAATTGACTGCTATATATTGTCCATGCTTACGTTGACTATTCTGATGTATGATCTGAGGAAAAGTCTCCTTACCTACACCACTCTCACCCGTAATAAGGACAGATAAATCGGTTGGCGCCACTTGAAGCGCAACATCTATCGCACGATTTAAGCCTGGATTATTACCGATAATGCCAAAACGTTGTTTTACCTGCTGTACATCAACCTTCATCATTCTCTTTGCTTTTAAGATCTGTAATTATTTCAGTTACCCTGTCAAAATTACAAATCTTAATCAAATAAAGAACTATAAACAACAGTTTCTAACAATTGCTACTTATTTTTTAGCATCATACGTTCGTTGATATAAAAAATCCGCCAGCTCTTTATCTGTCGTGATTTTAGCTATATCTTCCGGAGATATTGGATCTCCAATATAAACATCAACTTTTCGTCCTCTCTTATTAAATGCCTCAGCAGGAATACGTAATGTTCGAATCTGCCAATTTATTCGCCCTAGCCAATAAAAAAAGTTGGTATTTTGAAAATCGAAATAAACAGGATAAACAGGAGCTTTCGACTTTCGCACTAAACGAATAACGCTATGAGCCCATGATAAATCTCGTATTTGCTTTTTTTCCTTATTGTAAAAAGAGATTGCTCCAGCAGGGAAAAAGCCCATAGGATGTCCCTCTTTTAAACGCTGTAAAGAAAGACGTACCCCATTTATATTCGCTAGATTAGTACCTTGTTTATGTGAATCCGGAACCACGAATATGAAATTATCATCCATCGCGCCAATCTTTGTCAAAATACCATTAACCATCACCTTAAAGTCTGAACGTCTAGACGCAAATATATCTATCAAAATAATTCCATCAAGCGATCCAATCGGATGGTTAGATACTGTCACAAATGCCCCTTCTGGCAAATGGTCTAAGACCTCTTTATTATGAACCTCATAGCGAAGATCGATCAATGGATCTTTTAGTAAAGCTGTCGTAAAATCAGCACCTCGCAAATGACAATTCCGCGCATGAACTTCATTAACTAAATCAACACGTAATAACTTAATCAACAATTTACCTAACCATGTTCCTACTCTTCCTTTAAAAAAAGGAAGCATCTCTTGCAAATCATAAATGTCTACTACCGTCTTTTTCATAAAATTATCCTAAAAAAGAAGCACACATTTTCTCATGCTTTTTCATTACCGTAAACAGCACAATATTCAAAACTATTATCTCATACAAATAATAGGCCCAAACTTCTCCTGTCAACACGATAATAAACATTACAGTTGTACGACCATTAAAAGTCAACATGTCTATACATGGCATCAAATCGCAACTTTTTTTACGAAAATCTACTCTAATATTTTCAGGTATATCATCTCCATATTTCGAATGCAGTTCACGTAACATACGTTGCAAAATAGGAGTCGCTTTTACCTGTAACATCGTATACCAACGATATAGAAAGTAAAAGAACTTATTTACACCATATTTCATTTTTTTATGGGTCTCTTCAACTTGTTCTAAAGACTGAAACTCTGAGCCTTTATCCTTACTGATAAAATATAAGTGAAGCGTCTTATAATAGTCTGTTATATTGGCTTGCACTAGATGAGACATTCCTGAAAGTACCGCCAAAACAAAGAACCAATCAGTTCCATAATCGTGAGATAAACGCAACGCAAAACCTATATAAATAGATGCGAACCATATATCGCCGGCAAATCCATCCAAAATTCTACCAATAGCGGACTTAATGCCTGTCAAACGAGCCAACTGACCATCTACACAATCCAATATATTAGCTAACACGAGTAGCAATATACCACAAATATTATAAGTCAAATCATCATGATAAAACATAAAACCTACGGATGCGCCCACAAAAATGGAAATAACCGTAATCATATTCGGTGTAATACCCGTACCACGCAACATACGAGCGATACGAAAACCGATTGGACGATAAAAAACTCTATCTAATTTATTTTCTGTCTCTATAGACTTCAACGACGACTCGTATTCTTTATCCAATTCACTCATTTTATTCTTGATTATTTATAAGAGTAACCGCCATCAACAACGACAACCTCTCCATTGAAATAACTATTCTCTATTAACATTTTATATACCTCAGCCAACTCATCAGGATCACAAAAGCGTCCTAAAGAAACTTTACTTTCTATATTTCGACGAATCTCGGCTGGTTTATTTTTTTGCCACTCTGTATCAACAAATCCTGGAGCTATCGCATTTACCCTTAATTGATATGGTACTAAAAATTTCACAAGATTTTTCACTAATGCATGAACAGCACTTTTCGTAACACCATAAGCCAAAGATACGGAATGAGGCTCGATTCCCATTAATGAACCAGTAAAAACAATACAACCACCCTTATTTATCTTATTAATTATTTTCTGCAACAGAAACACAGGAAAATGAACATTCGCAAAAAACACCCTGTTCCAAACATCAAAGGCCAACTTCTCAAAAGGGTCACGGCATGTCATTCCCGCATTAAAAATAAGACCATCTAATCGGTAGTTATTCTCAGCTAAATACAAATCAACTACCTCTATTGTTTCATACTTTGATATATCCGCACGCAAAGCGGATACTTTCACATGATAATGACTTTCTAAATCATGACATAAAGCCTCCGCCCTCTCCTGATCAGAGGCATAAGTTAAAATTAAATTATAGCCAGATTTGGCGAAACAAGAAGCGACAGCTTTTCCTATCCCTTTCGTCCCTCCAGTAATTAGTATTAATCGATCCATTAAAATAACTTATTTACTACCAAATCCTTTCACAGAATCCGGCTTTGCTTGACGTTGGCTTGTCAAATTTGCCTCGTAGGTATCATGAATTGTTTTCTTCAAATTAGAAGAAGAGACTCCTGTACCATATGGAAAATAAAAAACTTGAACTCCTAAATCTTTTAAATAATCATATTTACCATACCAATCATCACCAACTACAAATGCATCAATATTTAATTTTTTTACAATTTCCGTATGGTCTAATGAGTGCTGTGGAATAACAATATCCGGGGTCTTTAACGCCTCTATAATTTGCAAACGCTCATGGAAAGGAATAATAGGCTTAGCTTTATAAGAAGAGACCAACTCATCTGTACTAACACCAACAATCAATATATCCGCTAAACTACGAGCATAATTAATCATTCGAAGATGATTATAATGGAACATATCAAACGTTCCAGACGTGTATACTATTGTTTTATCCTTAAACATAATCTCTAATTTTCGTTTTTAAACTGCAAACTTACGCAAACTTTTTCTATCTGAAAAGTTTAATACATGAAAGGATTTAACCTTTTATATAAAACATCATAGCAATAATACATATTCGTTATAATCATGAAATTTTATGCATTTATCGCTACTATTTTTTATAAATGCTGTCTACTCCAATACATCTAAGACATCTATCCATCCTCAAAATCTCTATTTTATTTAATTATAAACAAAAAAAAGTCCTAAAGGGGTTGAATCTCTCGTAAAGATTCACCTCCTTTAGGACTTCCGATATTTATATTTTTATGGGCTTACGCTATATCATAAGCCTCTATTTTAAGCATCTTATAATCCATCAGTGTCATCATCTTTTGTCAAATCCAGCTTTTCATTGTCACCTCCTTTATCAAAATACTGTTTCCGTAAAGGATTAGCGGTAGCTTCCCGATAACGTAATCGATTTCTATAAATATCCAACGCCGCATATAAAGCTTGGCGGAAAGACTCTTCAGATGCCACATTCTGACCTGCTATATCATACGCTGTTCCATGCGCCGGAGATGTTCGCACGATTGATAATCCAGCCGTAAAATTCACTCCATCATCCATTGCCAAAGCTTTAAAAGGAGCAAGTCCTTGATCATGATACATCGCTAAAACACCATCAAATTTGTCATACATTTTAGAGCCAAAAAAACCATCTGCCGCATAAGGTCCAAAAGACATCACCCCTTTCTTTTCCGCCTCTTGCATTGCCGGGATTATGATATCAGCCTCCTCTGTACCCAATAAACCATCATCACTAGCATGCGGATTTAACGCCAAAACCGCAATACGAGGCTCTATGATCCCAAAATCTTGCTTTAATGATTGATTAAATATGCGCAACTTATTTATAATAAGCCCTATATTGAGTGAAGACGCAACTTGAGACAAGGGCATATGACCCGTGACTAACGCAACTCTAAGATCATCTTTCATCAAAATCATTAAAGCCTTTTTCTCCGCTCCGCCGAAACACTTCTCCAAATACTCCGTATGACCCGGAAAATGAAAACCCACATTCTGTATATTATGCTTATTAATAGGCGCCGTTAACAACACATCTAACGCACCACGCTTTAAATCAGCGACAGCTGCTTCCAAAGACTTGAATGCCGCATCACCAGCTATTTCCGTAGACTTTGAAAGCTCTACCTTCGTGTCATCATCCACACAGTTAATTATATTTACCCTGTTCATCCCCGCATCTTCCGCACGAGAAATAATATTCATATTAATCGCTGGAAGTTCTAATACCTTTCGGTGATAAGCCGCTATTTTTGACGAGCCATAAATAATGGGAGCACAAAGTTCCGTCATTCGTGTATCGGAAAAGGTTTTCAATATCACCTCATATCCTATACCATTTATGTCTCCGTGAGTGATACCCACTCTTATCAATCGTTCCTCCATATTATATCCAAATTTATTACTTTTTATCTTTAGCCCCGTCTAACATATCCTCTATAGACAAATCAAACTCACCCGGCAAACGCAATGTGTATAGAGAAGCTTCTACTCTACGTATAAAATTACGCTTATCTGTCTCTGGCGCATAAACAAATCCCTCGACAACTACTACACGATTATTCTCTTCATCCAAACGAGTGTGGCTAACAAACGGGCCACCCATCATATCTCCTTGCATTCTCCACAAGCCACGCATTACACCACAATATTTACCATTTATTGTTATTGGAGTATAATCAATGCCCGCACGAGTTTCTGTCTGCATATAAGAACCAGGAAATGATCCTGGCAAATTAGCTTTCAAAACAGAATCCCTTTTAGCGACAAGATATTCTTCTGTGAATGTATTAGGATCGGTATATGGGAAAGTATAAACTATTAAATCCGTACGTCCCGTATTCGCATTGTTTGAGCACCAGAAAAAATTAGTCGTATCTTTATAATAAGTAAATGTTGAAGGCGCATTAACCTTCACATCCATATCTGCCTTCAAATTATCCATCGCGACTTTGCTGTACTCCGCCTGCAACTGCTCTATCGCACGCTCCATCTCTACTTTCACAAAGAAATTTACCAATTCCTTTTCATGTGTTTTTGAATATTCCACGATCTCTTTTGCGCTGGGAGCTTTAAGTGTCAAAACCATTTGTCCTCTCGACCAAACATTCTCCTCATACCCCAAAGAGACCTTTGTATATTGAGTAGAATCTATTTTAACTAACAATATATTTCTCACATAACGCAATAGCCCCGAAAAATCATCAGGCTTCACATAGGTTATCTTTAATGATGGTTCCGCTTGAGGCAAGCCTGGGATAGAAGATGACAATTCTCCTTTTATCGCTTTACCAGCATCACCATTCCACTCTTTTTGATCCATGACAACAACAACCTCATATGCAAATCCTGTCGCCTGTGTTAATATTGAACCGGAATTACATGCTCCCATAACAAGTAACAAGAGCATGCTCATAAATAAAAAACGTGTTTTCATATAATGTGTTTTTTTATCAATGCGTAAATGTACTGTTTTTAGCCGTAGATAGCATTCCACATGCCGCAAAAATATCTTCTCCTCTAGATGCTCGAATGGTACAAACAACTCCTTTGTTATTCAAATAATCACGAAAGGCCTCCATCTTTTCTAGATCAGACGTATGTAACGGGACGTTAGGTATCGCATGAAAACGTATCAAATTCACACGACAAGGAAACCCTTTTAACAAGCGACATAAGGCATCTGCATGCTTCAAGCTATCATTCAAGCCCTTAAAGACAATATACTCAAAAGAGACTCGACGCTGATGCGAAAAATCGTATTGTTTGATCAAATCTATAACGTTTTTAATGGGATAAGCCTTCTCTACCGGCATCAAAGATAAACGTTCCTCTGGATACGGAGAGTGCAAACTTACCGCCAAATGACAATCACTCTCGTCTAAAAAACGCTTCAAGCCTTTCATTACTCCAATTGTGGACACTGTTATACGCTTGGGACTCCATCCATATCCATAAGAAGCGGTCAATATCTCAAGGACCTTGAATAACTCGTTCACATTATCTAATGGTTCACCCATTCCCATAAAGACAATATTTGTCAATGTCTCGTGTTCTGGCAATGATTGTATTTGATTCAATATTTGATTCGCCGTCAAATTCGCTGTAAAGCCCTGCTTACCTGTCATACAAAATAAACAATTCATCTTACAACCAACTTGAGATGAGACACACAAGGTCGCTCTATCCTCCGTGGGAATATAAACAGATTCTACGAAGCGCCCTAATCCAGCCGCATACAGATATTTTATTGTACCATCTTCTGACTTCTGAAACTCTGAAGGAGGATAAGCTCCTATCTCACATAATTCCTGAAGCATCTCTCGCTTAGATACGGCAATGTTGGTCATTTCTGATATTTGTGTTATTCTCTTTTTATAAATCCAATCAGCTATCTGCTTTCCCGCATAAGAAGGTAGTCCTACTTCTAAAGCAACAGCTTTCAGCTCATCTAAAGTCATTCCTAATAATTGTCTCTTGTCTACCATATTGATATTGTTCTTATCCAACAAATGTAACAGAAATATTCACAAAATAAAAATCTCCTCTTTCGCTGCCTATGGAAGACAGCTAAAGAGGAGATCCATATAAATCCCACGTATAAGATAAATACAAATTAATAGAAGCGAATGCGATTATCTTCTACATCTGCATTATTCACCAAAGATTGAATAGCCTGAAAACCTACACGATATGCGTTTGAAGCATCTAATGTGCGAATTTGCTCTGCCTCATTATATTCCTTGTTATCCTTATTTCTTGCATACACCTTAAACACGTAAACGCCGTTATTTCCTTTAACAGGAGCACTTACCTGATCTACTTTTGCCATTGAGACCATAGCGTTCAAATTAGGTTCAATTCCTATACCTGCAATACGATAAGTTCCAAAGTTGACAAATTTCACACTATCAACAGAAGAATTCATTGCTTGAGCATAAGCCTCTACAGTAGTCAGATTCTTCGCAGATAACTCTTGAGCGATCTTATCACCTTTCTTCTGTGCTGCTAATTCAGATCTTAAAGAAGGTGCTACCTCATCCAATGAGCGATAACCTTCTGGCACTGTACCCTCAACAGCTGCTAACACAAACTTATCTGTACATTCAAAAATCTCGGATATTTGTCCCTTATCATTTTGGAAAGCCCAACGAATAACAGGACGAGAATTTTTAATTGATCCCAACAATTGATCTTCTGCTGTTACTTTCGCTCCTGAAATTAAATTATATCCAGCCTCTTTTGCGTTCTCCTCAAGCTTTGCCATCGTATTATTTTTAGAGACAAACTGATTCAACTCATTATAGATATTACTATATGTTTTAGAACTAGGAGAAACGACCATATCAATATCCGCAATCTTGTATTTCTCCACATTAGAAGTCTTAGCCGTTACCTTTACAAGATGTGTTCCATACAAAGACTTCACTACAGAAACTTCATTTAACGGAGCTGCAAAAATTGCATTCTTAAAATCCTCATTGACACCTCTTAAGGCTGTCACCTCTGTAAACCAGCCTAATTCTCCTCCGTTTTGAGCAGCCTGATCCGCTGAATATTTCTTCGCTAATTCCGCAAAATCAGCACCATTTTTTAATGCCCCCATTAAACTATCAGCCAATGCTTTTGTGTCCGCTTCTGATTTACCAGCCAACATTATATGACTTACTTTAACTGAATCAGGAGCGACAGTTTTATCTACAAGCTTAAACATTCTGTATTTATCATTTTCAAATACAGGTCCATAAACAGTGCCTACCTCGGAAGTTGTAGCAAATTGTTTCATTTCAGGATCC
Organism: uncultured Parabacteroides sp.; assembly: GCA_963560035.1. GTDB lineage: Bacteria > Bacteroidota > Bacteroidia > Bacteroidales > Tannerellaceae > Parabacteroides. The sequence goes on from CAUWMZ010000024.1 coordinate 18,956, forward strand.
AATGCTTTTGCGGGGAAAAACGCATCCACATATGGTATTTCAGAGTTTTCGTTTACGACATCAGCAACCTTATCCGATTTTATCAACTCATCCTTGATACTTTCAATGTCAGCTTGTGCCTTGTCATAATCATCTTTGCTCGGTCTGATATCTACAGCGATATACTTAAGAACCTTCGCTTCTTTCTGTTTGTAAAGTTCTTTACGCTGATTATATAGTTTTTCTATTTCACCCTTACTTACATCGATTGTAGAATCAGGAATTGTTGAATAAGCCTGCATTGCATATACAATATCAGAATTCTCTACATTATCGTTATAAGCCTCTTTCGCATCTAATACATTTGAAGAAACAGCCTTTGCTAACAGTGTCGTATATTTTTGCTCTAAGCGCTGACGTTTTATGTTTTTCTCCCAAAATAGCCAAAAGTTTCTAGCTTTAATTAACTGCGCCTGCTGATCAGCCGGATAACTAGCGATATTGTCAGCATCTATCTGCTTCAAGAAATTCAATAATGCAGTTTTATCAAACATTCCTGTTTGAGGATTAGTAAACATTTGCATCTGTAGAATTAATGGAGATATATTTTCGCCTTGCACCATATCAAATAATTCTTCAGGACATACACCTAATCCTAATTTGGAGGTAGCTTCATCTAATACAACCTCTTGAACCAATGAGTTAAATACAGACTGACGAATCTGCGTCATATATTCCTCCGGCAGGCTGGGAGAACCAGATTGCATTTTATACATCTCGGCCATCTCATCAACACGAGCTTGATAATCTTGAATTTTTACGACTTCTCCATCAATCTCTGCTATGCGTTCTTGAGATTGTCTAAAATAAGTAGAACCAGAGTTCAAAAAGTCTCCAATGATAAAAGCGAACAATGCCAAACCCACTACGAGTACCAGCAATCCTGCTTTGCTTCTAATTTTTTCCAGCGTAGCCATTTATCTTTATTGTTTTTTAAGTTTATTATTCCACATTTTAAGGGCACAAAGATATGAAAAAAAGGATATTCCTCACCATATAATCTTTTTTTTTATCAAGCTCCTACCGTCATACGTACCAACTCTATCTTTGTTGCCGTAACTTTAACTATTTTAAAAGAATACTTATCTACTATTACCGTTTCATTCAATTTAGGAAACTTCTGATAAAAATGCAAGATAAAACCAGCAATTGTAACATAATCATCAGACTCTGGCAAATCCAAACCAAACATTTCATTTAATGTATCTATCTCCATTCGTCCCGATAATAGATATTCATGATCTGACATTCGCTTTGCCACTCGAGATTTCATATCATGCTCATCTTCTATCTCTCCAAATATTTCCTCTACAAGATCTTCCAATGTCACAATTCCAGATGTTCCACCAAACTCATCCACCACAACCGCCAAACTTTTCTTTTCCTGCATCAAAAGTTTCATCAGCTTATTTGCGGCCATAGTTTCTGGCACAATAGAAACACATCTTATATGCTGAGTCCAATCCTCTGGATTCTTAAACAGTTCTGATGAATGTATGTACCCAACTATGTCATCTATATTCTCATTATATACTAATATCTTCGATAGACCGGTTTCCACAAACTTGGCGCGCAATTCTTCGATAGATGCCGATAAATCACAAGCTATTATCTCTGTACGAGGAACTATACAATCTCTTAAACGAACATTAGAGAAATCCAACGCATTCTGAAAGATCTTCACTTCCGTATCCATATCAGAATCCTGAGGCGCATCCTCTAAACTTTGTTGTATAAAGTAATCCAAATCAACTTTTCCTAAGGTTTGCGGTGAATTCTTCAAATTTTTCACTCCTCCAATCTTTAATATCAAAAAAGATAATAATGAGGAAAATTTTGATATGGGATACAATACCACATATATGATAAATAACGGTATCGCAAATATGTTTAAAGACAAATTTGGATTTAACTTGAATATAGTTTTTGGTATAAACTCACCTGCAAACAAAATCAGTATAGTTGAAATAACTGATTGAATAAAAACTATCAAAGCCTCATTTGCTATAACCCTTGCAATCATTGGCTCTAAAATAATGGCCATCTGCAAACCATAGACAACTAATGCGATGTTATTTCCTACCAGCATCGTGGAAATAAACAAATTGGGATTACGATAAAAAATCCCTAATATCTTACTAGATAAACTACGCTCTTTTTTATCCAACTCAAACCTAAGCTTATTGGATGAAATAAACGCAATTTCCATTCCAGAAAAAAACGCAGAAAACGCAAGAGATATTAATATATAAATAAGTGTATCCAACTTAATTCCTTTTTATTGTATCTTCTTGTAATACATCTATATGAGTCGTATCCGCCGTAGAAGCGCTATTTACCGGGAAAATACCTTGTGAATTAAATATTTTATACTGAGTCATATTCTGATTAGACTCAAAACCTATACCTGTAATAATCTTATCAGCTTGTTCTATACGCATATATTTGTCAGAATAGACCTTTTCTTGTTTTTGATCCCAAAACAACTGAGATGTTTCAAAATGTTCACCTTGCAAACTCTCAACTTCTACATTTCCTATTAATTTCCACAACCCCTTTTTATCATAGTAATAAGCAGTATCAGCTTTAATACTTGCTTCTGTCTGAAATAAGGTATCAAATTTTTCGACATAAATACCATTAGGAAAATACCAATGTGGCTCTGCTGCTTTATCATAAACCAACCAAATCTTAGCATTCATTCGATACCTTGTTATTCCTGAATCAGAAATTAATGAAGAGACATCTGTCGCCTTCATCGTATAAGTTTTTTCCGGATCAAATGTCACATTAACCACCTCCTGATGCTCCTTGCCACAAGAGACAAAAAACAAAAGGAGCATAACAACCACTCCGCTAGTGATTGTTATGCCCATATTTCCCGTTTTACAAAGAAAACGATGTCCTATCATAATTATCGAATCATTGTACGCTCTCCGATCCATCCACCAACAGTGAAAGGTTTACCTTTCTCCAAGTCTGGATGCATAAAGATCTCTTCTGTAGAAGGAAGATGAGCGCGATAAGAAGAGATTAAAGAATTAGCCTCTTCCGCTACACTTGAATCAACTTGTTTAGCTTTCTCAAATTTATCGATAGCTGCATTATATGCTGCTCTTGCCAATACTCCGTCATTCGGATATACTGATTTAGATGTAGCGGCATACATCTTACCGATCAACAGGTAAGGAGCGCCAGAAGTAGGATTCAACTCTGCGGATTTCAAACAATATTGTCTTGCTTTCGAATATGAATTCTGTTCAAACAACAGCAATGCGATCATATAATAATCGTCAGCCTTCGCAGCATTCTCTGTCTCTAAATTTGCAGCTTCCTCAAAATACTTAACAGCTGTCTCATAATCTTTCGCTTTCACTGCTTGCTTTCCTAATCCCATAGCAGCATCAGCGCTTGGCTCTAACTTATAAGCATATCCCGAAGCAGCAAAGAACACATCAATTTCTTGACAACGCATTCTTCTCAACAAAGAAACTGTCTGTTTCAAATATTCCAAGTTGTCTTTGTTCTCCTCCACTTTTGCGGCGTATAAGTTTTGCAACGTCTCACAATCAGCAGCACCACTATTTGCGAAAGATTGGTCTACACCTGCCTTATAAGCAGTTAGAGCCTTTAATTCCTTTTGATCATTTGCCGCTTCCGCTGCCTTAATCTGCGCATCTAAACCTGCTGAAGCAGTTAAATAATCCTTTATGTATTGTTCTTTAAAATTCGGATCATTTAGCATCTTCTTCATAGAAGAGAATGAGAATAAAGAAAGTCCTAACGCCTCTGTATTGTCACCCTTTTCATCAACTATTTCTTTCAACCAAGCATAAGCTTGATTATAATCAGCGTTATCACCCGTTTGAGCGAAATAGTCTTGTACTTTACGAGCTACAATCCAATCTTTACCATAACGACGATCATTACCAAAATACTTAACACGCTTGTCATAAACATTCATCAACTCATCAATAAGAGCCTTTTTCTTTGCGGGATCTTTTTCTTGAGCTACTTTCCAGCCCATGATTCTCACGCCGTACAAATAAATATCTTTAGTCGCTGCAGGACATTCATTGTACACAATCTTCCAGAAATCATAAGCATCTTTGAAATTCCCGGCTTTCGCATAAGGAACAAACAAGCTGATATTGGTAATACAGCGTACGCTATCTTCTCCAGAACCGAACTGTGTACCATTATCTACTCCTTTCTGCGCATAAGCACCTAATGTACCCATTGTACATCCAAGCGCTAACAATAAAACTTTGATTTTCATATCTCTTTTTCTATTAAAGTTAGCTATAAATCTTTTTTTAAAGCTTTTTACACATTGATCTATAATAGAGCTTTAATCCACCTTACGCTTAAAGAACCACAACTCATTAAATGTATAATTCAAAGTAAAGCGGAAATATTGCTCATCAATCATACTCCGTAACTCCGGACGTATTTTCACATATTCAAAAGAAACATTCACAAAAGAACGATTATCAATCATAGGGAAACCAAAACCCATGCTCGCGCCGTACTCGTCATAACCATGTCCTTTATAGCCATTTTCTTCTGAACGACTCACTCTCAAATAAGAGTTACTATAATGGAAACCTGCACGATATCTAATACGTCCTAAATATTTACGATTGTCATATTGAGGTATATACTCAGCACCTAATGCTACACGTGTTCTATTCTTGAACTGACCTTTCTCATTTTCAAAATAGCAACCCGACCAATCTTCATACAACAAATCGGCGGCAACAGTCAATTTTTTATCTTTCACATAAGAGACACCAGCACCATAAGAGTTTGGTGTATCAAAACGATAACCAGATATTGTATCTGTTTTAGTATACCCGGGAACAGATGCTCCAACCACTTGATTTTCACACAATGTCGTATGTAGCTTTTTACCTGGAGAAAACACAAAACCGACTGTGACATGATCGGTTTTACTTAACGGATGAGTATATTGAACACCAAAATCGAGCTTCATATCCCGTATTTCATAACGTTTATTCTTATACACATCGTTAGAACCTGTAGTACTTGGAAATATCAAATTTCGAGAATGGGTTATATTTCCAAACAAAAAGCCAACATTAGCACCTATAGATAGACGCTTTTTCCAAACATCATAAGAGACTCCTAAATAAGCATCACTCAATCCGCCCTCTCCGCTAAAGCTTTCCATCCAGCTTAAACCATTTTCTGTACGGCTAGCTCCAAAATCATAGCCAACATAAGAATAAGGCAATAAGCCTAAACTAACAGCCAAACGACGAGTTATCGGAAATTGCAAAGCTATATACTCTATGTTTCCGTTCATCTGATGTTGTTTGCTTACCCCATCATTAAACCATGACACTTGACCTGACACTCCAAAATCAAATAAGAACGTCAACGAGTCCATGCAACTATAAGAGGCAGGATTTAACGGGTTTATTTGCTTAGACGAACGTAAGCCATAACCAACTCCACCCATTGCCCTTCCGGCACCAAAAGATCGATCCGCCAACTCTCCATATCCAAATCTCGTATAAGGCGAATTGGTGTTATTTTGAGCCCACAACGATAACCGGGTAAGTATAAGAAGACTTATTATTACTACTACCTTGCTAATTTTCAACATTATACTCTAAGATTCTATTTAATCCTGTCAACACTAAATTAATGTCTGCAAAGATGGAGTTTTTTAATCGTCTTTCAAAATAAAACGAATGGCCTCCTGTTAAAAAAACAAAAAGATTTGGGTATTTTAATTTCAATTCATCAATATATCCATCCATCTCGTAAACAATTCCATTCACAACTCCTGCTTGAATAGCAGTTTCTGTACTCGTTCCTATAAAAGGCACTTTTTCTACTTCCTTGACCAATGGCAACTTCTTAGTAAAAAAATTCAATGCCCTAAAACGAGTTGTCATCCCCGGAGAAATATTACCTCCTACAAAAACGCCTGACGCACTAACAAATTCATAAGTGATAGCTGTACCTGCATCTATTACTAACAAATCTTGCCCTGGTCGCAAAAAATTTGCGCCAACAACAGCCGCTATACGATCTTTACCTACCGTTTGGGGAGTTTGATAATCCACTTTTACTGGTAGAGCCACATTCTCATCTAAAAAGACAAAATGCCGAAGCTTAGACTGCAAATAAGCGATCAACCCCTCATCTGTATCTACCACAGTTGAGAATATCCCTTTTGTAAAAGCATATTTCTCAAAAAGAGCAGCAACCACGGATTTACTAAGCTCTGTGTATACAAAAGAGACCTTTATACGCCCATTTTCATATACAGCAACCTTTGATGACGTGTTTCCTTGTTCTATAATAAGATTCACTTCTCTAATATTTTCCGCAAAGAAAAACAAAAATGATGAATTAACACACAAAATCATTATACAACCTATAAAAATCTTCTGTTATAAATTTGAATTCTTTTATGTACAATCTATATAAAAGTCTTTCTTATTTATACTTACAAAACCAACACAAAAGCATCACGTACATTTATATAACATATATACTACTTCCTTACCTTATTCATACATACACTCAATTGCTAAACAGACAGAATCTACACTTTTTTAAAACTTCCTTTGCTGATTGAATATTGCTATTTCCAAGACACATTTTTCATTCTACAGATATTTCTCATCTCCTTCATACTCCATTCATGGTACTAAAAATATTTTTTAACACATGTAAAACTATAAGAATATCAATGTATTAAATAAAAATACCACAAGAATATCACAAAAACTATTGCATTGTAAAAAATAATATCTACTTTTGCACTCGGGTAAGTCCTACACGGCATGCTCCCTCGGAATCCCCCAGGGCTTGACCGCAGCAAGGGTACTTGGTTGTAGCGGCGCGATGTAGTAAGCTTGCCCACTTGCCTCTTTAGCTCAGTTGGCTAGAGCACGTGATTTGTAATCTCGGGGTCGTTGGTTCGAATCCGACAAGAGGCTC
>CAUWMZ010000025.1:0-24492 GCA_963560035.1 uncultured Parabacteroides sp.
TTTGCGGTTTTATGATATTCTGTGAAAGTATAAGTTCGAGAGCCTGTCTCTCCGCAATAAACCTTGATAATCAGGGTTTTGTAAAATAGGTGCACGAAAATGTACACGAAAGCCCCAATCTTGGGGCTTTTTTCATATCCATACGTTACGAGTAAGCACTCCGACATAAAAGAAGCCCGGCAAAACCGGGCTTCAACATTGTACCCGGCGCAACTCCGGGCTTTCGCAACAATGTGGGGGCAAATTTAGCAAAAATCAAAGGATTTTCAAGATACCCGAAAGAATCTTTTTAATCCAATTGATAATCGGCACACGTTTGAGGTAAAGCAATGCCACCACACCGATTAAAGCGATATAAAAGATGTACCGCCATCGGTACGGGTCGGGGGGTGTTTCCTGCTGCTTTTCCGTGTTTGTTTCATTCTTCAACACGGTGGCGGCATTTTCAGATTCTTTGCTTTCGCTCGATTCCTTGCTTTCCCCCTTTTGCTCAACATCGGTTTCAATCACCGTTTGTTTTATGGACTTGACCACGCCTTGCATCTTGCCAATTTCATTCAATTCAACATTTGCCATCGGCTTTGTTACGCTTGAAGCCTTGGTGGATGAATCTTTGCGATTGGCAAGTTTGCCTTGTGGTTCGGTTGCGGTCGGTGGGTAAAACTCAATTTCGGTTATGGTAACTTTCCCATGTTCAGTCTGGGTTGTGTCCACAACCTTTTCGGTCCTTTCCGTCATAACCTTTGCAACTGCAACACTATCAAGCTGCACTTCCTTGGCTTTTGTTGCTTTCGTGGTTGCACCACACGATATAAGCAATGTAAGCAATGCAAGCCCCAAAACAATTGCTATAACCTTTTTCATACACAAATTCTCTTTATGTCATTCAATCGGTTTAGCCATCCTTTTAAGAAACGCTTGTTAGTATGCCTCATCAACTCTTTTTCGGTTGCCTTGCGTCCAATCTTGCTTTCATATTTGGCAATACTTGTCCTGGTAATGTCATGCAGAAAGTCAACACGCGCTTGGAATATCGCTTCAAACAATTGTTCAGGGTCTGCAAAGTTCACCGCCGACAATGTTTTGTTGCCAACAATGCCATCAACTTTGACTCCAAGCAACCTTTGCGGAATTACAATACCGTGTTTGCCTGAAGCCCACACCCAATCAACAAGTATATTCGCAACCTTTTGTGATTGGATTTGGTCGGCTTTCCACCTGTCCCAGTAATGTGGTTTCAATACCCGATTCTTGACATCTGCATCTGTAAGTAATTTCAAGTCCTTAACGTCAATATCATTGTCGCCGTCCTTGTCATAACCTACATTCCGCCAAGTCGCGATTGTAACACCCTTGTTGGTTGCGCCCCCTGCATCTGCCGGGTCATTGACAAAACCGCCCTCCCATTTGAGGATGAACGGTAATAATACATTTACATTTGCCATATCTTAATCATTTTCTTGATTCGACTTCTTCATATCATCTTCGGTCATAATCACATCGGGATGGTCTTTCGTGTAATCACCACGCAGTAACCCGACAAGACGACACTTGACATTTGGGCTTAAACGCTGCAAGCATTTATCATCAGGCTGCAAACACACGTGCTTTTCAGCATCTTTGAGTTTCAACCTCAATTCATTATTTTCCCGAATCAAATCAAGTCGTTCATTCTCCAACGTGTGCAATTTAGTATATAGCTCATCCACCTTTTGTTTCAAAACATCAACTTCACTTTGAACACGCTGATAATCTTCAAGCAACGCATTTCGTTGTATGGCAAAGGCATTCGCTTCCGCAATAACCTTATTGCTTTTTCGATTGAGAATGTATTTAACAGCCTCCCAACCGCCCAATGTTCCAATGATAGAACCGATTGTTACCAATACTTCATTCATGTTTATGTGAATTGAAAACATTTTCCGACCTTGACAATTGTTGTGTCCATTGGGTACAATTGCAATGGTTGCAAGCCTTGTTCACTTCTTTTCTTATTCACAACGGGCAAATTGCTTTCGGCTTTTTGTATGGCTGAAATCAGAATGTCCGACCCGGTAAAACAAGAACGTCTTTCCCCAATGGGTGTTCCATCGGTTTTTTTAGTGTAACAATCGCCGCATTTATCGGGCGATTCATTAAATGTTGCAAGAACAACTTGCATTTGCATTCTTAATCCGGACGCATTCTTTCCCGGATATTTGGTTGGCTGAATGATTGTCTTTTCAATTAAAATTCGACGACCAAATAAATCTTCAATTTCGATTCCCTTACCAATCACCACGTCCGATTCAATACCAAGTTCACAAAATTTTGCCATCAGTTTTTAAAATGTTAGTTAGACAATGTGGACAATAACAACTTGTCTAATTCTTCGGTAAACTGCAAATACTCTGTGTATTTTGAAACTGCCTTATCATCCGTTGCAATGCCCAAAACGTGCTTGTTATAGCTGTTTACAAGGTCAAATTCCGCCATTTCGTCAAGAATCGAACGAATAATAACCCTTTTCAAATTCGCTTTAGTCGGTTGGGAAAACGTGCGTACTTCATAGCACTTCCAACCGATTTGGGTTTCTTTTTCCTTTTCCTTGCCCTCGTGTGTACCCATTTCAGGTTCAATGTTGAAGCGATACAAGGATGAACCATCATTATCTTTTTCCAAGATTACGGGTTTGCCATGCTCCATGTCATAATGGGCATTTGCTTTTATTGAATCTAATTTCATACGGGAATGTTTTTGAAAGTTTCTTCATTAAATTGATTGAATTACAGTATTTACACCATCCCCACCAACTGCATATTTGTTGTTTGTAGTCCGCTTTGCTTGGAACAACCTTGCGTTTGTTCAGCTTTGCCACCCGGCGACAAAGTTTCTGTTTGATTGATTTCCGCAAAAGCGCATGGGAATGATAAAACACGTATCCTAAAAAATCGATACCCCTTGAATCAACGGGAAAGACTTGATAATTGCGTTTGACATGAAGTTTCAAGCCACGCAAATATGCCCGGATTTCGTGCAACAATTCATGCAATACTTCTTTATTGGGTGCAAGAATAACAATATCGTCTGCGTATCTAAAATAATACTTCACACGTTTGTCTTCTTTCAACCAATGGTCAAAGTAAGCCAACACAAGGTTTGCAAAGTATTGGCTTAAATAATTGCCTATTGGCACACCATTCAATGATGAAATCACGACTTCCCCTGTTGTGGGGTCTGTTGTAAAATTGTGAATTGGCAAATCAGTATTGCCAACCGAATCAATTATTTCATCAAGGACACCCAACAACCTTTTATCCTTGATTTTTCGCCTTACGATTGATTTTAAGACATCATGGTTGATTGATGGGTAAAACTTACGTATGTCTATTTTAAGGCAATACCTTGTCCCGTCCGGGTCTTGCTTCAATGCTTGCCTAACATCCTTTGCACACTTATGGATTCCACGGTTCTTGATACAAGAATACGTGTTCTTATTGAATATGGAAACCCATATTGGTTCAAGGATATTCATTATTGCATGATGCAAGATACGGTCGGGGAAATAAGGCAACCTATAAATTTGACGTTCCTTGGGTTCGTAAATTGTAAATATGTGGTATTTCGATGTTTTGAATGTACCATTTTTCAAACTTTCGTGCAAAGCAAGCAAATTGGCTTCACGGTTCTTGTCGTGAACCCTGACACCATAAGAACGCACCTTGCCTTTCCTTGCTTTTTCATCGGCAAGTCGCAAGTTATCAAGTGCAATTATTCGGTCAAATAAATTTCCAATCCGCTTCATGTTTTACTATAACACAAGTTTGCTTGTATATTAGGATTCTTCGGGCAATACCCTACCAAAGCCGTTTTACTTATTATATTTTTTGCCGTTGGTTTTTCCAACTCATTCAACCCCAGTTGGGTTGTTTTTGTGGCAAGGTTTCCGATATGCAACTATATTTTTACAAGCATAGCTGAGAACCGATATTCGCATTCGCATTCGTAGCCGTATTATTCGTATTCGCATAAACGAACCCTGCATTCGCACCATTATTCGCAGAACCGCCGAACAACACGCCACACATCGTACAACCTTTATTTCTTTATTCAAACATCAAAATTCATTTTGCAGTCGGGTTCATGCTGCCGCTTCGATTTGCGGGTAAAAGCAAAGCCGAGAACCGACAGCCGCAAGCGCATGCGCAGCCGTATAATTCGTACCCGCAGAAACGAACCCCGCAGCCGCACCATCAGGCGCAGAACCGCCGAACCGAACGGCATATTCCGAAACCCCACTTCCGAAAATATCAACTGTAAAAAAGTAGTCGCAAAAATAGGTTGTAGTGCTTGCGCCAACTTCAAGGGGCATAATCTCGCCATCTTCACCAAGGATTAGTTTTTTTACATAACCATCTCGTCTTGGTAAATTACCACGCAATTGATAATTGGCTACACCCGAACTTGTGAAATGTGCGGGGTCATCACAAACATAAAATTCAGACAATCCGCCATCCGCTTCCGATTGAATCAAACACTTGCATCCATCCGTCCATTTCCATAAATGCCCAAATGGATTTTCGACCCCTCTATATGATGGGACATTTACTTTAAAAGAAACTTCATCATACTCCTTGGGCATTGTATATTCAATAACACCCGTATGATTTCCAAGGCTGTTTGTTATACCGCAAAGAATAACTGGATAATGTCCATTTAAAGCATCCCATTTTGAGTCATTCAGAGTTGTTACTCCTGCACCCAATCCGCCTTGGTGATAACCTCTTTCATCAAGTTCAGCATTGAATGTGTCTTGTGAATCAAATGTGCAATACTCAACGGCATACAACCACCACAATTTGCGGTGTGTCTGATATAAATTGCAATTCCATTCAGTTGTTCCACGCTTGCGGGCATACGCACGGAAATTTGTCAATGATATTGCCGTTGCGGGCATACCAAGTTGTGTTTTGGCTGTTCCATCGCGTGAAGCATCGTTGTTGCCACCGCGATAATCTGCATCCATTGAACACACGGCGGCAAGTTTATTGGTTGACCGCTGCACGGTTGCTTCCACGGCTGAAACATAGTCTTTGCGCCAAAGATGAAAACCAGGTAATGGTTGCGTTGACTGCAAGTGTCGGCATTTGTTGCCGTCCATCTCAAAGCGTACATACATATCCGGCAATTCAACCATATACATACCGTCTTTTCCGGTCAGATCAGCCGCTGCACCATTGTTGCGTTTCGTTGAATCATTTGCGTGTAAGTAATAATTCACACTGCCATCGTCATTTTGAATACACCGACGCATCAACGATTGCAACGGCAATTCTTTATGCAATTCCATCTTGCCTATTCTTGTAGGCTTCTTGTTTGACACTGTAACGTCCCATTCAATGCCATAATAATAGTCATAGGCAAATTGTGGCTTTGTGCCACCTATTCCGATAAGTAAACCCATTTTAATAGCCCCATTTTAAGTTAATACCTGACAATGAAGATTGCTTCACCGTCTTAACGATTTCGGGATTCCAACCACAATCAAATTGCGTTTCAATGAAATCACCATCATTCATTCCGGCAAGCTGCACCGATAACAATACGGGTTGTGTGCCGTCATTTTTGATGTTGAAACATTGACCATCCGGCAATGAAAAGTTATTCATCGTCAATTTGTCAATGATTCCCATCTTTCCGATTTGTGCGGAAACGTATTCACCACTTCTTGTTTCATTCATAATTGAAAGATTTTGAATACAAATTTACCTCTTTAATGTTTTACTATAACACAAAGTGGATAAGTAAAGAATAACTTTATGACAATAAGGATTCAAGACGGTTGATTTCGTTCCTTATAGCTTGCCTTTCTTTGTGCAAGCCCTGTATAACATAAGGCATTGTTCCCCCCATATCATTCCATATTGTAAATCCCGCAAAACGAAAAGTACAGTTTTTCAAAATGATAAATTCAAAAAAATGTATAATTAAAGCTGATATTTAAGTATAGATCGAATATTATTCAAGCAATGCTCAAATGGCAACTTTGCAATATAGCTACTCTGCTTTCAAATACTCCTTAGCTTCTTTTTCCAATTCTTCCGGCTCATCCAATATCTTGTTATACGTATCCAAAACAAACTCAGAAAATCGCCCATCGGCATCCAGATAGTCTACTTTAGCCTTCAAATATTCAAGTTCTTCTGCGGTAATATCGAAATCCTTTACGTCTGTGATAGCTTCAGCACTCCGAAAAGAAACGTCATACTGACCATGTCCAGTTTGAGCCATTACAACTTCACCTGCTTCCTTTGTCGAGAGGTTGATCTTGGAAACAATGGATTTCTTCAAAATGATGCCTTGACGACTGTCATAGTCAGGAAGGACAGTTTTCAGAATCAATACTCTGTCTTTTAATGTCAATTTCATATTCAAATATATTTAAATGTTATTGAAATATTTTTTGATATAACTTATTCATTCCATAACTCAACGATCAAACCGTTCCTAACAGTAAACCGTACTTTGTCCAAATCTTTGTTTTTGTCAAAAGACACCCCTGTCCAATTCTTACCATCAGCGCACGTCATAAGAGAAGTTGCCAATACAGGACCATCGAAATAACCCGCATAAGTAGAGTTTGAATCAGGATAGTTCTGTGGTGAGATATATATTGAACCATAAATGGCGGCCCCCCCCAAATTGCCACCTACGGATTTAACACCAAACTTTCCTTCTTGACCCGCGTTGAAAGAAATATCGATTACTCCTTCATTTCCAGTACTAAAACCAAGTTTTAAAGATGTAGAACGATTACCGAAATAATCGTTCTGATTCCATGTAAGACGACCGTTGCTACTAATAGTAAATCGCCCAATCTTCCCACCTGAAAAATCGCAATCTGTCCCAAATACCTTACCATTCCGTTGTACTCTGAACGGCGCAGAAGCAGGCGATGAACTGCCCGCCCAGAAGCGGACAGAAGTAGCATCCGTACCTATTCCTGTGACACCGGCTTGATTGTCACGGAGCTTGATGGAGGAATATGCTGTGATCATTCCATTTGACTCAACACTACCGTCACTATACACCTTGAATGTGGCATTATTAGCACTGTTACCACCACTCCAAATTCGGATCGAGCCACTGCCCGCCATGCCTGCAGACCCACCGAAGGTAATGAAGCCAGCAGCCGACATTATACCCCGGTCGACAGAGGCTTGTGTATTGCCATCTTGTGAGGTAATCTGCCAGTCGGATGAATAGTAGGTGCCAGATTGACGGCTTTGGACACAAACCCGCATTGTGCCAGACGTAGAACCATAGCCGCTAATCCATTGATCTCCGTAATCATATGGAGGTCGTGGTGTCGAAAGGAACACGCGCCGTTTGCCGTCGGCTTTTGCATCGGCTTCCTCAGCGATTTTGCGGGCGGCATCAATAGCGGACTTGTCTACGATCTCGCACCATGTGTTGGAGGAGGGCCCGACGTAGGTTTGGAGTACTCCCGTAGAAGTATTATACCACATGTCGCCTACATGCGAAGGTTCTTCACCAGACGGCCAACTTTGCCATGGGTTCGACGACTGATAGTAGGTTTCCACCTTATTGTCAATCTGATTTTGAAGCAAATCTCTGACGCTGTTCAACATCGTTTTTGTTCCATAAATTGATAAATCAGGTTTATCTTTTATATTTTCATACCCAGTCGTCCCGCTCTTGAAGCGGATCACACCGCCAATTTCGGATTTGTCCAAATCAAAATAGGTTGTGCTATCTGCCGATTCGATACGCCCAGTTTTGATGAAACGACCATTCACCATCGTAAAACCATACGTCAATGCAAGTGAACGTGCTTTCAATTCAGGGTCAACACTTGATAACGTACCAACCAAAAAATGATAGTAGTTAGCATCTTCTTCAACTCGAATTTGACTTTTTGTGAAGATGAAAAGCCCGGCTTTTCCATTCCGTTCACACTTTGCATATAAGTAATACGCACTATTATTTTCCGTCAATGTTACTTGACCATCAGCCATTACCCAAGACACCGCCATTTCTTCTTTGATGGCGTAATGCGTCAACACGCCGCCTTGCCATTTCACCAATTGCGAATTGCCATTATAATTTGGTTGGAATACCGTATTAAGCAACCCAAACTGCATAGATTTAGCACCAACGGAAAGTGCAAGGGTATCAATAGACCCCGGCTTAATCTTGTCGGTGTAATAATCGCCCTCTGGGTCAAATACCATATTCATAACTTCACGGCTTGACCGCCAATTGGCACGTGCGCGGATGGGGTCTTTCAGGTTGTTTATGGTAACAATCTTATCAAGTTCCACCAAGTCCGAAATCACGCGGTTGGTAATCGTGGCATTGGTCGTAATGTCCGAAATGGTCAATGTGTAATCGTATGGGTCAAGTATATTGCGCACAAATGACTTTATACGAATAGCCTTGTCCACATCAATATCTGCATCAACAACGTGCAAGAAATCCCCTGGTGCAAAGAAATTCATTATTGAATCATTAGTGCCTACCAATTTTTGCAAGTATGCCTTGGTAACACTCAATCCATATTGGACTTTAGGTTGGCAATTTTGGTCATAATACTTATTTGCCAATTTTGCCAATTCTGCTTCCGCCTTGGCTTCAATATCGGATGAATAGGCAATGTCAAGAACCTTGTATTCATTATCCTTACTAAATTGGAATGCCTTTGAAGTTTCAGACGGAAACACATCACCCCGGTCGTCGGTCGTTTTTTTCAAACTAAACTTGTGCGTTGCATGGTCGTAACTCTTTATTTCAAAATCATATCCGGCAAGATTGCCCGTATTGAAATGAATCTTTGCCGAAACCCCATTGATAAGATACAAAGTTTCTCCATTTGAATCCTTTGCGTTCAGGTCGAACGGAAATTTCGTATCAATGAAAGAAAATTCATCAACCTTGCTTTCAACTGAACCTGTAAATGATGGTTTTACATTATCGAAGTTCTTCCGTCCCTCAAAAATGCCGTACTTTGCCACCATTTCGGCTTTTTCAATGTATGATTGTCCCTTTGTCCGTCCCGGCAAACAAAGACGGTCGGCGCGGTATTTAGACGTAATGTTTTCGGTTGAACCATATACTTTCAACCGGGTAACAATGTTTGATGAAGAAACATTTTCACGATGCAAGTCATACAATCCACGTCCTTTCCCATACTTGAACACAAACGGCAATGTCTGTCCAACACGTTCATGCAGATTGATTGTGTACACGCCTTTAGCCTGTTCAATCTCAAATTCAACATTGAAATTGGATTCGTTGCAAAGGTTTTGCAACACCGACAAACAATTGTCGGATTCACCGAAAGTCAAGGTCTTGTCACCAATGGTATCAGGGCAAGCCCCCAATTTCCATTTACCCGGAAACACACGATTGGCATTGGCAATAAGAACTGTCATAAAACGATTCAAATTGCCCGTCAATGTATCGCCTTGCACATCCTGCAATTCATTGGTGGTCGTGTCAACGGTCAAGTCGTATGTAATGCGGAATAAGTCATATTGCACACCCTCGAATTGCAAGGTGTATTGGAATTGGTGCATTCCTGTTTTCTTGACCGACGGCAATCTGTTCAACTTGTAATCGCGTCCAAACACGGTGATTTTATCGCCAATGTTATACGTTTGAGGAAAAGGTGATTCAATGGTAATGTCCACCGTATCTTCCGCATTCAAGCCCCAATTCTGTTTTGCCGACGTTATCCCGGTCGCCGTGCGCCGATTCTGCATTGGCACACGATTTCCGTTAGGCTGTGTAATGATTATATTCGTTCCCATACAATAATAGCATTTGTTTCAAATGAAGAAATTTCATCAATGCACCCCGTCACTACCGGGAAATAATCACCGTTCACATCATAGTTGTGTGTGATTTTGACGGCATCACCGCTTATGTCATAATCAACTGAACCATCACCCCAATAGATGTTCACATATTTGGTACTTGTCAAAGTGATAGTGCAAGCCTTGGTGGATTCGTTCACATGGATATGTTTCAACACACGTTTCACGGGTTCGGGTTCAATCAACTTCAACTTGAATGTGCCAACCATCAAATCATCCGACCATTCCTTTTGTATCTCAATCGCATCTTTGCAATAAACTTCATATACCAATGGCTTTACCGGGTGAATGTCAATCACAAGGCGATTTGTGCCAACCCTATCAAATAATTGTTCAAAGGCTGTAATCTTCTTGATGAAGTCTATTTTTGTTTCAGCCTTGACGAAACAAGACAAGGTGATTTCCCTTGCTTCATAGAATTTGTGTGACAAATCAACACTTTCACCGTGGTAATTATCCCAATTCAATGTGGCGGGTGCTTTTAATTTTGGGCGGTTCATAACTCCGTCCGACCCTGACACATAAATGCCATATTCTTTGAAGTCCACCCCGTCCAACAAATAGGCTTGTTGTTTACTCATGGACAATTCATTGATAAGTTCTTCTCTTGATAATGCGACATTGTAAATCTTGACATCATCAAGCAAGCCCAAGCCGTATTCGCCCCCGTAATAGTCTTGGCACAATGATACACCAAGCAATGTTCCGGATTTAGTTATGGTCTTTATCAATGATGAATTGACATATATGTTGAAAGATGCACCACGCCTTGTTATTGCCATTGAATACCACGAACCGGGTTTTGCTTCAATCGGAATTTCAACGTAATTATTCATTCCATCAAAGTTAAGAACCCAAATTATCTTTTGCGGCGAACCACATTCAACATCACGGCTTTGCACCCACATCATCATTGAAAAATCAACATTCATGTTGGGTAACACCGACTTGGACACATCGCAAGTGTCCTTTCCACCAAACGAAATTGCATTGCCATTCTTCCCGGCAACGAATGCTGCACCTTGTACAACTCCGTCCGCACGTGTTTGGCTGTAATCGAAAGCAACCTTTGAACCGTTGCTTTCGTCGAATGGCATTTGGAAAATTATATTATTCGCATCCATGTTCAATAAGTCTTTTTATCTTTTTCCCGGATTTTAATAATGGCATCATTCATTGCATATCTATTGACTGACCCACCATGATGGTTCACGCAAACTTTTGCCCGGTCGCTTGCATAAACACTGATAATGGCATCATCATAAATATCTATCATTACAAAAGCGTTATCCTTTGCAATCACATTCAATTCTGAATTGTGCTTTACATAGATTTCGCAAACCTCATAACCTGCTGCTTCAATGCTTCCGCAAGTTGTCCCCAAGCACACGCATTTGGGCATATTTACAACCTTTATGCTGTCATCAAGGAAAACCCCTTGCTCCTCCATTACTCCTTTGAAATGCTCCCGGATGAAGTCATTGGGGGGATAATTATTGGCAAGGCAAAAATCAATTCCTTTCAGGTACATTTTTACCATCGCTTCTTTATTTTGCAACTTCAACAATTCGTTGTGCCAAGGGGTACAAATCCCCTTAGCTTTTGCCTGTCTTGCAAGTTCTTTAGATAGATTCATATCTTTTTGTTTTATAGTGAAACATCATTGGTTATGACAATCCTTGCGACCGCAAAGAATCACCCGTTGAATTTCGTTCAAGTATGGTGATTATCCTTTCAATTCTTGCCAAATAACGGTTGTAAGCCGTATTTTGAGCAATGGTGTTTAAGGCTTGCAAAGATTGTCGCAATATAGCCGTTGATTCAAGTTGGTTGATACGGATTGCGTTCATCTGTCCGGCAACAATGCTTGCTGTTTCTTCTGACACACCCTTTACCGCCCCGGTCAATGAATCGTCCGCTTCTTCAACATTCAAGTCCTTAAACAAATCCTTGTATATGCCCAAGGCTTGTTCATAGTTGTTGGCGGCTGCTTGAACTTTAGCTTTGAATGCTGCTATTTCATCATCCGTCAAGCCGTCAAAGATAAAATCATCACCATTCCACCAACCCATATCATCTTGAAGATTTTTAAGGGCTTTATCCAATTGTTTTTCAAGAAAATTTCTTTTCAACTGATTCACAATTGCATTTTGCAACACCTGATTCACAGTTTCTTCAAAAGCCTTTGCCGCATCTTCACCCGCTTTAAATGCCGTTGTCAGGCTGTCTGCCAATTGGCTTGAAAAGTCTTTGGCATTGGTCTGCAACAAGTCATTGGATATGTCTGCATACATATCGGCAATTTGGCGTTCCATTTCGGCATATTGTTCCTTAAATTCATCAACCCTGCCCCAATCCGTCTTTTTCTTTGAAATTTCGGCTTCCCAAGATTGGCGCAAATGTTCTTGTTGCTCTTCCATGTTGCGAATTGCGGCTTGTTGGCTTTTGTACACTTCACCGCCCAATGCCTTATCAATTGCCCAAGAAAGTTGCGTATAAGCCTTTTCAAGTTTGGATATGGCTTCTTGGTGTTTCTTGATTTGCTTTTCTGCCTTCCTATCTTTGAAATTAAAAAGGTCAAAAGCTGACGACAATAAACCGATTGAACCTTGAATAACGGATAAAGGATTGCCCGTTGCAATACCGCTTGCAATTTGGCTTGCCCCATCTATAATTCCGCCAAGGTCGTTCATTACGGCTTGGGTTTCTTCGTCCATTGTAATACCCATCTTTTCCATTCCGGACGTTACGGCATCAAGCGTTCCGCCTACAAGGTCAATTGCGCTGCTTGCGCTTTCAAACATATTGGTCAACGCCTTTTTCTTGCTTTCATCGTTCACCGCCTTGCCATAATCCTTGATTGATGAAATAAGGGCTTTAAAAGGGTTGCGCTCCTTTATTTCAATCTTTATTTCCCCAATTTTGTCTTTCAGGATCTCAAGGTCTTTCGGGTCAAACTCAATTCCAAGATAAGACCCATCAAGATTGTTGATTTTATCAATCAGTTCTTGAAGTTTCCGGGTGCTTATTTCGTCAAGGTCGCCAAACATCAATTCCCAATCCGGATGTGCCTGTAATTCGTCAAGGGCAAATTTAGAAAGGGCTTCCGCTTGTGCTTTATTCAAGGCTTCTACCATTTCAGTGTTGCCTACCGCTTGCGCGGCTTTGCGCTTTTCCTCGTATTCATCAATGATTGCTTGTTTCTTCTGCTCAAACGTGCCATATTCCGACAACATCGCATCATAATCAATACCGCCAATGCCGTTTACATCATCGGTGTATTTGTTTTTACGGTTTTGTATTGCGGTATCAATATTGGCACGTTCCGCGTCCGTGGTGGCTTGTTCCCTTTGCCGCATAAGCAAGACGACATCATTGTTGAATTGTTCTTCAAGACGGCGTTTTTGCTCAACGTATGAAGCATATTCAGCCAACAATGCTTCGGTTTCTTCTTTCAATTGCTCTTGCGTATTCTTTTCGGCTTCATCAAGGGATTCGGCTTTCGCATTGTCCACTTCCGTTCCATCATTCGCCAATTCCTTGCGTTTTTGCTCAATGATTTTGAGCATTTCAAGAACGGTGCTTGCATTGGTCAATTGTTCATTCAATTCTGTATTGAACGCTTCCAAAACCGTTGCTTTCGTTTCTTCTGCAATGGCATCATTGAGTTGTCGTAATTGCTTGTTTTGTGCCTTGGTTCGATTGGCAACATCAAGCGCCAAAATTTGGTCGCGTTGGTTCTTCAAGTAGTCAATATATGTCGCCCCCTCTGCAAGCAACTTTTCAAACTCCTTGTGTGCCGATTGAACCAATATGGCATCACCCGAATTGACCCACTTGTTGAATCGTTGGTATTCGGTTTTATACTTGTTCAATTTTTCCAAGAATGGGTCTTTATTAGCCGTATTAGTGGTATTGTTTCGCCCTTGTGCTTGATTCAATTGTTTTTGCAAGTTGGCAATATCTTTTTGGGTGTCAACAAAATCTTTGCTACCTATTTGAAGTTCTTTTAATTTCTCTTGCTTGTTTTGAAGTACTTGTTCAAGTGCGCCCATTGTTCCCTCGTCATAGTTCTTTACTTCATCAATGCCGAGTTCTTTAAGTTCTTTCCATGCTTTACTTTGGTGTTCGGATGCTCGGTTGAAAAAGTCATTCATTTCAGTATTCAATTGTTCAACTTTCTTTCGCTGCCTTTCTTTATCCTTGTTATCTACTTCATAAGTATAATTCCCGATACCACCAGGATTATTGGTTGCAATTGTTTTGGTTACTTTATCCGGCATTGCTTGAAGTTTTTGTTCTTCTTCAACCAATGTTTTCACCTTTTCTTGTGCTTGTTGAACAAGAACCATTGCTTTGGCTTTTTCAATTTGTGCGGCAATGAATTTATCCTTACCATCATTAAGCAGTTTTTCCGCATCTACCACATCAAGCACCGCTGCCCCTAATTCTTCAAAAGCCTTTTTGTTGTTCTCAACAAACTTTTTCTTGGCTTCCATATCATCGCCAAGGGCATTCCATTTTACCGATAATTCTTCAATTGATGCAATAGGCTTGTAAGCATTTTCCGCAACGGATTTATACCATTCTTCTTGTGCTTTCTTGGCTTCATTCGCTTTGCCGACAAAATGGGCTACAAGACCAATCAAAGCCGAAATTCCTGCAAGAATCCAACCGAATACCGGGATTGACTTAATCGCCGCACCGACCATTCGGAATGCCCCTGCAAGACCTATGTTTGCAGCCGTCCCGGCGGTTGCCGCTGCCGTGTGTGCGGTTTCCGCCGCCGTGCTTGCAATGGTCGCAGTTGTATCTGCTACCGTTGCGGCGGTTGATGCAACTTGTTCGCCACGCCCGATTGCCAATAACTTGTTCCACCATTCTTTCAAGCCGTTAATGGTTACAAGCTGAAAAGCCGAATCCTTGTTCAAAGCCTGTGCGACCTGTTGCAACCCGATTGTAATTGACATCAAGGATTGAACTTTGAGCATTATTTTTTGCAAGTTCTCATTTTCACCTGCAAATAATGCCACCGCACCTTGTGCTGCTGTAAACCCACCGATAACACCGCTTAACCCGGTAATCATGCCTTGAAATTGGGCTTCATCATTGGCAAGAACACTTCCTTGTGCTTGAATATCCCCTTGAATGTCCATCAAACGTCCAAGTTCTTCTTCAAGTTCTTTATAAGCTGCACTTTGTTCATCTATACCATCGGCAATCATTGCCGCCATTTCTTCTTTCAAATCACGGATTCGGGTACGCAACATCACGTGTTTATTTGCTGTTTCGTCCGCTTGTTTGGCAACTTCTTCTAATTTGCCCGCTTCATCTTCAAGGGCATCCGATTGTTCACGCAATTCATTCAAAAGTTGCTGACGAACCGTAATTTCACCTTTGATTACACTTGCCCGGTCTTTCAATACCCGGTAATCATCATCATGCCCGGACATGAAAGCATCACTCGCGGCTTTACCTAAACGGTCGTATTCTTCACTTAGACTTGCAATTTCCCTTTCATGTTCTTCACAAGCCGCGCCGATTTGCCCCAAGGTGGTACGGATTTGGTCAAACGACATCGCACACCGTACATTGGTTGATTGTAAGTTGTTCAATTCAACCGTCAATGCGGTAAGGGCTTTCTTTTCCGCATTAAGTTCTTGCTTTACCGCAATGGCTTCACTCATCAAGATTTCTTGTGCATCACCGGGTTCAATTGCATTTATCTTTGTATTTAAATCCGAATATTTGTTTTCCAAATCCTGAACAACCTTGCGTTGAATCTCAATACATTCAACCATTTCTTGTGTGGTTCTGTCCATCACATCACCACTACCAACAACGGCATCGGAAAAGCCTTGCACCCGTCGCAAAGTTTCATCTATCGCCATATTTAGTTGGTCATTGTCCATCATGGACTTGAAAGACAATGCCCCACCGTCAATTTCTGCCATATTACATCAAACTATTTACATAATTCAAAATTTGCTCACTGTTGTTTTCCGTCAATTCGATTTCTTCAACCCCGGTGTCATTGTTCATGTCATAACTTGGGGCATCAATCATCATACGTTGGACAACCGACCATGCAATGCCGTGTAATAGATAGTCATAAGTCCAGCCGAAATGTTGGCATATAGCACCCCGGCGACCGCATGGACTGTTTAGACCTCGTTGTTTTCCTCTATCCGAATCGGCATTGTGGTTCTTTCTTGCTGCATCAATCGAATAGAGTTCATAAAATCCCCAAGATTGCACATCGCATTCACAAGGACATAAAGTTTATACAAAACGGATGGTTTGATTTTACGAGCAAACAAAGAAGTCAATTCTTCAAGTCGTTTGGTATCTTCAACCCACCGTGTACCGCCTTTCCCATGTATCGGAATCAACCTATCTTCACCAAGTACGGCGATTGCAATAATCCTTGCACACCGAATCGAATGTTTGTGGGCAAGCCCCCTTGCGCGTTTCATAGAATCCTCCGACTTCATCAATGATTCGTCAATGGTCAATTCAATTGTTTCGGCTGAAATGCGGTCAAGGGTTGAAAGGGTCAATTCGTCAATTTTGAACGTGCGTGTAACCTCATGGGGTATATGTCTTTTGATAAGCCCAAAGAATTTCTTTTGAACCTCAAATTCAGTATCTTTGACCTCAAATGACACACCTTTGTTGATAAGGGTGTTGAGTTCCGCCCGTTCTTGTTCAAGTTTATTTTTATCGTCTGTCATACACTTTATTAAAGAATGAAGCCCCCAAAGCTGAAACACTCCGGGGGCTTCGGGTTTACGTTAAGATTGCACCCCGATTTTATTAGGGTTTCTTCGGTGTTCCTTTCAAGGCTTTTCCGGCTGACACCGCCATTGGGGTAACGGTGAAATCCACAAGGAAAATTCCCTTTGCGGACATATCGGCATTGATTACCGCTTCAATATCTCCATTCGGTATATCAAAATCCAATCCCTTTTCGGTTATTACCCGGATTGCCTTGTTTGCAACCACTTCATCGCCGTTATACCCCCAAGCATCCTCAATTTTTTCACCACCAACGTATGCCACAAGGTCATCCACATTTGCATCCATAATTGAAAATGTCAATTTAGGAATCTTGCGTGACTTCTTGCGCACTTCAGGGGCTGCCATACCCTCTTCGTAATGCTCGGTTACATCGGCGGCATCTTGGGCAATCTTGCAAGTGTCCTTATAGGTCTTGCCAATCTTGCCCATTTCCACGGGCATTTTACCATCTGCTCCGGCTGCGCCAACTTGGATTTCGCAAAGTCCAAGCGTAATCAATGATGTTCTTTGTATTGCCATAACTTAATCTATTTGTATGTTCCAATCAATACGAATATTGATGAAATGTTGCTTGGTGTTCGGCTCATACATTATTGACATATTGCCGGGAATCACCTTCAACCCATCTATATTCGCATTTCTTACAAGTTCCAAGGCTTCTTCCGCCAAGGCTTTCAACCGTGTGCGATTTGCCGAAACTTGCATCTTGCCTTTGATTTTCTTGCTTGTGTCCGGGGTGTATATATTGATGTTTGACGTACCTATTTGGGGCAATGTGTCTTGCGACAAATCAATGGTATTCACAACAATATCTTCATCGGTTGAATTTTCGGGTCTGTCATCACCCACATAACAACCGCCTTTGATGGACGTTTTGCCATTAAGCAATTCAAACAAGATTCCGTCGGTGTCAAATGCTGTTTTCATTATTCCGCTGCACGTTTGATATTCGTTATCAACTTTTCCAACATTCGGGGCAATTCCCGTTCTGCAAGGTGTTCTGCACTTGACAACACGTTATATCCTTTTGCTTCGACATAGGCGGCATAATTCATTCCGGCAACCACAACAAGGGCAACACCCTTGGTTTCCTTGCCGATTTTTTCGGCAATGTCTTGTCCTGCCTTTACACCTTGTGCCGCAGCATTGCTTTCCGCCCCGCTTGCGGCATCAAATTGACCATGTATTGCAACACCATCAACAAAGACTTCATACCCTGTTGACGAAAGCAATGCCCCCGTCTGCATCATGTAGCCTTTATTGTTGCGTGCTTCAATCAAGCACATTTCACCAAGCCTTTGCAATCGTTCAATCTGCTTTCTTTCGACCATATCCAAGAAAGCATCAAAACGCTTCTTGACATCATCTTTGGTGAAGTTTGCTTTTATACCCATAGTCTTGAATGTAGTTGTGCGGGGTCAAAGTTCAAGCATATTCCGGCAATGCGTATGTTCATACAATCAGGGTCGTTTGCAACAATCACCCGTGTGCCTTTACTTACCATTGGGCAAGATTTTGGGCATTGAATTACAGATGTCGCCTTTTGGTATTCACCCCCGGCAACCTGATATTCCGTACCCCTGCCATCGGATTCTTCACGACACATGGATATGAATGTGCGCGACGGCTCACATTCCGTCCAATTGCCTTGTGAATCCTGCACGGATTCCGTGGCAACTTCGATGAATAGGTAATGCGGATATTGCTTCACTTGTGCCATAATCACCAAATATTTGAACGGTTGCGAACTTTAGGACGTGCGACCAACACGTTTTCTTTGCCCAATTCATTACACAATGCGGCATAATACAACTTAACGGCTTCCATGTTCCATGAAATGGAATATCCACCCTCGGACACATTTTGCAACATACCTTTCAGCACAACCGACATTCGATTGTACACCGATACATCACAACCCTTTGCATCTGCCGTGTCGTTGGCGGCAAGCCCACCTTTCAACAAGATAATATCAATATCATCTTCGCTTACATTAAGCCCATTCAATGATTTGGTCAAATACTCTTTGTTCGTCATACTCATACCTTGCAAAAAGACCGTTGGGACGGCAAAAACCGCCCCGCGGTCAAATGTTAGTTTTTATTCCAAGTTGTGTTATTGGTCTGCATCAACACACTTCTTCCGGCAAGATTCCAAGCCGGGAAAAGGTTTGCAATACCTTCTGTTACCTCCTGAACCGGGGATTCATTGGAATACTTCTTGACCAAGGTATGTCCGTGCATAACCTTTTCGGCTACACTGCCGGGCATCTTCTTTGCGTCAATAGGCTTCTTCCAATAGGTATTGCCAAGAACCTTGCTTTCAGAGAAAAGAATAACATCATCTTCAAACGGGTTTGAAGTGTCGCGCGTGCCGTCTGCAAGTTCAATCGTAATGTCTTGGTCAATCACGATAATCTGCAAACCGCGATACAATTCTTTCTTTTTAGCAAGATATGCGTTGACGGTTGCCAAATCCGGTGCATCTTGCGTTCCTGTTGCGTTCTGAATGAATGAAGAACACTTCTTCAATACTTCTTCTTGTGAAGCGAATTTTTCGAAGGTGTCAACATTCATAAATGCAAACTTATAGGTTGCACCATACAATTTCTTACCCAACTTCAAAGCTGCCGGGAAATCCTTTATCAAAGGCTTTGCAGCCGAACCGGACGAATAAGAAGTGGTAACGCCAATCTTCTGTTCTGCCGGAATCAGGTAGTCAACATCATATTCGGTGACAACCGCCGCGTTATTGGAATTGGTAAACTTGACCTTGCCAAGCGAAATTTGACGCAATGCAATCCATTCGGCACGGGCTGCAACACCATCCCAACAAAACTTGGTATCTTCCGCCCAAAATTCAACAAGTGCTTTCAAGTCGGGGTTGTTGCTCGACATTGCAACCATGATGTCGTATTCGGTCAATTCATCTTCATTCTTTTCACGTGAAATGGTGATTTTGGGAATATCACCTTGAATGCGTGAAATGGCTTCACGGGTCTTTCTTGGAATTGTCGCACCCCTTGAAACAAGGTCGGCGGCAATCTTCAATCCCGATTGCGCTTCAAGCATCTTCCACGTCAAGAAATTTGTTTCTTTCAGTGGGAAAAGGGTTGGGTAATAGTAATCTTTAAGGTCATAAGTGCGAATAACCGCACCCATATCCTTTTCATTCAACCCAACCATCAATGATTTCTGCATATTGGTTTACTTTTAGGGGTTATACATAAACAATTGATTTCAATGCGGATTTAATGGAATCATCCACGATTGGTGCATTGGCTGCCTTGACTACACCGATAACCCAAGCATCCACAAACAAGTTTTCGCCACCCTCAACATCTTGGTTTGACCCCGCAATGGCAACCGGGGTAACTTTCAATGTTTTGTTTGCTCCACTTGATTCAAATGCACAAGTTCCGGCTTTGATTTCTTCGCCAAGCGTTGCTTGTAGGGTAATCGTATCTTTGGCGGCATCGGTCTTATCAATCTTTGTAATGGTCTGTCCGTTACAAGCTGCCGTTGCGAATCGGTCGCCGACCTTGAAGTGGTGTCCTTTAGCAACTTTATAATCCTTTGCGGAATTATTTGCTTGTGTAATTACCTGTGCGGTCTTACACACTACATACAAACCATTAGACCCTTTGCCAAGGGGTGTACCCTCCAACAATGCCGAACCGCCCAAATCGGCAACCTTAACGGTTACACCACCGGGGATGTCCGCAACGCGATGAAGCACACACTTAACAACGCGATTGTCCTTTTTACGTTTAATTGTCAATGACATTGTTCTAACAATTTAGGGTTATACTTAAATTTCCTTGCCCTTGAACGTATCGTTGTCGGGCTTTAGGTTTTCCACGTATTCGGCAACGCCTTTTGAAATACCGCTTTCTTCCTTTTGTGAAAATAACGGGCTTCCACCGGAATTGCTTAAATCCGCATCTGCCTTGTTTTGATTTGCCGTGGCAATGTCCGCTTCCTTACCTGACAAGTATTCGTTGAAATCTGCATCATCCTTGAAGTTCATGCGGGTAAAGTCTTTCAAAGTTTGGGCTTTGAAATTTTCATCCTTGCAATTGTTCAACTTCTCGTTCAATGCTTGAAGCCTTGTCTTTGCTACATTATCAGCTTCATAGCCGGATAACTTTTCTTGGAACGGCTTAACCGCTTCTGCAACTGCCAATTTCACGATTTCCGAAATATTGTTTGGGTCGGGGTCTTAGTTGCCGGGTTCAACCTTTTTGCCCTTTTCCACAAATTCATACTTCTTCTTCAAATTCGCTTCAAAGGTTTTGTTGCTTTCGGACACTTCCTTGTCCACATCGGTGCGAAACTCCTTAACGAACTCATTCACTTGCGCATCGGTGATTTTATCCACAAGGGCTTTCGCTTCATTTTCGTTGGTCGCTTGTAACGCAAAAGTTCGTGCCAAGTGGTTCAACACGTCTTTCCGCACGCCTGAAAACTTTGCAATCAGTAATGCCAAAATAACTTCTTTCATTTTTTCCGATAATTATGTGTTATACAAATCAACTACAAAAGTAATAGTGTTTCATAGTGATACATATATAACAACACATTAACTTATGCTTTACTTATCCACATTTTTGCACTGCATTTGCATAAAGCAAGTATCTTTGTGTTGAAAATTAAACTGTTACACATCATAAAATTGCAGATATGGAAAGAATAGCACAACTTGCAAGCAAATATGGTTTACCATTGGGCTTTACGTTTGAACTCTTTGAAAGGGTTGTTGACAAAGAAAATTTTGAATCGGCATTGCAAATGTTCGTGTCCGGCACAATGACTTATGACACCGCCATTGGTAAAGACCCAATCAACGTGATTGAACTTCAAAAAGTGGTGGCACAAAATATGATTGACAACCTACAATACAAATGCAAGTGAAATTGATGCAATTGCATAACGCTTGCAATGCAAAATTATAAAGGTTGTATTTCAAATGGGGAAAATGTGCTATTGGTAGCACTTGAAACACCGCAAAAAGTGCATTAAACGACCAAAGAAAGTATCGAAAATCACAAACTTACACCATGTAAAATGTCTGATTATCAATGTATTTATGCAATTGCATTGCACCATTATACATTTGCAATGCTATAAAAGAAAAGGAAATATATATAATACTACATAATATATTCACTACGTTCATATATTATTCCGTATAGCGCGTAAACGAAAAAATGACTTTGTTCTAAAAAAACAAATCAACTTTTTTGCGGATTTAGAAAAAAGACCTATCTTTGCAAAGTAAACGACTGCATGATATGATTGTAAATTTCGATAAGGATTATTTGCGTGAACTCTACGAAACCGGGAAAAGTGACAAGAAACACCGCTTTCAACCTGACATAATCAAACGTTATATCAAAGGCATTGATTACCTTAAAAGCGCAAATAGGATTGAAGATTTGTTTCGGTTGCCATCATTGCGATATGAAGTGCTAAAAGGCGACAAGGCGGGCATTTCATCAATCAGGGTAAACGACCAATATCGAATTGAATTTACCGTGATAGAAGAAGAAAGCGAAACGATTGTTTACATCTGTAATATATTGGAATTGTCAAATCATTATAAATAAAGCAATTATGATTACAGTTAAAGGAATAGACCCTAAAATGATAGCAAATAATCTTGAACCGTTTGAACCCACGCATCCGGGTGATTTGCTCAAAGATGAAATCGAATGTCGGGGAATATCTCAAAAACAACTTGCCGCCGATATGGGGGTTTCATATACTGTTTTGAATGACATTGTAAGGGGTAAACGAGCCGTGAATACCAAGTTTGCTTTGCTTTGTGAACAAGCAATGGACATTCCTGCACACTTGTTGTTGAATCTGCAAGCCGAATATGATATGATTACTGCCAAACGGGATAAGTCGTTTATTCAAAAACTTGCAAACGTGAAAAAAATTGCCGCTGTATTATAACTTAATTCTATCAAAATGAAGAAAATACTATTGTCATTTGTGTTGTGTTTGTTTGCCATTATTGCATTCGCACAAAAAGGAACAATCAAATATCTTGAATCAAGACCGGGCATTTATCCCGTAATGCTCAATGATTCTGTGACAAAGCATCTTAAAGTTTTGACCCTTATCGGGGATGTTAAAAACGGTGGTGGTTATGCAAGATTGGATGAAGATTATTGCATGATTGAAACTGCCAACATTGAAGACGTGGTTCTTACTTTTAAAAAGTACCAAATCAACAATATCTTATTTTATGTGTCAAGGACATTTAAGAAAGAATGCTTTGAAGAACTCAAAAAGTTATACGGTGAACCCATTTTGAAAGATGGCACATATTGGTGGGAATACAAAGGTCTTGTCCTGTCTTATGAAATGGATTCTAAAGATGCCAAAATGCCCGGGCAAGCGGTTGGTCTGTTTATGCGAAAACAAGACCTTAAATAACACAAAAGGGCTTTACGCCCTTTTTGTTTGCAATCTAATGTTTTATAGTAACCCACAAACCAAATAAATTACTAAATTTGCTCCGAAAATTATTGCGGTTTCAAGAAATCTTGCTACTTTTGTTGTGTCTTACATACATCAATGGCGGAACGCAAGAACCGCAAACATAATCCGTTGGCGGTATTTTTATACCCTTACGGAAACATATATCGGCATTGTACCCCCGTGTGAAGTGTTAATGCACTCACTGCCATTGATGGTGTAAGACGACGGGAAAGGCAATGCCGTTTTTCTATTGCCTGAAACTTTCATAAAACGTCTTACAATGAAAGAATCAATTAAAATTTTTGAGAATGCCCAATTCGGGCAAATCCGCACTTCGATAAGTGCAAGTGGCGAACCATTGTTTTGCCTTGCAGATGTCACAAAAGCACTTTACCTTAATGGTGGTGCAAGAAATGTTAAGTCAAGACTTAATCAAAAGGGGGTTGTTAGTGTCAACACCCCTACAAATGGCGGAATCCAACAACTCAACTTCATCACTGAACCGAACTTGTATAAGTGCATCTTCCAATCAAGGAAGAAAGAAGCCGAACAATTCCAAGATTGGGTATGCGGTGAAATCTTGCCAAGCATCCGCAAGAATGGTGGCTACATGGTCGCCAAGGTAGATGAAACCCCGGAACAAATCATGGCACGCGCATTGATGCTTGCGAAAGACACTATGGAACGTCAACAAGCCGCATTGCAGAAAGCCGAAAGCAAGAACTATGTATTGCAATGCCAAAACGATGCTCTTACCTCAATGAATGAGGGACAACAACGTACGATTAAGTTCTTGCAGCCGGGGGCGACATTCGCCAAAGCCGTTGAAACCTCGGAACACTCTATTTTGGTGGGCGAACTTGCACGTATCATCAAGCAAAATGGGGTTGAAATAGGACAAAACCGCTTGTTCGTTTGGCTTCGTGAAAAAGGCTACCTTTGCAAGAAAGGCGAAATGTACAATCAACCCACGCAAAAAGCCTTGCAACTCGGTTTGTTTGAAATCAAAAAGACCGTCATTCAGAAACCCAACGGCGATTCCCTTGTTACCACCACAACCAAAGTAACCGGGAAAGGTCAAATCTACTTCGTGAACAAGTTTCTTTATGATTCCATCAATGAAGCGGAATTGGCAAAACAAGCTGAACAAGCAAAGAAAGGGGGTGAACAATGATAACCGTAAGCAAACAGACCGAAAATTTCATTGACTGCATGAAAACCATGCAAGACCTTTACACCAAGGTTTATCAATCGCTCAATGAAATATACAATAGACATTATATAGATTAATTTGTTATATGACTCATTTTGTGACTGATTCT
>CAUWMZ010000026.1:0-22465 GCA_963560035.1 uncultured Parabacteroides sp.
CCTATAACCTTCTGATCCGTAGTCAGATGCTCTATTCAGTTGAGCTAGCGAGCCAAAATGTATTCTTATGCGATCTTTGAAATAAGTGACTCGCATAGGATTCAAACCTATAACCTTCTGATCCGTAGTCAGATGCTCTATTCAGTTGAGCTAGCGAGCCATTGTTTCTCGATTGCGAGTGCAAAGGTACTGCTTTCTTTTGATTGTGCAAATATTTTGCGTTTTTTTTTCAAATTAATCTAACATTTTTGGATTAAAGATTAAGTAGCCAATATTTAGTCCAAAGTTAAAATTCTTGCTAGGATAGCTATATCCATTGGCGTATAGGCTGATACAAATAAAAGGTAGCTGTAAGACAACAGTGGCTTCTCCCATGTATTTAAAGGAGTGCAAAAATTTGCCATAATGGGGTATTCCGACATAGGGATTCTTTTCCGGTGTTGTTTTTTGTATCTCATAAAGTGGCGCAAAGCCATATAAATCCAGTCGAGCGTGCAAAAGCTTGTTGATTTTAAAGATAGGTGTAAGTCCGAATGCGACATACTGATTGGCTCTAAAGGCTTCGTTAAAGACAATTTCGCTATGTGGAGTTGGCGTAAAAGCGGGAGCTTGCAATACGCTTGCCGTATAATTGCCCATTAGGTTTTTGCTGGATATGACCATTTCCGCAAGATATCCCAAATTGAAATATTTGTTGAATGTTTGATATTGATTCCAGCGTCCTTTCAGTTGCAGCCAGCTGTGTGTTTTACGACTGATGGGATCTTCCGTTACCGCTGAAGTAGGTGAGGGGGTGTATTTTTCCGTGCCGGTGACATATTGAGCGGTTATAAACTGTTGCTTTCCGCTAATGGGATATTGCTTTGCGTTTAATGAGTTTTGCACAATGCTAAGTGAGCCGCTAAACAAATCGTACCAGCTATGGTCGAATGTGGCGTTCGGGAAGGGGATTGTTGTGCTTTGCAGATAAAAATCGTTTAGTCTGCCATAAGCGAATCCGATTTCAGCTTTCGCTTGGTTAAGAAAAGGGAATCCAAGTTTTAATTTCATGTACAGCTCTTTCTGTTTGATCATGGCCGGTACGACATCCTCATAAAAAAGTGATTGGCTTTCGGAATATCTTTTGTCGGAGAATACGCCTTGCCAGCTTAAGTAGGTCGGGATGCGGGTTTGCAAATACATACGTCCGTTGAGCATTACTCCGCTAAAGGAGTTGCCCACCTGGAAATTGGCGTTGACATCGGCGGCAAATCGCCCAAGATATTTATAGCCTAGTCCCAAATAGAGCTGATTCGCCTGGTGTGACGAGACATTTCCACCGAAACTGACCATGATTTCCTCTTTCATCTTTACGTTTAGGTAAAGGTCGAATTTCTTCTCTTTTCGGTTGTAGACCGCATGAGGCATGATTTCTTTGATCTTTGAGTAGGTCAGCATCTTGAAGTAGGCTCTCTTGAATTCTTCCATGGAGAATTCATGGTTGATATCTTTATGCAATTGCGCTTCGATATATTTTCTTTGTGATTCCGTGACGCCTGTAATGTATATGTTTTTGAATACGAGAGGCGGAAGGCTCTCCTTGTAGCTTTTGCGGTGAGCGTTGACTTCATTGAGGGGTACTTCTCTTTTTACGCGCTGTTTGATGGAGTCGATTAAAGACATTGTGCGTTTATAGCCAATGTCCATCAGCTCTTTTCCTTTTTGGAAATCCAAAAGGGAGACATCGGGAAAATTAAACTTGATAGCCATGCCATCATCTTCGGGCACCTCATAGTCTGTTTTTTGCATAATCATAGTCTCGATTTGCGTATAAGGATTCTCTGACGGCTTGTTGTCTCCGCCAGATACGATAGAGCCAAAAATGAAGTCCGGGTGAAATGCGTTTTTCATAGGTCCTACCGGAAAGTTGTCATAGATACCTCCATCAAATAGGGGTATGCTGTCTTTCCATATCGGTTGGAAAAAAAAGGGGAAAGTCATAGAGGCGCGTACCGCATCACCTAAATCTCCGTTTTTGAAAATAATGGGGCGTTTGGTGTAAATGTTGGAGGCGACACAACGAAAAGGGACGAACAGGTTGTCGAAGTTCCATCCCGCTTTGGCGGTAGCCTGCGAGAAAAGAGCCATGAACGCTTGATTCATCTGTATAGGATTAATAAGGCTTTGAGGTAAAAAGCTGGCCTTGATTTGTAGGGAATCTGACATGTCTATGGAGAAATGAGCAAACTCCGGAGTGGGGTATGGCTCCTTGAAATAATAGGTATATTCCTCTTCTACAGTGCCGGTCTGCCAATAAGAGAATTCCTTGGACATCATGAGTTGAAGCATGTCTTCCGGAGTATAACCCATAGCGTATAAGCTGCCAATGATAGCACCCATAGATGTACCGGTGATGTAATCTATCGGAATATTGTTTTCCTCTAAAGCTTTGATGACCCCGATATGCGCGGCGCCTTTTGCGCCACCTCCACTGAGCACTAATCCGACCTTTTGAGCAAAGGTGAATTGGATGAGCATCAATAGGTAAGATATAATAATGGTTAATTTTCTCATAAGTTTTTCTTTATTTCAAGCTCCAAATGTAAGAAGTATTTTTGTAAATTATGAATATTCCTTATTCCTTAAGGAATGTTGTTTATCTTGTAGGGGTTTGTGTGGTGATAAAAAAGAAAAAAGCCGTCTTCCTTGAGGGAAAACGGCTTTCGCTTATTCGAAAGGGAAAATTATCCAATTAACTCAACGCTACGTTTGATAAACTTGCTTAGCGCCTCGCCTTTTAATAATCCATTGCCCAATAGAGCTAAGTCTATCAATTGGCTTATGGTCTTGTTTGTGCCGGCATACTCAGCTAAGATCTTATCACGTTGCTCACGTAATTCATCCAACTTATGATTTGTGTTGGTCATGTCTTCTTTCTCTTGTGCCGTAATCTCTTCCTCTTTTTTCTTGCCTTGAGCTTCTCTTAGGTCTGCTTGACGAGCTTCCCATCCTTTGATATCACCAAGGATTGGCTTCAATTTCTCGTCACAAGCATTCTCCTCGTCGTTTAAGACCTTCTTTATTAAAGAGTGATCTGTGTTAAGCACGAAGTTATAGCTTTCCGGCATTTCGCCATAGAAAGACATGCCGGGTTGCATGGCGGACATCTCTCTCATTCTTCGCATATATTCGCTTTGTGTCAACATGACAGGGTTGGCGTTTTCGCCTAAGGCCTCGAATGTGACATAAAACTCAGATTTCTCCAATTTTGGCATTTGGCTCTTGAATACGGTTTGTAGCGCATTCTTTTGCTCTTCGCTAAGCGTTACCTTGTTGGCGTCTTCTTTGCGAATCAAGTTGTCGATCGTGTCGCTGTCAACGCGGACAAAGCGGCTCTTCTCGAATTTTTGCTCTAATTGCCCGATGGCGTGAACATCCAGCTGTCCGTTCATTTCCAATATGCTGTAACCTTTGTCTTTAGCGGCTTGGATATAGCTGTATTGCTCATCTTTGTTGGTTGTATATAGATAGATCAAGTTGCCTTCTTTGTCTGTTTGGTTGTCCTTGATTAAGTTCTTGTATTCTTCTGCCGTGAAATATTTGCCTTCTATATCTTTTAATAAGGCAAATTTGATAGCGCGATCATAGAATTTATCGTCGGTCAACATGCCATATTGGATGAATAATTTCAAGCTGTCCCATTTTTCCTCAAATTGGCTACGATCGTTCTTGAAGATCTCTTCCAATCGATCAGCGACCTTCTTGGTGATATGGTTGGAGATCTTCTTCACGTTTTGGTCACTTTGTAGATAAGAACGTGAGACGTTCAACGGAATGTCAGGAGAGTCCAATACGCCATGCAACAATGTCAAGAATTCAGGAACAATGCCCTCTACGGAATCAGTGACAAACACCTGGTTGCAATATAATTGAATCTTATTGCGGTGTAAGTCGATGTTGCTCTTGATACGCGGGAAGTAGAGGATACCGGTTAAGTTAAACGGATAATCTACATTCAAGTGAATCCAGAACAAAGGCTCTTCGCTCATAGGGTATAGGTCGCGATAGAACTTCTTGTAGTCCTCGTCTGTTAGTTCAGATGGCTTGCGTACCCATGCCGGTTTCGTGTCATTGATGATATTGTCTTCTTCCGTATCGACATATTTGCCGTCTTTCCACTCTTGTTTCTTTCCAAATGCGATAGGAACCGGTAAGAAACGGCAGTATTTTGTCAATAGGCCGTTGATTTTGTCTTTATTCAAGAAATCTTGGTTCTCGTCATCGATGTAAAGGATGATATCCGTACCACGGTCGTCTTTGGTTGTCTCTTCCAAAGTGTATTCCGGTGTGCCGTCGCAACTCCATTTCATGGGGACAGCGCCCTCTTTGTATGATTTAGTGACGATCTCTACTTTTTTAGAAACCATGAAGGAAGAGTAGAATCCCAACCCGAAATGACCGATGATGGCCGCCGCATCATTCTTGTATTTCTCGACGAACTCTTCTGCGCCGGAGAATGCGATCTGGTTGATGTATTTGTCAATTTCTTCAGCGGTCATACCGATACCTCGGTCTGAGATCGTAATGGTTTTATCGTCAAACTTAACTCTAACGGTTAAATCGCCCAATTCACCCTTGAACTCACCAACAGAAGAAAGTGTTTTTAGTTTCTGTGTAGCGTCTACTGCATTGGATACAAGTTCACGAAGGAAGATCTCGTGATCGTTGTATAAAAACTTTTTAATGATCGGGAAAATGTTTTCCGATGTAACTCCGATATTGCCTTGTTTGCTACTCATAGTTTTATATCTTATATTGTTTTTAATTCGTCTTGAAAAATCTAATTTGTGACATTTGGATAGTTTAAATGTCCGAAAGGCTTTATGCAAAACAAGTGCCAAAGAAGAAATGGGAAAAATGGCGTGACAAAAAGACAGGAAAAAGGCGTAATAGTGACTCTTTCGTCATAATGGTATGAAAGGATATGAGGAGCCTTATACATTAATTATATAGGGGATGTGATCGAGCTCTGTTTTAGTGGGTAGTGTGAGGTGATGGAAGACGCATATGAGACATTAAAAAAAGAGAAGTAGAAATAGTTGAAAAAAGTGTTTGAAATATTGCGTATAAATAAAAATAATTTCTACCTTTGCGCCCTGTAAGATTAAGACTCTATTAGAATCTTCGTTTTTGTTCATGATGCTAGTTCAGAAAGGGAAGACACATAGCAGGAGTTGACTTAAATTTCGTATAATTTAAAAGAACAGATTGGAAAATGTCTAAAATTTGTCAAATTACTGGAAAGAGAGCAATGGTTGGAAACAACGTTTCTCACTCAAAGAGAAGAACGAAACGTAAGTTCAATGTCAACCTGTTTACAAAAAAGTTTTATTGGGTAGAACAAGATTGCTGGGTTAGTTTGAATGTATCTGCAGCTGGCCTTCGTACTATCAATAAGTTAGGTTTAGATGCAGCTATCAAGATGGCGGCAGAAAAAGGATATTTGAACGCATAATTTGGAGGATATAGAAAATGGCAAAGAAAGCAAAAGGAAATAGAGTACAGGTAATCCTTGAGTGCACAGAGCAGAAGGAAAGTGGAATGCCGGGTATGTCTCGCTATATCACTACCAAAAACAGAAAGAATACAACTCAGAGATTGGAGTTGATGAAATATAACCCGATCTTGAAAAAGATGACGTTACACAAAGAAATTAAGTAAGAGGAGATTTTAAACTATGGCAAAAAAAGCAGTTGCAACATTTAAGAAAGGTGACGGTCGTACTTATTCCAAGGTGATCAAAATGGTTAAGTCTCCGAAAACAGGCGCATATATCTTCCAAGAAGAAATGATTCCTAATGAAGCAGTAAAAGATTATTTCGCTAAATAATCACTGTAAGGAGTTTTTATATAACAAGGCCTCTCTCTGAAGTTATTCAGGGAGAGGCTTTTTGTTGTTAGAAAGATTTGGAGACTTATGTTGATATAGAACGAAAATTTGCTTAATTTTGTTCGGCTAAAAAGCTGTTTTATGAGAGTTTTCTCATCTTAAAATGATAATAAAAAAAACAATATAAAAATTTAAAGCTATGAGATTTGAGGTATCCAGCACCGCGCTATTATCGCGTTTGCAATCAATAAGTAAGGTTATCGTTTCCAAAAATTCTTTGCCGATCTTGGATTGCTTTCTTTTTGATTTGGAAGGAAATGTCTTAACGGTTACGGCTGCTGATGCTGAGACACGTTTGGTGACAACAGTGGAGGTGATGAACGCTAAAGGTGCCGGATCGTTTGCTGTTTCTGCTAAGATATTGCTTGATCCTTTAAAGGAACTTCCGGAGCAGCCTTTGACGTTTGATATCAATGATGATAATTTGGAGATATTTATCCATTTTCAGAATGGTAAATATAATTTCATTGGTCAGAAAGGTGATACCTATCCTCAACAAAGGGCATTGAGTGATAATGCGATCGCTATCTCTATGGATGCGCAGATCTTATTAAATGGTATCAGTCGTCTGCTTTTCGCGACAGGAGAGGATGAGCTTCGTCCGGTTATGAATGGTATCTATTTTGATATTCACACGGACGATTTGACTTTTGTCGCTTCTGATGGCCGTAAGTTGGTTCGATTACGTAGCCTTTCTGTTAAATCTGCGGAGCGTGCTTCTTTTATTTTGCCTAAAAAGCCGGCAAATTTATTGAGAAACTTGTTGGCAAAAGAGCAAGATCAGGTGACAATCAAGTTCGATGAAAATAACGCTTATGTCGTTTGCCCAAACTTTGAGATGGTGTGTCGCTTGATAGAGGGACGTTACCCTAATTATAATAGTGTTATTCCTCAAGATAATCCGTATAAAGTAATTATTGATCGCTTATCTTTCTTAAATGCGTTGAAACGTGTTTCTGTCTTTTCTAATCAAGCTAGTAGCTTGGTAAAATTGCATTTGAAGGATAACATAATGACCGTATCCGCTCAAGATATAGATTTCTCAACTTCGGCAGAGGAGCATATTTCTTGTCAGTTTGAGGGTGAGGAGTTGAGTATTGGTTTTAAGGCAACCTATTTAATAGAGATTTTAGGTAATATCAACTCAGATGAGGTTGTTTTAGTTTTGGCGGATCCTTCAAGAGCGGGATTGATAGTTCCTTCTGAGAATGAGGAGAATGAAGATCTTTTGATGTTGTTGATGCCAATGATGTTGAATTATTAATCTGAGGAAAATGCAGTTGAATTTAAAAAATCCGTTGATCTTCTTTGACTTGGAGACTACGGGTATAAATATTGTAAAAGATCGTATCGTAGAGCTCTCTTATGTGAAAGTGTTTCCTAATGGAAAAGAAGAGACTCAGACTTATCGAATTAATCCGGGAATGCCAATTCCTCCTGAATCGACGGCAATTCATGGCATAACGGATGAGGATGTGAAAGATTGTCCTCTTTTTAAATCCATAGCTAAGACACTGGCTGCTCAAATTGAGGGATGTGATTTGGCGGGTTACAATTCTAATCGCTTTGATATTCCTTTATTGGCGGAAGAGTTTTTGCGTGCGGGAGTGGACATAGATTTGAATCGCAGGAACTTTATTGATGTACAGACAATTTTTCATAAGATGGAGCAACGAACGTTGTCTGCCGCCTATAAGTTTTATTGTGGAAAAAGTTTAGAGAATGCTCATACGGCGGCTGCGGATACGATGGCGACGTATGAAGTCTTAAAAGCTCAGTTGGATCGTTATCCCGATTTAAAGAATGATGTGGCTTTCTTGTCTAAATATTCAAGTTATTCCAACAACGTGGATTTTGCCGGGCGCATGGTCTATAATGATAAGGGAGAAGAGGTTTTCAATTTTGGAAAATATAAAGGTCGTTTGGTTGTAGATGTTTTACATACAGACCCGAGCTATTATGCTTGGATAATGAATGGCGATTTCCCTTTGAATACAAAGAAGATGTTGACGGAGATTCGTTTGAGAGGATTTAATTCGAAGTGAGCGGAAGAGAAACAGTCTTTGAACGATTAGCGATTTAATCATGTTGAAAGGGAAACATATTATTTTAGGTGTTACAGGAAGTATCGCGGCTTATAAAGCGGCTTATTTGATACGTGGATTGGTGAAAAGGGGAGCCGAGGTACAAGTGGTAATAACACCGGCGGGAAAGGAGTTTATAACACCTTTGACCTTATCGACTTTAAGTCAGCATCCGGTAATTAGCGAGTTTTTTTCTAACAGGGATGGAACGTGGAATAGTCATGTAGATCTGGGCTTATGGGCTGACGCTATGCTAATCGCTCCCGCCACCGCTTCTACGATAGGGAAGATGGCGAATGGTGTTGCCGATAATATGTTAGTGACAACCTATCTCTCTTGTAAGGCTCCTGTATTTGTAGCTCCCGCTATGGATTTGGATATGTTTGCCCATCCATCAACTCAGTCTAATTTGGATCGTTTGCGCTCTTTTGGTAATCATATCATAGAGCCGGCCTCCGGAGAGTTGGCGAGTCATTTGGTAGGGAAAGGGCGAATGGAGGAGCCTGATAAGATAATTGATGTGTTAGAGTCTTTTTTTTCGGCACAGGAAGATTTACGAGGAAAGAGAGTTCTTATTACGGCCGGGCCTACTTATGAAAAGATTGATCCGGTTCGTTTTATTGGTAATTATTCTTCCGGAAAGATGGGTTTTGCCTTGGCCGAAGCTTGTGCTGAGAGGGGCGCTGAAGTGAGTCTGATAGCAGGACCTGTTTCGTTGAAGGTGAATCATCCATTAATAAAGCGTATAGATGTTGAGTCTGCCGAAGAGATGTATCAAGCGGCGATAGCTCTTTTCCCGGATAGTGACGTGGCGATATTGTCCGCTGCGGTAGCGGATTATCGCCCTGAGCATGCGGCGGAGCGCAAGATTAAGCGTGAGTCGGAAGGGGAGATGTCTTTGCGTTTGATTCCCAATAAGGATATTGCGGCGACATTGGGCTCCTTAAAGAAGGAAGGTCAACTTTTGATCGGCTTTGCTTTAGAGACTGATGATGAGACGGCTCATGCCAAAAATAAATTAGAACGAAAAAATTTAGATTTTATCGTTCTAAATTCATTGAGAGATAAAGGGGCAGGTTTCCGTTGTGATACAAATAAAATCTCTATTTTAGATCGTGCAGGCGAGAGAATCGATTTTCCCTTGAAATCTAAGAAGGAGGTCGCATCTGATATTGTAAACAGATTGATAGACTTATTAAAATAAGGTTGTGAGGATGTCTTGTCTTTGTAGGCCGATTTATAGGGCCTATTGTAAGTGAAAATGCTCTAGTGTGTTTCGTGAAACTAATA
This sequence comes from uncultured Parabacteroides sp., assembly GCA_963560035.1. Taxonomy (GTDB): domain Bacteria; phylum Bacteroidota; class Bacteroidia; order Bacteroidales; family Tannerellaceae; genus Parabacteroides. The sequence goes on from CAUWMZ010000026.1 coordinate 9,304, forward strand.
GATATAGAATGCTATGCTGAAGTCCTTATTTATTCAGAATTTTGTGTTGATAGATAGTTTGGATATTCGTTTCGAGAAAGGATTTTCTGTGATAACGGGTGAGACAGGTGCGGGAAAATCTATCATTTTGGGTGCTTTATCATTAGTCTTAGGACAAAGAGCGGACGGAAAAAGTATTAAGAAAGAGTCAGATAAGTGCATTATAGAGGCTGTGTTTGATGTATCTAAATATCAAATGGAGTCATTTTTTATAGGTCACGATCTAGATTATGACGCGGATTGTTGCATTTTGCGTAGAGAGCTTTATTCTTCGGGTAAGTCTCGTGCGTTTGTCAACGACTCTCCTGTATCCTTGAATGTATTAAGGGAGCTAGGCGCTCAACTGATAGATATTCATTCTCAACACCAGAATTTGCTTTTAGGAGACAATCGTTTTCAACTCAAGGTGATAGATGTTATGGCGGAGAATGAGATATTATTGATTTTATATAAAAAAGAATATACTCGTTATCAAGGTCTGCGAAAAGAACTGAAAGAGTTAAAGCGTTTAGCGGAAAGTAGCAAGCAAGAAGAGGATTATATCCGCTTTCAATTAGATCAGCTGAATGAGGCCGATCTAAAGCAGGGGGAGCAAGAGGAGTTGGAACTGGAGCAAGAAACGTTATCTCATGCAGAAGAGATAAAAGGGTCGTTATATAAAGTGGCTGAACTACTAAATGGAGAGGAATATGGTGTTGTTCAGTTACTGAAAGAGTCGTTGTCGACCACGGAATTTTTATTGAGATATTTTCCTAAGGCAGGTGAAGTCTCAGAACGTATTCGTTCATCATATATCGATCTAAGCGATTTAGCTTCGGAGGTGGATGTGATGAAAGAAGATGTAGAGTTTAATCCGGAACGCTTGGATTGGGTGAATGAGCGACTTAATGTGCTTTATTCATTGCAGCAAAAACATCGCGTATCGACTGTGGCCGAATTAATAGCCTTACGCGATCAGTATGCGGAACGATTGTTGGCGATAGACTCTTTCGATGAGCGTATCACTTCACTCGAGCAAGAATTGGATGTCTCTTACAAGGAGCTTCTTCAGCAGGCGTCTGTGTTAAGTGAGCAGCGTAAGGTAGCCTCTGTCGCGATGGCCTCTCAGTTAGAGAAGATGATAGTTCCGTTGGGGATGCCAAACGCTCGTTTTCGTGTGGATATCGAGCCGCGCGTGGAGCCGGAGAGTGATGGAATGGATGATGTGCGGTTTATGTTTTCTGCCAATAAGAGTGCGGAATTGCAGCCGGTGGCACAGACAGCTTCCGGTGGTGAGATCTCTCGTTTAATGCTTTGTATTAAAGCGATGATCGCCGGCTTTACGGCATTGCCTACAATTATATTTGATGAGGTTGATACGGGTGTCTCTGGCGACATAGCGGATAAGATGGGTGATATTATGAAAACATTAGGGACGAAGATGCAAGTTTTCGCCATTACGCATTTACCCCAAATAGCTGCGAAAGGACAGGCGCACTACTTCGTTTATAAACGCGATGAGGGCGATCGAACAGTTACTCGAATTAAACAATTGAATGATAAAGAGCGAGTAAAAGAGGTAGCTCGGATGTTAAGTGGCGCTTCTTTGACAGAAGCATCTTTAGCGAATGCGAGAGATTTATTAGGTATTCAAGAGTGAGACTATTATTTGTTGTACTTTTGTGGAAAATAAAAAATCATGGCTTTTTCAACTGAAGAACATATATTTCAATATCCCGGTCAAGGACGTGTAGAGGTTATTTGTGGCTCGATGTTTTCGGGAAAGACAGAAGAACTGATACGACGTATGAAACGGGCAAAGTTCGCTAAACAGCGAGTATTAATTTTTAAGCCCACTATTGATACCCGTTATTCATGTGAGTGTGTCGTCTCACACGATAGCAATTCGATTCCATCTACACCGATTGATTCGTCAAAGGGAATTTTACGCTTTATTTCAGAGATTGATGTAGTTGGCATTGATGAGGCTCAGTTCTTTGACGAAGGATTGGTGGCGGTTTGCAATCAGTTAGCGGAAAAAGGCATTCGTGTGATAGTGGCAGGATTAGATATGGACTATAAAGGTGTGCCGTTTGGACCGATGCCGGAGTTGTGCGCCATTGCGGACGAGGTAACTAAAGTACATGCTATTTGTGTCAAATGTGGTCGTTTAGCTTATGTTTCTCACCGTATCGTGAACGATGATCAGCGCGTTCTTTTAGGAGAGCAGGCTGAATACGAGCCTTTGTGTCGAGAGTGTTATTCGAAAGTATCGCAAAATTCAGCAGATCAAACGATTCGTTGAGATTGAACATATAAGAATAAATCCGCAAGTCTCTATAATTAGATCAATTTGAGGCTTGCGGATTTTTATGTATAAATCATTATCTAAAGTGTATGATTGCGATAGATAATTGGAAAATAGAGGATAGCGATCATTCGCTTATAGAATAACGAAGTTGGTCCAACATCAGCGGTATTTCCTCTTCTTCGATACCGGCAGCTATTAAATCCGGCATATCAGAATTAAATAGCTCAAGAAATTTGGCGAAGTTTCCAAATTCTTTTTGGATCGCTTTTTGATAAAAATCGATAGACTTTTTAATATTTTTCAAAGCCCATTCCGTATGTCCCGCATTTAAGAAGTCCTGTGTGTTGGGTTTATTGTTTATAATCTTTTCGTAATAATTACGCGCTTGTTCAAATTTCCCCGTAAGGAATGAGCACCAAGCGATAGGTCTCCAGGCTTTCGTATTGTCATTATCTAAATAATCCACTTTAAAATAATATTTCAGGGCTTCGTTATAGTTCTTAAGTTCAAGATGACAATGTCCAATGCTGATTTGAATGGAGAGATCCCCTGGTTTTAGCGATTCATAGCGATGATAATATAAGAGTGCCTCTTTAGGTTGTTTTAAAGTACGGTAACAGCCGGCTATTCGTCGTATGGTCCATTTACTGTCCGGATTAATCAAGTCCGCTTTTAGGTAAGCTTCCAAAGCGCCAGCGATATCGTTATCCATCTGTTTACAATAACCTATTTTTTGGAAAAGAACATCGCTGCCCTCTTTTTTTGCCTGAGACAATTTGTTATAGACAGTGAGCGCGTCATCGAAATAGTTTTTTCTTAGGTAAAACTCAGCGATAGTCGTAAGGCTCTCCTCATCATTGATGTATGGTTGCAATAACGATAGATTATGAAAATCAAGAGGCAATGAGAATATGTCATCAAAGTCCAGATGAGAAGGATAAGATTTAAAAAATCGATATAAATCTTGAATATACTGCCTTGAGATAATGTCAAACGAACCGTTTTTATTGATCGTATCCTCCCTGTTTTGTTGTAACATTTCGATCGCTTGTCCATTAAATTCTCCCATCATCATTTGTCTGGCCTGTTCCGGTAGTTGCATCATACTAAGGAAAAGCGAATACTTATCAGAGTTACACATAGAGATGGCAAGACTCATGGAGTTTAGTGCCTTAGATTCTGTCAGATTGTTTGATATATTGCGCAGTGCCGAATGTTGGGTCGTAAAAGGGAGAAACCAGTTGCTTACCTCACGAAAGAATGGGAAGCTTTTGAGATGGATGAATGTGGAGTGCATCACGTCCGCCCCTTCTTGTTGCAGTTCGTTGAATTCCATCATCTTTTTCTCAAGAGTACTGTTAGCTAATATATTTTGCCATTCAGGATTCATATCTTCACCCGGCAAATCCGGATTAAAATCCTTTAACTTTAATTTCGGCTCCAGCTTGATCATTTCAGGGATGATCTCATTTTGCAATTTACGGGAGATCTTTTCTGTTTCTCTCGCCAGAATGAAATGTAAAGTAATTGTTCGTAACGCTTTGGTAAAACCGTTAAAATGCTCTGCTGTTTCACAAAGCCTTTCCTCAATCCAGGGGTAGAGATAGGTTCTCTTTCTGTAAGTATAAAGCGTTAATAAGATACCTATCAATGCACGAATGCGCACCTCCTCATTCTCATGGTTAACCGTGTCGAACAGAAGTGTAAGTTTATTTTCGTCAAAAGCGGCTTGCAGTCCCATGATGAGAGCAGAAACGATTTGGCATCCAACAATAAAAGGCAGTTCGTCATCACGTATGATTTCACGGATACAGACCTCTTCATCTTTCTTTAACGCATCAGAAGTCCAAATCTTGTTAAATAGGCTGATAAGGGCTGCCTCAAATTGCAATTGTGTCTCCATTTGCGCTTGAGGATTTGTTCTCAAGTCTTTATCAGAGGTGATACTTAAGGTCTTATGAATTTGATTGTAGCATTCTTCTTTTTTCTCTCCGATACGTCGGTAGCTGTAAAAGGTAAGCGGAGAGTCGACGGCCAAGGCTTGATGCCTTAACGTATCCGCTAACTCATAACTAGAGGCGATAAGATTTTTATATATTTGCTCTTGCATTGGATCCTTGACTCCTTCCACTCGATAGCGCAACATGTATTTATATGTGTCTTGCAATTCATTTAGCCTATCTTGAAAAGAATATTTGCGAGTTCCCGCAATAAGTCCCTGAATATAGTCAAATGCGTTTTTTAGCTCTTTGCAGTCTAAAGAGCCGATAATGCGATTATATGTTTTATAAATCTCTTGTATAGTCATGACATGTAATTCAAATAACAAATGAAATGCCAAAAGTAAGCATTTAGGATAAAAAAACACTTCAAAGGCCTTTAAAAAAGAGATAATCCCATTCGAGAGCCATCATTCTTTTGTATCTCCGTAAGTCACTTATAGATGTAAAATGATTTGAAAAAAAACACTATATTTGCGCCGGTAAAAAAGAATAAAGAATCTCGCTTTTGCTTTAATTATAAAAATAACGAATAATATAGAATGAAGAATATCCGCAACTTTTGCATTATCGCCCATATAGACCATGGGAAAAGTACCTTGGCAGATCGTTTGTTAGAATATACGAAGACTGTTGAGGGGAAGGATATGCAAGCGCAGGTCTTGGATGATATGGATTTGGAGCGTGAGCGTGGCATAACGATAAAAAGTCATGCGATCCAAATGCAGTATAACTACAAAGGGGAAGATTACATATTAAATTTGATTGATACTCCGGGTCACGTAGACTTTTCGTATGAGGTGTCTCGTTCAATTGCCGCTTGTGAGGGTGCGTTGCTTATCGTGGATGCTGCTCAAGGTATTCAAGCGCAGACAATCTCTAATCTATATATGGCGATTGAGAATGATTTGGAAATCATTCCTGTGATGAATAAGATCGATTTGCCAAGCGCTATGCCGGATGAGGTTGAAGACCAAATAGTAGAGTTGTTAGGTTGTCCTCGTGAGGATATCTTACGTGCGAGCGGAAAGACAGGTGAGGGTGTTACTGAGATCTTGAATGCTATCGTAGAGAAGGTGCCCGCACCTAAAGGAGATCCGGAAGCTCCGTTGCAGTGCTTGATTTTCGATTCTGTTTTCAATCCATTCCGTGGTATTATCGCATATTTCAAGGTGGAGAATGGTGTCATTCATTCGGGTGATCATGTGAAGTTTATCGCGACGGGTAAAGAATATGATGCGGATGAGGTTGGTGTCTTGAAGTTGGATATGTGTCCTCGAAAAGAAATTCGTACAGGTGATGTGGGTTATATTATTTCTGGAATAAAAACCTCTCGTGAAGTACGTGTAGGTGATACGATCACTCATGTGGCCCGTCCGGCGAAAGAGGCTATTGCCGGTTTCGAAGAGGTGAAACCAATGGTCTTTGCCGGTGTTTATCCGATTGATAGTGAAGACTTTGAAAACTTGCGTGCTTCATTAGAGAAGCTCCAACTGAATGATGCTTCCTTGACTTTTCAGCCGGAGAGCTCCGCTGCTTTGGGTTTTGGGTTCCGTTGTGGCTTCTTGGGTTTGTTGCATATGGAGATCGTACAAGAGCGTTTGGATCGAGAGTTTAATATGGATGTCATTACGACTGTCCCGAACGTTTCTTACATTGTCCATACGAAGAAGGGCGAGGAGATAGAGGTGCATAATCCGGGAGGATTGCCCGATCCGACATTGATCGATCATATAGATGAGCCTTTTATTCGAGCATCCGTGATTACGAATACAACTTATATCGGTCCGATCATGACGTTATGTCTTGGAAAGCGTGGCGTTTTGATCAAGCAGGAATATATTTCAGGAGATCGTGTTGAGATTCATTATGATTTGCCATTAGGCGAGATCGTGATAGACTTTTACGATAAGTTGAAGAGCATCTCTAAGGGATATGCCTCTTTCGATTATCATTTGCATGATTATCGTCCGAGTCGATTAGTGAAATTGGATATCCTATTGAATGGAGAGCCGGTTGATGCCTTGTCAACATTAACGCACGTGGATAATAGTGTCAGCTTCGGCCGTAGGATGTGTGAGAAATTAAAAGAGTTGATACCGCGTCAGCAATTTGATATCGCTATTCAAGCGGCCATAGGGGCGAAGATCATCGCACGTGAGACAATTAAGGCTGTTCGTAAGGATGTGACTGCTAAGTGTTATGGTGGTGATATCTCTCGAAAGCGTAAATTGCTTGAGAAGCAAAAAGAGGGAAAGAAGCGTATGAAACAGATCGGTACAGTCGAAGTTCCGCAAAAGGCGTTCTTGGCTGTGTTGAAATTGGATTGATACGGATAGATATTGATTGATATAAAATATCCGCGATGCTTATGATCAGGTATCGCGGATATTTTTTAAGGGAAAAAGAGATAAATGATTTTTATTTCTTTTTCTCAACTAATCTGATACCCTCTTTTTCGAGGTTGATCAAATGTTGCTTATAAAGAGCTCCGATAGCTTGCTTGAACGCTTTCTTGCTGCAGCGGAACAGTGAATAAATAATGTCCGGTTCGCTTTTATCGTGCACGGGTAAGTAACCTCCCTGAGATCTGAGCGCATCAAGTATTACATCCGCTATACCACCAATCTTTTGATACCCTAAAGGCGAAAGGCTCACGTCGATTTTGTCATCTTCACGTATCTCTTTGATGTAACCTTTCATGCGTTCCCCTTTTTCCAGGCGTTGAAACACCTCGTTGTAATAGATTAATCCCCAGTGTTGATTATTGATGATCACCTTATAGCCCAATTCAGTCTCATCGGCTATTAGTAGATCCACCTCTTGATTAGGCTCATAATTGGCGGGTGTATTGTTCAGAAATTTATCGACACGAGCGGAAGCCATGATGCGGCCGGTCACATGATCCAATCGGACATAGACCAAATACCAGCGTCCCTCTTTCATGGGTTTCTTTTGCTCTTTGAACGGGACGAGTAGATCTTTCATTATGCCCCATTCAAGGAAAGCTCCGGCGTTATTCACGTCTTTTACCTCCATGAATTGAAACTCTCCAACCGTAGCTAAGGGATGAGCTGTTGTCGCTATCAATCGTCCTTCGTTGTCATGATAGATAAATACTTCCACCTCATCGCCTGGTTGTGCGTCTTTGGATACGTATCGGGTAGGGAGTAGGATCTCTAAATTGTCTCCTCCATCCAAATATGCCCCGAAACTTAAGAGTTTCACTATTTTAAGCTTGTTGTATTTTCCTATGTTAACCATGTTTTTATGTTTTGTTACAAACTTACGGAATAATCATGAAATAGTGTCATAATGGTTGGTTAAATTGATCTTTCTATGTCCAAATAGATCTTTTGAAATATAAATTTCATGATAGGCAGCAGTGATGTTGTGTTAAATAAAAAGTTTGCTTATTATAAATAGGCGGAATAGAGTCGTTGATTTTTCGTAAATGACCATAATTGATTCGTATGATCAAAGGTAAACTTTTGTCTTATTGTCGAGATTATCACGTAAAAAAACTATTTTTGCCAGTTGAAACAGAAATAAAATCTAAATAATATATACAGACAGATGACAAAAATACAACAGTTCTTGGCAGATTTGCCCGAAGGAAAGAAAGCGATGTTTGTCCCGGTGTTTGGAAGTGTGGATAAATTTTATATAGTGGTATATTTAATCGCCCGTAATGAGCATATGACAGATCAGGAAAAGCCCGATCGTTATGAGGATCGTTTGCAGGTAATTAGGCAGATGCGTACTCGTGTGGAGAAGTTAGTTAGTTCTTTTGGTTTAGATGGAAATGAGATTGTGGCCGATATCGCTAGTGATTATTTTGAAGATTACGTGAATTATAAGGAGCTGTCTTTGGCGATGACAAACGAGGAGTTTATCTCCATTCTTCATAAGATATAGGTATAATATTTTTTGTGATTTTATCTATCGAAGAACATCTATCTTTGCTAATGTACACATCTTGAGAAAGATGTTTGGGTTAAGGTAATGATTGGATATTGACAAAGAATAGAGGGGAATGAAGTATTTTACGAGATTGATGCATTGGCTTGCGTCGCAAGAACATTTATATTTTTTACTCACTTTATCGCTGGTTGTCCCTAACTGTGTGTTTCTCTTTACGGAGCCGTTACCTTTATTGGCTGGTGTTGCCTCTTTATTGATGCCATTGGCCTTTTGGCTAGGGGTTTTGTTGTTAGCACGTAAGCCGGGAATAGTGGTATTGTGTCTTTTGCCTAAGATTATATTGGATGGAGGGCAGCTGGTGCTTCTTTATCTTTTTGGTCAATCGGTGATAGCTGTCGATATGTATTTAAATCTGACCAGTTCCAATGCTTCAGAGGCGAGTGAATTGTTGGGAAACATTATATTAGTTATCGCGTTTGTCTTTTTCTTGTATACATTGCCAACTTTATGGCTTGTTGTTCGCTCCATTCGGATGCGAGAGCGGATATCAAGTGGTTTTAGAAGGAAGTGGGAAGGAATGAGTATCGTATTGTTTTTTCTTGGATTAGCCTTGAGTTTACTCTCATCGCCTGTGCAAGATTATCGCTTTTCTTGGAAAGACGATATGTATCCGGTTAACGCCTTATATAATTTGTATTTTGCCATTCATAAGGCAGAAAAGAATAGTGAATATCATATTACGTCCGCGGATTTTAAGTTTCATTCTTACCGGGTTGGTCATCAAGGGAAACAGCGTGAGATTTATGTATTGGTTGTGGGTGAGACTTCTCGTGCGATGGAATGGGGATTGTATGGATATGAGCGTAATACGACTCCTCGTCTTCAAAAGATAGATGGATTGACTCGTTATGTCGATGCGGTAACTCAGTCGAATAATACACATAAGAGTGTACCAATCATTCTTTCGGCGGCTAGTGCGGAGAACTATGATATTTTGTATAAAGAGAAAAGTATTGTGACAGCTTTCAAGGAAGCTGGATTTCGGACGCTTGTAATCGCTAACCAGAAATTGACAACATCCATGATCGGCTCCTTTTATCGGGAGGCAGATACTTTTATAGACATGAGTGCTCGTCTGGTGGGTACGGGTAAGTCTTCCCGTTTGGATGGAGATATTTTACCTTTTTTGAAAAAAGAGTTGGAGCAAGAGGAGGGTGATCTCTTTATCGTGTTGCATACATATGGTTCTCATTTCAATTATCAAGAGCGATATCCGAAAGAGTTCCGCACTTTTATGCCGGATCGGGTAGAGGCGATTCGGGCTACTTATAAACGGGAGATGCGTAATGCCTATGATAATTCGATTCGTTATACGGATTATCTGTTGGGAGAGATTATCGATCTGTTGGCGGCGGCAGGGGGTCCTGCCTCAATGTTGTATCTAAGTGACCATGGAGAGGATATCTTTGACGATGCGAGAGCGCGTTATCTGCATGCTTCACCCATACCAACCTATTATCAGCTGCATATCCCCTATGTGATATGGTTCTCCAAATCTTATCGGGAAGCTTATCCTCAAAAATATCTGCAGGCTCAAACGCATGAGACCTTTCCGGTGAGCACCAATAGCGTATTTCATACGATGTTGGATTTGGCGGGTGTATGGGCGCCGGAGGCCGATTCTTCTTTCGCTTTGACAAATAGAGCCTTTCGTGTGAGAGACCGGATGTATTTGGGTGATCATGATGATCCTGTACCTTTTTGGAAAGTAGGGTTGAAAAAACAGGATTTTGAAATGCTGGATCGTTGGAATATCGCATACGATAAGGATTCTTAATAGTGTATGGTATCATGAAAGAGCAAAGTGGGCATATTACTAGAAAAGTTATATTAGGTTATATTTTATTGATAGCGATAGCTGTCAGTTCTGTAGTGTACATTTATAGTATGGTGGAGAAGGTCGCGGTGGAGATTGAGCCGGACCATCAAGCGCGCCGGAAAGTATATTTGGTTACAAATACACTCTCTTTGCTGTATGAAAGTGAGGCATTGGGACAACTGGTCGGTATGCCTCGGAATGAGTTTCGCCATTTTAATAGGACACTGAATAAGGCTCATTATAATATGGATTCTTTGCGGGCTTTAGTGACTGATTCTATGCAGCTCCTGAAAATCGATACGATTGATATACTCTTGGAACGGAAGCGTTGGAATACTCGCCGACTGCTGGAGACTTGGCAGGAGGTGAACACGGAGCGACTTTACACGGAGAATATCGAGAAGGTCATAGCGGTGCAAGACACGATTAAGGATACGATCATCAACGAGGTGCAAGTACAAGAGAGGGTAGAGGTGAAACAAGATACAGTAGTGATACCTCGTCGTAAAAAACGTGGTTTTTTCAAGCGTTTAGCTGACGCTTTTTCTCCGAAAGATGAAGATACAAGCTTCGTCGTAAACACGACACGAGAGATTGTTAAAGACACCTTGGTGCATGTATATAATCCGACAGATACAATAGCCAGCGTGCTTAAAAGCATTCGTGATACGGTAGCGGGACAACGACAGCAGTTGATGGACGTCTTGTTAGAGCGAGCTTCTAATTTGCGTTATAGCAATAGTGTTATCACGCGTGAGATCAATCAGATGCTTCGGGATATCGAAGAGGAGGAGATGGAAGCGTCATTGGAGCGTGTTTATAGAAAACAGGGCCTATTGGCGGAGACCTCACATCTGATAGCGGGTATATCGGTCGTGTCGGTCGTAGTCGCTATCTTGTTTTTGTTCTTTATTTCTCGTGATATATCCCGGAGTAAATATTACCGGATGCAATTGGAGAAGGCGAAGTCTATGGCGGAGAATTTGTTGCGTAGTCGTGAGAAGTTGATGTTGACGATAAGCCATGACATTCGTGCTCCGCTCTCTTCCATCATTGGTTATATTGAGTTGCTGTTGCGAAGGCATCCGGATGAACGTCAGCGATATTATTTGGAGAACATGAAAGGTTCGTCAGATCATATATTGTCGTTGGTTAATGATCTTCTTGATTTTCAGCGTTTGGAGTCGGGTGAGATGGAGGTGCATCGTGTTCCGTTTCGTTTGTCTTCCCTGTTTGACGAGATTTATATCAGTTTCCGTCCGATAGCGGAGGCGAAAGGGTTACAATTTGTCTTGAACATGAAGTCTGAAGGGATGGATCAAATATATGTGGGGGATCCGATTCGTGTTCGTCAGATAGTAAGTAATCTTTTATCGAATGCGATAAAGTTTACGGACGAGGGGCGTGTTGTCTTATTGATTTCTTTATGTAAATCCGCTGAATTTTCCGGTATATATGATTTGTCTGTAACTGTGAGCGACTCGGGGCCGGGTATTCCTAAAGAGGAACAAGAGAAGATATTCGGAGAATTCACTCGTTTGTCTAATACGGAGGAGATAGAGGGTTTTGGTTTGGGACTTTCCATTACTCGTAAATTGCTCTCTTTGATGAACGGTCGTCTTTCATTAGAGAGTACGCCTGGAAAGGGAAGTGATTTTATCGTGACATTACCTTTACCGTTATCTGAAAATCAATCGTTGCCGGAGGTGGATACGATTTCGGCAGAACCGGACGATCTCTCTTTGCAAGGACAGGATGTGTATTGTTTGTTGGTTGATGATGATCCATTGCAGTTGGCGTTGACAGAGGAGCTTTTGAAACAGAGCCATGTGCAAGTTGTAGGGTGTACAAATCCTAAAAATGTTTGTGAATTATTAAGAAACACCCAATTTAACGTGGTGATTACCGATATTCAGATGCCGGCGATGGATGGCTATCACCTTTTGGAGCAAATACGCGCTTCTGGCATTCCCGGAACGGATAAGATTCCGGTGATCGCTCTTTCCGCAAGTGTGGCAAAAGAGCATAAACACTATTTAGAGGTAGGATTTACGGGCTTTTTAAATAAGCCATTTACGGCAGCTCAATTGATATCATTACTCAATGAATTGTTAACATTACATTTGGAGGCGAAGTCTGAGTTGAATTTTTCGTCATTAACCGCTTTTGCGGGCGAAGACCCGGAAGCTTCAGCATCGATCTTGAAGACTTTTTCGGAAGAGACAAGTAAAAGCATAGAACTACTGAAAAAAGCGTTAGAAGAGGAAAATAGAGAAGAGTCTTCTCGCTTGTCGCATAAATTAATACCCCTTTTCTCAATGCTTGGAGCAAACACTTTGGTGCAACACTTGCGAATATTGGAGAAAAACGATGAGGAATTGACAGATTCCGGTTGGCGTCGTCTGTTGATAGAGGTGATAGATCAGGCGCAGAGTATTGTGAAAAATGCGGAAGCCGCACTTTCATAGTCAAAAGCTGACATGAGTGTGGTGTGGAATAATTCTACAGTTGTGGAAAGAGGGAGGTGCTTTTCCACGCTATTATAAATTGCTCAAGAAACAATATTGCTTGATTATGTGTTGTATTAATAGCTAATTAAGTTGAAAAAGGAGGATGGAAAAAGATGTTTGGCACACCATTCGCAAATGTTTGAGTAAGTCATAAAAAAGACGTTTCTACATTTACACCGTTAAAGAAAGGGCCATGTTTTCACTCATGGCGAGAAATTACGTTTTGGTATTCATTTTAAGTTTGTTAAAAAGCATCCTTTTAGGATGCTTTTTATGTTTGTCTTTTTTCGGAAGTATGTCTTGAAGTTATCTTCTTTCTCCATGTCGTTGCAGTGAGGTTTCATTTCTTTATTCCGCTTTCAATATTGTGCTGTTAAAGTTTCAGTTGTCTATATTGACTTTTAATACCCGGTTTTTGAGACTTTTTTCACCAAAAAGAGCGAGAAGAACATTCTGATTCTTTTTTTTTAAATAGACATTATATAGATTAATTTGTTATATGACTCATTTTGTGACTGAT
>CAUWMZ010000027.1:0-15842 GCA_963560035.1 uncultured Parabacteroides sp.
ATGTATACTGATTATCAGTACAATAAAAGCAATTAAGAAGATTTTGCATCGGCAAATGATAGGTTGTAATCTACCATAACCAACTATAACTAACTAGAAGAAAGTCGCTGAAAACCAGCGGCTTTTCTTTTTGTCCAAATTCTAGTCAATTCTGACAGAATACCGATTTTCAGCATCTTTTTGTACCCTATTTCTACCGCCGAACAAATAAGCGGCTATTCGCACTCATCATACCGACATCCTTGACACGATGTGAGACGCTATGAGAAAGCAAGAAACCGCTATAGAAGACACAGTGTGAGACGCTGTGAGAAAATGTGAGACGCATTGAGACGAAATCAACGAATTTAAAGGCGACGAATATATGGAAATACAAAGAAAATGCCAGTGGTGTGGCAAGTCTTTTATAGCACACACGATGGTAACACGCTATTGCAGCAAAACATGCAATGAAAAAGCATACAAAGACAAAAAGCGGAAACAGCGGTTACAGGAGTATGAAAAACAGCAAAATGACCAACCCATACAAGAAATTGGCTGTATGGGAAACAAGGCTTTCTTATCCCCAGCTGAAGCAGCTACGCTTTTAGGCATCAGTCGTGCCACTATCTACCGACACATGGCTTCCGGAATCATTCGAAGTCTGCAACTTCGTGGACGTACCATTATCAGAAAATCGGATATTGAAAAAATGTTTGATGATGCACCCGACTACAAGAAGCGCAGCTATGGACGGAAACAGACCGTTCTTTATTATACCACGAATGAGATTCTAGAGAAGTTCCAAATTCAGAAGAAAACCCTCTATCGTCGATGCAAATTATACAACATCCCTAAGGTTGAAGAAGGCAATCGTGTAATCTATAACCGCACACTAATCGATAAGTATTTTGCCGATCTGATAGAAGAAATCAATCCGGATTGTTACTATACCCCGGAACAGGTCATGGAAAAATACGATATGAGCCGTAATGCCGTTGTTACTTTTGCCTTACGTCATAACATACCTCGAATCAATCGACATCACGAAGTTTATTACTCCCGTGCACACATTGATGCCATCAAAGAAAAGCAAGAGAAGCAGCATCCCGACTATTATACCTATGATGAGATTACGAAGATATACGGACTGACCAAGATTAACATCAACTATTATGTCAACAAGTACGACATCAAGCGTTTCAAGCAAGGTAGCCGGACAATGGTGCTCCGCACTGAGTTTGATAAAGTATATAAAGAGCATCGTGACGGAACATATACACCCAAGAAACGCGAAAGCAAATCAAGTCAGCAGAATCAAAAAAAGACTTTTACAGTTCCCGACGGATATTACTCTTCTGAACAGATTGCTGTCACTTACCAAATGACCAAGAAAACAGTTTGCAGACTGTGTAAAGAAAACGAGATTCCGAAAATCAGTCACGGAGGATTCAATTACTACGAACAGTTATCGGTTGACAGATACTTCGCCAAATACAAGGCTGCTGATAATATCAAGGAATGGATTGGTGCAGAGCAGATGGAGGCAATGTATGGTATGAGCAAAGATGCCAGATGCTCGTTTGCGCATCGCCACCAAATTCCATCCCGAGTAGTTTACGGCAAAGTCCAGTATTCCAAAGACCATATCGACATGATTAAAAACGGAGGATTCGACCAACGTGACAAATATTATAGCGTGGCCGAAGCCATGGAAAAATATAGTTTGCGCAGAGATGATGTTTATAACTATGCCCGATATAACCACATCCGAAAAATGCACCACGGCAAATCCATGTTCCTGTGGAAAGAGGATTTTGATAAGGTGATGGTTGAGAAATCCATTGGTTGAGAATTATTTCAAGCAGATAAGAAAATTATTTTGGATGACTGTCTGTCTGCAAAGAATCATTTGATTGGTTTGCAATCAATTAGTAATAACTTTATAACATTGTTCATTATGCACGAATGTAAAACTGTAACATTGAGGACAAGACCTCTGAAAAACAAAATGTTGTCGTTCTATCTGGATTATTACCCCGGATATAGAGACAGAGAAACGATGAAGGTTATTCGTCACGAATCACTGGGCATATATATCTATGCCAATCCCAAAAGCAAACGGGAACAGAACTTCAACGATGTAATGACCGAGAAAGCCGAAGCGATCCGTTGCCGTAGGTTCGAATCAATTGTAAATGAACAGTATGATTTCTTTGATAAATACAAACTCAAAGGTGATTTTCAGGAATACTACCGTAGTCAGCTTCGGATGCACGATCTGAAATGGGAGTTTGTGTATCTCCATTTCAAGAACTTCGTACATGGCAAATGTACCTTTGAAGAGATTGACATTGACCTGTGCAATAAGTTTCGGGAATACCTTCTGAACGTCAATAAGCTCAGACACAATGGACGCATCTCGCAAAACTCTGCTTCTGGTTATTGGTCTACTTTTAGAGGACTGCTGAAAATACTCTACCGTACTGGACTGATCAAAACCAATGTCAATGATTTCTTGGATAAGATTGAAACTGAAGATATTGTCAAAGAATACCTATCCGTGGAAGAACTATATAAATTGGCAGAAACACTCTGCAAGAAGCCAATTCTGAAGACAGCTTCCTTGTTTTCCTGTATGACCAGTTTACGCATCAGCGACATTCTCGCCTTGCGTTGGGAAGACATCGTAGACTATTCCGCCGGAGGAAAATGTGTACATATCATCACCCAAAAGACCAAAGCCGAAGACATTATCCCCATTAGTGAAGAGGCATTGGAACTGATTGGATACAAACCCGAAAAGAAAGGTTTGGTATTTAAAGGATTGATGCGCAGCTGGACACAGGCACCCATGAAAGAATGGATTCATTCCGCAGGAATCAACAAGAATATCACGTTCCACTCCTACCGAAGAACCTTTGCTACCCTTCAGGCGGCTGCCGGTACAGACATCCGTACGATACAAAGTATGATGGCCCACAAGAGCATCACCACAACGCAGCGTTACATGAAAGTGGTGGATAGCAACAAACGGGAAGCCAGCAAGAAAATCACTTTGACACGCAAGGGTTGAACTCATCAATTGGGTTACATTTATAGGTTTCAAGTATGATTATCAAAAATATATCATACTCGAAACCTATATTTTCTTAAATCAGAACTGATTTCTGTACGCACTTGCAACTATCTGGAAATGTGCTTATAACTTTACGCCATAAATCTTACAAATAACTACAGATTATGACAGATAGTATTCAAATTCGCAAGAAAAAGACAAGTTTCATACTTGCCTCATTCACCATCTTATACTCGGTGATCGCCACCTGTCTTTATAGCAAGTATCAGATCAATCTGATGGAATATACAACCCCTTTCCTTTGGGGAACAGTTGGCATTATTCTTTCTTTGGCCACCCTTCAAAAACTTTTCCATCGTTATCTGACTGTCGATGAGATCTGTTTTTCTTTTGGCCGGGAATCAGAATCCGCATCCGTTGAGATACAGCTACCATCTGTTGAACCCATCAAGACAGAAACTCCCTCCCAGCAGACAAGCACGAAGCAGGACTACACGAACGGTTATGAAGCTCGCATAGCCGAAGTGGAACGGGAAAAGCAAAATCAGAGAACGGACATGATGCATGAGATTCATGAATATACCACGTTGGTCATGACTGAGTTCCTGTCTAAAGAAGACCTTTCTACACTGCACAAAAATATTGACTGTGCTGCCCACGGGCAATGGGACCTGTACAAACCCATACGTTCCAAAATCGACCATCCATTAGCCTCCATCGACCTCCGACATTTTGTCTGGAACATCGGGATCAGATTGAATATCCCGTTGGACAAATGTGCCGAATTTATAAAAAGCATATTCCCACACGAACTGGAAAACGCCACCTTGTTTTATTTGTCAAAGAACTTACGGACCATAGGCACTTGTCGGATTCCTCTTGATATTCCCCTCAAAGGAGAATACCATTTCAATTGTCTCCAAAAAGCAGCCAGTTGATCACCCGGTTTTGACCAGCTGAAATGATTCCATCGCTGACTGAAAAATTACTCGCTACTGACGGCAATCTGCATCAAAACATTGAATTGGTTTGCAGCATGTTTAACTAATTAAAAAATTGAATCATGTCTAAACAAGCATTTACGTTTAATGATCTTCCCGAAGTATTGGGAGAGTTATGCGACCGAATCGCGAGTATGGAAAATCTGTTGACCGAAAAGCTGTCATGCCAGAAAGGTGTCGAAGAGAACACACACGTACCCATGACTGTGCAAGAAGCTTGTGCTTACCTCAAAATGCCGGTATCTACCTTTTATTACAAAGTCAAGAAGGAAGGTATGCCTGTCATCAAGCAAGGCAAACACCTTTATATCTATCGTGATGAACTGGATAAATGGCTGGAGTCATCCCGTAAGACCTCACTTCCGCAAAGTTTCGAAGAAGAGAATGAAGCCTTGCTCGCTTCTCACCGCCGTAAACCGAATGTGAAAAACTGGTAGGAATGATGATGGAAAAGACTAGCAAAACAATTCCCACCATCGAGGAACTGACTACTTGTATAGAAGAGTCAAAGGTCAGCGTTACCGGTGCATACGAACAAGCATCGGTTGTGCTGATGGTGGATGATGCCGTAATCGGGACATTGGGCAATTTCAGTGCATCCATAGGAAAAGCCAAGAGTAAAAAGACGTTCAATGTATCGGCCCTTGTTGCCTCGGCATTATGCAATGATACCGTGCTACAGTACCGGGCATCCTTTCCCGAAGGCAAACGGAAGATTCTGTATATCGACACGGAACAAGGACAGAGTCATTGCCAGAAAGTACTGAAACGGATCCTGCTTATGGCTGATTTGCCGAGTGATAAGGATGTGGACAATCTGATCATGTTGGGCTTGCGTAAGTATTCTCCTGAAATGAGAGTGGCCATAGTCGAGCAAGCCATTAACTCTATCTCCGAGTTAGGATTAGTGGTTATTGATGGCATCCGTGATTTTGTCTATGACATCAATTCGCCCATTGAAGCTACCGATATTATTTCCAAGTTTATGCAATGGACGGACGACCGTCAGATTCACATTCACACCATTCTTCACCAGAACAAGAATGATGAACACGCCCGTGGACATATTGGCACAGAGTTGAACAACAAGGCAGAAACCATCATGCAGGTGGAAGTGGACAAGACTGATAAATCCATCAGCGTAGTGGAAGCCATCCATATCCGGGACCGGGAGTTTGAGCCGTTTGCTTTCTGCATCAATGAAGCTGCATTGCCGGAACTTGTAGACTCTTATCATCCCAAAGAGAAAAAGCAAGGCCGGCCCCCAAAAAAAGATTTTGATCCATACACCGATATTACTGAAATGGAACACCGGGCGGGTTTGGATGCCACTTTTGCTCAAGGTGATATAGCCGGTTATGACGATTTACTGGAACAGGTGAAAAAAGGGTATCGCTCACAAGGAATCAAAATTGGTCACAACAAAGCAGTGAAAGTCATCAGATTTCTGCGCAACAAGCGCATGATAATCAACGTAGGCAAAAAGTACATCATCAATCCCGATTACCATTACTAAGTACAACTTTACTTTAATATCGGGGCGTATATATAGGAATAAAGTAAAGCTGAATGGAACGCCCATTGAGTGTCCACATCCTATATGTACATCCTGTACGGCTTGCCGTGAAGCATCAACGGGTATCTGTTGCAAGATATGCCAAGGTATAACCTCACTGCGTTCCGGTTACCCATGGCCAATCTTGCCTGCTCAGGACTTCGCAGATACGCTACTCGCAAGCTCGCACCGATTCTTTCAATTTAACAACGATGGATATGAAACAAAAGATGAATAAACAATCTCCGGCTCCTGAAAGGAATAAAGCTACCCGATCGGTCTTTATCGGAGCCAAAGTCACTCCTCTTCAAAAGGAATATATAAAGTCACAGGCCGAACAATGCGGCATGAGTGTAAGCAATTACCTGCTTGCCTGTGCCTACCACTACCAGCCCAAACCGAGGCTCACCAAAGAAGAGACAGACCTTTTGCAGAACCTGGATAACTGTCGGTCGGACTTGGTAAAATACACTTCTGCCCTTCGTGGAATGTCCACAAAGCAGCGAATGACTATGTTCAACCAAATACCGTTCATGGTTGGCTGGCTGAAAGAATTAGGCAGTGTTGCAGAAAGCGTCTGCCAATTTCTGAATGCCGTGAAAGAACGAAACAAGATTCCGTCTAACGAAAAATCCGAAGAATAATGATAGCAAAAGCCAAAGCAATTGCGCATGGTATCAATGCCATCCGCTACATTACCGGTGAATCTATGAACAAGAAACATCCGGAAAAGATTTATCGGGTACTGGACAATCTGTTGCCCTCGCAACTGGACACCATGGGTATATGGAACTCCATGCAGCTGACTTTATCTCGTTTCAAACCAATCAAGAACTCTGTCATCCGAATTGAGCTCAGTCCCTCTGCCGAACACACCCGTTTCTTTGACATCGAAGACTGGCAGAAACTCTGGCAAGACTTTGCTGCCGAGTTTGACAAACAGGTGTACACCGACAAGAATGGAAAAGCCTGCTCTTCTCCAACCCATCTGGCTAACAGTAAATACACAGTATGGCTGCACACAGAATCCCAAGGTGGCGTTCCCCATCTTCATGCAGCAGTGTGCCGTATAGATGAAAATGGCCATGTCAACAATGATCATAACATTCATCTTCGGGCACAACGTGCAGCCGAACGGGTAGCTGAAAAGCGGAAATGGACAACAGCGATGCAAGTCAGATACGGCAATCTTCCGCAAGTGAATCAGGATTGCATGGATGTTTTGACAGCCATGTCCAGCTGGTCATGGGAAGCATACAGAAAGGCCCTTATACGCAAAGGCTATACTGTACATGAAAAAAGAGATAGAAATGGGGTGCTTCGTGGGTATGCACTCGTGAAAGGGAACACCCGATACAAAGCATCCGAATTGGGAGTTGCCCGAAACCTGATGATTTCGAAGCTTCCCAGAACATGGGAAAAGTTACATGCCAAACCACAAAGGGTATCCACTGATTATACCAAGTATCATACTTACCGTTCGGGTACGGTATCCTACACACTTCAACAAGAGAATCAGGAACACCGTTTCTACATTCCAAGCCAAGTGCTTGACTACTTCAACGATGAGTTTGACTATCGAGATACAGCCAACAGTCCTGAGCTTACAGATATGGCTGTCGCTCTTTTTGTCGGACTTCTGGAAGCACCTCCTGTTGCGACTGGAGGAGGTGGTGGAGGTTCACAAAGCGACCTTCTGTGGCGAGATAAAGACGAAGACGATTTGCAACGAGCTTACAGATGCGCCCGTGCAGCCAGTCGTCTGTTAGGAAAGAAACCCAAAACCGGCTTAAAACGATAGACCCATGAAAGAGAAATTTGATTTTACCGCAGAGATGGCTGAAGCGGAATCCATAAAGTCTAATCCTAAGCATGCCTTTCTGGAAGAAGAAAGCCGTTTGCTCGACCACAATGTGCAGGAGCTAGCCAAGCTAAATGACAACGTATGTAAGTTAAGAACAGAAGTGGAAGATCTGACCAACTCAATACGTGAGTACAAACCTTTCATTGCTGAAGAAATGCAGAAGTTGACCACTGACTATGGAGCAACGCTTCTGTGCAAATTTATCAATCAGATTGATAGCAAATGCAAGGAAGCCGAGCGAAGGATGAAGAAAGCCGAGCATGTCATTCCTATTCCAACCACCGCCTTTTATATCGCCATTATACTGTTAATAACCCTCTTTGCTTTTTTTGTGGGTATCATTGTGGCTAATGCTGAGATCATTCATTCAGCTTGGATATGGAAAACGGTTATAGGCTGTTCGTTCGCAGCTATTATAAGTATAACGATAACGATTTATTTGCCAAGAATACTGAATAAATAGGCATAGAGGTCTTATGGTAAGAAATGCACAGCCTAACAAATAAAAACGAGTCCCGATACATGTAGTAATTCGGGACTCATTTTTAACTCAAACATACTCTTTAAGCGTTAGTTTAGGAACTTAGTAGTACATTCCATATACTCGCTTTATCAAATATTAAAAACCACTACCGATATTCAGAATAAATATCTTGTAATGTATCATAAAATCCCCAGCCACAATCTGATACGCTATCAATAAGCTTTTCAATCCGTTCGTAATAACAAGCTAACAATCCGTTGAGAAAGATAAAGCGCATAGCCTTGTCGAAATTTCCCTCCAGTGTTGTATAGAACTGTTCCCACATATCGCCAAATTCAAGTGTGTATTCGCATCCTTGTTCGATATAGAACAACATTAAATCGGCAACAGAGGTCGGCTCCGGTTTTAGCTTTTGAAAATCGGAAATGACTTTTCGACATTTGGCAAATGACGGCTTTTCGGAAAATCCACGAGTTGGGAAGAACTCGTTTCGGATAGCTTTCTTGCTCTTTTCTAATTCAGCGTTGCAATCTGGGGCAAGATAAAACTCCAGATAATCTTTTGCCTCTTTACGTGCATCGTATAGTTCAAGAACAATATCGGTTATCTGTTCTTTTGTAAGTGACAACAAATGTTTTTTTAGCTTTGCTTTTGACATAGATTGATTTTCAATTGATTGTGTATTTTACATTCCTGCTAATTTCCAAACAATCCTTTTGGTTCCATATATGCTTTCAATTGATATGTTATTAATCCAACTGTTTTCTATAAACTGAATCCAGTGTGTTTCCATCTTTGTCTTTCCATACCAACCAGCCGTTATTACTGCTACCAATACAGAAATCTGCGGCAGTACTGGGACTTGAAAAAGTTTTATCTGATGTCAATACCAATATTCCGTTCTCAGTAGAAGTGTAATCTTGAAGCATCTTTTCTCGTTTTTCTTTCCAGTTGAAAGACGGAACCATAGTTTTGGCAACAATACTTCCTTTTAGGACTGTAAAGCCATCGGAACTATAGAAGCCCTTTGCATTGCATCCTCTACCTTTGGTGTAGAATAGATGTTCTTCTTTGGGTTGTGATATATCAAAAATATTGCAACCGATAAATGATGCCAGAAA
Source organism: uncultured Parabacteroides sp. (assembly GCA_963560035.1). Taxonomy (GTDB): domain Bacteria; phylum Bacteroidota; class Bacteroidia; order Bacteroidales; family Tannerellaceae; genus Parabacteroides. The sequence goes on from CAUWMZ010000027.1 coordinate 9,084, forward strand.
CTTCACATCTTCGAAAAATTCATCCATTGAGTCCTGTTGATGCTCTGGTAGATTCGGTGCTTTAGGGATTTGTTTATTATCGCTTAAAACAAAAGCGTTTGCTTTCTTGGCTTCGGCTATTGCTTTATGTTCTAGATATTGCACATCAACTTTAGTCATATCAGCGTCTTTCGATACGAATATGAGTGCTTTTTGCCAAAACGCTTTTTTGCTGTCGTGGTCTTTTACACGTTCTTTAAAATTTTCCGTTTCACCTATATATGCTTGCGGTTTTGTTGATTCATCTTCCCCCAGTAATATATAGAATGCAGGTTTTTGTAACTTCTCTTGCGTATTCAAATAGGAGAGATTAGAACGTGGTACGACAAACATTTGGCAAATTTTATTACTAATGAATGCGTATTGAGTTCCTTTAGGATCTCCGTCAATTAAATATGTTGTTACAGTCTTTCCCATTGTTATTCAAATTCAGAGATTTTGAGGATAGTTGTACTTACTATTATATTCGTAATCGAAGATTTTGCATAAATATGTCTAATTTCAACTACTTTGAGGTTAACTTATTTAAGTATAGCCTTTTCTTAATACAAATATACACCATTATCGAATATAATTCGCTATATTTGTACTATAAAATCGCATTAAACAATGAAGCTAAATAAAATAAAGACTGTTTTGTCGGATAAAGGCATCTCCCAGACATGGTTAGCCAAGCAACTTGATAAAAGTTTCAGCATGGTCAATGCTTATGCGTGCAATAGAATTCAGCCGAATTTGGAAACACTTCAGCGGATTGCTGAAATTTTACAGGTGGATTTAAAAGATTTGATAACAGATAAAGAGGAAAGGTAAAATGCAATGAAAAACTTTACGGAGAATACAAGAGTGCAAGTCCCTGCTGCATTGCATCTTTGCAAGCTCGGTTATACATATTTGGATGATATAACATCATACAATCCCCAGACGAATATTTTGACGGATATTTTTATCCGTTCAGTAAAACGTCTGAATCCTGCTTTGACGGACTTGGAATGCAGCCAGTTGCTGGATAAAATTGTCGGAATCTTGAACAATGATGATTTGGGCAAGGAATTCTATACTATGCTTTCTTCCAACAGTGGTGTGAAGTTGATAGATTTCGCTAATGCAAATAATAATGAATGGCACGTTACGACAGAGTTTACATGCGAAAATGTTGAATCCGGTGATAGCTTCCGACCGGATATTACGTGTTTTATAAACGGCTTGCCTTTAGCTTTTATCGAAGTCAAGAAGCCTAATAATCACGATGGAATTTTAGCAGAGCGAGATAGGATTAATAAACGGATGGGGAGCAAGAGTTTTCGTCGCTTTATCAATCTTACCCAATTGATGATTTTTTCCAATAATCAGGAATACGATAATGAAAACAGAGTTCCGATACAAGGTGCTTTTTATTGCTGTGCAGCAAAAGAGAGAGCTTTCTTTAATGTGTTTAGAGAGGCTGATGCTACTTTCGTGTCGAAATATCCATATTTAGCGTTGACGGAAGATACAGAAAAACAGGTTCTCAAACATAGGAACTGTATCGTTATTAAAAACTTGCCCGACTATGAAACCAATAAGAAGGTAGATACTCCAACGAATCGTGTTTTGACTTCAATGCTTTGCCGGGAGAGATTTTTGTTTCTGTTAAGATATGGCTTTGCGTATGTTAATCGAACTATAGAGCTGGAAGATGGCAGTAAAATCACAACTCTTGAAAAACATGTGATGCGTTATCAGCAATTGTTTGCATCATTGGCTATTCGCAAAAAACTATCTAAAGGTGTCAAGAGTGGAATAATATGGCATACACAAGGCAGTGGCAAGACAGCATTGGCGTATTATTCAGTTCGTAGTTTGACCGATTATTATGCAAAACGCGAGACGGCTGTTAAATTCTACTTTATAGTAGACCGTATTGCGCTGATGGAGCAGGCGAGTGATGAGTTTGTTGCACGTGGCTTAGTTGTAAGGAATGTCAATAGTCGGGATGATTTAATGAAAGATATCCGCGATACCACTCCTGTTGTGAACAGTGAGGGTAAAGCGGAAATAATGGTTGTAAACATACAGAAATTTAAGGAGGATTCCACTAAAATACAGATAGAGTCAGGCTATAATACTAATCTTCAGCGTGTATTCTTTATAGACGAAGCACATAGAGGATATAGTCCACAGGGTAGTTTTCTTGCAAATCTTCTGGAAGCTGATAAGGATGCTGTAAAAATCGCATTGACAGGAACTCCTTTGTTGCGAGAAGAAAAAGAATCTTGGCGTGTCTTTGGTGATTACATTGACACCTACTATTATGATAAGTCGATAGCGGATGGTTATACGCTAAAACTGATGCGTGAACCGATAGAAACCATTTATAAAGAGCGTATTGAGAGCATTCTTGATAAATTGGCTGGAAACGTAGAAGTCAAGAAAAGTGATATAGACAAGAATAAAATAATTGAGCATGAAAGTTACCTGAATGCTTTGCTAGATTATATCATTTCTGACTTGAGAAGATTCAGGAAAGAACAAGCTGATGATTCTATCGGGGCAATGATCGTGTGCAAAACAAATCCACAGGCTCGTGAAATGTTTCGTTTATGGCAGCAGCGTTTTAGATTTGCGCAGCGCATTGAAGATAAATGGGAAGAACAGTTGGGAATGGTAGCAGAACCAATGGTTGCGTATGGTCATGCCAAACCATTACGTGCCTCTCTGATATTGCATGATGAAGGAGACAAATTAGAACGAAAGGCATATATTGAAGAATATAAGAAGCAGAAGACAGTAGATGTACTGATTGTCAATCAAATGTTGCTTACCGGATTTGATGCTCCCAGGTTGAAGAAACTATATTTGGGACGTAGTCTTGACGGTCATGATTTGTTGCAGGCTCTTACGCGTGTAAATCGTCCATATAAAGATTTCAAATATGGCTATGTGGTTGATTTTGTAGATATAAAGGAAAACTTTGATTCGACAAATGATCGCTATCTGAGAGAATTAAACCGTACAGCGGACATTAAGGAGACCAAACAGGACGAGCCTGTTGGTAATGCTATTATCGAAGATAAGGAAGAGATAATAGCGAAAATGAAAGAAATCAAGAGTATTCTCTTTAATTTCACTTGCGATAATCCGGAAGAATTCAGACAGGAAATTGATGAAATTGAGGATAAAGACAGGCTCTATGAACTACGGTCAGTATTGAATGATGCTAAAGCTATTTTGAATCAAGTCAGAGCCTTTGGTGATGATGAATTGAAAGAAAAAATAGAGTCTTTAGCTTTTGGTGGTATTCCTACTTTAATTACAGAGGTTACGCATCGCATAGAGAGGATGAATCTGTTTGAAAGTACAGAGCATAAAGCAGATGTTGCCGGAATAATCAATGTCGCTCTATCAGAATTGGAATTTGAGTTCAAAAAGGGAATGTCTGAGGAACTGAGAATTGTTGTCAATGATATTCGTGAGCGTTGCGAAAAGGTACAAGCCGAATTTGATGCCAATTTTGACAGAAATGAAGAAAAATATGTCATCCTTGCAGATGAGTTCCGGGCATATTTCCGTAAAAAAGGTTTTGTTCCGCAAAATACTCAAGATGCAAAAAACAGCATTGATTACATGGATAATGTAATGAAAAAGATTCGGGAAATAAACAGACGGAATAATATCTTGAAGAAAAAATATAAGGGTGATGAGCGTTTCGTTCGTATTCACAAGCGGATTGAGGAAGAAAATCAAAAACGTGAACAGCCTATTATATCTGCACACGAATATGAAATAGCCGAGAATCTGTCACAGATGAAGTCTCAAATAGACAATATGTTATTCTTGAATATCAATATTTTAGATAATGAAGATGCCTTTAAGCGTGATGTATTGGCTATTATTGGTCATAAATTAATAGACCTTGGAATCAAGGCAAATTTGACAGACCGTAAATATATCAACAATCTTATCACAACAGAATATTTCCAACAACGTAATTTTTCATATTGATTATGAGCGATATAAATATAACAGAATCAACGATTTCCCTGATTGATTCTTTGAAAAGTACAACAGGTGCATTTGGCTTGGCAGGAACAGGTAGCGAATATAAAATTGTCACAGAAATGTTTTTGTATAAGTTCTTTAATGATAAGTTCGGCTATGAAGCCAAGCGAGATAAAATGTACGGTGAACGGCTAAGCAAAGCCGAAAAGTGGGATGCCGAATATGATACATTTACAGAGGAAGAGGTAGAAGACCTTTTCAGTTATTTGCCTGCTTCTGTGCCGAGACTTAAACCTGAACACACATTGTCACATCTATATAATTCCACAGGAAAGGGAGATTTCTCTACATTGTTGGATGCTACATTAATAGATATAGCCAATATCAATGCAGACACCTTTTCTGTAACAACTTCCGGAAAAAGTAAGGTAAATATCTTCAGTGCCATAACAACATTTGTAACTGACACACAAAAACGTGATGAATTTGCAAAATCGCTGATGCGTAATGTCGCTTCATTCAATTTTGAGCATGTATTTATCGAAAAGTATGACTTCTTTTCAAGAATATTCGAGCATTTACTGAAGGGATTTAATAATGCTGGAGGTGGTAAATATGCCGAATATTATACGCCGCGTGCCATAGCACAAGTTATGGCGAGATTATTGGTCGGGGACAATGCAGACTTACGAGGTGTGACTTGTTACGACCCATCGGCTGGAACAGGTACATTGCTTATGGCTCTTGCTCATCAGATAGGAGAAGATCGATGCTCGATTTATAGTCAGGATATATCAGAGAAGTCGAGTGAAATGTTGCGTCTAAACCTTATTCTGAATAGTTTGTCTGCTTCTCTGCCAAATGTTGTACAGGGCAATACATTGACAGAACCATCACATACAGAATCAAGTGGCGCATTGAAGAAATTTGATTTTATAGTTTCAAATCCTCCATTTAAACTTGATTTTCCCGAGTATCGCGATACATTGGCTGCTGATACGGTTCGGTTTTGGGCTGGAGTTCCGAATGCGGTTAAAAAGGTAGATCCGATGAAACCTAAAATGGCAATTTACACATGTTTCATCCAACACGTCCTAAATTCACTAAAGACAACAGGAAAAGGAGCAATAGTAATTCCTACAGGATTTATTACAGCAAAAAGTGGTGTTGAAAAGAAAATCTTACAACGTGTGGTAGATGAACATTGGGTTTATGGTTGTGTATCAATGCCAAGCAATGTGTTTGCTACCACAGGAACGAATGTGTCCGTTATATTCTTTGATAAGTCGGCAACAGCAGATAAAGTAATTTTGATTGATGCAAGCAAATTAGGTGAAGAATATAAAGAAGGCAATAACCAGAAACGACGTTTACTCGATAATGAGATAGATTTAATAGTCAATACGTTCCGCAACAAAGAAGCTGTAGAGGATTTTTCCGTAGCTGTTTCTTACGATGAGATAAAGGAAAAAGGATATTCTCTTTCTGCCGGACAATATTTCGACATCAAGATTGATTATGTAGATATAACTGAAGAAGAGTTTAATGCCCGCATAGCAGGCTATAAACAGACACTCACTGAGCAGTTTGCCGAAAGCCATCGGCTGGAAGAAGAAATCATGCGTCAACTGGATGCACTGAAGTTTAATTCAAATATAGGGGAATAAACAGATGGCACACGAAATACAATTTTTGCTCTACAATATGCCCGACGATGCAGGCAAGGTACAGGTCATCATTAAGGATGAAACTATTTGGTGTACTCAGAAGGCTATGGCACAGCTCTTTGGAGTGCAACGTCCGGCTATTACCAAGCATTTGAGTAATATCTTCAAAGAGGGCGAACTTGAAGAAAAAGTGGTATGTTCCATTTTGGAACTAACCACTGAACATGGAGCCATAGAGGGAAAAACTCAAAGGACTCCCACCAAGTTCTACAATCTTGATGCCATCATTTCTGTAGGCTATCGTGTGTCTTCACCTAAGGCCACAAAATTCCGCCAATGGGCTACGAAGATTCTCAATGAATATATCAAGAAAGGCTTTGTGCTCGATGATGACCGACTGAAACAAGGTACAGCCGTATTCGGTGTCGATTATTTTCGTGAATTACTCGAAAGGGTTCGCTCCATTCGTGCAAGTGAACGTCGCATCTGGCAGCAGATTACCGATATCTATGCAGAATGTAGCACCGACTATGATCGCCACTCACCCACTACGAAGGAATTTTACGCCATGGTACAGAACCGCTTCCACTACGCCATCACAGGCCAGACGGCAGCTGAGATTATCTACCACAATGCTGACCACACCCGAGAGCACATGGGGCTCACTACTTGGAAGAATGCACCTAATGGTCGTGTGCTTAAGTCGGATGTTTCCGTCGCTAAGAACTATTTGCAAGAAAAGGAGATTCGTCAGTTAGAGCGTGCAGTCGCTGGGTATTTCGATTATATTGAGGACCTTATTGAGCGTGAGAATACGTTTAATATGGAACAGTTTGCAGCCAGTGTTAATGAGTTTCTTACATTCCGACGCTATCAGATTTTGCCGGACAAAGGACGCATTTCTGCGGCGCAAGCCAAATCAAAGGCAGAAAGCGAATACGATATTTTTAATAAAACTCAACGGATAGATTCTGACTTTGATAAAGAAGTTAGGGGAATGTTGGGTGAAAAGTAATAAGATGAAGTGATGGAATTGAAAAAATATAAATTGGGAGAAATACTTGATGTTACA
>CAUWMZ010000028.1:0-15527 GCA_963560035.1 uncultured Parabacteroides sp.
CACAAAGATAAGTCAAAGAACGCTTTAATCAATTATTCGATATAAACTCTAATATCTAAAGCCATTATTCACGACCTTTCCCTGCACATCCATATAATCTCCGTTCACATCACTGCGAAGTGCTGGCCATAAAAATGAGCGATATAGGCATGAATAAAACAATGATTTCTCACGTTCACTTCCTCCTTTCACTTGAATATTTAATAACAATTTCTCCCAAGCAGTATTGGCTTCCTCACGAACTTGTACAAAACTTTTGTCCATCATTTCAGCCATAAGGTTAGTTTTCGCATTATCAATGCTAACAAGTGAAAAACCTTTTTTAATTCCAAAGGATCATTACCCTTACTATCGGCAAACTTAACCACAGAGATCTCATGTACGCTATCTTTTTCTTGAATAATATCCTCAATTTTGTAATTCGAAACAGCATAGAAGAACATATTGCCTTCCGCATTCTGATTACCACAAAATGTATAATCGTCTAATTTCTGTATACTCCGGTCTCGAACATGATTATTGGATCGCGTCAAATCAGCCAATAGCATTTTTTCATCCCCGGGGCTAAATGTATATTTATGGTAAGCACAACGGAGTGTCGAAGTCAACTCTGCATTTACTCCATATCTATCTAAATAAACTTGATAATATCCAGGATACGCAGATTCATTCTGGTGAGAATATCTTGAACAATAATCAGATGGTGAAAATTCCCCTGTTACAGGCAATAAAGGGATATGTAATAAATTCCAATGTTCCTTATTTGTATGAGTAAACCCATAAATGACAGAGTCCTCATATTGAAACCTGCCCCACTATGATACATCGTTACCAGACTTAACTGCACCATCGCATTAGGAACAGAAGATCCGGGAAACACTTCTGCCCCCCATGTCCTGGTTTTTAAATGACGCTCATAGCCTAAATCCTCTTTACTCCAAAGAGTAGCTGTGCCTAAAAAGGGATTAACATAATTTGTCAATTGCTTTTCCGGTTGGCAACTCATAAACATTGACATTACCAACAAACCTGTTAATGCGTATTTTTTTCATTGTATTGATTTTATATTTACATTTCATTAATCAAAGCCATAGCTGCTACTAACATACAGCCACTCAAATGTTCTGTCAACCCTGTTGAACTAATAGGTGGCTTACGCCAGTATGTACCGTAAATATATATGATATACCTAACAAATAGACAAAACTTTCTTAAACTTTTAACGACTTAAATGTTTATATACGAAAAAGAAGATAATTATGGAAACAAATAAAAAGAATGTAATTGTGATTATGAATTTTACACATGTTTATGAGCAAGAGAATTTTTTAAAAAATATCAATTATCAGTTAGTTGATTGTACAGATCTAAACGGTACTGACTGCTATTGCGATTTAGAATCCCAACAGCAATTAAAAAAAAGAATTGCCCCTTTTCCTATTGAAGGAATTCACTTTATCGATTCTGGTAACTATCATTACATGACTAAGTTGTGGACTGATCGAATTCACGAACCATTCTCACTTATTGTCTTCGATCATCATCCCGACATGAAACCCACTCTTTTTGATGAACTACTCTCTTGTGGTTGTTGGGTAAAAGAAATGCTTGAGAATAATCTTTTTTTACGCAAAGTGGTTATAATTGGAGCCTCAGAATCACTAACAGCAAAAATTAGCTCAAACTACAACGGGAGACTAAAATTTTACGGAGAAAAAAAACTCTCTCAAGAAGAGGGATGGAAAGAGTTCTCAAAAGGATATTTAACAGAACCTGTTTACTTATCGATTGATAAAGATGTATTAGATACAACAACTGCGGTTACCAACTGGGATCAAGGCTCTCTCACTTTATCAGAATTGAGAGATTTATTGTATATCATTTTTAGAAAAGAACGGATAATAGGTGTGGATATTTGTGGAGAATGCCCTGATTCATTGAGCATTTTTAATGAGCAAGATATCGCAAAAGTCAACAGCAAAACGAACCGTGAACTGCTCTCTATTTTTTTGGCAGAACGATATAAACAAGCCACAGAATAAACTTCTATGACTTCTTTCGGTAATAATAATAGCGATCCATTATCTCTTTTACGTACCTATAAGTCTCCGACCCACGTAAATAGCCATGTTTACAAACTGGATCGTTATAATATTCCGGATCATTCTTCAAACGAATAAATTCTGCCACATTATTATCCCACTTATTTGGGTCTTTGCCATATTTCTCCGCTAATCGCTGCGCATCATATATGTGTCCAATACCAGCATTATAAGCAGCAAGAGTAAATTTAATTTTTTCTTCCGGATCCGTAATACCAGAGAATCCCTGACGAAAACGGCGCAAGCAATCTACTCCAGTACGAATGCCTGTATCAGGATCTTTTAACTCATGAGGCGTTACGCCTAACGCCTTCGCCGTATTAGGCATAATTCCCATCAAGCCTTCAGCTCCTGCCCAAGATACTACATTAGGATTAAAATGCGACTCCTGATATGAAATAGAAACCAATAATCTCCAGTCCCAACCAATATTTTTCGCATGCTTCTTGAAGAACTGATCGTAAGGAGAGATATGCCCATTCTTTACTTTGGGTATCTCTGTAGCCAACGGATTCTTACTCAATTCAAAATATCTCTTCGTAATTGCCTTAAAAGAATATTTACCGGTTTTACCTGATTCCCACTTATTTATCGCCTCTGCTAATTGTGGACTACTTTTTCGCACAACCCATGACGCACGTTGTGGAAAACTCACCTTTAAGCTCAAATTTATATTCCAATAATATGTCTTATTTAATCGAGCCGTGTGATCGTCACTAATCGTATAGGGAATTTTACCGGCAGAAACCATTTCTATCAAATCTTCAGTTGTAACAGAATCATTCTCTATGAAATGCATTTGGATCCCTCCACCCAATTCACCATCCAAGTTTCTTAATCGCTCAGAATATTTTGTATGCGCATTTACATAAATATCCTTACCTATCAACTGAGTTACGTCTGTAAGAGGTTTATCACCCTTATTGGCCCGCTGTACCAATATTTGACTAGAAATTTCTTCCTTTCCACAATAAAGAACCTCCTCTTTCAATCTGTTATTAATCGGTATAGGATAAGCTACCACATCCGCCTCTCCCGCTTCTAGCATCTCTATCAATCGAGTTGGGCTTTCCGCCACTTTGATATTCAACCTCAAGCCTTGACTTTTAGCGAAGTTCTTTACCAAATCGTATTCATAACCCATTGGTTGCATCTTATACTGAAAATAGGAAGTCGAACTATAAAGTGTAACAGCCGTGATCTCTCCCTTTGCCTTCAGTTCTGGCAAATCAACAGAAATAAAAGTCTCCTCACCCTTCTCTGGCTTGGGAGCTCCACAACCAAACAGGAAGAACAAGGAAAACAGGATAAGGAGACTTTTGTGATACATCTAATTAAATATCAAATTTATTTTTTCTCTAACAAGACCACATTTTCCACATGATGCGTATGTGGGAACATATCAACAGGGCGAACTTTCTTAACCACATATTTCACACTTAACAAATTCAAGTCACGCGCTTGTGTGGCTGGATTACAACTAACATAAACAATACGCTTCGGCTCAGCGAATAAGATTGTATTAATCACGTCGTCATGCATTCCGGCACGTGGAGGATCTGTTATAATAATATCCGGACGACCATGTTGGTTGATGAAATCTTGAGTAAGAATATCTTTCATATCTCCGGCATAAAACAACGTATTCTCTATATGATTCAAAGCCGAGTTGACTTTTGCGTCTTCGATCGCCTCAGGAACATATTCGATACCAACAACCTTACGAGCTTGACGAGAGACGAAATTCGCAATCGTACCTGTTCCCGTATAAAGATCATAGACCAATTCATTGCCCGTTAATCCAGCGAACTCACGAGCCACTTTATATAAATTATATGCCTGCTCGCTATTCGTTTGATAAAAAGATTTAGGACCCACCTTAAACTGAAGTCCCTCCATCTCTTCAATTATATGATCTTTACCTTTATAAACTATTACTTCTTGATCCGTTATTGTATCATTACACTTTCCATTAATCACATACATAAGTGAGGTTATCTGCGGGAATCGCTCTGCCACATGCGCCAATAATGCCTCTCTGCGCTCTATATCCTCATGATAAAACACTAAGACAACCATTAAATCGCCAGTAGATGCCGTACGAATCATCAGTGTACGCATAAAGCCTTCTTGATTACGTAAGTCAAAGAAAGGATACCCCTCATGCGACAAGCAATAGTCCTTAATACAAAGGCGGATTTGATTAGATATATCGTCTTGCAACCAACATTTATGAATATCAAGAACCTTATCAAACATTCCCGGGATATGAAATCCCAAGGCATTCATACAATCAAAAGACTTACCAGACTGCACCTCTTCTTCCGTAAGCCACTTCTTATTAGAGAAAGTAAACTCTAACTTATTGCGATAAAACGTAGTACGTTCAGATCCCAAAATTGGCAATCTTTCCTCAATCTCAACCTTACCAATACGAGTCAGATTATCATATACCTGTTTTTTCTTATAATATAATTGCTCCTCATAAGGAAGATGTTGCCATTTACAGCCTCCACACACTCCAAAGTGTTCACAGAACGGCTTCGTTCGCTTAGCGGAATATTCGTGAAAATGCACTGGCTTACCTTCCGCATAGCTATTTTTTTTACGGGTAAGTTGAATATCTACCACGTCTCCTGGGGCTACGAAGGGCACAAATACCACCATATCATTCACTCTTGCGATAGCCTTGCCCTCTGCGGCTACATCTGTAATGGTTACCTTTTCAAGTATGGGTAACTGTTTTTTCTTTCTTGCCAATGTCGTTATATTTTTAAATTTGTTCGCAAAAATAACGACAATTCCGCTAAGAACAAAAAACAAAGCCTGTTACTTCTTTACTCTTCATTGACTAAAGAATTGATTTGCAATCATCCTAATCTTCACAGTCCCTATACGTTAACAAGAAATTAGAAAGATAATTCGTATGCCATAACAGAGCTTTTTTATAGGAGCGTTAAAAAAAATTCTGCATGCAAATATAAGTCTTTACTTCACACAAGTGTAAAGAATTGTTGTAAAACATGTATAATTATTTATCATTATATTCGACTTCACAACTTAAATCCCATATATTTGCAGCGTTACAAAAAACAAAGTAGCAAAACGAAACATTAAAAAATATCAAAACTACAATCTAAATCCAATACTATTGAATATGGACAGAAAAAGAGTTTACACGTTTGGAAATGGTAAAGCCGAGGGAAAAGCTGACATGAGAAATTTATTAGGCGGCAAGGGTGCTAATCTTGCTGAAATGAATTTGATTGGCGTACCAGTACCCCCGGGATTTACAATTACAACTGAAGTCTGCACAGAATATTATGAATTAGGAAAAGAAAAAGTTGTAGCTTTACTGAAAACGGATGTAGAAAAGGCTATTGCCAATATTGAGACACTCATGAAATCAAAATTTGGCGATGTCACAAACCCAATGTTAGTCTCTGTTCGATCTGGGGCACGAGCCTCAATGCCCGGCATGATGGATACAATCTTAAACTTAGGATTAAATGATCAAGTTGTTGAAGGTCTATCTCTAAAGACCAATAATCCTCGTTTCGCATGGGATTCTTACAGACGCTTTATCCAAATGTACGGAGATGTCGTATTAGGAATGAAGCCATCTAGCAAAGAGGATATTGATCCTTTTGAAGCCATTATTGAAAGAGTAAAGAAAGCAAAAGGTATTAAGCTCGACAATGAATTAGAGGTTGAAGATCTCAAAATATTAGTTACTCGTTTTAAAGCAGCCGTAAAGGAGCAAACTGGACAAGATTTTCCTACTTCTGCCTACGAGCAACTATGGGGCGCAATCTGTGCTGTCTTTAATAGCTGGATGAATGAACGCGCTATCCTTTATCGTAAGATGGAAGGTATCCCTGATGAATGGGGCACCGCAGTCAGTGTCCAAGCGATGGTATTTGGAAATATGGGCGACACTTCAGCTACCGGCGTATGCTTCTCTCGGGATGCAGCAACTGGCGAGAACTTGTTTAATGGTGAATATCTTATTAACGCACAGGGAGAAGACGTAGTTGCCGGCATCCGTACACCGCAACAAATAACGAAAATCGGATCAGCAAGATGGGCTGAACGTGCTGGTATTCAAGAAGATGAAAGAGCCGCCAAATATCCTTCGATGGAAGAGGCTATGCCCGAGATTTATAAGCAACTAAATGAGATCCAAGAAAAATTAGAAGAGCATTATCGTGATATGCAAGATATGGAGTTTACTGTACAAGAAGGTAAACTTTGGTTCTTACAAACTCGCAATGGCAAACGAACTGGCGCCGCAATGGTCAAAATCGCTATTGACCTATTGCATCAAGGTATGATAGACGAAAAGACAACGCTATTGCGCATCGAGCCAAATAAATTAGACGAGCTACTTCACCCTGTATTCGATAAGAGGGCTGAAAAGCAAGCCAAAACATGGGTTAAAGGCTTACCCGCTTCTCCTGGTGCGGCTACAGGACAGATTGTGTTTTTTGCCGAAGATGCGGCTAAATGGCATGCAGATGGCAAAAAAGTTGTCATGGTTCGTATCGAAACATCACCAGAAGATTTGGCCGGTATGGCGGTAGCAGAAGGAATCTTAACGGCACGTGGTGGCATGACATCTCATGCGGCAGTTGTCGCACGTGGCATGGGTAAGTGTTGCGTATCTGGAGCTGGAGCTCTAAACATTGATTATAAGAAAAAAACTGTCGATGTGGACGGCATAGTTTTAAAAGAAGGAGATTTTATCTCCATTAATGGCACAACAGGGGAAGTTTATGTAGGAAAAGTAGAAACAAAAGCTGCCGAATTGTCTGGTGATTTTGCAGAATTGATGTCTCTTGCGGATAAATATGCTAAACTTCAAGTACGAACAAATGCGGACACTCCCCATGATGCAGCTATCGCACGTAGTTTTGGTGCGGTTGGTATCGGACTTTGTCGTACTGAACACATGTTCTTCGAAGGAGAGAAAATCAAAGCTATGCGTGAGATGATTCTTGCCGAAAATGCAGGAGGAAGGAAGAAAGCTTTAGCGAAAATCCTCCCCTACCAAAAAGAGGATTTTAAAGGTATATTCAAAGCTATGGCCGGATGCCCTGTCACCGTTCGCTTACTTGATCCCCCTTTGCATGAGTTCGTTCCTCATGACTTAAAAGGTCAGGAAGAAATGGCTGAAGCAATGGGTGTTTCTGTAAAGGTAATCCAAAAACGAGTAGAGTCTCTTTGCGAACATAACCCAATGCTTGGACATCGTGGTTGTCGTCTCGGTAATACTTATCCAGAAATTACAGAGATGCAGACTCGCGCTATCCTAGGCGCAGCATTAGAGCTAAAGAAGGAAGGTATCGAGACAAAGCCGGAAATTATGGTTCCACTAACTGGTATCTTATATGAATTCAAGGAACAAGATCGCGTTATTCGATCTACTGCAGAAAAATTGTTTAAGGAAATGAACGATCGTATAGACTTTAAAGTCGGTACAATGATAGAGGTGCCAAGAGCCGCTTTAACCGCAAACCGTATAGCTTCAAGCGCAGAGTTCTTTTCTTTCGGCACAAACGATCTGACTCAAATGACTTTCGGATATTCTCGTGATGATATCGCCTCCTTCTTACCAGTATATCTAGAGAAAAAAATTCTAAAGGTAGATCCGTTCCAAGTGCTAGATCAAAAAGGTGTTGGACAATTAGTTCGCATGGCAACAGAAAAAGGACGTACCATTCGTCCTGACCTGAAATGTGGTATCTGCGGTGAACACGGCGGAGAACCATCTTCTGTTAAGTTCTGCCACCGTGTAGGCTTAAACTACGTCTCATGCTCACCTTTCCGAGTTCCTATTGCCCGTATAGCTGCGGCGCAGGCTGCTATTGAGGAAACTCTCTAAGATTATCTTAAACATTGATTTAGGCTGTAATGTCCTGTATGACAGGCGTTACAGCCTAAACTGTTTTTATACGGTTCGTTCATTTGACCGCATAAATTGAGCCAAATAAACGGCTCTCGCATACAAATTACATACGAAATTCTGATGCTGCGCATACAAAAGGACATACAAAAGTAACTCATTACAAACCAATAATTTATGGCAACATTTAAAGCAATCGTAAGGTACAAGAGAGCCGATGGCTTTTACCAAGTCTATATCCGTGTCGTTCACCGCTCAAAGATGGGATATATAAAGACAGACAAGTTTATCACCGACAAGCAACTTACCAAAGCTGGCGAAATTAAGGATGCGGTAGTGAATGAATTTTGTTCGCGTGAAATATTACGCTACTCTGACATGATCAATCGTCATGAGGTATCAAACT
Organism: uncultured Parabacteroides sp.; assembly: GCA_963560035.1. Taxonomy (GTDB): domain Bacteria; phylum Bacteroidota; class Bacteroidia; order Bacteroidales; family Tannerellaceae; genus Parabacteroides. Next base: position 8,414 of record CAUWMZ010000028.1, read on the forward strand.
ATTCAGTATCTGAGTTGATAGAATTTCTTCAGCACTCAGATGGAGATGCAAACTTTAGTGAGTTCGCAGCTAATTTCATTTCTCAAATGATAAATGGTGGTCATGCTCGAAATGCTAAAAATTACCAGCTTGCCGTCAACCATCTTGAACGATATTTGGGAACGACGCAAATTATGTTCAGCACACTTACTTCTGTTGTTCTGAAAAAATGGATAGATAGCCTATCTAAAACGAATCGTGCCAAAGAAATGTACCCTACTTGTGTGAGACAGATTTTCAAAAAGGCCATTATCGAATTAAACGATGAAGAACGCGGAATCATACGTATAAAATTCAATCCTTGGTTGAAAATAAAGATTCCCAAATCAGACGGTACAGTGCAAAGGGCTATCAGCGCAGAAGCCTGCCGTGAGTTTTTCAACCGTCCGCTTCCCAAAACGAAGATGCTGTCTCCCCTTCCGGAGCTTGGCCGCGATGTGGCACTTCTTTCGTTGTGCATAGGCGGCATCAACACCGTTGACCTTTACGAACTCAAAAAGAAGGACTACAACAATGGCATTATCGGCTATAAAAGAGCCAAGACACGCCACAGCCGCAAGGACGAGGCATATATGGAAATGCGTATCGAACCATTTATAAAGTCCACTTTCGAGAAGTATTTGTCCGGCGAGGATGATGAATACCTGTTCGTGTTCCATAGCCGTTACAGCAACTCCGACAGTTTCAATGCTAACGTGAATATCGGCATACGCAAGATATGCGCCGACATGGGCATGAAAAAAGAGGATTACTACTGCTATTACACGTTCAGGCACACGTGGGCGACCATCGCCCAGAACGACTGTGACGCCAACCTCTATGAAGTGGCGTTCGGCATGAACCACAGCCACGGCCTGAATGTCACCCGTGGCTATGTCAAGATAGACTTCACCCCGGCATGGAGGCTGAACGCCAAGGTCATCGACTTCATCTTTTTCAGTGACGAGAAGAGCAAGCAAGGCAAAGCGCGTGACATTGAAGCCCCGGCAGACAAGCTGTTCCGCATATCCAAGAAGATGATGATTCGCGGACGGGCCTATTTCAAAGGGAAGGTGCTTTCCGAATTTACAGACATCGGTTTCAGCAATGTTGACCAGGTGATTGCCAGGCTGGCAAAAGAACTTCCGAGTGACATACCGACCGGATGCACCGTACAGTTTCGCATCACCAACTGCGACACCCAGAAAGAGGTTGTCTATGAGAGAAGCAAAGGCAAAGGATTTTAGCCTGTTTGTCAGTTAGGCAAAACACTTGACATGAGGGAAAAACACCTTTGCACCCGAACACAGCACGAAGCCGTACCTGCCCGTCCGAGACAGGTGCGGCTTTGCTGTTTTGCTCTCATCTTGAATCCGGCGGACGGTTGACACAACACCTTCCAAGGAAGATGCCGACCAACAGCAATAGCCCCTTCCATAAAAGGACGCATACTTTCTTCACCATCCATCCGGCAAGCCGCAGCACGTTCCTTGCCAGCCATAACACCAACCGCAGCAACAGCGAAAACACGATGATGACAGGCACCAGGTATATTATCAGTAACAGTTCAAACATATACTCAAATTTAAGTGAAACCATAAGCCATACGAGGCTATTTTCCACCTTAAATATACTAAAAATCAGCGAGATATGGAAATATTCCGGCAACTATTTTCTGATAAAACCATTGATTGACAGACGATTGCCCATTGTGCTTCCATATCAAGATAGCTTTATATCCATAGCTTGGGAGATACGGGTAAAAGTGCCTGTATTTCTAAAATCCGAAGTCGTCAGGTGCAAATAACTCGTTTTCTCAGGTCTGATGAGTGACTATAAAGTAATGTCAAGGTCGTCTTAGCCTTGGTCGGCCATTACATTACTACATTATCTCATCATGCTGATACATCAAAATCATTACTAACTTGAAAATCATATATCCGTGTTTCCCTTTTCCCTCCTGTTGTCAATCAGGCGGATAATGTTTCCGATAGTTAATGGATGGATGAACCGACATAACCGACCACTTGAAACCAAGGTCAGCCCTATTCCGCACCTTGGATTACAAGATAACTGGATGCCCCGATACACATAGACCGAGGAAAATCCTATTCGATACACCCGGCAATCGGATGCTCTCGATATCCCGGTCAAAATGATATGTTCCTTGAAGAATAGTGTTGTGCATTTTGTACGGAAGCCCCTTTCCACGGTAATTTTGGCGCAAAAACGAACCTGGTACGACATTGCCCTGCGTTGCAGGATTTTCCAAGCAAGTTGTACTTTTGTGGCCACAAAACTCCGTTTGTTTCCCCAAAAGTGACTTGCCGGATGCCCTGCACCGGAGCGGCACCGCCGCTGTTTCGCCCCGCGAAATGAGGTCAGACAATCCCTATTATCAAAAACCGAAGTATGAAGGAACAAAGGAACAAGTACATCAAGGTAAGGATGACCCCGGAGGAAGTCCGGGCGTTCAAGGAGAAATCGGCTGAATACAAGACCGTAAGCCATTACGTGCGCAAGGCACTCGAAGAGTATTCAAACGTAAGCATCAGGCGGCAGCTTGAACTCATGCAGGAACTCGGTTCGTTCTACCGCAGATACCAGAGCGAACTGTCCCATATCGGCGGAAACCTCAACCAGGCGATGAAGCGTGCCAACGAGCTGGCGGTTGCAGGGTTGCTGCCGCCAAGCTATATCCGGGAAGTCCTGCTGCCGGTCATCCGTGACACGCAGGATGCTGTTAATTGGATAAAGAGGCAGCTTGACATCCTCACACAGAGAACTGGCAAACCTTAGAACTGCATATACATTAACCCAGATAACACCACTCCAAGATGATAGCGACCATATTACCCGGAAGCGCGGACTTCCATGCCGTAGGTTACAACGAACACAAGGTATCGAAAGGGCTTGCCCGGCTCATCGAGATGCGGAACTTCGGGACGGTCGGTCTGGCAGGCAGACCCACCACGGAGGAACTTACCGGCTATCTCAAAAAATACAGTTCCACCAACAGCCGCATCCGAAAACCGCAGTTCCATGTGGCCGTCAGCTGCAAAGGCCGTGAGATGACGGAATCCGAGTTGCTGGAGTTCGCGCACCGTTACCTCAAGGAGATGGGATATGCCGAACCCGGACAACCATGGCTCATCTACGCCCACCATGACACCGACAACACCCACCTGCACATCATCACCTCGCGTGTCGCCCCCGACGGCAGGAAGATAGCCCACAGCCACGAGCGCAGGCGTTCCCAGGAAGTCATAGACAGGATTCTCGGCACGGACAGGCAAAAGAAGACTGCTGACGACATGGACGCGGCCAGACAATATACCTTCTCCTCTTTCGCCCAGTTCAAGGCAATCATAGTTTCTATGGGATATGAGGTATATCAGAAAGAAAGGAAAGTATTTATCAAGCATGGCGGCAAGGTGCAGCGGCAAATTCCGTTGGCCGAAGTCGAACAGCTTTTCAAAAGCGGTTATAGGGAACGCGCCCGTTGCCGCCAGCTGCGGAGCATCCTCAAAAAATACCGGGACGTGAGCGGCGGCAAGGAAGAGCTGCAGAAAGAGCTGAAGGAAAAGTTCGGCATCGACCTCGTGTTCTTCGGCAGGAAGGATGCGCCCTACGGCTACATGATTGTCGACCACGCCTACCGTACCGTCATCAACGGGGCAAGGGTGCTGGCCACGGAACAGCTTCTGGACTTCGCCACCCCAGAACAACGCTTCGCACGCATAGAGGACTACATAGACCGGCTGCTCACCCTCAACCCGAAAATCACGCAAGGCGAGATTTTCCAGAAGCTGAGGAAGCAGCGTGCCTATATCAAGAAAGGAGTCATTCACTTTGACGGGCAGACACGCCCGTTAAAGCCGTTCATGGCGGAAGCCATCGACCGGAACAACCGCATCCGTTTCATCGAGATGTTCTGCCCGGCCACAGAAGCCGAACGCGACCTGCTCTGCAAGATATTCAAGGTGAACCGTCCTGATCTGGTGGACCTGTCAGGCGAAAGGCCGCAGTCCCATACGGATGCCGTCAGCCGCCTGCATGAAATCTTCAATGACGAGAACGTCTATTCCGTGCGAAGCGCCCTCCATGAGGAAGGCTTCATCATCCGCGAGGAAGCGGGTGCGGCATACGCCGTCAACTTTAACCGGCACATCGTGATAGACCTTGCGGCGGAAGGGCTTGATACGGAACGGCTGAAACCCCGGCCACGGAAACAGCAGTCCAGACAACCAGATTCATACGGGAGACACATCAAGCCTATCCGCCTGCACGGACTGAAGGATTCCGGTGCCGGAAGCCATGCCGAAAAGCGTGAGTGGGAAGTCGGCGGCAAGGGAGGCTACGATGACATTGACGACGGACGCAACCTTAAACGGTAGACCATGAGGAAAAAACGGAGACTCCCTTTTGTCACCTGTCTGGCCGCATAAGCCGTCATACCTTTTAATCCGCTGCATAAAATACTTCGGTCAGGCTGACCTGAAGCACAAAAGTGTTGTGCATTTCGTTACCGTCCTATCCGGTGCATACTTTTGCACCGAACCAAACGACCGTGGACAAAATGATACAGACACCCGTCATCGTGACCTTCGCCAACCAGAAAGGGGGAGTCGGCAAGACGACCCTCTGCGTCACCTTCGCCAACTACCTTGTGACGAAGGGCGTGCGTGTCGTGGTCGTGGACTGCGATTTCCAGCACTCCATCCTGAAGTGCCGCAAGGCCGACATCAAGAAATACGGCGCGGATGCCGTACCCTACGACGTGCTGGCCTACGAGGCTAACGACAAGCAGGCCATGACCGTGCTCATGGAGAAGCTGCACAACGACCCCAGCATAGACGTGGCGCTCATGGACTCCCCCGGCAGCCTGAAGGCGGAGGGACTGATACCCATGTTCGTCAACTCGGACATCATCATCGTGCCGTTCCACTACGACCTGGTGACCGTCCCCTCCACCGCGAGTTTCCTCATGTTCATTGACCGTCTGCGAAAGGCCGTGGGCGGACGGATGAAAGCCCGGCTCTTCATCGTCCCCAACCTCCACGACGGACGGGTGGGCAAACGCTCCGAGTTGGAACTGTGGGAGAACACGGGAAAGACCTTCGCCAACTACGGACAGGTGACGGACAAGATTCCCAAGCGGGCCGACATGGAGCGTTTCAGTACGGTAGCGGAACTGGACATGCAGGCCGCAATCGTCAGCCCGGTGTTCGACAGGATATACGCCGGAATCTTCGGCGACGGAAGCCCCAAAGACATGAACCATCAACAACCATAGCGCAATGAATAAGGAACTACAGATAGACGACCTCACCAGAGGCATCAACGACGACGAACCCATATTCAATGAAACGGAACGGCGTGAACAGGAAGCCCCGGCACCGGAAGCACGGGAGCATAATACCGTACATCCCGGCGACAAGTGCTGGCAGGACTTCATGGCCTACCTCGAAGCACCGGCAGACGGGGACGATAAGGCCGGCCGCCTGGTCTGCAAGCTGGACCGCGACCTGGCCGACTCGCTCGATGACTGCGACATCCGGGGCCGCTGCCGTTCCGACCTCGTGAACGCCATCGTCCGCTCGTTCTTCGAGAACCACCTTTCCCGGCTGGCGCAGTACCGCCGCGAGAAGAAATCATTGTTCAACAACTACAACCCCGAAAACCATGCGTAAAATCAACTGGACAGAAGCCATGCTCACCCGGCTTGCCGAGCTTTACCCCGTGGAGACCACCGCACATACCGCCTGTATGCTGCAAGTCGGCGTGACGGCCGTGAAGGCGAAAGCCCGCGAACTCGGACTGGAGAAGCTGGCCAAGAGCCGGTGGCTGGAGCGTGCCGGGCACATCAGCCGCCACTTCGACAACCGCTCATACGCCGAGATGGCCGACGACCTGGGCGTCAGCCGCACCACGGTCAGCCGCATGGCACGCAAGCTGGGGCTGAGCCGGAGCAAGGCACAGGGTTATGAAATTTCGTCCCGTGTACGCCGCGAGATGGTACGCCGCGAACGGCGCAGGGCCATCTTCGGGCTTGACCCCCTCACACAACTCAAGGTCATCTCCCACCGCGCCAAGGTCAGGATACGCTCCCGGCTGAAAGCCAAGGGCTACATCACTGGCGTACACCGGAACATACTGTACTTCACCGAAGCCACATGCCGGAAAGCCCGGCTGGAAGCCAGAGCCGCCAGACTCGGTCTGGCCTTCCGGCCGGGCTTTCCGGATGAAGAAGATATGCCATTAACAAACGCCATATAACCACAGCCATGCAGTACGGACAGATCGTTTTCATCCTTTTCGTGGCGATGGCCTGCTATTACGCCTTCCTCATCTTCACGGACATCAGGAAAGCTCAGGCGGCCCGGAACGCGGAGAAGGAGAACCATACGGAAGAAGAGATAGACATATCGGACGAGGCAAGGAGTTTCCACCCCACCAAGATCAGCCGTGACGAGGAGAAGAAGGAAGAAACAGCCAATGAAAAGCAGGAAGAAACACCGCCGGATGCGGCTTCCGGCTTCTGCCGCCCCGGCTACCGTGAGGCCATCATGACCGACGGCATCCTTGTGGACGACCTCATCCATGAAATCGACAACCGGCACCAGCGACCTCGGCCTGGTCATATACACCTGCGAGAACGCAAGGTGAGCAAATACACGTTGCATTTCATGCGACCTTTCTCACGCTCGGCAAAGCGAACAAGTTCTCATTGCTCTCGCTTAATCGAAACGTTCCTTTAGCGACCCCTGTTCCTTCGGCGATGAAACAACCATTTAACGAATTAAAAAAATGCAGGAATTAAAGAAAAGATGCCTACGCGCATTCATCCGTTTCAAGCAGTCCGCGTTCGCCCGGAAGGGCACGCTCGCCCTCGTTGCTCTCACCCTCGCCGCCGGCGACGTCATGGCAGGCAGCAAGGGGGCGGCGGGCTTCACCAAGGCCACCCAGGAAGTAAGCTCCTACCAGACACCCGTCTCCAACCTCATGAAGGCCATCGCAGCGGTCATCGTGCTGGTAGGTGCTTTTAACGTTTATTTCAAGATGCGTGCGTCCGTAATGGTTGCGTGATAAATAC
>CAUWMZ010000029.1:0-15037 GCA_963560035.1 uncultured Parabacteroides sp.
AGTGGGTGGGGGGAATTATGTGCCTTTATCTAAGCTTAAATGAAAGAGCCGTGATTTTTGACTATTTCTATGTCCTTATATGTTTTATATCACTTTTTTGTATTGATTACCAGCTAATAATTTGACTTGAACTTATATAAAAATATTTGTGTAATTCGCAAATTGTTTTATGTTTTTCCTCTTAAATTATTCGATTATACAAAGATAATTGCCTAACTTTGCCACAAGTGTTAATGTCAAATTATGATGGAACAAAGAAAAGATATAAATAGGCTGAAAGTAGTTTTGGCTGAAAAGAAACACACCAATAAATGGTTGGCTGAAAAACTGGGGAAAGACCAAGCTACCGTTTCAAAGTGGTGCACGAATACTTCTCAGCCTTCCCTTGAGATGTTGCGCGAAATAGCGCAGGTTCTTGATGTGGAAATAAAAGATCTGCTTTGGCCTTTGAAAGAGTAACGATTTTTTAAATAACCTTAGATAGCATAGCATTGAATCATGGAGCAACCCAAACTTATCAATAACATAAACGAACTCGTAGCAGATGATTTGAAGGCACGACTTTCAAATCATAGCCGTATATCCATTGCAGCGGCATCCTTTTCTATTTATGCTTTTGAAGCATTGAAGAAAGAATTGGAGAAAATAGATGAGTTGCGTTTCATCTTTACTTCGCCTACTTTTATTAAGGAAAAGACCAAGAAGGAGAAGCGGGAGTATTACATACCGAAATTGAATCGCGAACGAAATCTTTATGGAACTGATTTTGAAGTGCGGCTCCGCAATCAGTTGTCACAAAAGGCGATAGCTAAGGAATGTGCGGCTTGGATTCGTAAAAAGGTACAGTTCCGCTCCAATGCGTCTTTAGAACAGATGGGTGGTTTTCTGCACCTAACGGATGCCAGTCAGCATGCTTATGTTCCATTTAACGAGTTTACTACCACACAGTTGGGTTGCGAGCGTGGTAATGATGTCTATAACTTGGTGAATGTATTGCCGTCTCCGATAGCCGAGACCTACCTTCGTATTTTCAATGAACAATGGGACAATGACGAGAAGTTTGAAGATGTCACCCAGCGCGTATTGGAATACATTGAAACGGTATATCAGGAGAATGCACCGGAGTACATCTACTTCATTACACTCTATCATATCTTTAATGAGTTTCTGGAGGATATTTCAGAGGACGTGCTTCCGAATGAACGTACCGGTTTCAAGAACAGTGTTATTTGGAGTAAACTCTATAATTTTCAACGAGATGCTGCGCTGGCTATCATCAACAAACTGGAGAAATACAACGGCTGTATTTTGGCAGACAGTGTCGGTCTGGGTAAGACCTTCACGGCCTTGGCGGTGGTGAAGTACTACGAAAACCGCAACAAGTCTGTGTTGGTGCTTTGCCCGAAGAAGTTGAATGACAACTGGCAGACTTTCCGGGCAAACTATAAGAACAATCCGATAGCAGCCGATCGTCTGCGTTACGACATTCTTTTCCATTCCGATCTGTCGCGTGACAAGGGACAAAGTAACGGATTGGACTTGGCACACATCAATTGGGGTAATTATGACCTGATCGTGATTGATGAAAGCCATAACTTCCGGAATGGAGGCAATGTAGATGAGGAAGAAGGACAAGAGGAGGATGCCGGCCGCAAAGAAAATCGCTACCAGCGACTGATGAACCGGGTGATTCGTCAAGGTGTCAAGACAAAGGTGCTGATGCTGAGTGCTACGCCGGTGAACAACCGTTTCAACGATTTGAAGAACCAGCTGCAGCTGGCTTACGAGGGGAAAGTGGAAAACATCAATGCGGAGCTGGATATGGATCACAGCATTGACGATGTATTCCGGAACGCGCAAACTGTCTATAATCGGTGGGCTAAACTGGATGTCAAGGAACGTACCACTGAAAGACTCTTGAATGAATTGAGTTTCGACTTTTTCCAACTGCTGGATGCGGTCACCATAGCCCGCAGTCGCAGTCATATCGTGAAGTATTACGACACGAAGGATATTGGTGATTTTCCGACCCGTCTGACTCCTATTTCCCGTCGGCCAAAGTTGACGGATTTGAATCATGTCATCAATTTCAAGGATATTGCCGAACAGCTCAACGAACTGAACCTGTCCATCTATACTCCTTCGCTTTATCTGTTTGAGAGCGTACGTGGGGATTATACCATCGACTACGAAGGTACCGGCCAGCTGTCTATTGATGGACGAGAAAAAGGATTGCGTAAATTGATGGCTACCAATCTGCTGAAGCGGCTGGAAAGTAGCGTCAACTCTTTCCGGCTTACCTTAACGCGTATCAGCGAATACATCCAGGAAACGATTGAAGCTATCAACCGCTACGAATCGAATCACTCGGATAATCTGATGATGGTTGCTGAGTTTTCAGAGGACTGGGATGTAGCAGACAGCGAGGCGGATGTGTTTGCCACCCGCAAGTCGAAAATCAGTTTGCGTGATATGGATTATGTGTCTTGGAGAAAGGACTTGAAAGCCGATTTGGAAAAGTTGAATTTACTGCTTCTGCTTTTAAAGGACATCACTCCCCAGCACGATGCTAAGTTGCAGATGTTGATTGAGGACTTGAAACAGAAGTTCAGTCGCCCCATCAACGAAGGTAACAAGAAGGTACTTATCTTCACGGCTTTTGCTGATACAGCTGACTATTTGTACACGGAATTGGCTTCACGTATCAAGCAGGAATGCGGGTTGAATGTGGCCTTGATTACGGGTACTACGGATGGACGATGTACCATTCCTAAGTTTCCGCTGTCCTTCAACAACGTATTGACTTGGTTCTCTCCGGTTTCTAAGGATAGAGCCAGTCTGTTCCCGAAGGCTACGGAAGAAATTGATGTACTCATTGCTACTGACTGTATTTCTGAAGGACAGAACCTGCAGGACTGTGATTACTTGATTAACTATGACATTCATTGGAATCCGGTACGCATCATTCAGCGTTTCGGACGTATTGACCGTATAGGCTCTAGCAACAAGCAGATTCAATTGGTCAACTACTGGCCTGATATGGAATTGGATGATTACATCAAGTTGAAGGGTCGTGTGGAGAGCCGAATGAAAGCTACTGTATTGACGGCTACAGGTGATGACAATCTTTTGAGCGCGAACGAAAAAGGTGATTTGGAGTACCGTCGTAACCAGTTACGTCAACTGCAACAATCCGTAGTGGATCTTGAAGAGATGGATACGGGTATCAATATCATGGATTTAGGCCTGAACGAATTCCGCTTGGACCTCTTGGCTTACCTGAAAGATCATCCCGATATTGAGCATGCCCCTATGGGTATGAGTGCCGTGGTGGAGCAGTCAGCTCTGATACAGCCGGGCGTTATCTTTATTCTAAAGAACCGAAGCAATGCGGTCAATATTGACCGAAAGAATCTGTTGCACCCGTTCTACATGGTGTATTTGTCGGAAGCGGGCGATGTGGTTTGTGACTATCTGCATCCCAAGAAGTTGCTGGATGCGATGCGTCATGCTTGCAAAAACAAGAATGAATATAACATGTCGCTTTGTGCTGCCTTGAACAAAGAAACGGCAGATGGACGCAAAATGGATAAGTATAGCGCCTTGTTACATCAGGCAATTAGCAGTATAGTTGAAACCAAGACCTTAAGTGATATTGACAGTCTCTTTTCTATAGGAGAAACAACAGCACTTCATGGTGAAATAAAAGGATTGGATGATTTTGAGTTAATAACTTTTTTAATCGTAAAGTGATGATTGAATTACCTGCCTCTACTATTGTAAACAAAATGGTTCCTAAAAATGCCTTCTACAAGCATATAGATGTAAGTAGCAGAATGAAGAATCTCTTTGTTTCAGATATAGAAAAAATTATCTGGGCAAATAAGATTTCACCATTCACCTTATGTGTTTCAGATGGGAGGTATGTACACGAAATAACTGTTTTTGATGTTTTGTTGAAACATAAGGAATATTCCAAAGATTTGTTTCTTTTTATAGATAAGAATATTCCTCGACATACGCTGTTTATTCTTTCGTTTAATGGAGAGTTAAGCCTTCTACTTAATTATAAAGAACCAGATATGTCTTCTTCTTTGTTTAATGTAGTTGATACTTTTCAAACATCATGGGCACTTCCAAATGACCTTCAACTTAGAGTTTGTGGTACTAATATGGATATCATATATGAAAATATTGTTAGATATGTAGCAGGAAGTCAAATATATTATTCAACAGATGACTTATCCTGTGATATTCAGAAAACCAAGAGGCGTAATGCGATTATGAAGGATATTTCAATACTAAAATCTAAGATTCAGGCAGAACCACAACCTCATAAGAAGTTCTATATGCATAAGCAACTTAATAATTTGTTTAAAATGTTGGATAATTAAAAAACAGATTGTTCACTGCTGGAATACAGTATATCTAATATGGTAAATCATAAAAAAAATAGCAAAATGGATAAATTAAAAATGCACTCTCTAGATGGTGTTCAAAATAACATAGAAAAAATAGCTACCTTTTTCCCTAGCTGTGTTGTTGAATCTATCGATTGTGATGGTAGTCCTAAATTTTCTATAGATTTTGACAAGCTGCGTCAGGAACTTTCTTATGAAATTATCGAAGGCAAAGATGAACGCTATGAATTTGTTTGGCCGGATAAGAAGAAAGCAATCTTGCTATCAAACACTCCTGTTTCTGCATCGTTACGTCCATGTAGAAAGCAAAGTGTAGATTTTGATAACACCTCTAATGTTTATATCGAAGGCGATAACTTAGACGTGCTGAAATGCTTAAAGGAAACATATGTTCGGCAAGTAAAGGTTATTTATATTGACCCGCCATACAATACAGGTAATGATTTTGTTTATAATGATGATTTCTCTGAAACTGTCGAGGATTATTTGTGCAATTCAGGACAGTTTGATGAACAAGGAAATAGGTTAGTTGCAAACACAGAAAGTAATGGCCGTTTTCATACAGATTGGCTTAATATGATTTATGCTCGTCTTAAGGTTGCACATGATTTATTGGCTGACGATGGAGCTATATTTATCTCTATAAGTGAAGAAGAAGTAGAAAATATGAAGAAAATCTGTAATGAAATCTTTGGTGAAGATTGTTTCGTTAATACGTTCATTACAAGAAGATATGACAAGAACCTTAATCGTCAGTTTATGAGTCAAGGTCTTAAGTCATTCAATGTCGGCTTTGAATATGTTTTGTGCTATGCAAAAAAGAATTTTATTTTTAATCCGATCTTTAAAGAAGCATCAGAAGAGCGTGCAACAAAAGGTTACTGGAAAGGTTTTTGGAACGATGCTGACAGGCCGACAATGCGATATGACATTTTAGGATTTACTCCGGAAACTGGACAGTGGAAATGGGCAAAGGAAACTGCACAAGATGCGGTAGAAAACTATAAAATCTATGTTGATAATTATAGTGAAAAAATGAGCCTTGAAGAGTATTGGATTAAAACAGGAAAAACTAAAAGTTTTATTCGTAGAAATCCTAATGGTAAAGGTAAAAATGCTGGAGTGGAAAACTGGATTGCTCCGTGTGATTCCATTTTGCGAAATACAAATTGGACAGACATTCTAACTTCGAAAAAAGACAAATCCACTCAAGGATTGTTCGATTTTCCCAAGAATGTAGATTTGATAAAGCTTATACTTCAATCCTCTACTGATAAAGATTCTCTTGTACTTGATTTCTTTTCAGGTTCTGCTACCACTGCACATGCAGTCATGCAATTGAATGCTGAAGATGGAGGACATCGCAAATACATCCTTGTGCAATTACCTGAAAAAACTCCTGAAAAAAGCGAGGCATATAAGGCTGGCTATAGTACAGTTTGTCAAATTGGCGAAGAAAGAATTAGAAGAGCAGGTTTGAGTATCAAAGAGGACTTTCCATTAACTGCAGAAAAGCTTGATATAGGTTTTCGTGTTTTAAAACTTGATAGTTCAAATATGCTTGATGTGTATTACTCACCTGCGGAAACTCGTCAAGACCTGTTGCTGTCCTTTTGTAGTAACATTAAGGAAGGACGTACATCGGAAGACCTACTTTTTCAAGTTATGCTTGATTTGGGAGCTACCTTGGATAGCAAGATAAAGGTTACTACCATAGAAGGCAAGGATGTGTATAATGTTGGTGAAGGGTTTATCATTGCATGTTTTGCTGAAGACATTAATGAAAGTGTAGTAAAGGCTATTGCTACAATGGAACCACTTTATGCAATATTCCAGGATTGCTCAATACAAAGCGATAGTGTATTATCTAATATTGAGCAAATTTTTAAAACGTATAGTCCTACTACTTCTTGCAAAGTTCTATAAATATGAAATTCAAATTCAAAGTACAGCAATATCAGACCGAAGCTGTAGAAAATACAATACGTGTCTTTACAGGTCAGCCCAAAAGTGGTCTGGCTGAATATCTTGTAGATAAAGGTAAGACATTTATAGTTGTTGACGGAAAAAAAGTCATACAGACATCTCTTGACTTTGATGAAAATGCAGGTTATAAAAATAGCGAAGTTGTTCTTACTAAAGAACAGCTCCTCAATAACATTCATCAGATTCAGAGTGAAAGCAATATTAAATTATCACCAAGCCTAGCTGATAAACTAGGGCATTGTCAACTTGATATTGAAATGGAAACTGGTACAGGTAAAACTTATGTTTACACTCGAACTATTTTTGAGTTGAACAAGCGTTATGGCTGGTCTAAGTTTATAATAGTTGTACCAAGTATCGCCATACGAGAAGGTGTAAGTCAAAGTTTGCAGCTTACTGAAGATCATTTCATGGAGTTGTATGGGAAAAAGATACGCCACTTTGTCTATAACAGTAATAATCTTACTGTTATAGATACAGAGTTCTCTCGTTCAAATGATATCTGCGTGATGATCATTAATACCCAAGCTTTTAATACTATTAAGGAAAGTGCTAAAAACACTACAGCTCGCATAATTAATAGTAAGAGGGAAGAATTTGGGTATAGAAAACCTATAGACGTTATCGCTGCTAATCGCCCAATCATTATTTTAGATGAACCTCAAAAAATGGGAGGAGTGGCTACTCAAGCTTCTTTGGCAAAATTTAAACCCTTGTTTACATTGAACTATTCAGCTACTCATAAGGAAGCTCATAATCCCATCTATGTATTAGATGCCTTGGATGCATATAATAAGAAGCTTGTAAAAAAAATAGAAGTAATAGGCTTTGAATTAAAGAATCTCCATGGTACTGATGGATACATATACCTTGATGAAATAATTATCGCCCCAGATAAGGCACCAGCTGCAAAAATTGGCTTTGAGTATCAACTGAAATCTGGAAAGATAGAAAGGAAGTTTAAAATATTTTCTGTCGGTGAAAGTCTCTACTATTATTCCAATCAACTTGAACAATATCGTGATTTTACAATTACTGATATACATGTTGATGCCTTTAATGGTACATATAGTTACGTTGAATTTATCAATGGCCAAAAACTACATGTAAAGGATATTGTTGGTGATCTTACGGCAGAATATAAAGCACGAATTCAAATTCGCGAAACCATTAAATCTCATCTTAAAAAGGAATCTATCTTATATCATAAAGGAATTAAAACTTTATCTCTGTTTTTCATAGATGAAGTACATAATTATCGTCAATATTCTTCTGAAGGAGATCAACTGTTAGGTCGATACGGTGAAATATTTGAAGAGGAGTATTGTTTAGCAATTAATGATACACAAAATATTTTCGATCCAGATTATATGGCATATTTAGCAAGCATTGATGTTCATCAGACTCATACTGGCTACTTTAGTATTGACAAAAAAGGTCATACTATTAATAGTGAAGTAAAAAGGGGGTCGGATATTAGTGATGATATTTCTGCCTATGATCTAATTTTAAGAAACAAACAGCTGTTGCTTAGCCTAGATAGACCGGAGAGATTTATATTTTCCCATTCTGCTCTACGTGAAGGTTGGGATAACCCTAATGTATTCCAAATTTGTTCTTTACGCCAGTCGCAAAGCGTTTCTCAAAAACGCCAAGAGGTTGGTCGTGGTCTTCGTTTATGTGTTAATAGTAAGGGAGAGCGTATGGATGCAGATTTCTTAGAAGATAATGTCCATAAAATAAATAAACTTACAGTTATCGCATCAGAGGGATATGCTTCATTTGTAAGCGAGCTTCAAAAAGACATAAAGGCGGATTTATATGAAAGACCTTTAAAGGCTAATGTTAAATTATTTCAGGATACATTCCTTTTTTCTACATCAGGAGAAAAGATAAAGATCTCTCAAGAAGATGCCGAAGATATCTATTTTCAGCTTCGTACAAATGGATATATTACAAAGGATGGCTCAGTCACATCTAAATTTAAGGAAGATTTAGCGTTAGGAAATTGTCCTCGATTCGAAGGTAATTTAGCTGAATTGACAGATTCTATATATGTAAGAGTACAGTCAGTTTTTGATGATTCTGTGATAGAAAATATGATTGATAATGGAAGTAAACCGCAAATTCCTGTCAACCATTTAAATGATAATTTTAAAAAGAAAGAATTCCAAGAATTGTGGAAACGTATAAACCATAAATATGCCTATACTGTTCACTTCGACTCAAATGAGTTGATCACTAATGTAGTAGATTCTATCAATAAGGATTTAAATGTGTCACGGTTGACATATACAACCACACGAGGAGTTCAAAAAAATGAATTGAGGAATGTTGATTTTACTTCAGGTGATATTATGCTTAAAGAGTCAAGTTCTACAGAAACCCTAAAAAACGAATTTGTTTCTAATATTACATATGACATAATTGGTAAAATAGCTAGAGGCGCAACGTTAACAAGAAAGACTGCTGCTACTATATTGTCAAAAATTAATCAGCATAAATTCCAAATGTATAAGGTTAATCCTGAGGAATTTATTTCCAAAGTTATACAAATCATTAAGGAGCAAAAGTCTGCATTAATAGTTGATCATATTGAATACAATATGGTTGATGGGTCCTATGATAGCCAAATTTTCACTCAAGAAAAACATGTGTCTTTTGATAAAGCATGTAGAGTAAAAAAAGGTATAATGGATTATATATTCGTTGATGGTAATTCTGCTAATAGTGTTGAAAGAAAGTTTGTTGATAGTCTTGAAGTTGCTGATGAGGTTATGGTCTACGCAAAGTTACCCAAGGGATTCCATATTCCAACACCCGTAGGGAACTATTCCCCGGATTGGGCAATTGCTTTTGAAGAAGGTAAAGTAAAGCATATATATTTCATTGCAGAAACTAAAGGGTCTATGTCGTCTTTAGAGTTGCGTGAAATAGAGAAAAACAAGATTGCTTGTGCTAGCAAGCTGTTTGATACATTATCAAAAGAAGGTGTTAATATCACTTATGGAAAAGTGGACAATTTTGACACATTGTTAAGTTTGGTGAAATAATTAATTGTTTGGTCCTTTTTTAATTTCTAAAATAGGACCAAACTAAATTATATCTACTATGAAATATAAAAGCTTTGTTATAAACTGCTCCGAACATCAGGCTGATACATGTAGGCATAAACCCTTTACAGTTGTTGAATACACGTTTAATTATTCTGATTCAGAGGACAAACAACTAATAGATTCATTATTCTCTGACGCTAGAGAATTGGCGGATAAAGTATTCCCTGGAGCAGCCAATGATTCTGTACATGCAAGAAGCCATAAAAAAATTTTGGCTAATTGTTTAGCTGGTGTATTGTCTGAATATTGCTGGAAACATTTTCTAAATTACAGGAAAGAAACAGTACGTTCAACTCCTTTTGAATCTGCTGCTAATCAAATAGATCTTGAGATAATATCAAATAGGAAGAAGATAGAAGTACGGTCTTCTTTTCCCCGTAATGGAATCTGCTTTGCAATTTGTCATCCCAAATATGAGTTCGACATTTTAGGTCCTTATTCTAATAATTATAAGCCAGGAGAAGTAAAAAAGGATTATTTCATTCGAACTTTATTTGATGGGATTAAAAGACCTATAGAAATATTGGATCTAATAAAGTCAAATTCCTTTACTCTATATTTAACTGGAGGTGCAACTTATGAAATGATGATTGATAGACAATTATCAAAAGAAAAGAACTTTATTCCTGAGGATAGTTTTTCAATAACAACAGAATCTGTTTATTTAGTTGTTCCTTTTCATAATGCTCTAGATAGTAAGGAAATATATCATTTAATAGTAAACGAGAAATAAATAACTTCATTATTATTCTGCTTGCAATATGAGTCTTGAAATTACGTTTAACAAGGTCCATTTCGAAAATAGAGTTCGTCAGTTACTTGATGAATTATTGGACTCTGGTTTATTGTCAATTAATCCGTATGATTTAGATGACGCTGATTTTCAAAATCTTTTAGAAGAAAGATCGAAAGGCTTTATGGAGTCCAATGACATCCTAGAAAGTGTAGCTCATAATTTTTGTACAATAGGTCACATAGCTGGGCATATTGATCTTGAATACGGTGGTTATCCCTTTAAAAGGGCAATAATATCATTCGATAACGATAAGAATTTGTATATCAATTATCGTACATTTCATTGTGTAATGAATCCTCTTATTTGTACAAGTGGTTTTAACCAAATCTGCAAGAACTATGAAGTATGTTGTTCTGTTGAGGGGAGTAATATGCCTATAGAACAAATATTTATGATTGATTCACAGGAGGAAATTCTCTGCTCATATTATTTCCCTGTCCTTGATAATTATAAAAAGCAACGAACTTGCTACAGATTGTATAATTTATCTCATGTTGGGAATAATCGTGTAGATATTCTTCGTAAAAATTGTGTAAAAAGTCAAATCTTCCTCCTTAACCATCTTTTAAGGTTTACTGCATTGTACACGCCTAGTGCAATATTACTGGTGAATGGATGTTTTCATGGATATGCTGTAGGTGATGATATAAGTTCTAAATTTGTAGAAATCTTTGATGCTGATTACCGAACTTTATTTGAAAGAAAGTATAGAGAAATCTCTAGTGTAATTGAAGACAAGAAGATTGAAATGAAAGATCTATTTTAATCATATTAACTGCTAAAGCTATAGACTATAATATTGGCCTTTGCTGTAAGTTGCAAGTAATATAAATGTTTATATTGCTTTAACTATCTCTTACGATATTAAAGAAATAAGAAAAACGTTCTTCAACTTAAATCATTCTCAATGGCTCTACCGAATGCAGGCTGACGCTTGCGGAAGTAGAGCCATTAATGTTTTTGGAGGCTGGTACACAGATGTTGGTCTCCACTTCCGACTAATCGTATTTCATGCGATGTCGGAAGTGACGACCTTTTGGGAAAGAAGCGCCATCCGGTTTGCTCCGTGTCGGTGACACCAAGCAAAGCCCGGCTGATTGGCTTTGGTTACAAGTGGAAACTCCAGTCCATTGCCACAGAGAGAAGCAGCAGGGTTACACTTCGCTCTACTCAGCTGTTTCTCACAGTGTCAATGAGGTTGGAAAACATATCTACAAATGATAACTTGCTCGATGGCTCTACCGAACGCAGGCTGACGCTTGCGGAAGTAGAGCCATCGAATGGTTTATACGGTTAGCTCACAGATGTTGGTCACCACTTCCGACTTATCGTATTTTATGCGATGCCGGAAGTGACGACCTTTTGGGAAGGATATGTCATCCGGTTTGCTCCGTGTCGGTGACACCAAGCAAAGCTCGGCTGATAGGCTTTTGCTACAAATGGAAGATTCAGTCCATTGCCACAGAGAGAAGCAACAGGGTTTCGTTTCGCTCCACTCAGTTGTTTCTCACAGTGTCAATGAGGTTGGAAAACATATCTACAAATGATGACATGCTCGATGGCTCTACCGAACGCAGGCTGACGCTTGCGGAAGTAGAGCCATCAAATGGTTTAGGCAGTTAGCTCACAGATGCTGGTCGCCACTTCCGACTTATCGTATTTTATGCGATGCCGGAAGTGACGGCCTTTTGGGAAGGATATGCCATCCGGTTTGCTCCGTGTCGGTGACACCAAGCAAAGCCCGGCTGACAGGCTATTACTACTGATGGGAGTTCCAGTTCATTGCCACAGAGAGAAGCAGCAGGGTTTCACTTCGCTCCACTCAGCTGTTTCTCACAGTGTCAATGAGGTTGGGAAACTGGTCTTCAAACGGTGATTTGCACGATGGTTCTACCGAACGCAGGCTGACGCTTGCGGAAGTAGAGCCATCGAATGTTTTAGACAGTTAGCTCACAGATGTTGGTCACCACTTCCGACTTATCGTATTTTATGCGATGCCGGAAGTGACGACCTTTTGGGAAGGATATGTCATCCGGTTTGCTCCGTGTCGGTGACACCAAGCAAAGCTCGGCTGATAGGCTTTTGCGACAAGCGGAATACTCCAATCCGTTGCCATAGAGAGAACCTGCAAGGCTCCACTTCGCTTCACTTTGTAGGTTCTCACAACGGCAACGGTTTTCGGGTAGCTCATCTTCAAGATGGTCAGGATGCCGGGTTATGCGGACTTTCTGGGAACATGTTTGAGACAGCCTATTAGGGCTAATCTTTTCCCTTGGAGTCATAATCTGGAAATTTTTGAAAACCGTTGGAGCATCTTGGCCAGATCCGTTTTATACGTGCAAAGGTACTGCGGACGGGAGAAACGTCAAGTGCCGCTGACGCTTGCGGACGGAGTACTTTCCGGCAGCCTTCCACAATTTGTGCCAAATTGGGTATTCCGTAAAGTCCTCTATCCTCACACTTGCCTTATACTCCCCGGTGTCCGCAGTGAGGGGCTGCACGAAAAACGGTTTTCCCGACCAAGAAGCTCTAAAGGGCTTCACAAGAGGGAAAAGAATCGGATTCGCAACCATCTAAATTGTTTTGACTATGGATTATCCCGAATTATCCGGAGTTACCATCTCCGAACGTGACAAGGCTTTTGCCCAAGAGTTCGCCAACTTTGTAAATGGTAGTATGTGTTCACCTGACCAGACTGGCAGGGAACTGACCAAAGCTCACCGCTACCTGCAACAGCAGATGTTCAAGGTGTTTCTCGGCTTTATGAAGCAGCTGGCACACAACTATCAGCAGGGAAGATACGATGACCGCAATGAGTGGGCATCACGGCTTTCTGCAGAAGCCTACCAACGGCTCATTGAGTGTGACTTGATTTTTGACCCCGAATTTATGAATTCTAAATAATACAGCTATGTGCAGACTTATGACAACACAGTTGGAGGAAGCCTTGAAAGGCTTTCCTCTCTATTCCCAGGACGGCAAGGGAAAGGAAGCGATTTGCCGTGCCATTTTTGCGCTCGGTGGTGTGCGGTGGTTCATTCTTGAAGGCGAAAAGGAAGGTAACGATACCATCCTGTTCGGTATCGTCATCGGACTGATGGAGGATGAATACGGCTACATTTCATTGAATGAACTTTCGGACATCGAATTGGATTTGACCAAACAAGGCTTCGGCAAACTGCAAGTACGGCAGCAGGAGAACTTTCATCCGGTGCCGCTGAAGAAGTTGCGTGACAGCCGTTTGCAGGAGTTCCTTGCAAGGATGGGAGAATGAGTGTGAGAACGGAGTGATAACAAAATGACCTGCCTTATCCGTCACGGACTGGGCAGGTCTCAAATAGTAGGTTTAGTCTGAGATATGAGGAATGGAAATATAATCAGTATCGCAGCCCAACTCGGTTGGACTGCTTCCGCTCAGTACAAGGAAGGCAGGCTCTTCTTTGACTTCCATCGGAAGACCTTGAGCGGTGTGCCGTTTACCTTCACGGCAGAAATGAAGGACGGCAAGGTAAGTAACCTGGTGAAGGAGATTGAGTCCTTCGTGGAAGCCATCGAACCGGAGACCTGTGCTTCGGAGTGGATGGTTCAGTCGGGTGCCATGGCACCTTCCCGTTTCCGGCAAGCCGTGAACGATATGGATGCCATCCGCACCGATGCGTGGCTCTTGGCTTGCCAGCTTGCCGAGGCGGACGGCAAATCCGTCCTGGCAGGTCTGCCCTGGAACCAGTGGAACTGAGTTCCGCAAGAAGGCAAGTTCAAAGGCAGTCCTCTATTCACGAGGGCTGTTCTTGAACTTGCGTCCTCTTCTTGGAAGACCTGCCTCCTTGTAGGCAATGAGGTCGTTTCCCCGGAAGAGGATGCCCCTTTTATCGGTGTAGATCCGGATAAAAGGCAAAGGTCGCTCGGGATGGTGGATGTAGTTGTAGATGGTGCATCGGTGTACCCCGAGATAAAGGCAGGCTTCCTTGATGGTGTACTTCCGGTCGGAAACTATCGCTATCGGTGTGTTCTTCAAGTGGGTCATAATCAGTTGTTTTATGCGGTAAAGTTACGAAGAAAGGCACAGCACGGCAATAGCTCATCCGGTCGGCTAAGTGGGATTTTGGGTGACTTTGTGGGATTTTGTGATACCCATTGCATAAGGTCAGACAAAAATTCATCCATCTTTCATCCAAGAAAAGGCAGTTAGTGAGGCTGAGCCACAAAAAAAACACTGTTTTTTCCAGGGGAGGTCTATATTCAGGCGTTGATTCGGGTGACTGTTGACACCGCCCTTAAACTTCTTTCGTGAATTTCCGAACCCTCTCTATATCAATACTTTTTCTTTTTATAAAGAATAAAGAGTATAGATAGATGCCGGAAAAGTGTCAACGTGAGGATATGAACGAAAGTAGGCCAATGGATTTTGTCAACGGCTGTCAACGATTGTCAACACTAATGGCTATATAGATGTAATTGATAATCAGCAGATAATGAAATATCAACCATGTCATTGCAAAATAAGGTGGGTCTGAGTGGAAATGATATGTTTTTTAAAAGAAGGAGCAGACGATGGAAAGCGGATGTAGCAGGCATAGCTTATGGTGATTACAAGGCTATGTTTCTGTCGTGATATATGCTCATGAATGAAACAGGAAGATGACCGCTCACCGTTTTCTCATCTTGCCTACGAGGATATTTTTTTGCAAAGGTAGGCTGTCCCCACCAAACGTCAAATC
>CAUWMZ010000030.1:0-13706 GCA_963560035.1 uncultured Parabacteroides sp.
GAATCAGTCACAAAATGAGTCATATAACAAATTAATCTATATAATGTCTATTATATTTCCATAACTTTGTACTCGGTGTACTTCTCTTAAAAAGAGAAGAGCAAATTTGCTCAACAAATTAAGCTTACAATAAATTAAGAATAGTACTATTTGCCTTATCCACAATAGATGTATCAAGAGAATCAAGATAAATACGTGTTGTTTTTTCCGAATCATGTCCCATTGCTTTGCTTATGGTTGCAATAGGAATCTCTTCTTTTTGCGCAATGCTTGCCCATCCGTGACGGGCTACGTAAGTAGTAAGTGGTATAGAAAGATTTATGAGTTTGCCAATCTTCTTTAGATTCCAGTTAATTCGATGACATTCATTTTCATATTGTTTTCGATCATTTTGGTCTTTATTTCTGATAATAGGTAGCAAGTAATTAGTGTTAGAAGTGTCGTATTTGTCAATGATTTCTTGCATTTGTTTTTCCCATTTAATGAACAATAACTGGTTGGTCTTATGGCGACGATAAGTTAAAACTCCATTTTGTAAGTCTTTTTTCAACAGAAATGCCATATCTACAAAGGACATACCACGAGTGTAAAATGAAAAAAGAAACATATCTCTCGCATATTCCATCGAAGGATGCAAGGTTAGATCTAAATCTCTTATTTGCCGAATAACCTCTATCGATACTGCACGTTTCACTGTTTTGTCGATACCTGTATAGACTTGTTTGAATGGAAATCTTTGAACGGTTAGTTCTTTGGCTACGGCACGGTTGTAGATTGCTCGTAAATTACGCATATAGAACGAGATAGTGTTTGGACATACTTTTACGGATTCCAGATACGTTTCATATGCTTCTATTATATCAGAGTTCACTTCTTCTGGTAATAATTCCTTGTCATTACGGAATCGGGAGAAACTTTTCAATGTAGTAGTATAACTCTTTACTTTACTTTTTTTTCCTATCTTTTTAAGATTTTCAATTTCTTGACGAGCAAAAGCGATAAAACCATGTCCTATTATCGGATGTAAAAATAGATATACAATTTTATCTGCCGTATACACCTCGCCACTCCGTTCTAGTCGGTTGATAATACTTTTCAGTTGTTTGGTATCATCTAATAAAGTTTCCTTCAGCGAAACCAAATAGTTTCGTCGTATAGAATCTGATTCTACTGGTAAAACGAGGCATTCTTTTTCAGCGTTCCATTCTTGCGGAAAGACTTTATACCCTGAACTAATTTGTCGTACTATCCGATTATGTGTTACTCGATAAAATAAGGTACCCTCATTCTCTGTGGAAGAGGATGCACGAAATTTGATTTTAATTGTTGCCATACTTCTATTCGATTGAGTTGCTATATAATATATAGAATATTAGGTCAGCTGGCATCTGACTATACATATATTACTATAAATCAGTATTTTGTCCTAAAGGTATGGCTTATGAAAATTGCTTGCAATACATTAAACATTGGATTATGTGAGAGGTTATGAGATTTTGTGATACTATGAAAATTCGTTTGCTGACTTACTCCGTGTCTATGACACCAAGTAAGTTCCAGCTGACAGGTTACTACGATTGATGGAAGTTTCCAGTCCGTTGCCATAGAGAGAGCCTGCAAGACTACGCTTTGCTCCATTTTACAGGCTCTCACAACGGCAACGGCGTTTCAGAATATTCTTCATATATATGGATACTTGCCTGCAAGGTGATAATCTGTTCTCCGAAAAATGTAAGACGAATGTGGCTTGACAACCATTTGAGTCTCGTAGTCGGGAGCCGTTTTTTACGTGCAAAGCTACTGCGGACAGGGAGAACGTCAAGTGTCGCTGGCGCTTTCGGTCGGAGGGCTTGACGGCAGCCTTCCGCAAATTTTCCCGTTCCTCCAAAATTTGGGTATTCCGTCCGCGCTCTCTGATCTCACACTTGCCTTATCTCCCTTTACGTCCGCAGTCCGGCCTGCACGAAAAACGGTTTTCCCGACCACGAGGCTCAAAGGAGCTTCACAAGAGGGAAAAGAATTGAAACCTCCAAACTTAAAGGATTATGCGAGTAAGAAAAATGACTATCGAGCAAGGACGAAGAGTTGGCATAGACCGCTTTCCCAACTTTCACAGGACAGGAAGTGTCCGAGGCATGAAGAGGCTCTATTATGGGAGCAGGTGTTTACTGGTGCGGTGTGGCGATTATATCTACAACGTGTCACCCGAACCTTGGATTTATTATCAGGCAACCATCTAAATTGTAACAATATGGACTATCAGGAATTTTCAGGAGCGACAGTCTCCGGGCAGGACGAGGCTTTCGCCCAAGAGTTTGCAAACTTCGTGAACGGACGGATGTGTTCCGCCGACAAGACCGGCAGGGAACTGACCAGAGCGCACCGCTACCTCCAGCAGCAGATGTTCAAGGTATTCATCGGCTTCATGCGGCAGTTGGCGCACAATTACCAAAATGGCTTTTATGACGAACGCAACGAGTGGGCTTCACGGCTCGCTTCGGAAGCGTACCAATATCTGATTGAAAGAGAACTTATTTATGACCCCGAATTTTCAAACACTAAAACTTACTGATATGTGGGACGATACAGATTTTCCGGAATACGGACAGCAATGTGAGCTGATAGCACCGTGGCGTGGCTATCATCGTGGTACAATCATCGCCAAAACCGCAAAAGGCTTTACCGTGCAGTTCAGCAGCGGAGCGGAAATAGACGTTTACGAGGACGAAATTAAATTTGACTGATTATGTGCAGGCTTATGACACCCATGTTGGAGGAAGCCTTGAAAGGCTATCCCCTTTATTCCCAAGACGGCAAGGGAAAGGACGCTGTTTGCCGTGCGGTTTTTGCCCTCGGTTCTGTCCGCTGGTTCATTCTTGAAGGAGAGACAGAAGGTAATGACACCATTCTTTTCGGTATAGTTGTCGGACTTATGGAGGACGAGTACGGCTACATTTCACTGAACGAGCTGTCGGAAGTGGAGCTTGACCTTACGGCACAAGGCCTTGGCAAATTGCAGGTACGGCAGCAAATGAACTTCCAGCCTGCACCGCTTTGCAGGCTGAATGACCACCGTCTGCAACGTTTCCTTGCGAGATTTGAAGATTGAGTTTATAAACCGTCAGCCGTGGCTTGACACTACGGCTGACATAAAACAAAAACGATATGCGCAAAAAAGACAGAATAGATACAGTTGTCCGATGCGGTGAAACGAACGGCTGGAATGTAAGTGCGGATGCCGGACAGAAGAATGGGATAGTCATCTTCGAGTTTTCAAAATTCACTCCGGCAGGGCAGAACTTTTCCTTTACGGCTACAATGAAAGGCAAAGACCTTGACAGTCTGATAACGGACATGGAGAACTATTACGATGACTTCGACGTGGACGAGGAAACGTATCTGTGGCTTGACAACAGGGGACACGGAAAAAACGGAGCACCTTACCGTATGAGAGATGTACTTGAAGACATGGAAGCGGCAGAGAAAATGGTGGAGGACCTTCTTGACGCAATCAGAGAAATAGCATAGGACTAAGACTATATTAAGCAGCCTGCCATGTTTCAAAGGGAATATGGCGGACCGGCTTATGTTTGTTTCATAACAACTGACTCATACTGACATGACAGACGACCAAATTATTCACATTGCAGCCATAAACGGCTGGAATGTATCAACGAGAATGGAAAACGGCATTCGATGCTTCAATTTTAAGCGGAAAACACTTGGCGGTGTAGCGTTCTGTTTTACCGCTGAAATGAAGAATGGCAAGATGGAAAATCTTATATCGGAAATAATGTCCTTCGTGGATGCCATCAACCCCGAAGTGTGTGCGTGGGAGTGGATGATAAAGTCCGGAGCGACATCCCCGGCACGCTACCTGCAAGCCGTTGCGGACATGGAGGACATACGTACAAAGGTATGGCTTCTTGCCTGCGACTTGTCAAAGGCAACAGGTAAAAGTCCGTTTACGCATCATTGGCTAAATTGACCGGAACGGAAAGCGTCAGTGGCATCCGACCCTGCCGTCTTTCCGTCTGCGGCCTTTCTTCGGGAGACCGGCTGCTTTATAGGCTATCAAGTCCGCTCCACGAAACATAAGTTTCGTCTTGTCCTGCATTTTCACAAAAGGCAAAGGCCTTTCGGGATGACTGATATAGGCATAGACAGTACACCTGTGAACACCCAAATAACGTGCGGCTTCACTGACGGAGTATATCCGACCGGGAAGAACTTCCAAAAACAACTTGTGTAAATCCATATCCAACTTCGCTTTGCCATAAAGATAAAATCGGAATACATATATATCAATACGTTAGATATTGGAATATCAGCTATTTAATGGGATTTTCAAGAAATATGTGTTATCAAACGCTGTAATGTTTAAGACTACATTGAGAAATGTATGCGTTACAAGAAAACAAGAAGGGCATATATTTAGAGGTTGACAGCGTTGACAAGGGAGCCAACGTCAAACGTATCTTATAAGGTTTGCCATAAGCTACTATCATACAATATATTATCTTTTTCTTTATTAAAAGAAGAAATAAATAGTATATCGTGATTTGTCAACCTTTGGCTCCAAATATCTTGGGTTTTTCTGAAAGTGGCTACCTTTGTCAACGTTTGTCAACGCTGATTTTCAATATAAACTATTTGGTACTAAATGTATTATGCTTTGTCAACGCTGTCAACATGAAAATATGTGCAGATATTTTTTTGAAAGTTATAGGAAGTCTTAGATAAGATTAGATTCTAGTATAGGGGATTTAATTACGGAAAATATTTATATTATCCGTAGATAAATACCCATTATTCGGATAAATTCAATAACTTTGCAATAGAAAATACCAAGATATGGAAAATATAACAGATATGTTGGCAAACAAAGGTGGGGTTCTGTCCGTAAAAGATCTTTCTAATCGCTCTGAATATAAACGAGTACTTCGAGCTGTAGAAAGAGGCGAACTTATACGGGTACGCCAAGGGGTTTATGCTGAGCCAACAGCTCTTTTCAGCACGATGGTAGATATAGAGCGAATAATACCTGGCGGTGTTGTATGCCTATATAATGCCTGGTCTTATTACCAGCTTTCAACAACTGTCCCCCCCGCATTTTGTATAGCCATAAGAAGTAAAAGAAAAATTGTTCTTCCAGATAGTATTCCTATACAACTTTATTATTGGAAGGATGAGTATTTTGATATTGGTGTTATTGAACAAAATGTTTCCGGTCACACAATACGAATGACAGACTTAGAAAGAAGTGTTTGCGATGCCATCAAGTATCGAAATAAAATTGGTATGGATATATGTGCAGAAGTCGTAAGAACATATCTGAAACGGAATGACAGAAATCTTAGTCGCTTATATGATTACGCTAAGAAATTGAGAGTATATAAAACACTTAACTATTTCATTGAAATAACATTAGAATAATGAAAAGAAAAATAACCAATTACGGGAAGTCCGTCAGAGAAAAGCTCCTGAACTTGAAAAAAACTTCCGGCCATGAATATATGTATTTATTAGCACGGTATTTTAACGAACGGCTGCTGTATCGTGTTTCAGTAAGTCAGTTTAAGGACAACTTTCTATTGAAAGGTGGTTCGCTTTTGTATGCAATGGATGGATTGGATGCCCGACCTACCGTGGATGTTGACTTTATGGCAAAAAGAATAAGTCGTGACAGGAAACATTTGGAATCTGTATTCAAAGAAATTCTAAGTATTCCTTGTGAGAAAGATGGTGTTGTATTTAATGTGGATAGTATCAGAGCAGAACCTATTACAGTGGAAAAAGAATATCCCGGGACCCGCTTTTATTTTACCGGATATTTGGATACTATTGAACACAATATGTCTATTGACATCGGTTTTGGAGATGTGGTTACGCCATGTCCTGAAACTGTGGATTTTCCATTACTTCTACCTGATAATCCATCCATTAATATTCAGGCATATTCGATAGAAACCGTAGTAGCTGAGAAATTCCATACAATGATAGATCGTGATGTACTGAATAGTAGAATGAAGGATTTCTTTGATTGCTATCAGATTCTTACAACAAAGGATATAGATAAGACTACATTACAAGAAGCAATCAATGCAACTTTCGAAAACAGAAAATTGGAATATAATCCCAATTTGAAACTGTTTACTGACGATTTCAAAACAGATCCTGAGCGAATTAAACGCTGGCAGTTGTTTTTGAAAAAAATCAAATGGAAAGTCAATATTCCTTTTGAAGAAGTCATGTCAGTTATAGAGAACAATCTGAAAAGTTTAATGGAAACCTATTTCCAGAAAGACAGATTAGAATAATCTATTTAATGCCAAGTGTTTAATCCGAAATCAGATGAAAACACTTGGCTTTAATGTCACATTCAATATCCTTCTAATTCTGTATTATCAGATACAACTTCCGTTTCAAGTTCAAGTCCGAACGTATCCTTTAATTGCTGGTAGTCAAAACACAATGCTTTCGGACGGTTCACCTTGACCTTCCTGACCTGCTCGCCATTGACAATCTCAATGGAATATTCCGGCAGACCACTTGGAGACAGAATCGTAAACCTATCCTGTTTCAGACCGAGATACGACGGATGTGATTTCAGATACGACAGGATGGTGGACCAGTTCGATCGGTTGGCCGTAGCGTTCATGTTCCGGCTGTTGAACAGGGAGGCTATGGCCGCCATGTTCAGGTAGAGGATAGGACGGGCCTCGTTGAACTCGATGTCTTCCCTGACAGAAAGAGGTCGGAACGATTTCATGTAACGGATACGGTAGTGAACCCGGTCAATGCACTTCCCTGATGTCTGGAATCCCTGAAGCATGTTCCAGAAGTCGGCAATCTCCGAACTCTCCTGGGCCAGCTCGTTCTGAACACGTATGCCTTTTATGGCCGTATCAAACAGTTCCGTATAGGTAAATGGAACGTCTATCACTGTTTCTAACGTGCGGAAAGCGGCCAGCGGAATGACCCAGTTGCCGAAAATACGGTCATGGATGGTCTCGTTCTCTAACTTCGTGGCCAATTCACGCTTCGTGATGGAATAGATTTCCGGAAAATTCTTCTCGAACAGCTCCCGATGGTTCAGTATTTCCAGCGTGAGATGCGTCAGCCCCAAATTACAGAGAGCCACCAGGTCTTCATAATGTTTCTTCTCCGCCTGGCTGAAAGAGGTTTTCGAGAAGGTAAGGAAGATGACACGGGTATAAAGTGCCATGTCCTGCGTGGGCTTGTCCTGACCGCAAAGCACCACGCCGGTAGTGACGATGGTCTGTGCCGCCATCCCGTCCGTGCCCGTATTCTTCTTGGTCTGTCCGCCGCCTCCCCACAGTCCTTTCAGATAGGCTATCTTGCGGATGTCAAGGTCGTTCTTGTATTCGTCCAGCACGACAAGGGTATTGACCGCCTGCGATACACGGTCGTTCATGGCAGGAACGGAGGTGACACCCAGGTTGGGCGGATCAACCCCGTGCAGGAAGAAGGACTGGAGGGAGGTGGCGAGCGTGGTCTTGCCGGTTCCCTTCTCGCCAAACAGGTTGAGTATGGGGAAATGACGAGTACGGCTGAATATGATGTCACGGAACAGGGTGGCAAGCAGGTAGCAGAAAGCGACGTTCGCGTTCTCTCCGAATACCTCTGTCAACCTTGACACATAATCATACAGCTTTACCCCGTTGCGGTTCTCGTGTACCATCAGCCGCTCGAACTGGAAGATTTCCTGGTTGTGAATGTAGATTTTGGATGTGGCCGGTATATAGAAAGCCTTGCCGTTATCACCCCTGACGATGCCCAGTTCATTGACAGCCCTGAACGAGCCGCCGGCGAATATGCCGTTGCCAAAGGCAAAGAAACCCTCTGTCGCATTCCAGCCCAGTTTCCGGACACGCTCTGCCGTATCGGTCTTTGAATAGAGGTATTCCTTGACACGATTGAGCCTGTCTATCTTGGCCAGCCATACATAGTTGCCTAGTGAACCGACCTTCTGCTGGAAGTTGCTTAGTGAACACAGTTCAGACTCCTTCAGCTCGACGACACGGCAGACGTTGTACATGTTCCTCATACGGAAAATACGGGTACCGTTGTTCTCGTCCTCGATATGAAACAGCGGTTCCATGACAAAGTTGGATATTCTGACCGGCTCGTCATCATCCTCGCCGACGGAATAATAGCAGTTCTCACGTACAAATAGGCCGAACTGGCGCAGCAGTTCCGCCTCACGCTGCATCTCGTTCATGGAATCGGAGCGGTTGCTTTTCCTCCGGGCTTCACCCCGTGCCTGTGATACGGCATCACGCCACAGCTTTACCTTGCCGTGCAGCTTTGAAAGCTGTTCGACGCACTGGTCAAACACCAGCTGGTCCTTCACGTAACGCAGCAGGTCGGCTATTTCAGAGACACATTTCCGTTCCTCCACCAATGACGAAGCCACGAAGAAACGCTTTTGTGCCAGCCAGATGATGAAATGCTTCTCGGCCAGTGAGGTATAGTCCTCCCGACAACGAATGAAACTGTCGGCATCGTTCTTGCCGTATTTTTCTTCACCCGTATCATTTGCTATTTTTGCGAACGGAAGTTCCCTGACCGTCACATGGAAGCCTTTCCTGATTGCGGCAATTCCGTTTGTCATGACCGCCTCGAACCCTGGACCGTATGGTTTACCCTCTGCCACATCCGAATCCGGTATGAAGCATAGGGACGAGGTGAACTTTTTCAGTTGGTCGAACTGACCGTCCGTCCATGCCGTACCGAGAGCGGCCACCGTATTCTCATACCCCACGGACTGCATTCGGAGTACGTCCGGCGCACCTTCCACGATGATAAAGTAGTCCGCATCCCGCTGGCGGCTTGCCCTGTCAATGCCGAAAATCGTCTCACCTTTGAAATACACCACGCTGGTGGCCGAGTTGATATACTTCGGAGCTTTCGGATTGTCACCGATGTACCTAGCCGTATAGGCGATGATGCGTCCCCACCTGTTCCGTACAGGAATCATGATGCGCTGGCGGAACATGGCATACACGCTGCCGTCCTCGCCACGCCGGAGCATCCCAAGCTCGAACAGCTTTTCCTCGGCAAGAGACTTCTGTCGGCAATACTCCATGAATGCGGAACCGTCCTTGGGCGCATAGCCGATGCCTGCCACGGAACAGAACTCCTCCGGCCATCTTCCATACGCATATTCACGTGCCTTGGAACACTCCTCACTTGTTCCGGCTCTCAGTTTTTCAAGAAAATAGCTTTGCACGCAGTCCAATGCAGCCAGCAAGGACTCCCGGTGCTTTGTCTCTGCAACCTGTTCATGTGTACGTTCCTCGTCTGTGTATTCTACCGGAATATTATTATTTTCAGCTATGAACCTGACCGCTTCGATGAAGGAAAGATTCTCCTTCTCCATAATGAAAGTGATAGCGTCACCGCCACGGTTACAGCTGAAGCAGTGGAACAGGTTCCTGTGTGGGGACACCGCGAACGATCCGGTCTTCTCCGCATGGAAAGGACAAAGCCCCATCAGTGTCGAGCCTTTCCTTGAAAGGCTGACATAAGGTTTGAGAACATCCTCTATGGCAAGTTCCCTGACTTTGCTTATGGTGGATTCGCTGATCATAATGTCTTCATAAGATTCCAGCAGTCGATGATGGACTGCCCGGAGAATTTCGGCCGGCACGGGTTGTTCGGGTTAAGCGGCGTAATGTAGCCGTTGTCCCGGTACTTTCGGAGCGTCTTATGGCTTATGCCCAGTTCGGCACAGGTCCGCTTGGCAGAATAGACTCCTTCGGGGTCGCAGGTTGGTTTCAACTCTTTCATTTGCGATACGTTTATATGGTTATACGTGCCACCCCGAAAAGAATATTCCGTGACTATATTGCCGGGGCCGGCTTTCTTTTCAACATAGCCACAACATTGTTTACTTTTTCGGTTCCTTTCCGCATCCTTTTTCCGTATGTCCGTTATCAAGATAATCCTGTACCGTGCGTTGCAGGAGGCGGAGGTCGGCCGTTCTGTACTCTACCTTGCCGGGCCTCTTGTATGCCTCGACCTTTCCCTGGCGTCTCCATCTTTCCACGTTCCTGCGCCCGAAGATTTCATAAGCCTTCCTCTGGCTGACAAACTCCGGGTCGTCACGGTCCGTTTTCAGCATTCTGACAATCCTTGCGGAAAGGTCGTTCAGGAAGGTGTCGTATGGAATCAGGTGATCCACAAACTGAAGCAGTTTCATATCCGCATGATTTTAATCCTTCACAAAATACGTTTGACTGTAATCGTATGCTTTTCCCTGTCAGTCCTGGTCTTGAACTGGCGGTTGTAGATGGCACCCAGTTCGGATGCCTGGGTACGGACGCTCTTCAAGCGTGAAATGGGGAACGTGACGGTGTCGCCGACTTCAAGCGCCACGAGGGCGGGGCGAATTTTTTCCATGTTTTCTGCCATAATTGTTGGATGTTTAATATTTAATGTTTAACTTTGTCCTCAATAAATGAGTGTTTTAACGCTCACAAAATAACACAAAAAGGTTTATATAGCCAAATATTTGTTTGATGAATTTTGATTTAAGGTTCAATTATTGATTTAATCTTATGACAATAGATATAAAAAACGTGCATGTGGGAGAGGCCATCGACAGGCGTCGCAACGAACTCGGGCTTAGTAAATCCGAGCTTGGGCGAAGAATCGGTGTTCCCCAGCAGCACATCAACCGCATTCTCGAAAGGGAGACGATGGAGACCAACCGCCTTTTCAAAGTGAGTGAGGCACTGGGCTTCAATTTCTTTTCCCTTTTCTGTCCCGTGCAGCATCAGATTTCCGCATACCTTGCGGCGGTAACACTGGACGGGAATGCAAACAACAATATCGGAGATACCGAAATTGCTGCACAATTGACAAAGGAACAGGCTGTCGTAGAAAGCCAAAAGGAGACCATCAAACTTCTGAAAGAGCAGATAGACAGCCTGAACGCACAGATTACACGTCTTGATTCCAATCTGAAGGACAAGGACGCTATTATTGAACTATTAAAAGAAAGGAGGTAACAATAACAAAACTATTCAATCTACCTATTTTGTTAAAAGTAATATTTAAGTAATAACCCAGTAAACAATTCCAAGGGGATTAGGAAATTAAATATAATTTATAAGGTAGTGTTGTACAGAAGTTTACAATAAAGTTGTAAATTACTGATTATCAAGTTGAAATTACTGCGGCGATCGCTGCCGTAAAAGATATAAACTCTAAGCCGATACCCCATAATCAAAACAACATTAGATAAATATTCGCTTACTTTAGGCTTACACTAAATACATAAGTATCAGAATATTAAATCTATATCGGTATAGCGCAAGCTGCTGTTGAAGAAGCTTAACAACTTGAATCACAGATAAATAGAAAAACAAATATAAAGGTGGGAATCGTTGATTATTCAATGGTTTCCACCTTTGTTGTTTTCTGACGGTACGTACAATCAGACAGTTATTACGTACCGATAAGATAGCTTAGATGTAGGTAAAAATTTCACAATAGCTATTCTGATGGAATATATTCAATTTCAACAACATTCGACTCATTGCTTTGCTTTTTATGAATGTCTATTTGTGGGGGAGTTTTGAATTCTTCCTCTTGATCGGATAATTTGAATTCTGTCATGAGCAGGATTCTTTTTCGAGGTTTGGTTAAAGATACCTCATAGAAGAGACGATACCGCCCAGGTTTGTTGGGTAAAACATGAGGGCTTAGATGAGCCTTGATAACGTGATTTCCGGAAGGTTCTACTAGATAGGCAATGCTGTTAAAAATTCCGTGAACGGGTAATTCATACCAATTGTCCGGCTCTTTTTCAAAAGTGATATGGTATGCTTCTCCACATTCGATTGTTTGTTGGCTCTGGTTTTGCAAAATAAACGTGGCATAGCTGGCTGTGTCTGCATAAGCAGCATAAACAGGTTGCAACTTGATACCTAATGTATCTGAGGCAAAACTTCTATTGTCGGCTTTCAACTTTTCCTCTCCATCAAATCGGATAGCCCGTGAGTCCATTATTTCTTGTCGGAAAAGCGTTCTTATTTCAGGGGTATTCCAATTTAATTGTACCACAATGCCGTTGGCATCACTATACCATCCCCATACATTTTCAGTAATCTTTTTGTGAGGACATTTTAAAATTCGTTTACCTAATTCTTTTATGATTTGTTGCAGTTCTTTGTTTGTGTAACAGATTTTTTGTTCTTGCCAGATGTATGATTCAAGATGAGCCATTGTGTCTTTTTGAATGCTATCTGCTTTAGGCTGAGCACTCATCTTTAGCCAAGACTGAGCTTCTATATAATCCAATGAAAAAATAATGGAGTCTTGTTGGGTTTGGGTAAGGGTAGTATCCTTCTCCCAAGTCTTGAATAAAGCATTTATGGAATCAATTTTCTCTTTTCGGAGGTGCTGATAAAGTGTGCAGATTTCTTTTGCATGACCTGAAGTAAATGTCAGTTGAAACATCCCGCTTTTAATACTTGCATTTACCCGTGGCGCAGTGATGATGGAATCTTGAAAAACAAATCCGATGTGGTGACCAATGGACTGTGCTGTTTTATCTGCCCAAATTTGCTGTTTATGTTTGCTGACTTTTCCTGTGATGAAATAATTACCCACAGAACTGGAGTCCAGTTTCAGTTCAACAAAATCCTTTACAGTAACAATCGGTTCATGGATGATCGTATCCTCGTTTTGTATGTGAAGCGTATACCATCCATTCTCCAGATGTTGAGAGGATGATGGACTCCCTTTTTGAGAAGGGTTAGAGCAACTTGTTGCCAATAACAGATAGCTCATGAAAGCCAAGTGGAATATTTTTCTTATCATATCATTGGATTGTTCGCTTAAAAATATTGATTTAAAATGAAAACTTTAATCATTCGCTACTTTAAATTTTCCCCGTTTTATTCATTTAACACTTTCATTACTGTCCCGTAAAAATGGATAAATAGTTCTTTGAAATGATTGAAATATAGCTTATTATACTCTATTTGTAAAGCGCGACGATTTGAAATTGTACCTTTGAAACCAAATCAAATGGCTTCAAATGAATCAAGACAAATATGTTTTCGCTCAACTGGTAGAGTTTTTGAACAACAATAAATTCAGAAGAATCGTGGACAAATACGATGGAAATCGTTACGTCAAACATTTCACTTGCTGGAACCAGCTTCTTGCTATGATGTTCGGACAGCTAAGCAATCGTGAAAGCCTACGCGACCTGATTGTTGCATTGGAAGCACATCAAGCCAAGTGTTATGTTATCATTTGGGATTGGGTCGTGAACCCTTGGCCAAAACCACACTTGCATCAGCTAACCAAAATAGGGATTACAGAATCTTTGAAGATTTTGCATTCTTCATAATGAAAGAAGCCAGTGATAAACGAGCTACTCATATTCTGGATATCGAAGGAAAGAAGTACGCTTTTGATTCAACCACTATTCCGTTATGTTTGGCAACATTTCCTTGGGCTAAATTTCGAAGTAAAAAAGGTGGAGTCAAGGCTCATGTCCTTTATGACATTGAGGCTCAGGTTCCGGCTTTTTTTACAGTAGCTACAGCTTCAAAACATGACTCAACAGCAATGTATGCAATTCATTATGAACCAAATGCATACTATATTTTGATAGAGCGTATGATTCGTTTAAGGAACTATATCGGATTCATCTTACTGGC
>CAUWMZ010000031.1:0-13115 GCA_963560035.1 uncultured Parabacteroides sp.
AAAGCTACAACCAAACCTCAAAGTGTAAAAGGTGCATTTCTTCGAATGCTTACGATCAAGTGATATACTTACGAGTTGAACAGCCATTAATTAAGCAGAAAAAAAGCCCCATTTTGAACCTATTTTAAGGCCATAAAAAACCCCCGTTTAACTCATAAAACAAGCTAAACGGGGAACCTCTTATTACTATGTAGAATCTATAAAAATCTACGCCAACTCACCACGAACAATTTCTTCTTTATCCGGATCCCAATACATTGTACGTCCTTCTAGATATGCACGTGTACCCATATGAGCCGTCATCGCTTCTTGGAACGCCGCATCAATATTACAGCTCGGAGTCTTACCTTGACGAATACACTCCAACCACTCACGAATATGCAAATGAGTAGTATCATATCGTTTACCATTTACATAAGTATAAAGCAAACCTCGTTTCGCGAAGTAAAGTTCCGTCGGAGAAGTCACAGAGTCTGAGCTATTCTGACCTGGCACATATGTATAGAATGGAGCGTCTGTCGGAATAATACCCTGCTTTATCTTTTCCGCATAGCGAGTAGAATCTTGATCCACTGTAATAGCCAAAATATTAGACACCTCCATTGACGCATCGTGTCCCATAAATACTTTACCACGATTGCGGCTACTAGCTAAGGTCGCGCTATACAACATTGTCAAATCCCTATCCGGCCATTCAAATGTCGTTTGTAAGACATCAGGCACAGTACGTCCATCCTTAAAGAAATAAACACCACCAGAAGATGTCGCGGAGTGAGGAATACCAACATGCATAATTTGGTTTACAGCATCATACTCATGCGTTAGCAAATCTCCGGAAAGGCCTGTACTATAATCCCACCAACAACGCCAACGGAAGAAACGCTCTAAACTAAACTTGCCGCGATCTTCCGGTCCTATATAACGCTCCAGCTTATTGGATTTCATATAATCCATATATTCCTTGATACGGTCCGAATCACCCTCAAACTGTTTCCAATCAATTGTCTCGGGGCTTGCTCCATCTATAAGATCGTAAACCCAAGCACCATTAGGAGAATTTCGGTTAGTTGTAACCTCAATTAAATTAACGGGGCCCAACAAACCATTTCCAATAATTTCTTCCGCCTTTTGATAACAGTCTGTCTGTCTACCTTGATGACCTAGCTGAAAAACAACGCCCGTTTCTTTAATAGCTTGACGCACCATATATGTCTCCGGCACAGTCCAAGACAAAGGCTTCTCACAATACACATGCTTTCCTGCACGTGCCGCCGCCATAGCGATTGTACTATGCCAATGATCAGGGCCAGCGATAATGACAGCATCCACATCTGGAGCAGCCACCAATTCCTGATAAGTACGATAACGCTTTGGCGCGGGACCAAACTTACCATCACTACCCTCTCTATGAATATTAGATCCTGCCAGCATAGCAGCCTTGGCATAAACATCAAAGATGTCGCAAACCGCCGTTATCTCTATATTCAAGTCATCTTGTTCCAAGTATTGTTGATATCGGGTATCCTTCTTATTTTTTTTATGAGCCTCCTTCATTTTATCGATCCAAGAAGGTTCAGCGAAACCTGCCGCACGCATTAACTGCTTTCCACGAATACCAAAACCAATCAATCCAATACGAATCTTCTTTCCATTACTTTGCGGCTCCAAATAAGAAGCTTGCTTGCTGCTAACCTGGAATACGTCCGCTATATTACGCCCTCTTAAGGCATCTTTTCTTTTCTGATAAACGCCATAAGCCAAAGCGCCTAAAATAGGCACTGTTGCCAATGTCTTTAATGTGTCCCGACGTCCTTTATCGGGCATTTGCTCCTGAGATGGAGTATTTTTAGAATCTTCCGCCATGAGTATCAAATAAATTTAAGTTTATGCAATATCGGACATGCACGTCCTAACATCCGATCAAAACCAATAATCCTTGAAGTTGGGAATACGCATAATAGACCTAGCGCCGCAAACTCCACAAGATTTTTATCGATCCATAAATAAGATCCCTCGAAAGGCATCATGTAACTTGCTCCCACAAAAGAGGGGTGAGACAACGTATACATCGCTAGGAGAATCATTCCCCCGACAGAAGATAAACGGAATAAACAGCCTAAAGTCAAACCAAGTCCTATCAACAATAAAGCCCACTCATTCATAAAATTGATCATAGACATCAAGCTGTCGTCTTGAGTCAATTTAATAAAGAATGAAGCTGCCGGACCCTTAGAATCGAGTAGATAAGGTAGAGATGTCCATTTGGGATTCATAATTTTCACCAGGCCTTCATACATAAAATGCCACCCTATAAAAAGACGCAACATCATGAGCCAAGTCATTTGCGCTTTTGTATATCCTTGTTCTGTATTCATCTTTTGGTATTAAAATTCGGTTCAGAAAAGTAGATAAAATTATAACACCCGAAGTTAAAATCAATAACGATTTTGACCCCGGGTGCTATTTATACTAAAATGTGTTTGATACGATTAATCCAATACTTTGACAGTAATGTTACGGAACCAAACATCATCTCCGTGATCTTGAAATCCAATGAAACCTTCTTTGTTTTCACCACCACAGTTCAACAATAGCTCATAAGCCAATGGCCATTTCTCTTTGCTGAATTTACTGTTATCCAATAATTCTTTCCACTGCGGAGTCCACAAATGGTACTCTACAACAGGCTCATCACTGTTCAAATAGTGAACAACCGTTCCTTTATAACATACGATCTTACCCTTGTTCCACTCTCCAAACGGTTTAGCGTTTTGAGGTTTAGCGGGAATCATATCATACAATGAGCTTGATTGACGATTACCGTCTTTACCCAACTTAGCATCTGGGTGATTAACGTTATCCAAAACTTGATATTCAGGAGCAGAAATGTAAGAAGGTTGTCCCTCTACTTCTTGAATCATGATGAATACACCGGAATTAGAGCCTTTAGCTACTTTCCACTCAAACTCAAGCTCAAAGTTCCCTAATTTATGAGCGAAGATTAAATCGCCACCATTAGAAGCACCAGCCTCGCCTGCGCCAGAACCGTTAATCTTGATTGCGCCATCTTCAATAGTCCAAGCGCCCGGAACATCCGCACGATCATAACCTCTCCAACCATTGAATGTCTTACCATCAAAAATCACATATCTACCCTCTTTATCTTTCGGGAATGTAGTAATATCCACAGTTGGTAGATCTGTCATAAGTTTATACTCAGGAGCTGCAGCTTCTGTTGTCGTATCGGCTGCTGCTGTAGCCTCTTCTGTTTTCTTGCCACCACCGCAAGACGTAAAATAACACATCATAATAGCGGCACTTGCTAATAATACGGACTTTTTCATTTTATTATTAAGTTTAATTCTCTTGTTATCTAGGCATATCAGGCAACTTCCATCCTGCACGATAGTTGTGCTTGATCAATTCTGCGGCAAATGCTTGAGCATTGATTGGATCTGTGTAAATCTTATTGAACTTCGGATCACCATCAACAATCTTAAAGTCATCCTTAATCAAGATGCGAATTTCTTCATTAGGGTTGATATTCGTAAACTTCATGTTCTGGCCATCCCAGTGCAATTCTTTATGCAATGTTTGCAAACGGATTGCCAACACACCCATATCTACCATTTCTGTGAACGGGCCTGCAACAGCGAAATCTGATTTACAAGGAACACGATTAGAGCCAGCCTTACACTGAGCGATCCAATCTTGCTCATGACCACCACCCATTGCTTTAGGAACACGACGAATAACTTTCGGAGCATTAGGCACACGACCTGACAATAATCTTGGGTTCTGTCCATAGCAACCACAAACTAGTGTATCTTTTGTTCCATGGAAAATAGTGATAC
Organism: uncultured Parabacteroides sp.; assembly: GCA_963560035.1. Lineage (GTDB taxonomy): Bacteria > Bacteroidota > Bacteroidia > Bacteroidales > Tannerellaceae > Parabacteroides. Next base: position 3,855 of record CAUWMZ010000031.1, read on the forward strand.
CACCACCTTCTTTCATCATATCGAAACCTTCGGGGAATCCTTCTGGACGTTCTGGCAATAAACCACCATCATACCAGTGAATTTCAACTTCAGGCATTGCGATCTTCGGCATATTATCACGAGCCGGATAAATGAATTTAACATGCTGTGCTGTAGGAGCGCAATCTTGAAGTAATAATGTAGAAGAACCTTGAACGCGTGTAGGATATCCAAGTTTCAATGCCTGGAATGGTTGATGCAAGATGTGGCAGGCCATATCTCCTAAAGCACCTGTACCATAATCCCACCATCCACGCCAGTTCCATGGATGATAGATCTTATTAAACGGTCTCATTTTTGCAGGACCTGTAAACAAATCCCAATTTAATGTCGAAGGAACTTTATCCGCTTTCTCCGGCGCATTCAAACCTTGTGGCCAAATAGGACGGTTTGTAGCACAGTCTACACGTGTTACTTCACCAATTTCACCATTCCAAATCCACTCTGTAACCAAATCTGTACCCTCATCTGAAGATCCTTGGTTACCCATCTGTGTAACAACGCCTGTTGATTTTGCTAAATTAGTAAGTAAACGAGCCTCATAAACAGAGTGTGTCAACGGTTTTTGAGTATAAACATGCTTTCCTAAAGTCATTGCTTCAGCTGTAATAATAGCATGTGTATGGTCTGCTGTAGCTACCAATACCGCATCGATAGATTTACCCATCTCATCGAACATCTTACGATAGTCCCAGTATTTCTTAGCTTTCGGATGACGGTCAAATACAGGTTTCGCATACTTCCAATCGACATCACAAAGAGCTACAATATTTTCTGTGGTCTCCATGTTCTTTAAGTTTGCGTTACCCATACCTCCAATACCTACACCAGCAATATTCAATTTATCTGTTGGAGCAATGTGGCCGTGGCTTTTGCCTAGGACTGAACCCGGCACAATAGTCAATGCTGCAGCTGCAGCTGTACTTCTTTGAAGAAATGATCTTCTCGTGATGTTTAACATAGTAATAATTTTTTATAGATTAGCACTTAACAATGATCTTTCATGTGTCTATACACCTTTATAGGCAACAAATTGTCGCAAATATAGGCAATACTGTATTACTGACAAGATCAACCAATAGCTTTCTTATTTAAAATAAATTTTTTTAACAGAGGCCATAGACCGTATTTATATTTACATAAATATTATCTATTGATTGATGCTATACTTTATTTGGATGAATAAATACATTTGTAAATGTATAGCAACTTATTTTATCAATAACTGTTATTAAAAAAAGAAAGACACCATGAGAAATCAACCCGTAGCTATACGGATATTCCGCTTCTACCTAGAAGGGTTCCGAGAGATGAAACTAGGCAAAACACTTTGGCTGATCATATTAGTCAAACTTTTTATTATGTTTTTTATTCTCAAATTGTTTTTCTTTCCTAACTACCTCGGTCAATTTGAGAATGACAACGAAAAAGAGAATCATGTATCAAATGAACTCATACAACGAGCTATAAATCCTTAAAAACATATAATATGATTGAGAACATTGACACCTCTTTGATTGATTGGTCTAGAGCGCAATTTGCTCTTACTGCCATGTATCATTGGCTTTTTGTACCATTAACACTTGGACTTGGTGTAATCCAAGCCATCATGGAAACGATTTATTATCGAACAGGCAATGAAGCATGGAAAAAAACAGCTCAATTTTGGATGAAACTTTTCGGCATCAATTTCGCTATAGGAGTCGCCACTGGATTAATTCTTGAATTTGAATTTGGGACCAACTGGTCTAACTACAGTTGGTTTGTAGGTGATATTTTTGGTGCGCCATTAGCCATTGAAGGCATATTGGCATTCTTTATGGAGGCAACATTTATAGCTGTAATGTTTTTTGGATGGGGGAAAGTAAGCAAACGCTTCCACCTAGCGTCCACTTGGCTAACGATTGTCGGCGCAACCTTATCCGCCTTATGGATCTTGATAGCAAATGCGTGGATGCAACATCCTGCCGGCATGCATTTTAACCCAGACACGGTAAGAAATGAGATGTTTGACTTTTGGGCTGTAGCTTTATCGCCTGTCGCTATCAATAAATTTCTCCATACAGTCTTATCAAGCTGGATCGTTGGAGCTTTGTTTGTCTTAGGTGTTAGCTGCTGGTATCTATTAAAAAAGAGAAATACGGAGTTTGCCTTATCCAGCATTAAAGTTGGTGCTATTTTTGGACTTATCGCATCTATCTTAACTATTTGGACAGGAGATGGATCCGCATATCAAGTCGCACAAAAACAGCCTATGAAACTGGCAGCGATGGAAGGTCTTTATCACGGTGGAAATAGCGTTGGATTAACTGCCTTTGGCATCTTAAATCCTCAAAAGGATAGTTATATGGATAATCAGAAAGAATTTCTTTTCGATATTCAATTTCCAAAAATGTTATCCCTCCTAGCTCAACGAGATGTTAACGCTTATGTTCCCGGTATTGTCAACTTAATAGAAGGTGGCTACATGACCGCTGATGGCTCTGTCGCTCTTTCGGCTCAAGAAAAGATAGAGAAAGGAAAAATAGCAATCAAAGCCTTAGCAGATTATCGCAAAGCCACAAAAGAGAAGGATGCGGTAAGAGCTCAGCAAGCAAAAACTATACTAGATGAAAACTTTCCTTATTTTGGCTATGGCTATATTAAAAATCCAGCAGAACTAGTTCCTCACGTAGGATTAACGTTCTATTCATTCCGTGTCATGGTTATTTTGGGTTGTTTCTTTATCCTTCTATTCATACTGACATTGATATGGGACAAAAGAGGGAAAATGGCAGAAACTCGTTGGATTCAATATGCTTGCCTATGGTCTATACCATTAGGGTATATCGCTGGACAAGCAGGATGGATTGTCGCGGAAGTTGGACGTCAACCTTGGGCTATCCAAGATATATTACCTACATGCGCATCCATATCTAAGTTAAATCCATCGTCTGTGCAAACCACTTTCTTCTTATTTCTTATCTTATTCTCGATTCTACTTATCGCTGAAATCGGAATTATGATTAAAGCCATCAAAAAAGGGCCTCAAACAGAAGCTTAATTTACAACAACAATCATCAATAATACATTTATCATGGATCATACATATATATTATTACAACATTACTGGTGGTTCCTGGTCTCTCTTTTAGGAGCATTACTAGTCTTTCTCCTTTTTGTGCAAGGAGGGCAATCTTTGTTATTCACAATCGGCAAAACGGAACTACAACAAAAGATGCTATTAAACTCAACCGGACGTAAATGGGAGTTTACATTCACAACGCTCGTTACTTTCGGAGGAGCCTTTTTCGCATCTTTTCCACTCTTTTATTCTACTAGTTTCGGAGGTGCTTATTGGGTATGGATGCTTATTCTTCTTTGCTTTGTACTCCAAGCTGTATCATATGAATATCAAGCAAAAAAAGGGAATCTTCTTGGGAAAAAGACTTATCAAATATTTCTAATCATAAATGGAGTCGCTGGTCCAATTCTATTAGGTATCGCAGTTGCGACATTTTTCAATGGTGCTGAATTTACCGTAAACAAGGAACAACTTTCCGATATAGCGATGCCCGTTATCTCTTCATGGAGCAATCCATTACACGGATTAGAGGCAGCTCTTGTCATTTGGAATATCTGCTTAGGATTTGCCGTATTCTTCCTGGCTCGTTCTTTGGCTTTACTATATTTTATCAACAATATTAATGATGATGAAATTATCTCCAAAAGCAAAAAGCAGCTAATTCCAGAGACGATTCTCTTCCTCATTTTCTTCTTAACATTCCTAATCAGACTATTGCTATCTGATGGATTTGCCGTAAACCCCGACACCCAGGAGATCTTCACTCAACCATATAAGTATTTCTGCAATTTAATAGAGATGCCTATCGTAACGATTATCCTACTACTCGGTGTCATTAGTGTCCTTTTTGGAATTGGGAAAACGATCTTATCCACTACATGGAGAAAAGGGATATGGTTTGCTGGTATAGGTACTATTTTGACTGTACTAGCCTTACTGCTTTGCGCAGGATGGAATAACACCGCTTACTACCCATCTATAACAGATCTACAAAGCTCCCTCACTATAGGAAATAGCTGTTCCAGCCCATTTACATTAAAAGTGATGAGCTATGTATCAATTCTTGTCCCTTTTGTATTGGCTTATATCTTCTACACATGGAGATTAATAGACCTTCGCAAAATAAACAGTAAAGAGATGCAAGAAAATGGACATACTTATTGAAAAAAAACTATTAATTTCAATAAAAAAGGAAACGGCGAAGCTCACGCTTGGCCGTTTCTACATTTAACCGTTTTAAACAAAAAGAAAAAGTTAGTTAAGGCTTAGAATAAAAATATCTTAAGTCGATTTACCAACTGTAAAACCGCTCTCCAAAAGGACAGCAAACAAATATATAGAATCCGCACCACCCATCATTCATCACTCTTCGTTTTTTTGCTATTTTTCACAGATACGAAATGCTTTTGTATTATCTTTGCATTCAATCATTCCAAGATAAATATAATGGCTGATTTCAATGTAAATATACTAGGCTGTGGTTCCGCTTTACCTACCACTCGTCACCTTGCAACTTCACACATTGTCGATTTGAGAGATAAACTTTATATGATTGATTGTGGAGAAAGCACTCAAGTTCAAATGAGACGCATGAAAATAAAATTCAGTCGCTTAAACCATATATTTATTTCTCATTTACACGGAGACCATTGCTTTGGACTTCCTGGATTAATTTCCACATTAGGGATGCTCGGGCGCAATGGAGAACTCGTTGTTCACGGTCCCAGTGAATTAGGAGAATATATACAATCAATTTTACACCTATTTTGTAAGGGAATGTCTTATGAAGTACGATTTAATCCAATTGATACAACAAAGCATTCTCTTATCATGGAAGATCGCTCTCTTCGAATCTATTCCATTCCTCTTCAACATAGACTTCCATGCTGTGGCTTTCTCTTCGAGGAAAAGCCTAAGGAACCACATATCATTCGAGACATGATCGATTTCTATCAAGTTCCCTTACGAATGATTAAAGACATTAAAGACGGTGCTGATTTTATAACATCAGATGGAGAAGTAGTAGCTAATGCACGACTTGTCCGTCCTGCTGATCCCGTGAGAAAATATGCTTATTGTTCTGACACGGCCTACTTACCATCCATCATTCCTTTAATCGAAGGTGTAGATTTACTATACCATGAGGCTACTTTTGCAGAAAGTGAAATCGCACGCGCAAAAGAGACATTTCACTCTACCGCACAGCAAGCCGCAACTATAGCAAAAGAAGCTCATGTCAAAAAACTGATTATCGGTCACTACTCTGCTCGCTATGAAAATGTAACTCATCTTCTAAACGAAGCGAAACAAGTGTTTCCAAATACCGTACTGGCAAACGAAGGTCTAGTGCTTTCTGTGTAAAACGGGTTCTTCATAACAAACACCAATATCTTATATATACCTTAAAAATAAAATAGGCATGCTTTGATTTTATTTACGATCAAAACATGCCTAAATTTATAATAACCATCCGAAGATTTTACTCCTCATGCTGCTTCTTCCATTCTTCCGCACATTCATCTAAAGCCTTATACCAAGCTTCTCCAAATTTGCGAATTAAAGGCTTCTTAAGAAACTTATAGACTGGCAGCTTTTCTCGCTGTCCCATGATTTCAGCGGCTTTACAAACATCCCAGTGATGATAATTTACCGCTTTAAAATCACGATACTGCGTAATTCGAACAGGATAGAGATGGCAAGAAACTGGCTTATAAAATTTTGTTTTACCTTCTCTATAAGCCTTTTCTATCGCACATTTGCAAACACCATCCTCATCATAGCAAGTAAAGACACAATCTTTACCATTTACGATAGATGTAACACGATCTCCATCTTCATCGACATAAGAGACACCCTGTTTCTTTATAACTTCTTGAGCTTCAGGTGATAAATCGCCCCATACAATTGGCAATACCTCTTCCAATTTTGCCACTTCAAAATCTTCTAAAGGAGCTCCAGAATCACCTTCGACACAACACTCACCCTTACAATGAGCTAAGTCACACAAGAAATAACGCTCTATAACGTCTAGACTTACTAAAGTATCGTCTATCTGAATCATAATTATTTAATCAAGCACTTTCCTGTCATTTCTGCCGGCTGCTTCAATCCTAAAATATGAAGAAGTGAAGGAGCGACATCCGCTAAAATACCATTTTCCACTTTAGCATCTTTATTGTCTGTCACATAAACAAAAGGAACAGGATTCAAAGAATGCGCAGTATTCGGAGTGCCATCAGCATTCAACGCATGATCAGCGTTTCCATGATCGGCAATAATGATCACTTCATAATCATTTGCTTTTGCAGCCTCAACTGTATCATGTAAACAAGCGTCAATTGTCACAACCGCTTTTTCAATTGCGCTATAAACACCCGTATGGCCTACCATATCACCATTCGCATAATTTACGACGATGAAATCAAATTTCTTAGTGTTAATAGCATCAACTAACTTATCCTTCACCTCAAATGCACTCATCTCCGGCTTCAAATCATATGTCGCAACCTTAGGAGAAGGAACCAAAATACGCTCCTCTTTATCAAACGGAGCTTCACGTCCACCATTAAAGAAGAAGGTTACATGAGCGTATTTCTCTGTTTCCGCAATATGCAATTGAGTCTTTCCTTCGCTTGCCAAAAACTCTCCTAACGTATTACTTACATTCTCTTTGTCGAACAAAACATGAACACCTTTGAAGCTTGCATCATACGGAGTCATACAGAAATATTGCAAACCTGAGATTGTATGCATTCCGGCTTCTGGCATATCTTGCTGCGTCAATACAACCGTAAGCTCTTTCGCACGGTCATTACGATAATTAAAGAATATAACAACATCACCTTCTTCAATAACCGCAACAGGCTTTCCATTTTCTACATGAACTATCGGCTTGATAAACTCATCTGTTACGCCTTCCGCATAAGATTCTTCCATGGCTTTAACCATGCACTCTGCTTGCTTTCCTTTACCTTCCACCAATAAGTCATAAGCTTCTTTTACACGTTCCCAACGTTTGTCACGATCCATCGCAAAATAACGCCCTATGATAGAAGCTATCTTTCCACCTGTAGTTTTTAGATGGTTCTCCAAAGTCTCAATAAAACCTTTACCGCTCTTTGGATCTGTATCACGACCATCCATAAAGCAGTGAACAAAAGCTTTAGTGATACCATATTCTTTAGCGATATCTGTCAATTTCAAAAGATGCTCTAATGAACTATGCACGCCACCATCAGAAACCAAACCCATGAAATGAATTTGCTTATTATGTTCTTTCGCATAGCTATAAGCACGTTTGATCTCCGGATTTTCCATGATTGTATTTTGACGACAAGCGATATTGATCTTTACCAAATCTTGATACACAATACGACCTGCGCCAATATTCAAGTGACCAACCTCTGAGTTTCCCATTTGTCCATCAGGCAAACCTACATTTTCACCAGAAGCTTGTAACTGAGAATTTGGATAAGTCTTTAACAGCTCATCCCAATACGGAGTAGGCGTGTTAAAAATCACGTCATCTTTACCCTTATCACCAATTCCCCAACCATCACAGATAATTAAAAGTGCTTTTTTGCTCATGATTGCTAATTTATTATGTTGATTATATTTTTCTTTACGTCGCAAAGTTACTACAAAAAAGTGAAATGCGGAAAGATATAGTGATAGAATTGAGTTACAAGGGTTTTGGTTGAAGTGGCGATAATCCGTGAAGCCATTACAATCCCTGCCGAAGCCAAATCCTGACGCCGCTACGTTACTTGTTCGTAACCATGCCCGAAAATGCGACAAACGGGTACGAATAGCGAAACAAGGCTCTAAGGAATAGTGAGTTATCCATAACTCATGCGAAAAATCAGGTTACGGAAAAAGATTGCGCCGTTCCTCCCCGTTTTGCGTACCAACACCGGACTCTTCACCAACTAATTTTGAAACCCAAAAATTAAGGACAATGAAGAGTACATTTTCAGTAATCTACTACCTCAAGCGTCAGGTAGTGAAAAAGGACGGGACAGTTCCCGTCATGGGACGCATCACGGTGGACGGCAGCCAGACACAGTTCAGCTGCAAACTGACTGTCGATCCGAAACTGTGGGACACCAAAGGTGGACGTGTCACGGGCAGAAGCACGGCGGCACTCGAAACGAACCGTATGCTTGACAAGATGCGGGTACGCATCAACAGGCATTATCAGGAAATCATGGAGCGTGACAACTTCGTCACGGCGGAGAAGGTGAAGAACGCCTTTCTCGGACTGGAACACCGCTACCACACGCTGATGCAGGTGTTCCGCCAGCACAACGAGGACTACGAGAAGCAGGTGGAGGCAGGCATGAAAGCCAAAGGCACGCTGCTGAAGTACCGCACCGTTTACAAGCACATGCAAGAGTTCCTCGACATCCGCTACCATGTGAAGGACATCGCCCTAAAAGAGCTTACCCCGGCTTTCATCTCCGACTTCGAGATGTTCCTGCGCACGGACAAGCACTGCTGCACCAATACCGTGTGGCTGTACGTCTGCCCGTTACGGACGATGGTATTCATCGCCATCAACAACGAGTGGCTGACGCGCGACCCGTTCCGCGAGTATGAAATCAAGAAGGAGGAAACAACACGCAGTTTCCTGACCAAAGATGAGATCCGCCTGCTGATGGAGGGGAAACTGAAAAACGCCAAACAGGAATTGTACCGCGACCTCTACCTGTTCTGCGCCTTCACGGGGCTGTCGTTCGCGGATATGCGCAACCTTACGGAAGAGAATATCCGCACCTACTTCGACGAACACGAGTGGATAAACATCAACCGCCAGAAAACGGGCGTGGTGTCCAACATCCGCCTGCTCGACATCGCCAACCGCATAATCGGCAAATACCGGGGACTGTGCGGGGACGGCAGGATATTTCCCGTTCCGCATTATAACACGTGCCTTGCCGGTATCCGTGCCGTCGCCAAGCGTTGCGGCATCACCAAGCATATCACGTGGCATCAGAGCCGCCACACGGCAGCCACGACGATATTCCTCTCCAACGGTGTTCCCATCGAAACGGTCAGCTCCATGCTCGGACACAAGAGCATAAAGACGACGCAGATTTACGCAAGTGCGCCCAGAATGGTCGCTTAATAAATACTTCTTTAGCAAGAAGTTTGGATTG
>CAUWMZ010000032.1:0-10921 GCA_963560035.1 uncultured Parabacteroides sp.
GTAGAGAAGTAAAGCTGCCACTTGTCTGTCCTCCCGTCCATCGGATACCAGACGGATAAGGAAACATACTGTCTTCTCCTGAAAAAAGTTGACTCATAAAAAAAGAAAGAATGAGTCAAAAGAAACAAACCAGCGTGACTTCTTCACGCAAATTCACCAGAGTCTTCAAGCTGGAAGTGGCTACACGCTACCTTCGCGGTGATGGCAGTTATTGATCTTTATCAAAAGAATTAGGGGTCGGAAAGACGCAAATATTCAGTTGGGTTCATACCTTTGCAAATGAAATCAATGCAAATCCACCAGAAGCCATGAAAATGTCATCCGCTCAACCCAAGAAATTAGAAAATTCGTCTTGTCACAAAAAAGCGGATGAAGTTACAGCACTCACTCGTGAATTGGAACAAATGCGCAAGTAACCGGCTTATGAGCATATGCGCGCCACCGCCTACGAACATATGATAGAGATAGCCGAAAACCGTTGGAACATCGAAATAAGAAAAAAAGCTGGCGCCAAACAGTAGAATACCTGCATGCGCACACCGGTTTACGCTACACCGTAACAGAGTTGTGCGCACTGTTTGGCAGAAGCGAGCAGGCATATTACAAATACAATTCAGAAAGGCTGTCTTCCGAACTGGCGCGATACCTTTGCCCTGGAGTTTGCCCGGTCAGTACGGCAGAAGATATCCGGCATCGGTTGCGCTAAATTATGGCGTATCTATGAGCTTCGACTACATGACTCCGGAACAGGCACATATGCAGTCCGGGAAAATCAAAGAAAGACGGGTCCGATACAGGCGCAGAGCAATGGAAAAGCTTGCCATGAGTGAAGGGAAAAAAGAAAATGGCAACGAAAATCTAATGGAATACGACGGAAACAGGTTAACTTTGCTTCCACATGAGGAGGCTCTACGATCTTCCATTTCTGTTCAACCTCATGCAGGGATATAATCCCATGGTAAACTATTTTTAGACATTATAAAACCGAGTCAACTTTTATTAGGGAATATGACAGAATTTTAGTCAACCTGTTTTAGGAAATCACAATTGGGTAATGCCCATGGTACAGGTACGCTCTTCACTTCGCCACCATCACGGTAGCGTAGTATTTTCGTTTTAAGGACAGTCTTGTACTGCCACATGTCTAAATGCCTCCAACTCCGTTCGTGACGGAAGTCTAAAATCGGGAATTCATTCCCGTCAACCTTGATGGTTGAGTGATGATATTTAAGTGTAATACGTATTTCCTCTACGGAGTCATCGCATACAACATTCTCTATCTACCAGTCATCATTGTTTTGGAGTAGTAGCTTGGATAATATGTCTTCGGTTCTCTTCATAATGACAACAAAAGTACAATTCTCATGCCGTTAATTGCGGGATTCGGCATGTTAATTCACACTAAATCCAGCAGAACCTTAAAAAGTTCTTTTATTTTTTATTTTGAGCAAATGTTCATTATATTCGCGAGTGAAAATAAAAAAAGAAATGTCACCACGTCCGAAAAACATCCGAAAAGTTAATGATGCGCCTGTTGTTGCCGGGTTTAAGCCAATAGCGCCAACGAACGGTAGAAAAGAGGTCATATATCTTCATTTCGAAGAATATGAGGCGATCCGATTATGTGATTATGAGATGAAGACGCAGCAGGAAGCTTCTGTATCAATGGGCGTATCACGTCCGACACTTAGCCGGATCTACGTCAGTGCGAGACAAAAGATCGCTCAAGCGTTAGTTAGGGGTGTCGCTCTGTTGATAGAAGGCGGAGCGGCGTATACGGATAGTGAATGGTATCGTTGCGAGGCATGTGGCTTTTTGTTCAATACGATTAATCCTGCGCTCAAGATTCAGAAAATCGCCTGTCCGATGTGTCATTCAGAAGAGATAAATACAAGTGATATACATATTATTAAAAATGAGATAAAGATGAAAATAGCAATTCCAACCAGAGACAATGTCATTGATAACCATTTTGGTCATTGTGAGTATTATACGGTCTTGACAGTTGATCAAGAGAATCAGATAGTAAGTAGTGAGACCATACCTTCGCCCCAGGGCTGTGGATGTAAATCGAATATAGCCGGAGAGTTAGAAGAGAAGGGAGTTAGCGTTATGTTAGCGGGAAATATGGGACAAGGAGCGTTGAACGTGCTTACTTCTCATCATATACAGGTTGTAAGAGGCTGTTCTGGCAATATCATGGAGGTAGCGGCCGCTTATTTAAGTGGTAAGCTTACAGATTCGGGAGTGGGATGTACATCGCACGAACATCATCACGAATGTCATGGGCATAATCATTAAAAAGGACAGTTCGTTATCATTGAAATATTCTTAAGAGAGGGCGTGTCGTTTATTACGGCATGCCCTCTCTTTGGTGAGGCATGTATCCAAGACTGGAAACGCGAGAAACTTTTTCAAGCGGGCATGAAGAGGTAAGGTAATTATATTTTGGTGCGTAGCTTATATTTCATTGCCTATTCGGATGAGATTCCTTATTTTTGTATTTAGAATTTCACTGAGTCAAATACGAAATGTCAAATATCAAATCAGAAATTGATAAATGGTATGAGAACTATATAGATGAGTTGTTTGCCTATGGAATGGCCTTTGGTGTGGAAAAAGATTTTGTATTAGATGCAATACATGATCTTTTTTTGCATTTGTTTGAATCGGCTGATAAAATAGAAATTCTCGGCTCTCCGAAATCCTATCTGTTTAGTGCTCTTAAGAACAAGATAATAACATCATTACGTAAGCAAGCGAATTGGCTTAGCTTAGAAGAAGTCGAATATGATTTCAAGATAGAAGTTGATGCCGAGGCTTTAATGGAGGATGAAGAAGAAAGAAGGAACTATGAGAAAGAGGTTGAAAGGTTATTGAATTTACTAACAAGCAAGCAGCGGGAAGTGATCTATTTGCGCTTTATCAAAGCACTTTCCATCCAAGAAATTTCCGAAATACTTAATATAACTCCCAAAAGCGTACGAAAAATGATCTATCGTGCCATAGAACGTATGCAACAAGGAAAAATTGAACTATTGCTTCTATTGACCCTCCTGAGATAAAAGAAGAGGGGCAAAACTGCCCCTCTTGACTTCATGAATATTTTGGGTATATGCTTATTTGTCCCAGAATGGAGCTTGGACAAGTGTCGGATCTTTATCTATTTCTTCCTGATAGACCGGATACCAATAGAATTTACGCTCGTAGACACGTTTGATATATTGCGTGCGCTTGAAAAACGCAGCATCATCGTTTGGATCGTCAGAAAGCTTTGTGCCACTGAAATTCATGCCATACATAGGTTGGTTCAACACCTCTTCCGCTTTCTTCCAGCGACGAAGATCTAAATAGCGCAAGCCGTTTTCACAGCAAAGTTCCACACGGCGTTCATGGTAGATCGCTTTGCGTACCTCATCCTGTCCATTTAATGAAATTCTGTTAAAACCATTGCTGTCTTTACCGGTCCCATACTGTGGCATACCGGCACGTTCGCGAATTAAGTTCAGATATTTCAAGATGTCAGGATTGCCCGGATCACATTCATTCAAGGCCTCGGCATAATTCAAATAGGCTTCAGCCAGACGATAAAGGATGCCCGGACGATATGGGTGAATGCCATTACGATTATTTTGTTCAAGGGAAACTTTCTTACGGTTCAGATAACCGTTTTGCGGAGCGTCATGCGTAGGACCTCCGTCTCGCTCATTCGACATCATTTGCACTTCACGTCCTGCCTGATGATACCACTGACGATTCCACATAACAGTCAAGTAGAAACGAGGCTCACGCCCTACGTACATATTATAGGTGCCAGAAGCGGCCACTTGGTTATAGGTACAACCATCCGCTCCGACAGAATCGACTGTAGCTCCCGGACAATTGCGGTAAAGATTGTATTTGGTTTTACGGATATCTTTTTGTGTGGAAAAACCACGTTCCGTATAACCGGATTCTTCGTTGATAATCGGTTTTCCGTAATTGCCATTATAGCCGGTAATAGGTAAGGAACCATCTTTCATGGCAAAGGCATCGACCAATGTCTGATAAACTCCCAAGCCACCATTGCCTGAGGCTCCACGAGGAGTGGAATGCCCTTCAAACGAGCTGAAATTGCAATCAGAACGGATAAACAGAGCTTCCGGATTCTGATCACCACGTAAGAAAAATACATTATAGCAAGACATGAAAGGGTCAATACTGCCATCGGCATTATATTCGCGCACTAAATCATGACCGGCCGCATGTGCCGCTTCGATCAACTCTCGATTAGCGTCTGCGGCACGTTTCCACTTTGCGGGATCATATGTCTGGCTGAATCTGAATTTACCATCATGATTTTTGAAACCGGTATACCATTCATTTCCATTTACTAATGGACTTGCGGCAAATAACAACATGCGTGCGCGAACCGCCAAGCACATGATGGATGTGGCACGGCCATAAAACTGTGTGGATTCATTCAAATAGGAAGCCGGAAGTTTCTTGGAAAGATCAACCAATTGCGCATCAATCCAATCAACCATTTCGTCAAAAGGCATTTGTCCGCGCATCAAATTCGGGTCATTCACATCCGCGAGATCATCAAAGAAGGGAACACTTCCATATGCCTCAATCATCACCCAATAATAGTAAGCGATTAAAAAACGGCATTCATTTTTCATTCGCTCGATATCTGCTTCGCTTACTCCTTGATCAGGTAAAGCATGAGCGTTTTTAATGAATAAATAAGCTGAGCGAATACGAATTGGATTTCCATTCCAAATGTCAGCGTCCCAACTTGAACTGGTAAACCATTGTCCAATAATAAAGTTCAGCGAGTTTCCCCACCATTGGTACCAACGTTGTGATGGGTTCAAATCATCTCCCATAGAATCATATCCCCACGTTTTCAATAAAGCCCAATAAGTGTCAGGCACACGATTGTAGACACCAGATAGCCAGTCTTCGGTACGAGTTCTATCATTAAAGACCATTTCCATTGTCAACGTATCATCCGGGGCATTATCTAAGTAATCCGAACAACCACACATAAAAAAACCAGACAATGCTATAGTTATGTATTTAAACAGTTTCATAATTCTATTTTTTTAACTTAAACTTAATTTAGAAATTAACATCAATACCAAATGAAATAGATTTCATAATTGGATATTTCGCACCGTTTTGCGTGTCAAGTTCCGGATCCCAAAGATCAAAAGCCGAGAATGTCAATAGGTTTGCCCCCTTGGCATACAAGCGAATATTCTCCAATCCGATCCGACTCATCCATCGTTTGGGCAGCGTATACCCGACTTCTATATCTTTCATACGAAGCATGCTCATATTACGCAACCACCAAGTTGAATTTTGGCTGTTGTTTGTATTTACTCCATAGCTCAAGCGCGGATAGAAGACATCCTCTCTTGGATTTTCCGGGGTCCAACGATCGTTATAGTTTGTCATGACATTACCTAATGTTCCTTGTGAAGAACCGGGTAAGAAGTTTGAAACTACACCACCGATGAAACGATAAGTCTTACCGTTTCCTTGGAAAAAGACATTAAAATCGACTTGCTTGTAACGGGCTGTCATTCCGAAACCATATACAATTTCCGGGTTCACCGTTCCTCCCATGGCTACCTCATCCTTTTTGGTGATTGCGCCATCACCGTCTATATCCACATATTTAATATCACCGGGACGTACGCTGTTGAACGTATGTGAAGGAATACCTTCTTTCAATACCTGCTCGCCTTTATCATTAGTGATGAAGTCGTTTTCCGTAAAGAGTCCGTCTGCCACTAATCCAAACAATTCATTCACGGAATGTCCTGTCCGTTGGCGGTTTGTGCCCATAATACCAAGCGCCTCATCCATTTCGACAATCTTGTTGTGAGCATATGTAAAGGTTCCTCTGAAGCCAATATGCAAATCTTTTGTAATCTGCTGGTTGTAGCTCAGCGATAGATCCACTCCGGAATTATTCACCTTGCCATAGTTAGCCCACGGTGTTTTGCGGAATCCGGCAGCCGACGGAATGTTGTTACGTTGCATGAAGATGTCTCGACGTTGCTCTTTAAACCAATCTACTTGTAATTCCAAGGCATTCCATAAACCAATTTCAGTTCCGACATTCAACTTCTCGACTGTTTCCCAAGTCAGGTTTGTCACTCCAAATTCTCCCTCAAAACGAGAAGAGCGGTTAAAATCGTTGTTGACGCCCCATTTATAACTGCCATCCGTATCAATGGTCGGCAAGAATGCGAAACGACGGCCATCCAATTGATCATTACCGGTCAAACCCCAAGACGCACGAAACTTGATCTTAGAGAAGGTATCTTTGTATTTCTCCATGAATTTTTCCTCTGAGAGCATATAACCGACAGCCACAGATGGGAAGAATCCAAAACGATTCCCTTTCGTGAAGTTCTCCGAACCGTTATATCCAAAATTAAATTCGGCGATGTAACGATTGTCATAGGTATAAGAAGCACGTCCGGCGATACCCATGCGTCGGAAAGGAACTATATTACCATCTTGATAGTCGCGTTGGTTATAAAGAAACATGGCGTTGACAGCATGTTTCTTCGCGAATGTACGATCGTATGTAATATTCCCTTCCAAATAAGTAGCCTTATTACCCCATGAACTTTCACTTTTCGTATCAAGGAATTCTTGTCCATCCGTTCCGACGCTCAGTTGTAAGTTGCCATCCTCATCACGACCTGTAGCCGGATTGTAGTAGGTCGGTGTGCGAGACCGTTTCACCCACGAACTTGAATAGCGGTCAAAAGAAAATAGGCCTTTGAATTTCAATCCTGGAGTAATGAATTTCAGATCTTGTTCAATAGAGAACAACGATTCGATTTTAGAGCGAGAAGTTGTCTGATAACCATGTTGCGTTGCTTCAGCCCAAGGATTTTTTCGGTTTTGTATACGTACATCACGTCCTTTGGAATACTGTATAGGATGAACAAAAGGAGGAGTCTCGAACGCATGATTCCAAATAGTCTGTCCACTGACCGCCATACCGTTTTGTTCTTGCAGGTAACCACCGATACTGACACCCACAACCGTTGTCTTTGTTACATTGATGTCCACATTTGAGCGAATATTATATTTGTTCAAACGTGTAGATGAATCCCAGTCCTTACTTTTATCCCGAACAAAGATGCCTCGTTCACCATAATACGAGGCAACCAAAGCATAACGAAGGATATCACTACCACCGGTAATAGTCAAATCGCCTCGAGTATTAGAGGCAATATCTTTTGATACAGCATCCAGCCAGTTAACATTCGGATATAACTCCGGATCTACATTATTACGGTAGTTGTTGATCATCTCTTCACCATAAAGCGGATTTGGGTTTCCTGCATCCAAATACAATTCGTTCATCAACGAAAGATAATCCACGGAACCGATATAATCCGGTAATTGGGTCGGCTTGGTAAAACCTTGCTCCATATGGAAATTGACACGAGGTTTACCCAATTGACCTCTCTTTGTTTTCACAATGATGACACCGTTTGCACCTCGTACACCATATACAGCACTAGCCGCTGCGTCTTTTAGTACGGAAAAAGATTCAATCTCGGCTGCCGATAAGTCATCCAGCGTTCGCTCGATTCCATCAACCAAAACCAATGGTGAAACACCTGTTCCCTTAAAAGAAGAGATACCACGAATCCAAAAATCAGAGCCATCAGATCCTGGTTCACCATTACGTTGTACGGCAATTACACCAGCCAATTGTCCGGCTAGATTGTTAGATACAGCACGAGTCGTTCCTTGTTGTAACTGAGCGGGTTCGATCGCTGTGATAGAACCAACAACAGATGCTCTTTTTTGAGAGCCATAGCCGACGACCACAACCTCGTCAAGGCTATTAGACTCTTCAGACATATTGACATTGATGTTGATTTGTCCTCCGACTTTCACCTCTTGTGAATCAAAACCAATGTAACTGAAGACTAGCACCGCATTTTTATCGGGAACATTGATGAAATAATTACCATTGATATCCGTTGTCGTACCGATAGTTGTACCTTTGAGCAGTACGTTAACTCCTGGTAGAGGTTCTTGTTGGGCATCTCTAACAGTTCCATTAATTGATATTTTTTTATCCTGTTGCGATTTTTCCTCTTTTTTGACAATCATAACCTGTCTGTCGTTGATGATATATGTTAGATCTGTGCCACTTAATACTTCCGACAAGATTTGGTATAATCCGCAAATCCAAATTTCCGCCGAATCCGGAACGAAGCGTTCAATTTTCAGGCAAAAGAACAAAACGAAGCGTTCAAAAAAAGGCTGCACACAACACTTATAAAGCCGGAGCAAAAGGTTAATGAAGACCTCTGTTCCGGCTTTATAGTTTCATAAAAATGACTTTATAACGGCATTAAAAAATGCTTTAATAATTTGTCTAACTGATTGAAAAAACGTATCTTTGTTAGTAGTTAAGCTGCCATTTTATCAATGGGAATGCCTTGCTTTTTAAACAACATTATATCAGTGTATCCTGCAGAATAATTCATGTGGGCATTGAATTCTCTTTTTGTGCAGCCTTCAAATGGATTTCCGATGGTTTTATTTGCCCCAATCCACTCACACAGTTCAAGTATGGAGGATTTATTGGATGTGAAATAAACGAAGGAATGCTTTTCGAGTATCTTTAAAACATCCAAATAATCAGACAAGCGCCAATACATATTGTACGTACCAACATCAGTGGAAAGATAAGGCGGATCAATTAAAAAGACGACTCCGGGAACATCCTTATATTGGTTGAATACTGCTTTGTAGTCGCATGATACAATTTCAAGCCCTTTTAAGTAGTCAGAAGACTCCGGATAACCGGTCTTGCGAATGTTGTTATAAAGGACTTCCTTGCGCATTTCGGCTACAGACAATTTATACTTCATGGAGAACATTAGTGAGGATGATAAGGTTATAAAATCCACGTACCCAACATTTAGTACTTCTTCCTCGATACGTTTAAAAATGCGTTCTCTAAGTTCCCCTTTAATTGGTTTATGTTTGGGTATCGAATTACCCACCAGCTCCCTAATATCGGCAAGCAGTTTATTTGTCTGTGGGATATTTTTCAGTCTGAACCGGTAGTTGTCGAAGTCATTGTAGACAACAGTAGCATCGGGCTTGCTTCTTTTGGCTATATGCGAAAGAAGTCCGGAACCGCCAAACAAGTCCACAAACACGGTATCTTCAGGGAACTGTTCCAAAACTTTAATAAACTCTTTAGCAAACATTCTTTTTTGGCCCACAAATGGCAGCGGTGCCGACAGATTCATTTTCGTCATACGTTCAATTCAAATTTAATATTTTCAACTCCGGATAACAGTTCCAGAGTCTGGTCAATGTTATTTTCATATATATGCACATTCCCAAGGTTAAGAGTTATGGATTTCAGGGGAAGTTCCACCTGTCTTGCCATCAGATAAAGATGATAAATATCAGCCGGAAGCCCAAGGTTGGCATCAGAACTGCGCTGGTATGCAGATAATACCAGTTCCCCCTCTTCAATCTGGAACTGCACAAGGCTCAGGCAGGGTGCCTGGTTGCTTTCCACCCCGGTCTCTCCAAGAAACAGAACATAGTTCTTGCTGTTGCGCTTTTCCCGGTTAATCTTAGCTATAAGGGGTGGAAGCTTTTCAAAGTAAGTGGGGTAGCTATTCACAAGGGTATGGCCACAATAGTCCCACCAGGTGATACCTGCCTCCTTATATCTTTCCACATCTCGAATACCCTGCATAAACAGCTTCAATTCTTCTTTCAGCTTCTTTCTGGCTATCCCATGGCTTTCAAATATGTCAAGTAAATCAGCGGGGGTCAGCATGAGCCTTTCGTTCAATAGGTATTTGATACAGCCTTTCTTGTTGGTTTGGGTCTTGCCCGTTTGGAGTATCTTGTCTAAGGTCTGGTAATACTTATTCATAAGCTATTGATCTTTGTCTGTGCAAAGTTAGCCCCATCAGACAACACAAGGTATCTCCGGCATATTAATCACACTGCACCGAGCGTGCAGTGCTTTCCAAACCGTTTGATAATATCATACACCTTGCGTTCGCTTACTGAATATTTATTTGCCAAAAACGCCACTGTATAAGTGGTCTTCTCACCCCGGTTTTTCATGACCTCATACTCCGTATATAAGTCTATGAATCGAAGGTCATCCTGCTTGCCGCCTAAACTTATAAGCAATTCAAGCGGTTTTCTATTGAATTTAAGTGCTTCAAACAATGTCATATCCAATCATTTTTGTACTTTTGCAATGCCAATCATTTATTTAATGCGTAAAAACGCCACGAGAGTGCGGCAGAGGGCATTGCCCCCGGTCGCGCACTCTCGTGGCGTTTTGTGTTAATAAATGATTGGCGTCTATATTAACAGGCTGGGGGCTTTTTTTATCCCTCCCCCGAAGGGATTGTCAATCATTCAATCCGGTACAAATCCAATTTGAATTTATCCTTCTTTTTCCAGCCTTCAGCCAGAACTTTCTGAATGAATCCTACTGCTTTTGTATAGAAGTCTTTCAGTTCATCTAACTGGGTAAAAGTATGGTATTCCGGTTGTTCATCCGAACCAAACTTAAACGTCACCGGTAGGGTTTCTCCGCCCGTCTGAACGGCTAAATCGTATGCAACCTTATAGTTGTACTGGTTCTCCGTAGAAAGCCATACAGGGGCACCATTGTACACGAAGCCGGACAGGATAGCTGCATCAGTCTGGCTATTATACCAGGACATAACCAATGTGCGGATTTCCTCATCAGTGGGCTTATGCCCGAACTCCTCTTCCATGTAGGAGGCAGAGCCGTTCTCTTTCTCCTGTACATCCCAGCGGATGCGCCATTTGTCTTTTACCGGGTTCGTGCATTCCATCAGCGACACACCGGCACTTCCTTCAACTCTTCTCA
>CAUWMZ010000033.1:0-8502 GCA_963560035.1 uncultured Parabacteroides sp.
GCAGGTTATAATTGTACTTTTCACAGATAGCCTGCAAGTTCGGATTCATAATGGGTATTTTGACTTCATTACGGGTCTTCTTCTGAACCAACCGGATTACTGGAGTTCATTTAGCCGTAGTCGTAAAGCTGTCCTTACTGATATGATTGTAGTCACTCACTCGCTGACAAGTATAACAGCCTACGAGAAAAACATCACGCACCTCATCCTGTTTTCCGGTCAGGGGCATTTCGTACAAGGCTTTCAATTCCGCTTCCGTCAGGTAAATCTCTGCGGCCTTATCCTTTTCTTCGACTTTCTTTTTTGAGAAATACTGCATGGCACGGTCGTTGTGATGCAAGCCATCCAAATAGGCATAATTGACAAGAGCACGAAGGTCGACAAGATACTTGTTTTGAGCAGAAACCATGTAGTCACCCTTTTCCATAAAAGCAAGGAATTTCGTTACAAAACTACGGTCAACATCGTTCCAGGTATAGCGGTGCTTTCTGTCAAAGAGGTCATACAGCTTACGGAAACTTCCCCATGCCTTCACCGTGCCTTTAGCATAACGATTATTGCCATTCAGCCGTTCACCAGTCTTGATTTCATCACAAAACCTGTTCAGAAAATTCCAGATATTGGCACGTTCCCTATCTATCCCTTCCTGTATCAGTTGTTGTTGCTCCTCCTTGATGCGTTGTTCTTCCTGCAGACGCATTTCCTCATCCTTCTGTGCTTTCAGTAAAGCCTCCGCCTTTTTCGGTTTAGCAATAGCCAAAATTTCCGCTTCCACATGCGCCTTGTCAAAGACCATCCCTTCCACCTCTGACTTTACAACAAACTCTATTCTGTTCAATGTATCATGCAGGGTAAAGTTGTTTCGCTGGTGGCGCATCCAGTTTTCTGCATTGGACAAAGCGTTTTTCCATTCAGCCACATTCACACGGATTTGCGAGGAGAACAATGTATCCACCTTATGCTTTTTATTTTGAACGCGAAAGAACAAAGTTGCCGTTTCGTTCCGTTCATCCTGCTTACGAATATAAAATCTTGAAAGTGATTTTGCCATAATTGTGGGGTCAATTCCTTTATGAATCCGACAATACAAAGATAGCAATTTTATTTGAATAGTCACTACAATAGTCACTACAAAATATCAATCCGGATACAATTACCTATATTTAACCCCATTTAAGATAATTGATAATCAGTATATTTAAATAAAATATGATTTAAACGGATGGATTGTAATTTAACTTTAATGTTGCTGGTGGCACCACCTGTAAAACTCCGAAATACTTAATTATCAAGCATTTCGGAGTTTTTTGTTTTAGCGGATTGCGCTGAGTTACCTATAAAATAATCATCTGAAGCTGTTTAAATCGGCTTAAATCGCCTTGATTAAATACCATTAAAGACTTCCTTTTAATCTTCAAACCGATTAAAGCGCCAATAAAAAAGGCAGCACTCACACCCTTCTTATTCGTAGTACATTCTTTTCCCTCTCGTTCCGAAAGCATCATAGAAGCACAATCTCGTAAATTAGGCGCACAACCTTGAACGTACATCATAAACAGAGAAAACGCAAAAATCCCAATGACACGATGACACTTTGACCTTATTGAACTTTTTAACCTTTTGCCCCTTTCCAATGACGCTTGTATTCACTTCCTCTGAACAAACAAACCACCGACCGGAAGAATTCTGTTCATTATTCTAATAGAGTATGAACCATAGCTTCCTTTCATCATGATATTCCCATTCCATATCCAGGCATTTCCTAATTGCTCCATTTCCTTATCTTGTCTGCCACAACCTCAATTGATCAGCTTACGCTCTACGTTCAATACGGCAAACACCGGTTCATCTGCCCGGAATCCAATGTTCCATCTAACATAAAAGAACTTGAATCATTATCTGCTGAAACAAATATAGGCAGAACTTTGAACGGATGACATCCGGTTTATCAAGCTGTCTTTTATCCGTTCATTGCATCGTAGGACCGAAGTCCCCAAAGAATTAAGTTTACAGATTCAACATTCATTGATTCTCCCTCTTTCGCGAAGCGAAACAGCGAATTTATTCGCTCCGTTGCGCAGCAATCGGCAAGTTACCCTTGTGAGGACAAACTCGTTTTGTAATGACAAGGGTACAACTTGCTTGGCTCTGTATGCAAAATAGGCTTTCGCCTCCCCGTATAGCTGTCGACCACTTTTCGGGATTTTCCCAGATTGTCTACTTTTTCAGACCTTACAGTAATCCGATGGCTCACGATTCGATTTACCCTAAACACCAAGTATCATAGATTTCCGTTCCTTTGTGCACAAAGTTTGTGTGCTCTATGTACCAAGAATTGCACACAATCTTCATCTTTATAACCGTCAGCCTTCAAAACTCCGAACCCAAATACAAGACTATCCTAAGACTTACATAACTCGAACACAAAGCGCATGGTACTTTTGTATGTTGAACGCTCGCCACGATTGACTGGACATCCCAATGCGTAAAGTTACCACGACCATGAAATCAGCAAGCAAAGGTACCAACAACAAGAGGGGAATAACTATCTCAGTCTATAACACCTTGGTAAAAATTTGAAAGACAAGCCGGAAACATTTCCTTTTTTAATCAATTTGGGCTTGCAGGATTTGTTAAGCAAGTTGTACTTTTGTGGCCACAAAATTCGTTTTGCCCCCTCAAAAGTAACTTGCCGACTGCTACTGCAGCGGAGCGATAAATCGCAGTTTCGCTTTGCGAAAGAGGACGTATTAAAGAAAAACGAACTGTTAGAGGTTATCATAGTTATAAAGTATATAGGATACCGAAGACTTTTGGATAAATATTTCCGAGGTCTATAACACATCAAATTTAAGCATCACACAATTGGAATGCATTATATTATCATATTCAAGTCATTCTATCTTTGCTACATTCGAACTAATTATAGATAATTACAAACACATTATCAGGCATTGCAGGAATCGAAATATTTTACGACTTTTGTAACGTGATATCTACTATCATGTATCACAGATAGCCACCTACAGGCTACTGTCATCATTAAGTACATGTTGTTGGAATCAATTTCTTGTCAGTACATATCAATATCACCACTGAATGAACGAAAGATGGAAGATATAGAACGTTTCTTTAGCCCAATCAAGTCTACAATGGATATTGCTGACTGTGACTATGCCAAGACCAAGACTTGCATAGCCATGGCCAACGTTTTGGCACGCAACACAAATCACAGTCTGTATATCATCGATTACAACCGCAAAAATTTCCTTTATGTATCGTCCAACCCGCTTTTTCTTTGTGGTCGTTCACCGGAAGAAGTGCAGCATAAAGGTTATGCCTTCTATTTTGATGTCGTTCCGTCTGACGAGATAAACCGCCTTGTGGCAATCAACGAAGCCGGATTCCGCTTCTACTATGACCAGCCGGTAGAAAAAAGGCTTGACTTGTCCATCGAGTATAACTTCCATATCCGGACATCGGAAAAGCATTCGCACCTTATCCACCACAAGCTGACACCCGTTTTGCTGAGCGACAAGGGGGATATCTGGCTGGCTCTATGTGCAGTTTCTCTTTCCCCGAAGAAAAACATCGGAGAAGTCGTCATTTCAGACCATACCTGTTCTGACCGCTACGTCTATTCTTTCGAGGGAAGGCGATGGAAAAAACAGCCGGAGCTGATTCTTACCGATCGTGAAAAAGAGATTCTCCAGCTCTCCGTAAAGGGACTATCGAACACGGAGATTGGAGAGACTCTCTTTATTGATGCCAATACCGTCAAGTTTCACAAGAAGAAAATCTTCGAGAAGTTACACGCAGAAAACATCACTGAGGCCGTGGGTATCGCTGCCAATCTGAGGCTGATTTAAAAAGACGATGTAGAACTTCGGCAGTGTTGCTTCCGGAGGATGTGTGGTGATGTATTCCTCCAGCTTCTTCCGTCCGAGTCCGATGACCTTCTCATCGTCACATCTGTTCATCTTTTCTTTATCAATATAGGCAATATGCCAGAAGACCAGATAACCGATCACATACCTTTCGATGGTCGCTTCTATCGGTTCGTCCGGACGCTTCATACTTTGAAGGGAGTTGCGGACATCCTTATCGATGATGCCCACAACTGCCCATGAGAGATTTATGTAAGAGACTGATGCTGCCATAAGTTACATACGGTTTATTGCATCCTGTCCTGCTCCGGTGCCTTTGTATTTGCTCTTGGCGGCATTGAACTTATAACGCACAGTAAGACTGAATGATCGCGTATCACTCCAAGACAAATCCTTCATCTGTGCTCTCTCCATATAAAGAAGAGCTTCCTGCTTACACCCTAACAACAAGTCATTTGCACGTGCTTCCACACTGAGAGCATCATTGAAAAAAGACTTGCGCAAACCTAAATTGAGCGTATACTGCGGCCGTTTCAGTGTTATGTTCTGAACCTGCCCGCAACTCTGATAGCTAAAGTCAGCAGAGAAAAGGAACCCTGCAGGAAGGTTGAAGGTGTTGTTTATCGAACCTACAAACAGTGGATTGTTGTAAGTCCTGTGTTGACCTGCTGCTTCCAGTGAAAACCATTGCTTCATGAGTACAGCACTGGCATTAAGGTTCCATATACCTATCGAAGGTGAAGCTGCCAGCATGACTGTCAGACTGGGTAGACGATGGTGGTTGACATAATTGATCAGGGTAGTGGCAGATTGCCCTTCCACTTGTGTACCCCAATAAAGGATATAGTCCTGAACCACTTTGTAGCTTACCATAGCCTGCAGAAAGCGCCAGACTCCCACTGCGGTTATATCGTGTGTGGTACTGGGTTTTAAAAGCGGATTGCCAGTCTGCCAGGTAAAACGATTGGCATAGGTAATGTTGTTTCGCAGCTGACTGTAGTTCGGACGTTGGGTCTTGGCGCCATAGCTCAACATGAGTTGCATTTTCCCTATTTGAGCGTTCAGCGAAACATTCGGGAAAAAGTCATCGTAGACACGGCTCTGTCCCGGAATATGGTTCCCACTCTCAAAGTAGTCAAAGTCCACATGTTCGTATCTTACCCCCACATTGGCTTGGCCAAATGGCAGCGGGCGGCTGAACTGTACAAAGCCGGCCAGGTTCTTTTCTCGTATACGACTAAAGGCGGTGGGCACATACCCCTCCGGATTGACATAGTCATCGTGGCGGTCGGTGTAGGTATATTCTCCTCCCACCGATATGCTTCCACCCCACAGAGGATGAGAAAACGAAGCCTTGGTGGCAAAGAGCTCGTTGTCAACCCGGTTGTCAGAAGTGACTGTACGGTTGCTGTGTTCTTCACTTTCTTCAGCATTGACGGAAAGTTGGTTATACCTATGGCTATAATAGTCTGCATCCCAAGCCAATTCCCCTTTACCGATCTGGCCTGCATAGTAAATGTTCAGCTGATGTTCGGGCTTGGATGTTGCTTTGCTGTCAATGGAACTATGCAAGATGTCATACAGTTTTCCATCCGCCTGAACTTCGCTGTCGAAATCTGTAAACATCTTGTTGTCCAAAGAGGTGCTCAGGTCATACCGGACTCCCACTGAATGGCGTTCGCTGAAATCATAGTTAAAGCCAATGCGCCCATCCAGACCCCGATAGTTCAAATCAGATTGCTGATAGTTGCTTTGAGTCCAAATGGTATCTGCCCATGTCGTTTGTTCTAAAATATCCTTTTGCCTGTTTTGGGTCTTTTCAAAACTCAGCATGCCAAAAATATCGAGACTGTTATGACGGTAGTTCATGTCGATCTGTTCTGTAAAATCCGCATTCTGCGACTGGTCATAGAAGCTGCGCAAGTTCATGCCGAACCCGTCACCTTGTCGTTTCACGGTACGGATGCGCACTACCGCTCCCACTGTGGCGTCGTATGCTGCTCCCGGATTGCGAATCACTTCGACGCGACTGATTTCTTCAGAAGAAAGTTGGTCCAATTCAGCTGCATCGCGCATCTTTCGGCCATTGATGTAGATCAGAGGTGCACCTTTCCCCAACACCTCAAATCCATCGGTCTTTTTTTGCAAACCGGGTATATGCGCCAATACATCTTCAGCTGTTCCGGCTTTCGAGAGGACTGTACCCTGCACATTGGTTTCCAGTGCATCATTCTTTATGCGTGTCACAGGCAGATTGGCTTTCACGACCACTTCTCCGAGCATCTGTGCATCCGACACGAGCTGCACGATACCGATATGGGCCGGAGAAATCGGTTTATACACCGTCTTATATCCGATGGATGATATTTTCAGGATCTGATTTTCCGATGTTGCCTCCAGTGAAAAGGCACCGTCTTCGCCGCTGATGGTTCCGGTTACAAATGCAGAGTCCGGCAGCGAGAGCAGTACCACATTGGCGTATGACAAGGGATGGTTACTTTCATCTACAAGTCTCCCTTTCACAGCTTGTGCCGACACTCTTATCGGCAGCAACATGCTCAAAACAAGCATGACTAAATACATTTTAAACTTTTTCATTGTATGATGTTATTTTGATTTCTGCTGCAAAGTTCCACACTTCCGAAGACATTTCCACTACCCTACAGAGTAGTTTTGATTATGCTCTATGGAATAATTAACTATAAATCCATAGCATTCAAAGTGTCATCGTGTCAAAAAGGTCAAAGTGTCATTGACCTTTTTAGATTTTGCAATAATGGCCGTGCGCCTCCTTACGGATGAATTCACGGGCACCCTCCCGCAGGAAACGCTTGACGGTGGATTCCGAAAGGCCAATCCACTTGCCGATACCTACAGCTTCAGAGGTGGTAAACGAGGAAGGCAGGAGGGATAGCAGTTCGGTGTGCCACTGGTCCAGCACCCCGACTTCCATTTCTGGCGCTATACGGCTCTCCATGGCACGGAAGTATTCCGTCAGCCGGATGGCACGGTCGGCGCTTTCCTCGTCAATCTCGTTCATGTCGGCTTCTCCACAGATGCCACGCATGACTTGAATGACCAGACAGAAGCGGATGAGGTAGGTTTCCAATTTGCCACAAAGGGCTTTCTCCGCCTCGCTTTCCGACTCCACATAGATACGGCTGTTCACCTCATTTTTCCACCTGATTAAACGCTGTTTGGCTGCCGTTGAAAAGAAAAGTTCAAGGGAATTTGTCTTCCCCTCCTGTCCTGCCGGAGGCTGAACGGCATCCACCTGACGGATGATGCGTTCCCATTCATCCAGAACTTCTTCCGGCATGGAAGCCTCGTTCCAGGATGGCATGGCAGCTATATCCGGATAGACTTTCAGGAAACGTGAGGAAAAGCCGTTCTGCGAGCGTTTCCCGCCAAACAGCGAGGAGAGCATGCCGGGTTGGGTGGAGCCGATAATGGAGCAGTAAGGATTGGGCAAAAAGATGTACTCATTGTTCGACTTGCGGGTGTATTTGAAGGGGGTACCACTGAACAGGCTGAGAAAGTAGCTTTCGTCCGAACCGTTATAGCGGTTGAAGTTGGAGAGCAGGCTGTCTATTTCGTCATTGTAGATGGAAAATATAAAGCCTGTTGACCCACTATTATACTCCCAATTGACCCATCAAAAAAACATTGGATTTATGAAAAGAAAAATGCAATTTAACCCGGGTCAGTTTTAGTTATAATTATCTACCGCAGATGTTACTTCTTTTTGGCATTAATTTTTCTTACAGAATCTCCGGTAAGCTCAATCTTGTGTGCGGTATGTACAATTCTGTCCAAGATTGCGTCAGCCGCGGTAGGATCACCAATTGCGTCATACCAACTTTCGACAGGAAGCTGTGATGTTATTATGATTGATTTTAATCCGTGTCTGTCTTTCTCGACTTCAAGGAAACGTTCCCTGCGACTGTAACCGCGATTGTACATCTTTCGGCTGTTCAACGCGTCCGTATGTTTCATTATCTCTATGTTCAATGCTTCAAGGTCATTGAATTTCAAACCTGTCATCTTTGAATATACTTCCCTGTAAAGCAGTCTTACGGCATTTTCAACCAAAGCCTCGTCTTTGGATTTGTGCGCTCTTGCCGGGAAGACAACACTTCTATAATGGTCTGCAAATGCGGTAAAGTCGTCATTTATTACAGGTTCAATCCCTCCAGGCTTTGTTACGGCAGATTTGAGGTTGTCGGGAACTATGGCATTGGGGACACCCCCAAAATAATGGAAGGCATTTTCACATGCCTGGATAAGATATTCTTTCTTTTGCGATGGTACAGCCTCGTAATAAGTAATCCAGTTGCACGGAAGTATGGCGGCAAAGAGTTTTACGGGAATCTTATCACCTGTCTTTTCATCCGAAAGGAGAAGTTTGTCACCGGCAAAATCCACATACATCTGATCTCCGGATATATGTTCTATGCGCCCAACAGGAATTTTCACTTCCCTTTCACGTCTGAGATACAAACAAAATGAACAATAGCTGTAACCCTTAGGGCGATCTTTTAGATATTTCTCATATAAAGACCGTCTTGTAGTTCCACGGGATTTAAGTCGTTTTAATATACTCAGGTATACGTTC
>CAUWMZ010000034.1:0-7804 GCA_963560035.1 uncultured Parabacteroides sp.
CTCGCAGTTCAACGGTTTTCAAGACCGCCGCAATCGACCACTCTGCCATCTCTCCAGTATTATTGTTTCTTTTAATGAACTCTCTTGCTCAAATGCGTTGCAAAGGTAGGGATTATTTTTTAATATGCAAACATTTTGTCCACTTTTTTTAATAAAAAGAAATTGTCGTGATTTGTTTATTTCTTATTTTTGCGAAGAGTAATTTATTAATTAGGAAAAAGTTTATATATGAGAAACTTGAAAAGTCTATTCGCAGTTATGATTATGTTAGTGTTGGTCAGCTGCTCGGCGTCTGCTAAATCGGATAAGTCAAACGATTCAGGAGAAGCGCCTAAGGGTGAGGTGATCACATTGACGAAGGCAGATTTTTTGCAAAAGGTGTTTAACTATGAGAAGAATTCGACCCAATGGGTTTACGAAGGGGATAAACCTTGTATTATTGATTTTTATGCGGATTGGTGTGGTCCATGTAAGCAGGTTGCTCCTGTATTAAGAGATTTGGCCATTTTGTATAAAAAGGATATTGTCGTATATAAAATAAATGTGGATAAGGAGCAGGAGTTAGCCGCGACATTTGGTGTACAGAGTATTCCGACAATATTGTTTGTGCCAAAAGAAGGTCAACCTAAAGTATCAATGGGAGCACTGCCCAGAGAAGAATTTGTGAAACAAATAGAATCGTTCTTGTTGAAAAAGTAGGATATAAAAAAAAGAGGGCACTTAAGTGTCCTCTTTTTATTTTGGCATTCGCTAGAATTACTCAGCACTTTCTGTAGCCGGAGCTTCAGTCTCTTCTGCGGGAGCCGCTGCTGCTGCTTCCTCAGCTTGCTTTGCTGCTTCAGCTGCTGCTAATTCCGCTTTTTTCTTTGCAACGATTTCTGCTTTTGCCTTGTTCATTTCTTTCTCTACCTCAAGACGAGCCTTTGCTGCGGCTTTAGCGGCCTCGCTGTTCTTGTCTTTGATGGCTTGAGCGGCAGCTTGTTTGTTCTTCAACCAAGTTTGGAATTTCTCCTCTGCTGTAGCTTCATCGAACGCGCCTTTCTTAACACCTTCCAATAAGTGTTTCTTTAAACAAACACCTTCGCGAGAAAGGATGTTACGAGTAGTGTCTGTTGGTTGTGCGCCAACTTGTAACCAATACAAAGCTCTTTCGAAGTTCAAATCTACTGTAGCAGGATTAGTGTTCGGATTATAAGAACCTACCCTTTCAATAAATTTTCCATCACGTGGAGCCCTGCTGTCTGCGATCACGATTTGGTAAAATGGATAACCTTTACGACCGTGTCTTTGTAATCTGATTTTTGTTGCCATTTTTGAATAATTAATTTAAGCTGTTTGTATTAGCGGCTGCAAAGGTAATCTTTTTTGTCTAAAAAACAAGAGAATGAATTTAAAAAATGAGGAAAAGATGCTTTTTTCTTATCTTTGCGCATCTTAAAAGTATTAATTGGATTAAAATAGTTGGAATGATTTCTATAGACGGATTAACAGTGGAGTTTGGAGGTAGCGCTCTTTTTTCGGATGTGTCTTTTGTGATAAACGAAAAGGATCGGATCGCTTTGATGGGTAAGAATGGTGCGGGAAAGTCTACCTTGTTGAAGATCTTGGCTGGTGTGCGAGAGCCTACCAGAGGAAAAGTGTCTGCTCCTAAAGATGCTGTAATCGCTTATTTGCCACAACACTTGATGACAGAGGATAGCCGCACTGTTTTTGAGGAGACAGCGCAGGCTTTCGCTCATCTGCATGCGATGGAAACGGAAATAGCGGATTTGAATAAGCAGCTGGAGACTCGTGACGACTACGAGTCGGATAGTTATATGGAATTGATAGAGCGTGTTTCTGCGCTGAGCGAGAAATTCTATTCGATAGAAGAGATCAATTATGATGCGGACATAGAGAAAACTTTGTTGGGGTTAGGTTTTAAACGTAGCGATTTTAATAGGCCAACTTGTGAGTTTAGTGGGGGATGGCGTATGCGTATAGAGCTGGCGAAGTTGTTGTTGACAAAACCGGATGTCCTTTTGTTGGATGAGCCTACGAATCATTTGGATATAGAGTCTATTCAGTGGTTGGAGGATTTTTTGATTGATAGTGGGCAGGCTGTTGTTGTTATAAGTCACGATCGTGCTTTTGTGGATCATATTACGACTCGTACGATAGAGGTGACGATGGGGCGCATCTATGATTATAAGGTGAATTATAGCCAATATTTACAACTGAGAAAGGAGCGTCGAGAGCAGCAATTAAAGGCTTATAATGAGCAACAGAAGATGATTGCTGAGACAAAAGATTTTATTGAGCGCTTTAAAGGTACTTATTCAAAGACATTGCAAGTGCAAAGTCGTGTGAAAATGCTTGAGAAATTGGAGCTGTTGGAGGTTGATGAGGAGGATACTTCTGCATTGCGTCTAAAATTCCCGCCTTCACCTCGCTCGGGTTCTTATCCGGTGACCATCGAGAATGTCTCTAAATCGTATGGAGATCACATTGTTTTTAAGAATGTCAATTTGATGATAGAGCGTGGAGATAAAATTGCTTTTGTCGGAAGGAATGGTGAAGGTAAGTCTACGTTGGTAAAATGTATCATGAAAGAGATAGAGCATGAGGGAACATTAACTTTGGGACATAACGTGATGATTGGTTATTTTGCTCAAAATCAAGCGTCATTATTGGATGAGAATTTGTCTGTTTTTCAGACGATAGATGATGTGGCGAAAGGAGATATCCGAAATAAGATAAAAGATCTTTTAGGAGCGTTTATGTTTGGGGGAGAGAATTCAGCGAAAAAGGTGAAGGTCTTGTCTGGGGGTGAGCGTACTCGTTTGGCTATGATAAAGTTGCTGCTTGAGCCTGTGAATTTGCTGATATTAGATGAGCCTACGAATCATTTGGATATGAAGACAAAAGATATCTTAAAGCAGGCTTTGCTCGATTTTGACGGAACATTGATCGTTGTTTCTCACGACCGAGATTTCTTGGATGGTTTAGTGACTAAGGTGTATGAGTTCGGTAATCAGAAAGTTGTGGAGCATTTAGAAGGTATCTATGATTTTATGCGTCGAAAGAAAATGGAGAACTTACGTGAATTAGAGCGTAAATAAAAAAAGTGAGCGTTCACAGTCTTAAGTAGGCATAATGAACGCTCGTTTTTGTTTTGAAAAGGGTAGGGCAATATCAGATGCTCCAGCCTAATGTTAGCATAATGTCGTATGTGGAACTATCCACATCTTCATAATATTTGTAGTGTGTTCGACGAGAAAAATATCTATTTCGCAGTGTGATATTCCATTTGTGTTTAGAAATATAGGCAAGAGCTGCGGAAAAGACCGTTAAGCGTGCGTTCCCCGCATCTCCTTGTACGTTGAGGGTGGCAGGGTCTACGGTGTTCCAGTCAATATTCGGTTCGTAGCCTTTCCATGTGAAAATATGATAGTTCTCGAAATCAATTAAGAAAGCCCAATGTTTGTTGTACGCTAATCCGGTAAAAGCCTTAATGCTATATCCGCTGCCCAGATTATAATCTCTTTCGTCGAGTGATAAATAATCGGAGACGCTTGCGCCTAACGCAATGCCATTGGCATATAGTTCGCCATAGATGTCAACATTGTTTCCCGGTGTACTTTCCTTATAATAAATCAATCCACCTCCCAATGCGGCAGCTTCAGATATACGATAAGGAGCAACTTTTTCTGAACTGTTAGATCGAAGTTCGGAGTCGTAGTAGTCGAAATGCTGGAAAATTCCGGCAGCTAGACTTCGAGGACCTTTACTCCAAACCTGTTTACCCCAAATAGCTCCGATGGCATTAACCTGACTGATGAGCGGTTGGCAAGAAAAGAAGTTGAATCCCGCCCTTAGTTGAAACCATTCGTAGGGGGAATAATAATCATCATTAAATGGATTGCCGTAGTCGAGTCGTAAGGAGGCGTACATGCTGGTTGTCCCATGCTTGGAGCCTTCTTGTTCCGCTAAGAATCGAGGTCCGAGGCCAATGATAAAATTGACAGGGACAGTGGTGAAGTCGCGTCCTTTTGTACTTCGATGTTTCCAAGCTTTTCCAGTAATGATTCTATTGATGCCTCTCATAGGAGATATCAAGCCGGACAATATTTCACGTCCTACACGTTCAATACCGTGAGTTCGCTCGTCAATGAATAAATCGGAGAGGCGATAGGTGATCTCACCTAGCTCAATACCTCCGAAAGAAGTAGCGAGCAAGTCGTTGATAGAGGGTGGCTCTGTCTCCATGAAAAACTCCCACATAAGGCTACCGCTTATTGCGAAAGGCATGGATTGCCAAAAGTTTAAACCATTGCTACGTGCGGCGTTAAAATAGAGAGAGCCATGGTAGGGATGGGCCACTAAGTTAGTAGAGAACTTATCTGTGTCCCACACAGGACCAGTTTTGAAATTCCGCTTGATAGTATGTCCGTTTATTTTAGCAAAATCCTCATTCATCAAGAAACGATCAAAAGACCATACCAACATGTTCATGCCAAAAACTTCTCCGGCCGCTTGCCAAGGGCGTTTAGGCGTGAATAAAGTAGAGTCGCTGACATAGTTTCTGGTTCCCATCTGTGGAAAGTGCTGTCCCCATATCCATTGCGTAGATAGGGTAAAAAGCAATCCAATCAACATTTTTTTTTTCATGTAAAATAGTTCTTATTCTCTAATTCTTTATTATATCCAGTAAAAAACTGCAAATATTACGCAAATATATATAATAAAAGAGGGGAGATTCTTTTTGTTTGAATTTTTCTTAGCTATTCTTTTTGTTAACGTTTTTATTTACGAAAAATCCGTATTTTCGCGGAAAAACAAAATGATAGATTTTATCACATTCTGTGATTATGCGGGAACGTTTGCGTTTGCCATAAGTGGAATAAGATTAGCTTCCGCAAAACAATTTGATTGGTTTGGAGCTTATGTGGTGGGTGTTGTAACAGCGGTAGGAGGGGGTACGCTACGCGATATATTGTTGAATGCGGTACCTTTTTGGATGGAACAATCTTCTTATTTGATTGTATCGGCATTAGCGCTGTTGTTTGTTATTGTTTTTCGGAGATATGTGATCCGGTTAAATAATACATTTTTTATTTTTGATGCTATAGGTTTAGGATTGTTTGTGGTGGTTGGACTTGCAAAAACTTTGGAATTTGGTTTTCCAATGTGGGTGGCAATAGTGATGGGAACTATTACGGGCTCGTTTGGAGGTATGCTTCGTGATATATTGATTAATGAGGAGCCTTTGATTTTCCGAAAGGATATTTATGCGTTGGCGTGTGTTTTTGGAGGATTTGTGTATTATGCTTGTATGCGGACCTCGCTGTCGGCGTCGATGGTGCAGTTTTTATCAGCTTTAAGTGTGTTTTTAGCGCGAGCGATTTCGGTGAAATATCATATTAGTGTTCCTGTTTTAAAGGGAGAAGAATAAAATAATTATATTTGCATAATTACATGTCTTAATATATGGATATACTTACACAACAAGATAAAGCGTCCATCTTACTTATTTATACAGGTGGTACGATTGGCATGATAGAAAATCCGGAAACGGGTATGTTAGAATCTTTTAAGTTTCAACATTTGAAAGATAATATGCCAGAGTTGAAAAAGCTGGGTTATGCGGTAGCTACAATTCAGTTTGATCCTCCTATGGATTCGTCTGAAATGGGTCCGGACTCTTGGATGAAGATCGTGAAGATTATTGCGGATAATTACCAAAAATATGATGGCTTCGTTGTGTTGCATGGTACAGATACGATGTCTTATACGGCTTCTGCGCTAAGTTTTATGCTTGAGAACTTAAATAAGCCAGTTATTTTGACAGGGTCACAACTTCCTATTGGTATGTTGCGTACGGATGGGAAAGAGAATTTGATCACGGCGATAGAGATAGCTGCCGCGAAAGAGAATGGCTTACCATTAATTCCAGAAGTATGTATCTTCTTTGAAAATGACTTGTTAAGAGGTAATCGTACAAGTAAGATTAATGCGGATAATTTTAACGCATTCCGTTCGTATAATTATCCGGCGTTAGCTCATGCGGGTATTTATATTAAATATGATTTGGCTCAGGTATATCATCCCGTGTCTCGTAAACCATTGAAGCCTCATTATTTATTAGACAGAAATATAGCTGTTTTGAAACTATTTCCCGGAATTTCACCTCAAGTGGTGGAGAGTATATTGAATATACCTGGTTTGAAGGGAGTGGTGATGGAGACGTTTGGTAGTGGAAACGCTCCGTCGGATGAATGGTTCCTTACGATGTTGAAAGAAGCGGTAGCTCGTGGCATCGTGATCGTGAATGTGACTCAGTGCCGTGCGGGAAGTGTGGAAATGCATCGTTATGAAACGGGGCATAAGCTGTTGGAGGCAGGTGTAACGAGTGGTTTTGACAGTACAACGGAAAGTGCTGTTACGAAATTGATGTTTCTTTTTGGCCATGGCTTGACGCCAGAAGAGGTGAAGGAGCATATGAATTGCTCATTGATAGGAGAGGTGACGATCCCAGAGACGTTTCGTCCTTAAATCGGAATTAGAATTGCTGAAGAAAAGCAGTGTTGTGGAAATATAGAAAAATATGAAACTATCATTTCTGAGTTTAGCAAGTGGTAGCAGTGGTAACTGCTACTATTTGGGAACTTCTGAGTTCGGTATCTTAATTGATGCGGGCATAGGAATTCGTACGATAAAGAAGGTGCTGAAAGATCGTTCAATAGATTTTTCGAAAATTGTGGCTGTTTTGGTGACACACGATCATGCTGATCATATAAAAACTGTGGGATATTTGGGAGAAAAACTTTGCATTCCTGTTTATTCTACGGAGGGAGTTCATCGAGGAATTGAAAAGAGCCGTTATGTGGAGGAGACTTTGTGTGCTTCTCGTAAGATTATAGAGAAGGAAGTCCCTTTTGAAATACGAGATTTTCGTGTTACAGCCTTTGAGGTTCCTCATGATAGTACCGATAGTGTCGGCTATTTTATTGAATATGGTGATCATAAGTTTACGATAGCAACTGATGTTGGTCATATAACAGATACGGTGGGAAAATATATTTGTAAAGCTAATCATTTAGTGTTAGAGGCGAATTATGATGAGGAGATGCTTCGTTTTGGCTCTTATCCTACTTTTTTGAAAGAACGTGTAGCTAGTCCAACGGGACATTTAAGTAATCATGAAGCGGCGGAGTATTTAGCGACACATTATAATGTTAATTTGAAAAATATTTGGTTGTGCCATCTAAGTCGTGATAATAACCATCCTGAACTAGCTTATAAAACGGTGGATATAAGATTGTTTCAAGAGGGAATAAGGGTAGGAAAAGACGTCTCATTGGTAGCATTAAAGCGGACTACACCATCGGAAACATATGAGTTGGAATAATTTTTTGGAATAATTTTTTAAAAAAATCCCTCAAAAAATTTGTAGGTGAAAATAAAACACCTATCTTTGCACCCGCAATCGAGAAACAAACGGTGGTTTGATAAATAACGATAGCGATTAGATGAATGACTTGGTAGCTCAGTTGGTAGAGCAAATGACTCTTAATCATTGGGTCGAGGGTTCGAGCCCCTCCCAGGTCACTCGAAAAATATGAACGCTGACTTGGTAGCTCAGTTGGTAGAGCAAATGACTCTTAATCATTGGGTCGAGGGTTCGAGCCCCTCCCAGGTCACTTATTTTAGGAGAGATGGCAGAGTGGTCGATTGCGGCGGTCTTGAAAACCGTTGAACTGCGAGGTTCCCGGGGTTCGAATCCCTGTCTCTCCGCTGAAACAAAAACGAAGGACTTCACAAA
>CAUWMZ010000035.1:0-6409 GCA_963560035.1 uncultured Parabacteroides sp.
AAAAACTATGTCCCCGGCGAGCACAAATATTACGGCCGATTCAACCAAGGCGTCGTGACGATCAATCTCCCTGATGTTGCATTGTCCTCTGGTGGTGATGAGGATAAGTTCTGGGATATTCTCAATGAAAGATTGGAATTGTGTCATCGGGCGCTGATGTGCCGGCATGAACGGCTAAAGGGAACGATCTCGGATGTCTCTCCGATCCTGTGGCAATACGGTGCTTTGGCCCGACTGGAAAAAGGCAAAGTCATTGACAAACTCCTGTTCAATGGATATTCCACGATTTCTTTGGGGTATGCAGGTCTTCACGAATGTGTGAAGTATATGACCGGAAAGAGCCATACTGACCCTGAGGCAAAGCCCTTTGCGCTGAAGGTTATGACGCGTCTCAACGACGCTTGTAAGGTTTGGAAGGTCGAGAGTAATATCGACTTCAGTCTGTATGGCACTCCCATCGAGTCCACCACATACAAGTTCGCAAAGGCTCTCCAGCGGCGTTTTGGTATCATTCCTGGTGTCACAGACAAGAACTATATCACCAATAGCTATCATGTCCATGTGACTGAGGAAATCAATGCCTTTGACAAGCTGCAATTCGAGTCCGAGTTTCAGGCCCTTTCGCCTGGTGGCGCTATCAGTTATGTCGAAGTCCCCAATATGCAGAATAACCTTACTGCGGTTCTTCGCGTGATCCAGTTCATCTATGAGAACATCATCTACGCTGAACTGAACACCAAGAGCGATTACTGTCAGGTCTGTGGCTGGGATGGCGAAATCGAAATTGTGGAGGAGGGCGACAAACTGATGTGGCGCTGCCCGCAGTGCGGCAATATGGATCAGAACAAGATGAATGTCGCTCGGCGAACCTGTGGGTATATCGGAAGCCAATTCTGGAACCAGGGACGCACACAGGAGATCCGTGAGCGAGTCATGCATCTGTGAGGTGAGAGATTATGAATTACTCTCTGATCCGAAACTGTGACATTGCCAATGGTCCTGGAGCCCGCGTTTCGTTATTTGTATCCGGCTGCACTCACCATTGTCCGGGATGCTTTCAACCTGAGACCTGGGACTTTGCTCATGGAACGTCCTTTACAAAGCAGTCTGCCGAATTGATATTTTCCATGCTTGAGCCATGGTACATCGAAGGACTGACGCTTCTGGGTGGCGAGCCATTTGAGCCGGAGAACCAGCAGGCGCTTCTTCCGTTCGTCCAAGAGGTTCGGAGACGATTCCCGAACAAAACCATTTGGGCATACAGCGGCTTCACTTTAGAAGAACTTCAAAATCGGGCCGGAAGTATTGGCGAGGTCACGAAAGCGCTTCTCAATCAGATTGATATTTTGGTTGACGGTCGTTTCGTAGAAGCGAAAAAAAATCTGCGCTTAAAATTTTGCGGATCGTCCAATCAAAGGTTAATCGATCTGAGAAAAACGGAAGCTGCTGGCAAGATCGTTTTGTGGGAGGACCCGAATGGGGATTGATATTTTGTAAAGGGATGAGGTGAATAACAGTTGTCCAGCATTGACAAGAAGAATTCGGAGGGCTATTCCGACCCGACTGCCTATAAAGCCTTGAAGCATATCGAGGACGAAGACGCTCGCTTTCATAAGCTGCTCTATATGCTCTTTGATATTTGTGAGTTGTCCGGGTTTGAGATCGAGGGGCGTGTTGTTCTGGTGGACAAGCGAACCGGAAGAGTCTGGAGGTAAAAATGGGGCTATCACAACTTGCGCCAAGATGCAGAGTGTGTCCGTATGTGGAAAGTTGCGACCATAAGCAAATGGTGGCTCTTGGATATTTGCCATTACCCGAGTCAACGGTTGAAATTCAAGTAGATCAAGCAGTCGAAATTGACATTGCGATTGATCAAATAAGCAGGCTTTTCCAAATTCCAAAGCGTTATTTAAGAGGTGATGAGATATGACGATGGAAGAGGTTCTGGCAGTTGTCCAGAAGATCACAGATGCTTGGGCGGCATTTGGTCAGTCGATGGCGGAGGTTGCGCAGGCGCTTGAGGACATGTTTCTCGATCTGGGTAAGAGCGACGAACTCTGGCCTAAACGCAATGGGATACCTCCTAAAAAGTATAGCATAGCATTGCAAAAACGGCGCCAAAAGAGTGTTTACTGCTACCATTACACCCCTCCTATCCCTCGAAATCGTCCGTACCAGAGGCGGATATTTCAATAAAAAGGCACGAAAAAAGAGGCTGGTCAGCATGGTTCGGGCGGTTGTCAGGCTATCTTAGGATAGAATTTCAGCCGCTTGAGCCATCTACCTGCTACTAACAGTAATAGTAGCAGGTCTGAAAATTGATATTTTGCTGGCCACTTTTGGTCGGAAAACTGGCCATCTGCCCACTTTTGTAGAGGATTTTGTAGGTGGGTTAGCCTTGTACGGACGGAAAAACGGTGAAAAACTGGCCATCTGCCCACTTTTTGCCCACTTTTATTTCAAAACTGGCCAGGCTGAAAGCCTTGTGCCGCAAGGGTTTGCGGGTTTTCTGGCCACTTGCCCACTTTTTCTCTTCACTATTATGAGAAAAAATAGTTAATTTTATATATAAGTGGACGAAAAAAGTGGCCAACTGGCCAGCAAGGTTATTTTTCGGCATTTTTTGCGAGAATTTACCCTCAAAATACCCAAATGAAGTTTTCTACTTCCTTTTCGTTTACTTGTATGCTATACTGAAAGTGCCACACATTTTAATTACCATCTCACCATACTAAGGGGAAGATACTTGGCAACAAGTGTTTTCTCTCTTACTCGTTATACCCTTAGTGGGTGGATGGGATTGTGTGGCAACAATGGGAGATGCACTTTTGCAAGGGTGTGTCTCTTTATTGAGGACGCACCCTTTTTATTTTTATGCAGAGGAGGGATAGTTGATGGCCAAAGAGAATGCCTTGACAGAAATTGGTGGGTTTGATATTGCGAGTTGCGAAACTGCGGTAGATTTGACCAATCAAAAACGGTTTAATAAATTGAAATTAACAAGTGACCAAAAGATGCACATGAGTGCTTTGATGAGTGCAATGCCATCTTTGATTGCAACAAATACTCTATCACAAACTTATGTTCTAACATTTCCAGAAGGGATTCAAGGTACATTGATGCATCTTAAGAGTGGGGGTTATAGCACTGCTATACAAAATCCGGAAACTGGCCGTATTGTTGGAACAGCCGCATTGGAATCCACCTCCGCTGCCCAAGTAGCATGTCTTGGCGCTTTTACGGCCATGTCCATTGCTTCTGGTCAATACTTCTTATCGGAAATCAATAGTAAGATGAACATGATGAAGTTGAGTCTGGATAAAATTCTGGAATTTTTGTATGGCGATAAACGGGCTGAATTGATGGCAGAGATCAGTTTTATTCGCTTTGCTTATGAAAACTATGGTTCGATCATGGAACATAATGATCAACGGCTTTCAACGATTATAAGCCTGCAAAATGCTCGTAAGGTTGCCATGAAGGATATCGAATTTTATTTGTCAGATCTGTCCTCTACGGTCGGTGCAAAAGACCAAAATGATATTCTCACAACCGTTGAAAAATCTTCTCAAATAAAGGATTGCTTGGAATTATCAACTCAACTTTATGTCATGAGCAATTTATTAGAGGTTTTCTTTTCCCAAAATTACGATGAAAGTTTTCTCCGATATATTGAAGATGAGGCAACTTCTTATATCAACAAATGCGATAAACGAATGCTTACAAGTTTTAGTATGTTGCAACAGGCTCTCGTTAGCCATAAGGACGGGCTCTTTAAGAGAATCGATAAAGATATTTTAGAGCAGCAAACCCGTTTGGTTGAAGAGGTTGTAGCGCAACTCAATACTGTGGAAAAATCTCCCTTATGTGGATTTCTCCATGATGCACTAATTTTATCGAGAGGAAAAACGAGATATTATCTTAACCATGCTGGAGATGTGTTTGTAGAAGCTTCATAAAGGCTGGTTTAATTGCTGTTTCTATTGAGGAGGTGCTTTATAGCATCTCCTTTTTCATCGCGAAAAAAACAGACTCTTTTATGAAGGGAAAATACTTTTCTCTTTTTTATTTATTGTGAATGGATGTGATTATTTATGGATTGTTTGATTCATCATGGTGTAAAAGGCCAGAAGTGGGGTGTTCGTCGTTATCAGAATAAAGATGGAAGTCTAACACCTGCTGGAAAGAAACGATACTCCCCCCCCCGCATGCTGGACGATCTGAACAAATAAAAAATGTGATAAGAGAATTTGGAAAAGCGTCACTGAAGTCTCAATATAATCAAATGTTAAGTAGACGCTTGGGTGATGACACTGTGAATGCTTTTGCAAGTAAAGGGAAAGTGCGTTTGCTCGCACTCCCTCTCCAAGCATATTCGTATACACAACTATCCAAAAATTATTCGTCATTCATTGATGAACTTTTCGATAATTGATATTTTCGGTTTTGCCGGGACGCTTATGGTGTCTCGGCTCTTTTTGTCTTCGCTAATTTTACAACTCCCTTTATGGGAGGCGATAGCGTGAAAGTGAATGTAAAACACTCGACACAATTATTGATGACTTTTACCACATCGATGGTGGCGGCGATTGGAACAGCTGCCGGCGCTACGATATGGCAATCGTTTGGAAAACCGAAAGTCGAGGAAATTGCAAGAGAGAACGAAAAGCCGAAACGAAAAATTGGATTTATAGTAGATTGAGGGATGCGTGTTGCATCCCTCTTTCTTTTTGTTCGCATTGATATTTAGGACTGTTTTTGTTTCCGCGAAAAAAACAGACTCTTTTATGAAGAGGAGAGAGATATGTCACGCATATTCCATTCTTTCTATCATTTTTATCGGAAAGGAGGCCGTTTCATGGCCAGAAGCGCAAGACTGGAAAGCGGTTTTCAGGACCGGTTGATTTCCACTCTGAAAGAGCTTTTCCCGGGCTGCATGATATTTAAGATGGATCAGCGCCAGGGCATCCCAGACCTACTCATTCTTTACGGAAAGAGATGGGCCTCCCTTGAGTGTAAGAGATCCGCAAAGGCCAAACGGCAGCCGAACCAAGAATATTATGTTGAGAAGATGAATGAGATGTCATTCTCAAGTTTCATCTCTCCGGAAAGCAAGGAGGAAGTGTTGAATGAACTTCGCAAGACATTCCAATCTTGAGGGGCAACACGCCTTCCTCAGCGCCAGCGGCTATCATTGGATCAACTATACGGAGGACAAACTTGTTGATGCCTATACGAAGTATCAGGCGGCGCAGCGAGGGACGATCCTTCATTCTTTTGCAGCCCAGTGTATCAAATTGGGCCAGAGACTTCCAAAATCTCAGAAAACGCTGAACATGTATGTCAACGATGCTATCGGCTACAAGATGACGCCAGAGCAAGTCCTTTATTATTCTCCGAATTGTTTCGGAACAGCCGATGCAATTTCATTTCGTGGTGATATGCTCCGCATTCACGATTTGAAAACTGGAGAGTCTCCGACTCACATGGAGCAGCTTATGGTTTATGCAGCACTCTTTTGCTTGGAATACGATTATAGCCCAAATGATATTCAGATGGAGCTTCGTATTTACCAGAGCGACGGAGTGTTTTGCCATAAACCAACTATCGAAGATATTTTACCAATTATGGACCGGATCGTAACCTTCGACCGGATCATCAACAGTATCAAAGAGGAGGAGTAAGCCATGAACCCTATTGCGGATGATATTTTGATGCATTATGGCGTCAAGCGGCGCTCTGGGCGCTATCCCTGGGGTTCCGGCGATAACCCCTATCAGCATGGCGGTGATTTCCTCGCTCGCGTTGAAGAACTCGAAGCGATGGGGAAAAGCCAGAAAGAAATTGCTGATGAACTGAAGATGTCCACTACTGATCTCCGTATGCAGGTTAGAGTGGCAAAGCATGAACGGCGTGCATTGATGGCCGAGCGTGCGAAATCCCTTCGTGAAGAAGGAAAAACATTGGATGAGATTGCGGGCATTATGGGGTTCAACAATGACTCCTCTGTTCGAGCCTTACTCAATGAGAACACCGCGACCAATAAAAACAAAGCACTGGCAACTGCTGAGGCTCTGAAACAGGAGCTTGCCGTTAAGGGCGCTCTTGATGTTGGTGAGGGTGTTGAACAGCAGCTTGGTGTTTCCAAGGGTGTTCTTCAGGAAGCATTATTCATTCTGGAGACCGAGGGGTATAACCGCTATGGCGTTGGTGTTCCTCAGGTAAACGACCCAAAGAAACGAACCATCACACCTGTTGTTTCTGTCCCCGACATTGACCAGCGTGACGCTTATCAGAACCTTGATATTATCAAGTCTGTTGGCGACTATCATTCCAGCGATGGCGGCGCCTCTTGGGATAAGCGAGAATACCCAACCAGCATCGACTCAAGTCGTGTTAAGATCCGGTA
>CAUWMZ010000036.1:0-5345 GCA_963560035.1 uncultured Parabacteroides sp.
AGTTGTTCAATAAGACTAATTTCAATAATGTCAAAGAGCAATTAAATCCCCTTTTTCCGGGGTTGTTTGATTAATATTTAATTCGTCCCGATTTTAACGGGACACTAATGTAACACTTTAATGTCTTTAATCGTTTCTCTTTTGCGCGAACGGTTGATTGATAACAGGTCTTTCATCATAGTTTTCATTTACTTCCTGTATTTATACATACAAAGGCCGTTATACTTATTCTATGGTGGCGCACTTTTCAATTAGTATATGCATTTAGGGTAGCTTTTAATTTAAATACTACATGAAGCAGTTCCTCCTAATTCTTCTCCTGTAATTTCGGAGGGTACTTACAGGATTTGCTTAAAGTCTTGATGAGTCAGTCTTAATTGTGATTGTTATTTAAGGATTTTTCCTTTATGCCCATACTGTCATTTTTAAACAAAACGGAAACAGTCCAAACAGAGTTGCGGTACTCGCCTTTACCTTGAAAATAAACAGTGGGAGTCCATCGTGGCATACCTTTTATTATCTGTAACACTTGGTTATCCCATTCCAGGATACCGCAACTTCGCAAGGTTTCAACTTCTGTCACTTCTCCGTAAGAATTAATGCGTATGATATATATTCCTTTACTTTGCTGTTTGTTGCCTAAACGCTTAGGGTTGTACTTCAGATGTTCATAGATATATTTGGTTACTGCAAATGGATTTCCTTTTTCAAAATATGATACAGCTTCCCATTCCACGAAACTTTGTTTTGATTCTTCTTCTCCAAGACTATCCGCTTTTAGCCTGTCTTTGTAATGCTGTGGTAAAAATGGTACGTACACTGTATAAAAACATTCCATCCGTTTGTCGCTCTTGTCCCTGCAAGGGAGGCAGTGTGGAAGCTCTTTGGTCAGTCTGATTACTTCATTGTCGAAATCTTTATGAATAGATGTTAGGATATTTATTCCACGAGGCAATCCTAAAGTATCGAGAGAGAACATCACAACGGAGTAACCTGCTATATTCTTTTTCAGCAACTCTTCTGGATATTTCATTAGGGAAACATAGTATTTCGTCAAATCGAATTCCCATACTGCCCATCGAGGTGGCTTTATCGTAGATAAATCTTTAATCGGTTCTCCGGTTATTTTAGCAACACCTATATTCCAAATGTCCTCTTTGCGCCAAATACTATCCAGGCGTTCTTCGTTTTGCCTTTGTCCTTGAATACTGTTGTCTGTTGTACATCTCACAGGTCCTGCACCTATGGTAAGTGTTTTTGGGAGATGTTGGAATACCAGTGTACTGTCTGTTAGTTCTTGTATGATATAATCTTCTCCCGATTCAAAAACTTTGATTGTATCTCCAAGCAACGAATAGGAATAGTATGTTTGGACTTGTTTTTTATCATATAAAAATAGAGTTCTCCATCCGGCATCGCGGAATTCCATTTCTACCCTATATGCCTTACCTTCAGGAGTTCTTGCTTTCCAAATTCTGTTTTCCAACATTGACGATATATCCTCATTTTTGTCTTGTGCCGTAATCGGACAGACAAGAATGAAAGCTAATAATATGAGTAGATAGTGCTTCATATCCAATCCTATTGGTTTAAAGCAAATTTATGAAAATATACACACAGTCGGTTGTTTGAAGAATCTTTATTATTTGATTTTAAGTTTATTAACTAGGGTGTCCAGTTCTACGTTCTCATTTATGACATTGATTTAACAACTTAAGATGTTGATTATAAACTAGAGCAGTGTTGTATTTAGGTGCAATTT
Source organism: uncultured Parabacteroides sp. (assembly GCA_963560035.1). Taxonomy (GTDB): domain Bacteria; phylum Bacteroidota; class Bacteroidia; order Bacteroidales; family Tannerellaceae; genus Parabacteroides. Next base: position 1,763 of record CAUWMZ010000036.1, read on the forward strand.
TAACACACAAAAAAGTGTAACTAATACATTAGGTCAACATATCTTAAAGAGACATGATTATCAGTGCTTTGAAACTTACATCATATCTATTTTGATCTAAAAACTGGAACATCAAACTGGACACCCTATTTATTAACTTTGCCTATTTCTCTACCGTACTAAAATCACTAAGGACATTATGTAAAATTGAAATAAGATTCTCGCTGTGGTACTTATTGTGGCGCCATTTTCAGTGATGAACTCCAGCAAACAATAAAAGCGAGTCGTGTTTTTAGTTCGCTTTAATTGTTAGGAGAAAAATGTTGTCAATCAGCCCAAACAGGTTGGATTTTCCAATTCGCTGGAAAGCTCATTGCTGAAAATATCAATCGTCGTATATTTTGCAGTGTCTGAACCAGAGTTGAACTTCACGATCAGTTGGCATACTTCCGCATAAAACTGTTGTCGTAATTTTCTGACGCTAAACAAAAGGAAATAAAGAAAAAGTTAAATGTTTAGGCAAATTATAAAAACCTTTCCGTAAAATAATTACGGAAAGGTTTAAAATCGTATCTTTGTAAGCAAAACAATTACTAATAATAAATGCTATGCTGACGAAATTTGTCGTAAAGAACTATAGAGGGTTTAAGGATCGTATGGAATGGAACCTGTCGCATCCCAGCAACTATACCTTTAATAATGATGCTATTCTCAATGGTGTGGTCAAGAATGGTATCATCTACGGGCTAAATGGGGCAGGTAAATCCAATTTTGGATTGGCGCTTTTCGATATTGCCAATCATCTTTCGCACAAATGGAAGAAACCTGATTATTACCTGAACTATGCCTGTGCTGCGCATTACGAAGACCCGGTTGTCTTTGAATACACCTTTGCACTTGGGGAACATGACGTGGTATATACCTATAGTAAGGTGGCTGCTGAACTGAAAGGGGAAATTATTCGGGAACAGTTGTTCATTGATGGCAAGGAAGCTTTGTTGAAGGATAGGGGTGAGTTGCGTATTTCCGATGAATTTGGCTTGACGGAAGTTGCCGTTGAGAATCTTAAGGCGAGTGCCAACAACATTTCGCTAGTCAACTACCTGCTCGGTGCCGTACCCCTTCCCAAAGGACATGCCTTGCTGCTGCTTCGCGATTTCGTAGAAAATATGCTGTTCTTTAGAAGTCTGGACAACCGCGAATTTATTGGTCTGAAGGAAGGTGGCAGCAACATCGAGGAATATATCATCAAGAATGACCTTGCTGACGATTTTGCATCCTATCTGCAAGAAGTGAGCGGACAGGCCTTTCAGTTTGCCTCTGGTATTCCGGGAGAAAACGTGCTGTATTGCCTGATGGACGGGCGGAAAATTCCCTTTCAATGGGTGGCTTCTACAGGTACGAAGAATCTGGAACTGCAATATTACTGGCTGAAGGAGATGGGCAGTGCTTCGTTCGTTTTCATCGACGAGTTTGATGCCTTCTATCATCACGAGTTGTCTTATCAGATCTCTAAGCGCCTTTTTGAAGGACGTAATCAGGTATTCGTTACCACGCATGATACCTTCCTGTTGAGCAACGACTTGCTTCGTCCGGATTGTTTCTTCATTCTGAGAAACAATGAAATCAAGGCCATCTGTGACCTTACTGACAAGGAACTGCGTTTCGGCCACAATCTGGAGAAACTTTATCGAGGCGGTACATTTGGCTTATGATTCTGTTTGTATTTGAAGGTAATGAACGAGAGCCGCGCCTCTACCGTACTTTGGAGCGGCTCTATTTCCCGAGAGGGAATGATAACATCATCTGCTCTTTTGGGAACAACATCTATGATTTGTACAACGAACTGCTTTCGTACGGAGACGGTGGAGATATCGTTTCCATGATGCGCGAACGGTTGGCTGATGCAGGTGATGCCACACTGGATGGCATTCGCAGTTCGGATATTTCGGAAATCTTTCTCTTCTTCGATTATGACTTTCAGAACTCGCAGCTTTCGCTGGAAGAGATTAACCGAAGGGTAAGGGAGATGCTCACATGGTTTGATGACGAAACGGGCAACGGCAAACTTTACATCAACTATCCGATGATTGAATCCATTCGTTATACCCGGGAGTTGCCGGATGCGGATTATATCAACTATGTGGTAAGCCGGGAGGAGTGCAAGGACTTTAAACACATGGCACGCGATTTCTCTGCCTATAACAGTTTGGATCATCTGTTGTTTAAGGATGGCGAGGTTCCTACCAAAGAGAAATACATCAAAGTGAAGGATAGCTGGTCGTACCTGAAGCAGATGAACGTCGCTAAAGCTCATTGGCTGATTACGGGTGAAAACTCCATGCCTGTAAGTAAATCAATAGTCAACCAACTTTCCATATTCGACAGCCAAGTGGCGCACTTTGTGGTTCAGGAGGATAAGGTCGCCATATTGAACTCTTTTCCCATCTTTATCTATGAATATATGAAGTGAGTTTTCTAAAACATAAACGGTCTGTATATCTGCAGGCCGTTTGCGTTTAGAATTAAATAAATCTAAACGTTCTTCTATACCTTATTATTTAACATCTGCCATTCAATAAATTGCTGCGTAAAAGTTGATTGTTTAATGATTAATGATTAACTTTGTAAGTGATACAAGGAGTGTATCAAAAGCTGATAGTAATAACGAGAAATATAAGTAAAATTGTTAAACAATCAGTGACGTAGTAATTGGTTATGTTGCCATTCAGTTATTACGCTTAAAACAAAAAATGCCTGTGCACACTTTGTGTACGCTAAGCAAGACCGATGTTCATGTATAGTTGCATGTTTAGCACATACACTTCACATACAACTGCTGCTGAACAAGTTGATAGATAGCGATAAATTGCTGCCATTCACGCAGCAGTTGCAGAATCTTGAATTATGGTCGTTTTTAGCACACAATGTACGTAAAACGCATACACTATACATACACTAAATCAGTAAGTTAGTGATAATCAGATGCGGTTGACGGTGGCCCAAGCCGCTGTTGAGGAATAAATCCTCAAAAAACGGCTTTTCGTACACAGTGAACGCTAAACGCATACACTATACATACACTAAATCAGTAAGTTAGTGAATATCAGAAGCGTTTTAGAGTGGCGCAGGCCGCCGTTGAGGAATAATCGACGGATAATTAAATAATTGTTTTAGGCTGTAATGACTTGATTTTAGGTCATTACAGCCTAAACTATTTTTAAGCGGTTCGTACACTTGACATCGCTTTGTGAAGCCAAATGTACGGCCTACGCATACACTTTTAAACAGGGCCACATACACCAATCCATACGCCACAGAAACGATTAAAATCAAGAGAATATGGCAAATTTTAAAGCGGTAGTTAGAAAGAAGCGTGCAGATGGCTTCTATCCGGTGTACATTCGTATCGTTCACCGCTCTCGTAAGGGGTATATCAAGACCTCAAAAATCGTCACGGACAAGCAACTCAGCAAGACGGGTGAGATCAAGGATTCCGTAGTAAATGACTATTGTTCTCGTGAGATTTTGCGTTACAGTGACCTCGTGGAAAATATAAAGTCGATTGACCCACTATTATAAAAATCACCTGACCCACCTTTAT
>CAUWMZ010000037.1:0-4273 GCA_963560035.1 uncultured Parabacteroides sp.
ACAAAGATAAGTCAAAGAACGCTTTAATCAATTATTCGATATAAACTCTAATATTTTGCGAATCTTATTGTGAATCGTTTTTTTTTTTACTTGCGCCTGTTTTTTGAAAGTCATATTATAAAAAGGGAAAAAGTATGAATCCGGTTAAATTATTGGCGATGCCATTAATTGGTATGTTATTTCCATTGGAATTGTTTGCGCAGGCAGTTGTAGGAAAATTGGTGGATGAAAAAGAGCAGGCTTTACCATATGCGAACGTGGTGTTGCTTTCTTTGCCTGATTCATTATTTGTGGCGGGTACGGTTAGTGTTCAGGATGGTTCATTTCATTTGGATCAAAAGGAAAAGAATTCATTGTTGAGAATCTCTTCCATAGGTTATGAGACACTATATTTACCTGTTGGGCGGAGTGATATGGGTGTGATTCAATTAAAGCCCGATGCTCGACAGCTGGGAGAAGTTGAGGTTAAAGCCGATTTGCCCAAGGTGCGTTTGAAAGGGGACGCATTGGTGACAACTGTAGCGGGAAGCGTGTTGGAAAAGATAGGTACAGGTAATGATTTGCTTGATAAGATACCGGGCGTATCGGCGAAAGAAGGTGAGGTCAACGTGTTTGGCAGCGGGAATGCTGAAGTTTATATCAATGGCCGGAAAATGCGTAATCCATCAGAGCTAGATCAACTTTCGTCAGATAATATCAAAAATGTGGAGGTCGTTCGCAATCCGGGAGTGCGTTACGACGCGTCCGTGAAAGCTGTTGTGCGTATCAATACGAAAAAAGCACAAGGAGAGGGATGGGGATTTGATAATCGTTTCTCGACCTCTTATGCATATAACTGGACAGTGCTGGATCAATTCGATTTTAATTACCGTAAAGGGGGATTTGATTTGAATGGAATGATTATGGGTACAGACCATCGTTATACAGATAAAAAAACATTGGATCAATCTACCTATTTGGATAAGGTTTGGACGCAACATTCCTATATGGAAAGTCCATATCATCAGCAACGGCTTTCGTCAGTGTTATCGTTGAACTATCAATTTAACGAAAATCACGTGATGGGCGTGCGTTATAATTATGATCGGGAACCGAAATTTGATCAGGATATATATATACAAACCACCCTGTTAAAAGGCGATCGCTTGGAGGAGACAAGTAAAAGTGTAAATGAGATGTTGCGAGAGAATTATACGCATTCGCTTAATGCTTATTATAGCGGTCGGATAAAAGATTGGACCGTTGATTTTAATACGGACTTCATGAAGGCAGATAAAGAAATGCCGGGAACGGTTAAAGAGTTCGTTACGCCGGCAGATGGAGCGGAAAATCAGCGCGACCTGCATACATTCTCTTCTAACAATAATATTTTTTATGCCGCTAAGTTGGTGGCTACTCATCCTTTATGGGGCGGAACGCTGACATTGGGCAGTGAATATACATATAACGACAGCAAGGATTTTTATGACAATAAAGAGGCTATATTAAAAGGAAATTCCAATAAGATCAAAGAGAATGGTGTCGCCACTTTTCTGGAATATGCGCATTCTTTCGGACGCTTCTCCGCGCAAGCCGGTATTCGCTATGAGCATCTCGCCTCAAATTATTATGAGGGAGGCCATAAGAGCGATGAGCAAAGCCGTGTTTATGACCAGGTTTTTCCCTCGCTCTCTTTGTCTTATCCTGTAGGAAAGGCACAATTGATGTTGAATTACGCCGGAAGTATAGATCGTCCGAGCTATTCTCATTTGTCAAGTTCTGTTATTTATGGTAACCGATATACTTATGAAGGAGGAAATCCAAATCTGAAGCCCTCAATAACTCAAAGAGTTTCGCTAAATACCTCTTGGGAATGGATTTTCTTTGGATTGACCTATAGCCATGTGAAAGATGCTCAGATCCAAAAGAGCAGACCCTATTCGGAGAAAGATCCTTCCGTGTCGATTGTTTCGTATGTCAATGTCCCTAACATTGACAATTTGAATATGATATTGTCATTTTCGCCTACATTCGGATGTTGGTCTCCTCGCTTAAGCGCTATGTTAATGCAGCAGTGGTTCAAGACAGAGACTCCGACGGGTAGACAGAATTTTAATAATCCGACCGCTATGTTTCGTTTGGGTAATATGTTTCAGTTGCCTGCCGATTTTCAAATAGGACTTGACATGAATATCTCTACGGCAGGCGAGTCTACAACGGTAAGGATAATGAATCCATCCGGTTCGGTGGATCTCTCAATCTATAAAAGTTTTATGAAAGATCGATTAAAGCTTCAAATTCAGGCAATCGATTTGTTTGAGACCTCTATACCGCGTGTCACAATGTATAGTGGTAACCATACGATTTATATGAATAATAAAGAACGGCGTATGTTTAAATTGACCGTACGCTATAAGTTTAATGCCTCAAAGAGCAAATATAGGGGAACAGGTGCCGGAGAAAGCCAAAGAAGACGTATATAGTTTATTTTATCAATATGAAAGATATAAAAAAGACAGCGCATATTTATGATGCGCTGTCTTTTTTGTGTGTCGAGCGATTGGAAAAGAGTATTCTCTCATATTTAGCGAACGATGTTTTATTCAGTAAATAATTATATATGTAACATGTCGATTTACAGTGTTTTAAGTGAATAGTTATTCACTACTCAAGTGAATAACTAACGAGTAGGGGTAGTGAATAGTTAATCAGTTGTCAAGTGAATAGTTATTCACTTGACAAGAGATAAATAGAGCATTATTAAAAAGGGTTCTACCGTAATTAGTGTGAGTTAACAATCTCGAAAAGTTAAACCGTTAACATTTGCAAGCTTCCCTAAAAGAGAAACGCCTCAAAAAGCCGTACACGGCTCTATATTGATATTTCTTATGGGGAGGAATGTTAAAGCACTTTATGTTAATTCACACTAAACCCTGTAGAACCATTTTTAAATATAATATTTTTGGGGGTATCTTATGATATTACAGTCAATCTATTATAGAATTTAAACAATTATTACCAACAAGTTCGTTATTGTGCCTTCCAAAAGCCACATTGCTATAATTTACCTTGTAGTATCTCCTCAAACTGATTATCACCACAGATTCGTGGAGTATAATAAGTTAATTTATTATACTCAAAAAAAGATACTCCAAATAGTAGATTGTCCGTATATTTTCGTATTTTTGTTTTTATTGAACAAGATTGGATATGAAGCACTTTCTATCTATATTATTAGCTTTCATTTTTTGTCTGCCCGTATTAGCACAGGACAAACGTAAAGATGTGTCAGTGATGTTGGAAAACAAAATTAGGAAAGCGAAAAATCCTGGAGGTAAAACGTATGCGTTGGGCATGGACGTTCGTAATTATAACTGGCTTATCAAAACTTTAAGCAGATCCTGCAAATACCCTCCGAATTTGCAGGAAAAGAATCAAGAAGGATTGCTTTATGTTACATTTGAAGTAGATAATCGCGGTCGTATTGCCAATCCTCAAATCCTTATGTGCAACAACCGAAAATTTAAAAAGACTACACTGAATGCATTCAAAAAGATTACCGGTATTCCTACAACCCTGCGGGAAGGAAAAGATACACTTACAGTTCAATTTAAACTGGACAGACCGGTTGTTTCAACTAATTTCCATGCCGATGTTTTGATAATCGGCTACAGCTCTTGTGACACTCCAATTCTGATGCGATATGATGCCACACTGACTGCCCATACTACAGCGCCTTATTTGGAGGTGGGTGTTCTGGTCTGCTATCTGAATGAACGGGGCGATACCATTGTGCCATACGGCAAGTACAGATACTGTCAAACAGATACTATCAAAAAAATAGGTTTTGTTTATGAGAACAAGCCAAAGGGCGCTCGAATAATCTGTATCAATAATGCAGGCAAAGAACTTTTCTATGTATTCAAATATGATAATGGCCCCGACTACATACAAGAAGGACTTTTCCGTATAATGAACGAGGATGGATTGGTAGGTTTTGCCGATTCATTGGGTAATGTAATAATCGAACCTCAATTTAAGTTCGTTTACCCATTTAAAGGAGGAAAAGCCAAAGCAACTTTAGAAGGTGAACGAAAGGTGGTTACTGAATCAGACGAAAAAGAACATTATTGGGAAAGCAAAACTTGGTTTTATATAGATAAGAAAAATAGGCGTTTAACTGATTAAAAACAAATTAATACCTAACCATCATGCAATAGTTCGTTAAAAATTCACCACGCCTAAGCGGCTCTGGCAGTAAATAAAATGAGTTCTTTGAAAAGTTTGTCAATAA
>CAUWMZ010000038.1:0-4199 GCA_963560035.1 uncultured Parabacteroides sp.
CGGTCCACTGACCCATGGGGAATATCACCTCAGCCACACCTCTTAATTGGCTTCTGATACTCTATATCATCGAGTACCATTGACCTCTATATCAAGGTTTACGGGAATATAGAAACTCTTACTTGTGCGTATGTCAGTTAAATCTCAGTGCCTAATCAGGAGAATAATCCTGTGGTCTCTTGTAACCATTCTATTCTCCGCCTTGACAGACATTGCAGCCTAACCTATCTTTGCGCCGTAACTATAAACGACAAAGATTATGGCAAAAGAGAAAGTAAACTACCTGGAGGTGTACGACCTCTATCAGCTGTGCTGCGAGACCAAGGATCTTCGGGAGTTCTGTGCGGATTATGGAGTGAATTACGACAAGTTCATGAACTGGCAGCGCCACCAGCTGTGGAGCGAAAAATTGGGGAAGACGGTGCAGGTGGAACAGCCCAAGGTCGCCAAGGTGCAGATAACCGGCAAGCCCTGCAATAGTCCTACCGTGAAGATGGAAGTGAAACAGCCGGAAGGTGAAGCTCCGATAAGATGGGTGAAGCTGCAACTGGTCTCCGGTGCTACCCTTTTCCTGAGAAACACCACAGTACTTGACCTGAGCCTGCTGCTCAACAAAATGATAGGATGACATGCTGGGACTGAGTGCCAACCTGAACTATTACCTGTTCAACGGTAATGTGGATCTGCGGAAAGGTATTTTCCGATTATGTGAGAGTATAAGGGAAGAGATGTCACTTGATCCGAGCGATACTTCCAACGTCTATATGTTCATGTCCCGGAACCGCAAGGTTATGAAGATACTTCATTACGAACGCGGTTTTTATGTGCTTTACGAAAAACGTCCTGTCATGGGGAAATTCAAGAAACCGGTGTTTGATGAAGTTTCCAGATGCTACCGAATCCAGTGGTTTGATATGGCTTACCTGACGGAAAGCATTGTAGTCGACAGGATGTATGTAAGCCCTAAAGACGAATGGCAAGGTCTTGATATCCAATGGAATAATATAAAAACAACCGGTAAAAAGCTTGCGTAACTGCCTGATTTTTCGTATCTTTATATCATGATTGATGAAAGAGCATACGAGTTACTTTGCTGCCAGCTGGGTCTGGCGAATGAGGAAAAGGCGGGGCTTCGCAAACAGGTAAACGAACTGATTGCGAGGCTTAAGGCTATTGAAGAATCCAACAAGGAGAACTCCAAGGCTCTGGTTGATACAATCAATGAATTATCCGTAACAGTCGAGAACTATCGAAAAGAAATGGAGCTTATGAGAAAGCAGCTTGAAGCGAAAGACGAGGTGAACCGGATGCTGGCAAACGAGATATCCAATCTCAGACTTCAGCTTGAGGACAGCGGGAAACACCGTTTCGGCCGTACATCCGAGCAAAGGAAACTGCTGAACAACCGTAACCTTGACAAGTCTGCACTGCATGAGTCTGAATATGACGGTTCTGACAAAAAGGACGATGATAACAGTAAGGCTGACGGTAACGAAACCGGCAGCAGTACCACTTCTGACAGCACGCCTGCACAGAACAGCAAACCTTCAAGGAGAAAGGAAACCGCACCGCATGCCGGGAAGACCAAACTGAAAGTTGACAAGGTGGTGGTACATGAGGTGGACGAGTATTACACGCTTCTGGAAGGGGGACGGTTCATGAAGCGCAACGGTATGCCTGATGTGTGGGAATACAGGGTCATCGAACATGTGCGGGCCCATAACGTGGAGCATGTGTACAAGGTGGCAAGGGTGAAGCTTGCAGACGGGACCTTTGCGAACACGATGGAACATCCGCTGAAAGACCTTGGAGGCATCTTCTCTCCTGAACTGCTTGCCCGTCTGCTCTGTCTGAAATACGACTTCAGCATGCCGGAGAACAGACAGATACGACTGCTTGCTAGAGAGGGTATCCACATAAGCAACACCACACTGAACAGCTATATCCATAACGGAATCGCCAAGCTAAAGGGATTTATCGGAGATGTATTCAAAAAGTTTGTACAGCAGGCCAAATACCTCATGGTTGATGAGACGACCGAACTTGTAGGCATCGAAACGAAGGAAGGCAAGGCTTACAGGAGAAAGTACTTATGGGCTTTCTTTGCAAAGCATATGAAGATGGTCTATTATCACCATAACAACGGCAGCAGGTCATCCGATGCGGCGAAGTCGTTCCTGGAACATTTTATGGGGACCCTGTCCACTGACGGATATACGGTCTACAGAATGTTTGATGGAGAAGACTCAAAGGTGCTTCATATAGGATGCTGGACGCACTGCAGAAGGTTGTGGGTTGATGCCTTGCCTTCAGACAGGACAGCGATGGAGATAATAGACTCCATCGGCGATATGTTCATGAATGAAGACCTGTTCCGCACCATGAAGCTCAGCGGAGAGCAGATAAAGGGGAAAAGACGGAAGCTTACAGGACCGATTCTTGAACGTATCCATCATAAGGTCGTCATGATGATGCAGGATGCAAAGATTATGGCTAACGAACTGATGAGAAAGGCTGTCAATTATACGTTAAACCAGTGGAAGTCCCTGAAAAATATCCTCAAGGACGGTGCAGCGGAAATATCGAACAACCTCTGTGAACAAAGGATGAAACCGGTAAAGCTGTTGCTCAAGAACTGCATGAACATAGGCAGTGAGGATGCGGCAGAGAACTCGGCATTCATCTTCTCTCTGATAGAAAGCTGCAAGCTTAATGGCATAGATCCTCAGGATTACCTGAAACACCTGTTCAAATGTATTCTTCATGGTAAGGACTGCGACAAGAAGGCTCTTATACCATGTTTTTATAAACCGGAATGTTAAAACAAAAATATTTTCTTGCGGGCATTTTTATTTTATCGGCTGAAAAACAGCCGATAAAATTGTCGTGGCGGGAAATAGAATGATTACTGGTCTCTTATTGGAAAGTCGGTTACATTTACAGTGCCTGTGAAACTTTGGGGCTCAAGCTGTATCTTTTCATTCAATTATGAATTCATTTTTCCAAGTAGATATAAATCTTTTGATAGGTCTATGCAACTCTTGAACAAGAAAATAATCTACCTATCTATGTCGGCAACACGAGGTAAGTACGTATGTTTAAGTAATCATATATTTTCTATTCTTTAGCTGTTAGATCATTTCTTGAAAGATATTCTCTTTTTGCTTTTATTTTACGCTTATGTCGGCAGAATAAGAGAAATTATACCAACAGTCCTTGCTCATTATAACTATGAGGTTTTAATGTAATATTTTATTTTTCCTATTTTTTAGTTCTAGTTTAGGTAATTTGAAAAAAAACTTTATATTGCGGTTGGTTTTAAAATATATAAAATAGTATTATGAAAAGAGCCTTATTCATATTAGCTAGTCCTGTTATATATTTTATACAGATTAATGCCCAAAAAGTTCATGGATATCTTAAAGATAAAGAAGGCCATCCTATATCATATGCAAATGTCGTTTTATTATCATCAAACGATTCAATTCTTCTAAAAGGTGGTATATCAGACGATACAGGTATGTTTCAATTTGAAAACCTACTAGAAGAAATTTATATTTTGAAATGCTCGTATTTAGGATATAAAGACTATTTGGTGCCTTTAAATATTTTGAAATCAGATGACAAGATCAATTTAGGCACTATAATTTTAAATGAAGATAGTGAAATACTTTCCGAAGCAACAGTTTCAGCAAACAGATTGCGTGTTTATAGCAAAGGAGGTAGTATAGTGACTGATATAGCTAATTCTTCATCGAAAAATATCGGCAGCGCCAAAGAGGTAATGAAACATATTCCAGGTATCATAGCAACCAAAGACAAATATGAGGTTTTTGGTAAAGGTAGTCCGGTTATCTATATCAACAACAAAAAATGAGGAATGATAATGAATTGCTAATACTTAAATCAACAGATATTCTTAATGTAGAAGTTATATCAAATCCTGGTGCAGGATATGATGCTGACACACGAGCTGTAGTGAAGATTACGACAAAAAAAGAAGAAGTGACGGACTAATGGCACAAGTAGATGCAGAAGGTGCCCAATCCAATCATTTCTCTCACAATGAAGGTATATCACTCAGCTATCAATGGAATAAATTTAATTTATTCGGTTCGTACCGTTTCGACCGTACAAAAGAAGACATTAGAGTTTATATCGAATAATTGATTAAAGCGTTCTTTGACTTATCTTTGTGG
>CAUWMZ010000039.1:0-4065 GCA_963560035.1 uncultured Parabacteroides sp.
TACTGGCACAAGCCATCCTTGAAACGGGCTGGTTCCGTTCACCGCTCTGCCGCAATCGTCACAATCTGTTCGGATTGACCAATCCCAAAACCGGGAAATACTACGAATTCAACCACTGGACGGAAAGCGTCCGTGCCTACTATACCAAGGTGCAGTACAAGTATAAAGGAGGAAACTACCTGCTGTGGTTACGGAATATTGGCTATGCGGAGGACCCAAGGTATGTTCGTGAGGTAATCAAAGTACTAAAGAAATATCTTTAGCAGAAAAAAGGCTTAAAAGTATCTAGAATATAAGATAATCAGTACCTTTGTATAAAACAGGAATAAATAAGCCCTTATGGAAAATGTATTTAGAGACTATGGTAGATTTGAAAACGATTCAAACAATCAAATCATCTGTTTCAATGTGACACGCACCTATTTACTGTGTGAAAGACCCAGTTTATACGAATGTGTAAGAAAGTATTGGAGATTGAATGGTGAACGAGCTAAAAAAGCAGAATACGTTTTTGCCGTCAGTTCTGGTTACATCGTTGGAGTATTCAAACCCATCCATTGGTTTCTCACAGATTCGGATGAGTATGTCGGTCGTTGGGAGTTTGAAGGTGAGGAGATATTAGATTCTCCGTATTTACATATGGATATTTCTCATCTTATAGGGAAAAGACAGAATCCAGTTTCATATATAAATATGTAATACACATCAATAGTACAATGGAAAATATTCTTCAAATTCTAGCATATTCTGAATTTGTTCAATTATATGGAAACATTTCAGCAAGTAAAGACAATACATTTATTACCAGTAAAAATATAGTAGTCTATTTATCAAAACATCTTGAGGAAGTTTTAAAACAAAAGGTATTTGTTATTAATGATAAAATTTGGAACCATACATATTTTGTACTTAAACAGATAGAAGAATATGATTTTGATGGTCATAGAAAACCTAAAAGAAAATGGTTTATTTTTTTAAGGAATTATATAGACATTACAGATGATTCTTCACATATTACGATCTTTAAGAATGTCAGCTATTTAATGGCTGTAAGAAGAAGAAATTTTTGCAAGATTTTGATTCAAGAGTACAATAACCATTATATAGAATTATGGAATGTGGAAATTAATTCGTTTATAAATGAACCTAATAACAGATATACTATAATAACTAACAAAGGCTCTTTTTCGGGGCAATATAGTTCAAAAAGTTTTATAAGTGCTTTCTCAAAAATAATTCAACTTAATAGTACTGGACATGAAATAAACACATTTACTTACATACTATATACTGATGGAAGATTTGAGAGGATAACAAATAAACCTATATTATCTACATTTTAAAAATGATACAAATATAAGTAGGTGTACCGGATAGAACGCATAGAACCCATACTTTGCCACCTTGCCATGGATGAATCCGCGTGTTCCATCATAATAAGCAATCACCAGACAGGCAAGTAAAGCGCCGATTATCCCATAGTGCATCACCAGCGGAAAGGCACAGAATAGCTGCGCCTTTCTACCGGAGGGAAAAGAAGGATTGCTGACGTTCCCCAACAGGTAAAACACCACCATCATCAGAATCCCCCGCCACTCATAGTCCACTCCGGACCAAGTGGCGAAACAAGCAATAGAAAGGATGACAGCCCCACAAAGGATGCCATCCTTTTTAAATGCTTCCATCGCAGCCAAAGCCAATACGCCCAATGCCAGGGTAAAGAGTACATTGTGCGTTCCGTCCGCGCCATTCAGCAGGTACCAGGGCACTTCACTGATAACTGCAAATCCAAGCAGCTGCAGGAAGTACTTCATCCGGTTTCGGGTATGCCGGAAGCCTTCTGCTATGAGGAAGGCGAACACCGGAAAGGCAATGCGACCGAAGCAGCGCATGACCTCATAAAGAAGTGTGCCGTGTTCCATTAAGTAGTAGGCACAGTGGTCTGTCACCATTGAAACAAGGGCGATGACCTTCAGTGCACTACCACTCAATGAAGGTAATAAGATTGAATGTTCAGATGCAGATTGTAAGGATGCCATATACAAATCATTTACGCCATACCCAGCAGTTCCTTGACCATTTTCTCCACTTCATCGTTCACCCGTTTGAAGTTGCGGTTCAGCATGATTTCCTTCTCGCGGTCGTTCTTGAACTCATAGATTTTCGGCAGCGGCACATAGTGGTCCTCTTCGTCTTTAATCTTCTTCATATCGAAGTGTGTCTTGCAGAAGTACTTCGTGGTCTTGAACTCCTCCGACTGCTCGATGTCGAAGTGGTTCAGCATGCTGTCGTCCGTAGCCGTGAAGTCACGGGCAGCCTGACCCGCCAGCCAACCGGTCGCCATATCCGCTATCTTGGCGGCAGGCACCAGGTAGTCCATCTTCTCGGAGATGGTGGTCGATACCTTGTTGTCGTTGATGGAGATGGACCGGGAAGTCTGCTTCGCCTTGCCGAACACATCATTCTGCGCCCATTCCAAGGTTTCCTTGTTACGGGCAGCACCCATGAAGATGTTGCCGCAGGTCGTGATAATCTTCTGCATGCCCACCTTGCCGTAGTCAGCCTCCAACTGTGGCAGCTCCTGAAAACCCAGGGTCACCGCTACCTTGTTGGAGCGGGCCGTACCAATCAAGCGGTCAATCTTGTGGAAGTAGAGTGTAGGCAGCTCATCCACAATGATGCTCACCGGGATGTTTCCCTTGGAGTTGACTCGGGTAATCAGTCGGTTCAGCACCAGTGCATTCAATGAACCGATGACCTGTTCCTTCTCCGGGTCGTTGGCAATCACCAAATAGCTCGGATTGGCCTTGTCCGAAATCTTCAAGTCGAAGTCATCCCCCGTAAACACCCAGTAGGCTTCCGGAGATACCAGTCGGGCAGCATTGACACGGAGCGTACCCACCATACCTTCCAGCTGGTCGTTCGCCTTGTTCTCGTAGGCACTCTTGAACGGAGCCATGAGGGAAGCAATCTTGTCATCCTGCATGAGGATGTTGAACACCTGGTCGTAGGATCTGCCTAAGAAGGAAAGCACATGCGGCATGTCCGAGAACTCCCCGGTGATGGTGTCCGGCTCCACCTCCTTGCCGTCTTCATCCTCGTACCAGCAGCGTTCAATCTTCACCTGCTTACCAGTTCTATCTTTGTAGGAGAAGCCGTTCAAGTTCACAAACATCCGGTCTTCATCCGTTGACACATCGTTTCCGTTCTCATCCACAAAATCCAGCACTACATTTCCGTCCTGGTCAACCGCATTGAAATCATCCCAGTTCCGGATTACAATCTCATACTTGTGAACCTTCCCGTCCGTATTCTTCGGGTCATCCACTAAAGAAACAAAGCGTTTCAGCTTCTTGCCTTGCTTGAAGCCCACCGGATGG
This sequence comes from uncultured Parabacteroides sp., assembly GCA_963560035.1. Taxonomy (GTDB): domain Bacteria; phylum Bacteroidota; class Bacteroidia; order Bacteroidales; family Tannerellaceae; genus Parabacteroides. The sequence goes on from CAUWMZ010000039.1 coordinate 3,381, forward strand.
AAGTTCACAAAGAAATAGATAATCGCCGCCAGGAAGTTCTCTGCCGAGTTGGTGAAGAATGCCTCCGAACCCCCTTTCTTCTCACCGCCACCCTTGTTCAGGGAAGCCAGCAGGGTAGCTGCCGTTTCCGATGCTGCCGCCAGGTCCGGAATATACTTGCGCTGAATCGGATTGATGCGGTCCGAATACTCCACGTCCGTAAAGTTGATAATGCGAAAGCCACAGTTTTGTGGCAGTTTTCCAGCCTTGCGGTTCTTGCAATACTGATAGAAAAGTGTCTTGGCCAATGTAGGGAACTTAAAATCGTAGCACATGATAGCAAATCCCTTGGCAGCGTGCTGACGAATAAAGGGATCGATAATACCGAAGGACTTACCCGAACCCGGCGTACCCAGTACAATCGTCCCACGGAAGGGATTGATGATGTTGATCCAGCCCTTGTGCATCTTCTGCTTCCAGTAGTATATCATCGGGATGTTCACCGAATAGTCATTGGCTACCAGAGTCTCCGACTGCTGGAACGATTCGTTCTCGAAGTTGAAGCGGTCTTCACCCACCTTGTAGTTGTAGTACTTGGCAATGCCGTCCAGTCCCTGATGCACCAGCATGGTACCCACCACCGAGCAGAGTGCATAAAGGATGCGGTTGGCCGGGAAGCCGAACCAGCTCATGCCGATATTCATGC
>CAUWMZ010000040.1:0-3836 GCA_963560035.1 uncultured Parabacteroides sp.
TATTCTTCTTATAATTAGCTGTGATTAGATAATGGAATTGAAGCAAATTATGGCTTAAATGGAGCTTGAATCTCTAAGGGTAAACGTGGCTGATTATCCTTAAAAGTAGGCTAAATTGAAGCGCTATTTGCGACCATATTGCGACCATTTTACCAAATCTTGACACAATCAGGTTCTTACAGGAGAAAGAGTGAAGCTTCAACGTGAAGTGATGAATCTTAATGACCTGTACAAGAATGCACCTGAAATGTTCTACAACTTCAATCCTGCAAAGAAAACACACCTGTCGCAAACTCTTTCACGGTCTTATCTTATTACAGAAACATAGTTTGCACAGATTGTGGGAAGAATAAGATTATACCGGGCACTGTCTAATGGCTATCAGCGTAGCATTCCAAGACTTCTCATTATAGACAGTCAGATAAACAATGTCTGCCGTGATTACTATACAAACCCAAACTTTGGAGCAAAGGACAACACCATTTCACTGTTTGACTTTCACAACCTGCTTACGGAATCCAACAAGAGCAGCTACATAGATACATATTTACAAAGAGCTGTGAACGCAACGGAAGTGGCGACAAGAATAAACAACGCACTACACGGAGACACGAAATACGCTTGCTTCTTTCTTGAACTGAATGCTTATTGATTGACGGATGGAAAGAGCAGCTATTCAGTTGGTTCTCCTTTCCTTATACTTAATAATTAACTATTTAAATTTACAAGTACGCAAATAAGTACATATCTTTGTGTTATAACAAAGGAGGATTTATGAGAACAGCCAATTACACAGATTTAAGAGCCAACTTGAAAAGCTACATTGATGCGGTCATTGACGATTATGATACCGTAGTTGTCAATCGTGGAAATGGCAAAGGAGTAGTAATGATTTCTTTGGATGAATACAATTCTCTAAAGGAAACGGAATACATCATGTCGTCACCCGATACAATGGAAGCAATACATAAAGGTGAAGAGGATATTAAGAACGGTAATTCTATATCCCAGCATGAAGGTGAGAGCATAGAGGACTTCTTAAAACGGGTAACATGTACAAAATAACATTATCAGAACAGGCACGAAAAGAATATCTATACTTTACCAAAGTGGGAACAAGGCCATCTTAAATAAAATCAAAACCTTATTGGAAGATATTGCCGCACACCCATACACAGGAATAGGAAAACCAGAACCGCTTAAATATGAACTGACAGGAAAATGGTCAAGAAGAATCAATGCAGAGCATAGAATTGTTTACTCCGTACATGATGATATAATAGAGGTTTACATATTCTCTATGAGATACCGTTATTCCAAGAAATGACACACATATTACTAATATTGAAGAAAGGACAGCTATTAAGTAGTTGTCCTTTCTTTATTTCTACTAACCTATTAAAACATGGAATTATGAATATAAATTATACCGTGGGAGAAGTGGAACTGTCCTACAAACCAAAATTTAAAAGCCTGTATCAGGTAACTTGCTCAAAGGATGCTTATAAATACCTACTTCCTACCCATAAGGAGGGAACTATCTGTTACTAGGAATATTTTAAAGTCCTGTTTCTCAAGCAAGCTAAGCAAGTTTCAGAAATTCTACAAGTTGCATTGCTCACCAATTCTGTAGCTATCATTCTTGCACATAACCATCCAAGCGGTAACACGAAACCAAGCAGGCAAGATATGGAGATTGCTAAGCAGGTCAAAGAGCTGCAAGACTTATAAGAATTACAGTTTTAGACCACCTCATACTTACAGATGCAGGATATTACAGTTTCGCGGACGAGGGAGATTTATAATAAGACATATACTGACCTAAAGATAATAATTCAAGGCAGGTAAGAATATTCAGAATTTAGTCCTTATATGGGGATAAGTGAATTTGATACCCACATGGATTTGGATAATTCAGATGCAATTCTGCTTAAACAATCCATTAATTTCCTGTTTAGCAACACAATAATTACTATTAATCCACACTCCATGCTGATAGATTTAAAATCTTTTGTTACCTTTGCACCAATTCCAATGAACTAATGAGATAGGGAATTGGAAGGACATATTTAACGAAAGGTGTTATTGAAATTATCTTCTACTAACAAATTCTCGCAAAATTTGAAAGACTGTGAAGATGATAGCAATAGCACCCCGCCATTGATATATACCTACCTTATGTTTGTAAGGCTTAGATATTGTCAAATTGGTGTGGGTTGCTATTGTTTTATCCACAGTCAAGGCAATGCGAGAAGCCGGTTAGTAGGATAAAGCAAATAGTGTTCCCACACCTTTTTATTTTAACAGCTTATCCATAGGGAGCTTGGTGATAAGAATAAGTCAACAAATATGAAAGCGAAAGACTGGTTCATTCTAATTTTTGCACTAATATGCCTACTGTTTTTAATTTGCTTCTTAGGAGCTGCAATCATTAAAAACTTACCATTAATAATAATAGGAATTATCGTCATTGCTATTATATACTACATTATATCAGCACTTTAACAATATGGATATATTCTCAGTTTTTACGGCAGGTCTATTCATTGGAGGATTTATTATAATTGTCATTATGTGCAGTTTTAAAGATCAACTTAAAAAGAAATCAGTAATACATATTATAGTGATATTCCTTTCTATATCCATATATGGATGTGAAAGGAATAACAACGAATTTGAAATAACAGATGTACAATTTAAGGAAAATATTTGCAAACCTATGTACATGAATTATAACTATGGAACTCCTATTTGCAATAAACAAGACTTAGATGAATATAGATTAAAAAGATTAGGGCAAAAGGTAAAGGTTACATATTATGACAAATCTATTAGAATTGAGATTCTTGATACAAATAAGAATAAAGAGTTTATTCTTGATTCTAAAGGCAATGGCAAATATTCTGGTGATGGAATAGATGCAGCCATAAACGAAACACTTAGTAATAGCACCATTATTATTAACATCAATGCTCAAAAAGAGTTAGATGTAAACCTAACAATTTTTAAGAGATATGCAAAATCTGAGAAGAAACAAAATGTAACAGGATTTGGAGGTGAATATTCTGCGAATGAAGAATATTGGCTAAGAACTAATAAAAGCATTACAATCACAGCAAGGAATCAACATTAAATCAAAATTAAAAGATGAAAACATTTAGATTGTTAGCAACATTATTAATAGTTACATTATGCGCAGGATTCAGTTCTTGTACAAAGTCTGTAAACCAACAAATGGATTTAGCGGAAGCTCAATTCATCAAAGAACTGTCTTATATGACTGAAAAGGAAGCATTATCTAATGAAATAGATTATTATAAATCTCCAGAAATCACATATAAAGAACATACAAGGTCTTTAACTGGAAAAGACTTAATCCATGAATGCAATCAAATAATGGAAGAAGATAATAACAAAGATTACATTCAATTCGGACCTACTTCATTTAAAATCACAAGAAAGGTTGCAGATATAAAAGCGTATGCATTAGAACATCCTAATGAAATCATAGCCAATGAATTTAAGTTTAGTGGAATATTCACCCATTTCGGAGCTAATAAATATGATGAGAAGAAAGCTCTTGTAATTGTAGTTCCAGAGTTAGAAAGATACATCGTTACACCAATTTATAAATAATAAAATTCCATATTTATGAAAAAGTTATCATTGATAATTTTATTTGTGATAATCCCTATCACTTCTTTTTGTCAAACCTATTTTAGTTTCACCAAGTGCATTAATAATTACTGGGGTGAATGGAAATATTCTAATCCTTACATGACTATTAGACATTATATAGATTAATTTGTTATATGACTCATTTTGTGACTGATTCT
>CAUWMZ010000041.1:0-3163 GCA_963560035.1 uncultured Parabacteroides sp.
CCAGTTCGATGTCGTTGACTTTCTCCATGTCCTTGAGTTTCTGTTCCAGTTGAACGTCCGTAACCCTGCGATGAATGACGGATTTGGTTTCGGGATCGAGTTGCAGATACTGCTGGGTCTTTTCTCCATTTACTTCCACGGCTTTCTGGATGACCTCACCTTTACTCAACCGCTCCGCTTCTTGGTCAGACAAACGCAACACTTGATTGCGTTCCTTTTCCAGTACGGCACGGACGGGATAAGCCATGAGCGCCGGATTACCTTGCTGGTCGGTGGTCAGCTGTAGTTTGAGAGGAAGTGTGATAAGGTCTCCGTTCCGGGCACTGATGGACACCTGCATGAGCGGGGTGACCTCTCCGGATGCCAGTTTCTCCTTCACTTCCTGAGGGAGGCTGTCGGCCTTTTCCCGGTCAATGCCCAATGCCGCCAACTTCTCGTAGGGCAGCCTTTCAGAATGATTGATGTTGTGCATTTTCGTATTGTTTAAGTAAAACGATATATTTGCGGTCGGAACCGCCTTGAACACCCGCAAAAGTATTGTCAACCCTATCATTGAAAAGAAATGCACAACATCATTCTGACCGCCGTGCTGTTGATTCTTGGTTCCGCTTCAGCATCGGCACAGTTCTATACGATTACCAAAGAGAAGGAAATCCGTCCGGAAAAGAAGCAAAAAGTGGCTCCTGATACCCTGCGGATGGGTTTGGCCGCTTTTGAATCTTGCAAAAGGGCAGAAAACGACAGTATAGAGGCAACATCACCCACAAAGGGCTGTAAGGGACAAAGTGACCAAAAAAGTTACAATAAAACGTCCCCAAAAATGGAGCCAACAAAAGAAGTCTGGACAGAATATAAAACGCTGCCTGCACTCACTATTCCCAATCTCTATCAGGAAATCATCCGCAATGGCATTCGGCATCCGAAGATAGTACTGGCACAAGCCATACTGGAAACGGGGTGGTTCCGCTCACCGCTCTGCCGGAATCGGCACAATCTGTTCGGACTGACGAATCCCAAAACCGGGAAGTATTATGAGTTCAACCACTGGACGGAAAGTGTACGGGCTTACTATACCAAGGTGCAGTACAAGTACAAGGGAGGAAACTACCTACTGTGGTTACGGGATATTGGCTATGCGGAGGACCCTAGGTATGTTCGTGAGGTAATTCAAATACTTAAAACATCATTATAGCTTCATAGTAATAGAAATACAAGTAAAAATTGTATTTCTAAACTGTTTTTATTGATTTATCTAATTAAAGAATTATCTTTGCACTAAATGAAAGAATGTTTTATTAACATAGAAGTAACAAGGTCTGTGCTATCTGAAGATAGGACTGAGAACTCTACATTCATGACTTCTTTGGATATCATACAAGAGGTTATGAATGTACCGATGTGCGCATTGACTTCCTTGCTCAGAAGTAATGGGTATGATAGCATTGACGATACTTCAAGCTTCTGTATAGATGAAAAGAAGCTTGAGATTTTTGCGCTAGCCTATGAGCGAAAAATCCGAAGTTATTTTTTAGGTTCTCTTCGTAATATAAGTGAGCTCAATCAAAAAGAACTTAGCAGTTTTGAAAAATTTGTAGAACTATTTAAAAACAAGGAATTAAAAGGAAAGCCATCAAAATGGTCTGACATAGATACAGAGCATTTGCGCAAGGCTTTTATCGAAAAAGTAAGAAATAAAACTCCATTGAGATTAGGTTATGATTTAACCAATCTCTGTAATAGAATTATAGAAAAGCTAGAGCCAAGACATACATCGTATATTGATTTTGACAGGTTACTGCTTCAAATCGCTTCTTCCAAAACTATATACGAAGGACATTGCGATCACAATGCTCTTTTGGAAGATAAAGTCTTAGACGATGCTGTTCATAGCTATTACTATGTTGCCAGGTCAACGTATGTAAAAAAGGAATGTCATGTATGTTCTCTAATAAGAAATATCTATAAAGCCGCAAGGTACCATATTTTTTCCTCCGATACTGATGAAGAAAGCGTTCTAATTTCGAGTTTTTTTGCATTTTAGAAGTTTTATTTTTAGAAGTATATCAATGAAAAAGGAGAACATCATAAAAAAAATAGAAGGTAGCAACCTCTCGGAAGAAGAAAAGAAAGAGATTATACATATTATAGAATTATATAATCAAAATAAAATTCAAGAAGTCTTATTTCGTTTGATAAAACTCATGAGCATAGGAAAAGACATCTTGGATTGGTTTGATATAACATAATAACCGTTCGTTATGGATATAGGAAATGCTGTAAAAATAATTAGAAAGAAGAAGAATATTTCGCAGAAGGAATTGGCAAACCTGTGTGAATTATCAACGAATGCTATTTGTAGCATCGAAAATGGGGCTACATTCCCATCAAAAAATAGTATTACAAAGATTTGCAAAGCTTTGGATATACCTGAATCTTATCTATTATTATTCAGCATTTCAGAAGAGGATATTCCTGAAGACAAGCGGATATTGTACAAAACATTATGCACGTCAATCAAGGAAGATTTAATAGAGAAATTATGATGAAATGCAACGGATAGAAAGCATAGAATCCATACTTTGCCACCTTGCGATGGATGAACCCACGTGTTCCATCATAGCAACCAATCACCAGGCAGGCAAGTAAAGCGCCGACTATCCCATAGTGCATCATCAGCGGAAAGGCACAGAACAACTGCGCCTTTCTACCGGAGGGAAAAGAAGGATTGCAGACATTTCCCAACAGGTAGAACACCACCATTAGCAGAATCCCCCGCCACTCATAGTCCACACCCGACCAAGTGGCGAAACAAGCAATAGAAAGGATGACAGCCCCACAAAGGATGTCCTCCTTTTTTGATGCCTCAAAAGCTGCCAGTGCCATCACACCCAATGCCAGAGTAAAGAGCACATTGTGCGTTCCGTCTGCGCCATTCAGCAAGTACCACGGCACCTCACTAACTACGGCAAATCCAAGCAGCTGCAGGAAGTACTTCATCCGGTTTCGGGTATGCCGGAAGCCTTCTGCTATGAGGAAGGCGAACACCGGAAAGGCAATGCGACCGAAGCAGCGCATGACCTCATAAAGAAGTGTGCCGTGTTCCATTAAGTAGTAGGCACAGTGGTCTGTCACCATTGAAACAAGGGCGATGACCTTCAGTGCA
>CAUWMZ010000042.1:0-2963 GCA_963560035.1 uncultured Parabacteroides sp.
TACCAAACAGCTTAAAAATGTAGGCTAAATTGGGAACGTTAAACTGGACACCCTAACCAATTTATTATAAACAGCAGAATATTCCATCCCCATCTTTTCAAATTTGATAGAATCGTGAGCGGCTGTATCTTGTAATAAAGAAAGCACATGCTTTTTATAATCACAGGTATACACTTTTATACTATCATCATGGACAACAGAACAATCTATCTTGTCTATTGCACCTTGTACATCTATGATATTTATATCAAATCGAACCCACAACTCAAAATCATTGTAGATACTATTCAAGATATTGAAACTATTATATACATCCACCAAATCTTTTACCAAAGATGTAGATACTTTATCATATTTGAAACTCAAATCCAAATCAGATAATGTACCAATATCTATACAGATAGAAGTATCAACTTCACTAATCCAACTATCTGATTCTTTTACCTGTTTACTTGGCTGATTGTTACAACTAAGCAAACATAATCCAAGTAAGAGTAATATAATGATACTATTTATCTTTTTGATTAATTGGTGTTTTCTCATCTTTTATTAATTTATACTTATATCCATCTTTAATATATACCTTATGCTCTTTACTATCTGTGTATTGATTATGAATATCAACTCTTACTAATTCAAACTTATAAGAATCTTCTGGTTCTGTCCATTCTATTTTTTCTTGTTTTACTTGCTTATAAATATGTGTAGTGGATTCAAATGAACTTAAAGAGTAATGACATGTAATTGTTTTATTTGCAGAGTCAAAATCAGTCATATCATTTTCCAAATTAACAAAAGGAGCTTCTTTTATAATATCTGCATAATAGGGATGAATTTTATAAACTTCATAAGAATTAGAACCTCTTGATCCTCCATTGTAATCATTAATCAAAAGTTCTTTCTCTCCATCAAAGTTTACATCTGAGAAAAAGAATGGTGAATATTGAGAAAGTATCTCTCCTTTCTTTTTAGGAGTGTAATTCCAAAATAGAACATCATCATCTTCTAAATGAGTATGAGAATAAACGGCTGTATCTCTATAGCATTTAGTTTGTATATAGAAATGATTGTCTTCATTTTCAAAATACAGAATTGCATTTCCTGTTTCAGCCGTATATCCATTTTCATCAGTATAAGGCATCCATAATACTTTTACTGTATATCCATTTACAGGCTGTTTATATTTGATATATACACGAGGACGATTTAAATCTTTAAACTCTTGTGCTATATCGACTTTTTTTTTTCTTTTCTTGGGAATTGTTTTAATTGTATCTATTTGGCTCTGTATAGAATCTTTAGTGTTGGATAATGACACTATACAATCTTTTTCCGCTAAAGAATATAAAAGTATTTCATCCTTAAGAACTATTCCTGCCACATCAAGAGGAACGGTATCTTTTGAATTAGCATAGAGTACCTGAGTGGATAAAGACTTTAATAACAAAGAATCATTAGATAATTTTATAACCTTAGTATGATTCTTATTATTTAATAAGTGATTTTTTACTATTTCACCTTGTACATCTGCATTTTGTAAATCAATATAAGAAAGATTACTCATATACTTAACAGTAATCAAATCTATTTCATTGATTTTCCCTGTTACAACTAATGTATCAATGACATCTTTATTGTATTTACTCAATAAAGAATCTAATGTTCCTGCCTTTGAAACGTTTACTGTAACAGATGTTTGTAAAAGTGTATTATCATTACAAGCTAATAGAACTAACCCAAGTAAGAGAATATAGTATTTCATTTTTTAATCTCCTAATGTTCTTTTAAAAGTTTTTCCATATAAGGATTCTTTCGTAACTCCTGTGTACATGAATCTGTATGAATCGTGTCTTTATTGGCTAAATAGAGTGTGGCTAATTCTATCAACTCATATCCGTAATTCTCACTTGCTTTTCCTTCTGGTTCTTCTTGCTCAATTCTTTCACATATTTGTTTTTGTAACTCAATAGCTCTGTCGTAATCATTCAGTTTATCATAGCAATCCACCAACACTTTTACAAGTGGAATATAGTCTGGATGAGAATACCCTCCAAACAGTTCCAATCCTGTTACATGTATTAAAGAAAACTCATATAACTCTGCCAGCTTTTCCGCAAAAAAACGTTCGTTTGATGGACGATAATATTTATCATACAATGATAAAATCATATAATGCAAATCCTTCTCATGCTCTATCGTATTGGAAGGATGGAAATAAATACTCATTTTCTCTTTATCAAACAAATCCAATAACCGCTTAGGCTCATTCGACTGAACATGATTTATACATTGCTTGATAACCGAATCCACATGAAGTATATTTTGCCGTTGATAGTTCTCATCAAATTCTTCCATATCATCCAATACTTTAGAAATCAATTCCGCATTTTTATTACTGCGTTTTGCATAAGCCGTATCAACTTCCAGATAAGGAGACAATATCTCTATTAAAGAATCTTGTTCTCCTTTCGTCAGCGAACCGTCTGGAATTTCAATACTTTCTTCCAATTTTCCTTTTGGTGTATTGGAATCTGTTTTTTCTTCTTGTTTAACAGATTGCCCATTACAAGCAATCAAACATAACCCCAATAAAATCATTAAATACTTCATCTTCTTATTCCTTTCTGACAATTTTCATATTTCAAGTAATCCTAATCTTTCGAACTTCATTGATAGTACCTTTTTTAAACGGGGACTATAAAATCGTTATCCATCAAAAAAGGTACTATTCTTGAAAATTGATTATTATCTTTTTCATAATTCATTCAATACATATGTCTTCCATTTTCCATTCCAATTCATGCAATTCTTTATTGGATATTTGGGGATAACCATATTTCTCTTTTAGCTCTTCTTCTGTAAATGTTTTATCAAAATCATCCCCTAATAAAAGAATGATTGATTTTTCAATATTAGAGTTTATATCGAATAATTGATTAAAGCGTTCTTTGACTTATCTTTGT
>CAUWMZ010000043.1:0-2521 GCA_963560035.1 uncultured Parabacteroides sp.
GTCTTCCCGGTCTATCTCCAGCACAAAGCGCTCCAGCTTGCCGCTGCCGTTCAGTCTGGCCTGATGCAGGCGTTCCAGCATAGCGAACCCGTCGATGCCGGGGCAGTTGGTATAGCGGTAGCCGCGTACGTTGTTGATGCCTTCCAGCACCAGCCCCGCAGCGAGCGACAGACGAAACAGTTTTGCCGCCTTCAAAGACAACGTAAACGAACGAGTAAATAACCTTGATGAGTTGCTAGAGCTGTTGAAACGAGAGTTTTTCGCAGACGACGAATTGCCTTTTTACGACAAGTACGAGAATATGTGAACATATTGAGACGAGAAAAGGAAAAGGAGCTAACGGATTTAACGCAGCTCCTTTTCCTTTTGTTATCATTTTTCAATCGGCCACAAGCCTTTATGCACGTCTGACATCATTTTTTCTTTGATAATGTCGTTGATGAAGCCGTTTTTGTTGCCTTTTGACCTAACATAAGATACGAACTCTTTCCGCAGCTTGAGTGACATCGACACGGTGTTTACGCCTCTAGGCCTTCCGACTTTCGATTTTCTTCCTTCTTTTTTTTCAATTTCATTTTCCATAATTGCTCCTTTTTGTTTAGAAACTCGCCTGCCTTTTTCATGGCGTTAGCTAATTCTTTCGCTTTGCACTCATCCTGTATTTCTACAGTGAATCGAGGATACTTGTGCCGGATGAGAAGTGTCTTGTCTTTTTCATCGTCTTGCATCAACTCATAGACCGGAGTCGGGAAAGCGATGGAGTAGTGATGACTGAATATGTAATCTCCGATTTCCCGTATTATCTTCGCCAGCCTGCTTGCGCAATTCGAGTCTTTCAGGAGCTCGCTCTCATCGAGCAACGTTATCTTCTGCGTCTCGTTGAACTCGTGTTCCCTGAAAAGAATGACGATCAAATTAACCGTGTCTGAGAGAACCCCGGAGAATAGGCTAATCACCACAACGGAACTTTACCAATAGCTCCTAAATCAAGTGTTGCACTCGCAATACCCAAAGCCCTGAACACACGGCTCATGGATGAAAGTGTTATGCTCTTCCCTTTCTCCAAACGTGATATTTGCGCACGCTGCACACCTATTCTTTTACCTAATTGTTCTTGGGTGAGATTTTGAGCCAAACGAGCCTTTCGTATAGCTTCACCAACAAAATAAGCATCCACTTCTTCTTTCAAGCGGTTTTCCATTTCGTCACGCTCAGAAGTGCCGGGCTTGCCGAATGCACGGTCAAGATGTTCACTTAAAGGAGTAATTTTCACTTGTGCCATATTCTTACTGTTTTTGTTTACCGTCAAAATATTCTTTTCTCAGTGCTTCCGCTTTTGCAATCTCCTTTTGTGGAGTCTTTTGCGTTTTCTTGATGATGCCATGTGTGGCAATTATCAACGTATCTGTTTCAGTGTCCCAAAAAGAAAACAGGCGATAGATACTACCATTAAACAGCGTGCGAAACTCCCATATATCGGTATCTTCAAGTTTCTTGAACAATTCCTTATCCATCACACCCTGCTCTACCTTATGTATATTATATACCACCTTTTGATAGGCTTTATGTGGCAACGAAGATAAAAACTCATCAGCTTCCGGCATAAAGCCTACCTTTATATTTCTGCCAGTGTTCATTGACTTAATTGTTTATGATGCAAAAATAGTACATTGTTTCCTTTTTATGAAACAAACATGCGTTTATTTTTCATCATTGGCTACAATAATAGGAGTTTCAAATGCTCATCTGAACGTGAACAACAGTAGCAGTCAGACAGGATTAGCTCACCAAACGAGCTTCAACAACGAATCACTCAGCCATGAATCAGAATTTACTACGGACAAAGAGGAAGTAATGAACAATAAATTCACTGTGGATTAAGGAGGAATAACAATGAGATACGCATTAAGAAAGCTTGATAAGGAACAGGAATTCTCTCCAAAGTGGTAGAGGAAAGGGATGGATAAGAGAACTGAAAGGATAGCTCGCTTGCGATTGCCCCCTAATAGTAAAAAAATAGAAACGAAATAGAAACGCAAATATTCACAATATACGCTGTCGTATGCATTTGCTCTTTTTCAATGGGTTGGCAAATTAACAGCTGCCACTGATGATATTATCGAGAACCGTAGCTCTTTCCGAACTTGTCAAAGGTATTCATAATCCTTTCTGTGAAAAATATACAGGTTCATGACTCTTTTGCGTTAGTATATCTCATTGATTTTGTTATCTTTGTGTATTTAAAAAATGAGAGTAATGAATAGAATCAATGTTCCTTTTGGCGGTATTACACGAAGTTCTGATGACGGCGTGTCGCGAGACGGCATGTCCGCTGAGCTAATCAATATGCGGGTAGGGAACGGGAGGCTCGAAGTGTGCGATAAGCCTATCCTTGAGAGGGGGTTCGCTTCAGGAGCCAGGCCTGTTTATACACATGTGGCGGGGCTAACAACTGTTAGCTTATATTTATAAAATCCTATAAAAAGGTAGAAATGTATTTTATAAATATAATCTTTTTCTT
>CAUWMZ010000044.1:0-2379 GCA_963560035.1 uncultured Parabacteroides sp.
GATAAGGCTCCGTTTTTTAAATATAATTTTATTAAAAGCATATGAGTAAGCGATAGAGAATCTTTATCTTAAACTGTCGGAATGGTTTTAATGACAACACTGAAAGAGGTTATGAATGATATGATAGAAGAAAAATCAAAAATTATGGTGGTAGATGATGATCATGAAATCCGGGAGGTTATTTCAGTTTTATTGTCCAATGAGGATTTTGATATAATTGAGGCAGAATCCGGTGAAGAAGCTTTAAAATTGTTGGCTGCCAATATCGATTTAATCATTTTGGATGTTATGATGCCAGGGATGTCCGGCTATCAGGTTAGTAGAATGATTCGAGAGCGGTCAAATGTGCCAATTTTATTTCTAACTGCGAGAACTCAAAATTCTGATCTTGTATTAGGGTACTCCTCTGGTGGAGATGACTATTTAGCAAAACCATTTTCTTATCCGGAATTGATTGCACGAGTTAAGGGATTGCTACGGAGGTATACTGTTTATCAAGGAAAACAAATCCCAAAACGAAAATCAGAATATATTGAATGGAATGGCTTACGTGTAGATTGCTGTCGCAATATGGCATGGAAATATGGGAAGGAATTAGAACTTACCTCAACAGAATATCGTATATTACGATTATTATTGGCTCATCCAAAGCAAATATTTTCAGCTCAAAATATCTATGAAAGTGTCTGGGAAAAACCATTTTTCTCTACTGATAACAACTCTGTTATGGTGTTTATTCGGAAATTAAGAGATAAAATTGAAGACGATTCCCGACATCCTATCCATCTCGTAACTGTTTGGGGAAAGGGGTACCGTATTGAATAGAAAGCTCAAACTTGTTTCCCAACGATTGGGAATAAAAATGTTAGCTATTGCGGCTTTTGCACTTATTTGTGCATGGTTAGGACATTATTTGCTATCTGATGTGATTGCGGAATGGTTTTTTTATAATTCAAAGTTTGATGCTTATTGGGAAGCAAAAAGTGATGCTGCTGTACAAGACTTTCAAAAGTATGTAACTAATCACAATCTTTCGACACAGAATGCATTGACTGACACGGAATGGAATAAGCAAAATTCTGATATTTTTTTGTTCACAGAGCCGGAACACCTGTATGAAGAAAAAATAGCATCCACAGAATTTGAAGATGAAGACAAATACGAAATCATATACTGCTCGGATGGCGTTATCTACGCTACATCTTACTCACCGGGAAATTCTTACTTTTTTTGGTGGAATACTGCTGGTTTGTTATTTGGATTTTTTCTTTTCCTGGGAATTCTTATACCTTTTAACGCTTATACCATACATCGAATCAACAAACTTTATCAGCAAGTATTACTTTCTTCTCAATCTGGAAGGAATTGTAGTATTAAAATTGGAGGAAGAGATGAAATAGCAAAACTCGGAAATGAAATTGAATTTATGAGAATATCGTTACTATCCTTATTAGAAAATGAGGAAAAAATGAGATCTGAAAGAGAGCAAATGGTCGCATCACTTTCTCATGACCTTCGTACTCCTCTAACTAAACTTACCGGGTACTTGGAAATAATGATTCATAAAAAAGATTTAACAGAAGCAGAGCATAAACTCTACCTTACAAAAGCCATCGAAAAGGCACATCATATGAAAATTTTGACAGATGAATTGTTTCATAAATTTGTGACAGAAACAGAAAATAGGTTTGAGTATCCAAACGAACTAATTGACGGAGGAGAATTTCTAAACCAACTATTGTATGAGGAATGTACTGAACTGGAATCTGAAGGATTCTTGGTAAAACAAATTCCGATGTTTAATTCTGGGTATTTTTGCCGTTTACATATAGGAGATATTCGAAGATCATTTGATAATATTTTTTCTAACTTGCGGAAATATGCAGACCCTAAGATTCCAATTGTTATCACAGAAAAAGAACAACAGAATCAAATTTGCGTCATGATTGAAAACTATAAAAGTAAGCAACCTTTGAAGACAGCAAGCCATAAAATAGGTTTAATGACTATTCAGACATTAGTAGAACAGAATGGTGGTTCAGTAAATATAGAGCATGATATTACTAAATTTTCTATTGAAATTCTTCTACCAGTTATGCAAGTACCTGATTGTAATAGCGATATTTAATTGGGATCAATTACATGTATATGATTAAAAATAAGAATTATTAAGGATTTGATGTGCCAGAAAATAAGAAATGAGATTTATACTATCCTCATGTTAGATTGATTCGATCAACATAAATATCTAAACAAATATGAGGAGGTATATTTCAATGAAAAAATTAGCAAATCAAATCATGAGTTTTATCCTGGTCTTAACAATGGTATTTGCAACGGGTACTACAGCTTTTGCCGCAGAGCAAAATAGTACATTGT
>CAUWMZ010000045.1:0-2313 GCA_963560035.1 uncultured Parabacteroides sp.
AGTACCATATACAAAATCATGAGTTGGATGAATGCTGTTTTAAAACTTTTACGTAACTTCGCAGAACAACATTTCAAAGTATCGGTTACGATTTCCTCATATTGGTCAAGTGCTGTTTTATTCATTGCTTTAATGTGTGGTGGTTTACCATTAAATATGCTGAAAATCAGTCACTTGACCTATTTTATTTTGCTAAATCATATCAATTAACTTGTTTATTTTCAATGGATTAGTTACAATTTAACGAAGTATTATTGGTAGAAACCTAATAAAAAAATATCATGGAATATAAATATACGATTAATAAAAAAGGAAAGAAGGAGGTCTGCATCTTGGCTATTCATGGTAATTGCCCAGACACAATTGAGATACCTGAAACAATTGAAGTAGATGGAGATAGCTATACAGTTACCCAATTATACATTGATGAACGTTACTATCAAAGGTTAAACCAGAATGATACAGGTTTCAAATGCAAAAAATTAATTCTCCCCAATAGCGTAATCACTGTTCGGGTGAAATATAATAGCTATATTGAAGAAATCGTATTACCTGGTAATATGACAGAGATACCGGCTAATGCATTCATGGGGACAAATCACCTGAGAAAGATTGAACTTCCCATAAATCTAATAAAAATTGGAAGTGCCGCTTTTAGAGAGTGCAGTGCACTAGAAACAATAAATATACCTGAAGCGATTTCAGAACTTGAAGCTACATTTCTTGATTGCAGCAGTCTAGAAGAAGTTAGAATAGGGAACAAGGATTTAGTATTTGACTGCGATACATTCAAGGGGTGCTGTAAACTACAGAATGTGGGGGATGATTTTTGCATAGAAGGAGGTATACTATATAATCGCGAAAAGAGTGAGGCTTATTGTTTTATGGGAACAGGTGAAACAGAAGTTCACGTCATTCTGCCTTCAACCGTAAAGGAATTAGGAAATGGATTTAATGGAAGAAATAGCTTAGCTTCCATCGATCTTCGAAATACTTCAATAACGACGATACGCACTTCCTCTTTCTGCAATTGTAAGAATCTCAGAGAGGTTATTCTGCCACCAACAATAAAGAAGATTGAAGCAAGGGCTTTTATGGATTGCGAAAGTTTAAGTACCGTAAATTTCCAGGATAGTATAGAAGAAATGGAAGTGGCTTGTTTCAAGGGATGCGCTTTAACCAAAGTAAAGCTTGGTACAGGGTTAAAAGAATTGCCAAAATCCGCATTCCTGAGATGTAAGCAGTTAGAGTATTTATACATACCAACGAGTATACGCACCATAGATTCGTCAGCTTTTCAAGAATGCAATTCTCTGAAAAATGTTACTATACCCTATGGATTTAAATCACACTTATATAGACTATTCAATAGCGAGAACATTGAATTCACATTCATCAGAGATGCATATGCATCATCTGAGACTCAAGGAAGAACAGGAGCTTATACACATGGAAAAATGTGCCCGTGCCCCTACTGCGGCAGTAATGATGTGAATACGTTCTGCGATGGAACAGCAAAGTGTGACAATTGTGGTGGTGAGTATAAATATAGCTGAGGCACTATCCGGATAAAGTCCGGTAGTTTCTGTATCCAATACCAGCGCCACCTTACCTGTAGCCACTTTCTCAGCAGACCAACCATCATAATCGGGCAGGGTACATGCGTTCAAAGCGTCAGCAGGAAGCGTCAGTCGGAAGAGTTTCCCCTTCTGCTTTTCATACCTGGCCTTTCTTTGTGCGCTTAACCTCTACTTGTAGTCCCGAATAGCTACGGAAGATCTGCGCACTTCCTCCCTGCTGTAATAGACAGCTTGAACTTTGCAGTTACCATTCGTCCAAAGAAGTGTACCCGTACAGCCTTTCTTAACTTTAAAACCCAGTTTCAACCACTGGAGAGAAGTCATTGATTGATCTTTTTTATGGTGAATCTTTATTGTTTGCATCGTTGTTTTACAACTATAAAGATACAAATAATGCCCTAAATAGCAATGGATTAAAAACTATTCATTTGTCAACTAACAAGAAAAAAAAGAAGGTGAATCGTACCTGATGAAACACCTTCCGCTAACGTGTAAAAACACGCACTACCAACTGGTCTAATCCTTGAGTTTGCTCACTTGCTGAGTGAACTCCTTAGCCGGTTTAAATGCAGGGATATTGTGAGCTGGCACAATCACAGTCGTATTCTTGGAGATGTTACGGGCTGTCTTTTCAGCGCGTCTCTTCACAATGAACGAACCAAAGCCTCTCAGATATACATTCTCACCTTTTTCAAAGGATTCCTTCACCTCTACCATAAAGCTTTCTATGATG
>CAUWMZ010000046.1:0-2152 GCA_963560035.1 uncultured Parabacteroides sp.
TCGCTATTGTTGTATATAAAGGTTTAATACCTGTAGTTGGCCGAATACTTACCATAAACACATGCGTTTATATACATCTGTAAAACAATAAGTTAAGTAATTAACTATTCACTTGTCAAGTGATTAACTATTCACTAGGGGTAGTGCTTAACTATTCCAACAACAAGTCGTTAGTTAATCACTCAAAAGGGTCTTAATATTACACTTTTATTTACACCTTCACTCCTATTCAAAATAGGAGCAAAAGATATAAAATCAACTACTATGAGCAAAAAAATAATTATTATATTAATAAGCCTTTGCATATCATACGCATCGCTATCCATGCAAGATATTCATCTCTATTTTAAAATTCCCTCAGGTATCTGAGGAAACAAAGCAACTTCTCCATGCGACACATAACTAGTGCCATCTTCTTGCATTTTCATGAAGGAAACATAATTTTCCGAACGCAAACTCTGAGCTTTCGCTAACTTATCCCAATCTACTCCTAGAAACTTTTTGATAACACTATAAGTAGAAGAAGAAGAACCTATCAAATTGAATTTATGCCCCTTTGCTGGCACATCTGCATCAGTCAGAATATCATTCTCATCCGTCTTATACGTTAATGTCAAATAGGGAAATGTTTCATACGATAGATTTGAATCACTATTTTTTTCTACTGAAAATGAATATGAACCCTTGGTAATAAAATCGCTATATACTTCATGCTTTGTATCATTATATGTAAAGAAATAACAATCCTTGGCTTCATTATTTATCAAATACATAATCGTTCCGGCAGGCAAAGCCGGGTGATTACTCTCATCTACCATATAAGCCAAATAACTATCTGTAACTTTTACTGTTATTTTTTCCACCTCATTTGTAACATTATCCTTAACTATTAAGGTCACATTTCCTTTTTCAAGCCCGTTAACACGAAGTACGGCAGTAACTCCATCATTCCCTAAAGTAGTACATGATACAGAAACAATCTCCTTGTCTTCAGTCGTAACACTCAAGCTACCACTACCATTTGTAATAGGAATATCATTCCAGCCCATTAGCATTACCTCATAAGATTTTTTATCCAAATGAAAAGGCAGAATTTCCGGTTTTTCCTCACTGCAACTTGTCATTACACCAAGCACACTTAGTATAATGACAATAAAAATATCATTTACCATTCTCATAAATAAACATCTAATCCGTTTATAATCAAATTGTTTTAAAATCAAAAACGTATAATAGAACCCACATAAAAAACAATAGCCCTGAAGTTCGCTTGTTCAGCAAGAACAACAGGGTCTTACGTTTGCAAACGTATGCATTATTTTCTATATTCACAAGAGAAGTCTTGTTTTGAAACTTTTATCAAATGAAATATGACGAATGTTTGCAGGTGCTATCCCCTGCAAGATTAAATAAATACGCACAAGCAAGTGGTAATGAAAAAGCCAAAACCTTGCGCCTATACCAATATAACATCAAGTTAAGCCAACGTTTTTATGGAGTTATCGGTATGTTTGAGATAATGCTACGTAATGCCATAAACACTCACTACAAACGTCGCATCTACCAATCAAATGCTTACATTAAGACAAATGATGGATAATGACCGAACTATACGTGAACAAGGATATTTAAAAACCACAACTATTTATCCCGATGAAGCTATTATTGGCTATATGAATATTAAAAGGAAAAAAGGTAAGATTTTGATTGTAAACATTCCTATCGGAGATTATATTTACACTTTTAAATGGGATGTAAATATAAAAAATGAATACAATATTAGCTATACTGTTACACTTAATTTTAATCGCTTAAATAATTTACCCATGAAGAAACTTATAATTATTTTTATCTATTCTTGATTCCGTTATGTACCTTTGCACAAAACGAGAGTACCACTCCGCAAGCCAAAACGGCTAATGATTCTACTTTGATTAAAATACATGCTATTGTAGAAGATATAGATTTTCGTATGCATGGACTTGATAGATACAAACTATATCCAACAGAAAATATCTATATCAATTTCTTTTGTTAGATAAATTAACAGGAAGAAGATGGCATGTTCAATGGGGATTTAAATCAAGTAAAAGATGGATAAAAAGTAAGTATTCGGCCAACTACAGGTATTAAACCTTTATATACAACAATA
>CAUWMZ010000047.1:0-1623 GCA_963560035.1 uncultured Parabacteroides sp.
CAAGGTAGCCGTATCGGAAGGTGCGGCTGGATCACCTCCTTTCTAAGGAGACCTGCTGTACGAGGTAGGAGTGAGGAAGTAGGAGTGAGGAGTTATCCGAAGCCGAAACCGAGCGAAACTCGATAAAAAACAGCATATCCTATGGTCAATCGGAGTTCGCACAAAGCAGATCGTTGTTTAATTTGGAAGGTGTAAGCCTCCGTAAGGAGGATGGACCTTCAAAAAGTGGAAAATGAGAAGAATTGTCCTCAGCCCTGCCAAAGATCCGTAAGGAGCACAGCAGAAGAAAGAGTGTGGAAAACTCCTCACTCCTCCTTCCAAACTCCTCACTGAGAAATGGGGGTGTAGCTCAGCTGGGAGAGCACCTGCCTTGCAAGCAGGGGGTCAGGAGTTCGATCCTCCTCATCTCCACCAAGGGCGAAGGACAAAGAAAACCAACGTCCAGAAAAGCCAAAATCATTTCAAAGCCCAGCGAAGCGGGTTTGGAATGAAGAGGAGGAGCAAGGAAGTGCGTGAAGTTTTCAGCTTTGGCTGGAAACGGAACGAAACGGACTTTGCGACGACGAGGGCTTGTAGCTCAGGTGGTTAGAGCGTACGCCTGATAAGCGTAAGGTCGGAGGTTCGAGTCCTCTCAAGCCCACCACAAACCGCTTTGCGGTTTGAGTTAGGAATTAGAAGTTAGGAAGTAGGAGTGAACCGAAAGGAACTCCTAACTGCTACCTCCTCACTCCTAACTGAAATTGCACCTTGAAAACTGAACAATAACGAAAGCACAGTTTTTAGAAATAGAAACTGAAAGCAACAATAGAGGAAACTAAATGTTATTCCGCTTTATTGAAAGATAAAGCAACTTAATATAAGGTTTTTCCAAGATATTGTTGGGATATGATCGAAAGATCATACTACAAATAGCTAAAGGGTATGTTAAAAACATACTTCAACCGAGAGATATCCTAATTCTTGCAATAAAACAGCACCGATACAAATTACGAGCCCAGCGTAAGCGGGTCGGAATTTGAGGTGAGGAGCAAGGAAGCGCACGCAGTTTTCAAGCTATGCTTGGAAACGGAGCGAAGCGGACTTTGCGACGAACAGGTTAAGCTGTAAAGGGCGCAAGGGGAATGCCTTGGCACTGAGAGCCGATGAAGGACGCGACAAGCTGCGATAAGCCATGGGGAGCCGCAAATAGGCGTTATATCCATGGATTTCCGAATGGGGAAACCCGGCAGAGCAATACTCTGTCAGCGTGCACTGAATACATAGGTGCACGTGGGGAACCGCCTGAACTGAAACATCTAAGTAGGGCGAGGAAGAGAAATCAACCGAGATTCCGCTAGTAGTGGCGAGCGAACGCGGAAGAGGCCAAACCGTGAGGAGCAATCTTTGCGGGGTTCGGACAGCGATATGTAGTCTTAAAGATAGCCGAACGCTTTGGGAAGAGCGGCAATATAGGGTGATAGCCCCGTAGGCGAAATTTGAGAGACGCTAGCTGGATCCAGAGTACCACAGGACACGTGAAACCCTGTGGGAACAAGGGGGGACCATCCTCCAAGCCTAAATACTACTCAGTGACCGATAGAGGAGCAGTACCGTGAGGGAAAGGTGAAAAGGACCCCGGGAGGG
>CAUWMZ010000048.1:0-86988 GCA_963560035.1 uncultured Parabacteroides sp.
TAACGAGGGCGTTTTGTACTACGTTTTTAGGAACGTAGAACTGGACACCCTACCAAATTGATATACAAGCACGAATAGTGACGCTATTGAGGCTAGTAAAATAATCGTTTCAGCTAATCCGTTGAGCAGTCCCTTTATTTTTCTCCAGTAGATACGCCAAGAGAAATATAGGTCGTTCAGATTCATGTGTGTTGTTTTAGATAAATATGTTGTTCTTATTAAGGGAACAAAAGTAGAAAATAAAAAGTTACAAACCTTATAAGAAGAGCCACTAGAATATCAATTTGTCAGTAAAAAGAGAAGAAAGAAGATAGAGGGGCTATAATCTGTAACAAGTTTTACAAAAATTCTTATATTTGCACAAATCTAATTACTAAGATTATGGATAAACAGGATGAGGAAAAAGGAATGCTTTCTCCTTATGTTTCCGTTGATTGCGTTTTGCTTAGCATTAAGAATGACAAACTCACCGTATTGTTAACCGAAATAGAGATGGGGGAAGAGGCGGATAAGTCGATCGGATGTCGTTTGCTTGGTAGTTTCATCTATGAGTTTGAAGATTTGAAAGATGCCGCATATCGGGTATTAAGGGAGTCGGTTGGTTTAGATCAGGTGTCTCTGCGGCAATTCCGATGTTTTGGATCGCCATCAAGAATGGCCCATAAGCAAGACGTGGAGTGGTTGAGACGGATGTCAGGTCTGGCGATAGGCAGGTTAATAACAGTGCCCTATTTGGCTTTTTGCGGAAGCGACCGGAGGGTCGGATCGGCAGATATATCCAATAGGCTCGCTTGGTATTCATTAGACCGGTTGCCAAAGCTCCTTTTTGATCAACGGGAGATAATAGAGGTGGCGATAGAGGAACTTAGATATTGGGCAGAGAAAGAGCCGTCTATCGTGTTTGATTATTTGCCATTGAAGTTTACGGCGTTTCAGATGAGACGGACCTATGAGTTGATTTATGGACGGAGCTTAGATGTGCGTAATTTCCAAAAGAAGATGAATTCTTTGGGCTATATACAGCCGACGGACGATTGGCAAGATGGTGTAGCGCATCGGGCAGCTCGATATTATCGGTTTGATAGGATGCGATATGAGCAACAGCGATCTAAATATAATAAAATATAAAAACGAGCGAATATGTGTTTGTTAGGATGTGATCTAGGAAGTTCTTCCGTTAAAGTCTCCATTGTGGATGAGGAGACCGGATTGCCTATCGGGGCTTGTACCTATCCGAAGGAGGAGGCGCCTATAAAAGCGTTAAGACCGGGATGGGCTGAGCAAGATCCGGAAGATTGGTGGCGCTATGTGAAGATGGCTATTGTGGGAGCTATGAGCGAAGCGAAGGTGAGAGGAGAGGATATCAAGGCGATCGGCATCTCTTATCAGATGCATGGCTTAGTGCTTGTAGACAAGGAGAAAGAGGTGCTTCGGCCCGCTATTCTTTGGTGTGATAGTCGTGCTGTGCCGTATGGGGAGCGTGCTTTCCGTAATATCGGAGAGATGAAGTGCCTTTCGCATTTGCTAAATTCTCCGGGTAATTTTACCGCTTCCAAATTGGCTTGGGTGAAAGACTATGAACCGAATGTATATAATAAGATTTATAAGGTGATGTTACCTGGCGATTACGTGGCGATGCGTATGACAGGTGATGTGGTAACGACAATCTCTGGTCTTTCGGAAGGTATTTTTTGGGATTTTAAAAACAATTCCGTATCTGAGGAATTGATGGATTACTATGGTTTCAGCAATGACTTGATTCCGGATTTGCGACCGACATTTGGAGAGCAGGGACAATTAAGTGCGGCTGTGGCTGCTGAGTTGGGCTTGAAAAAAGGTACGCCGGTGACCTATCGTGCCGGGGATCAACCTAATAATGCGTTGTCGTTGAATGTGCTTAGTCCGGGTGAGATCGCGGCTACAGCCGGAACGTCGGGCGTGGTATATGGTGTCAATGGTAAGGTGAGTTTCGATACGCTCTCTCGCGTGAATACGTTCGCTCACGTGAATCATACGGCGGAACAGGCTCGTTTGGGCGTTTTGTTGTGTATCAATGGTGTCGGTATTTTGAACTATTGGATTAAGCGTAATATCGCGCCGGAAGGGATCAATTATAAGGAACTGAACGAGTTGGCGGCTACGGTTCCTATTGGTTGTGAGGGACTTTCTATATTGCCTTTTGGAAATGGCGCGGAGCGTATGTTGCAAAACAAGCAGGTGGATTGCTCTATGCATGGGTTGAATTTCAATATACATACGAAAGCTCATATCGCTCGTGCGGCGCAAGAGGGCATTGTCTTCGCTTTTAAATATGGTATGGATATCATGAACGATATGGGCATAGATATTCAGGTTATTCGTGCTAGTGACTCGGGATTGTTCTTAAGTCCTATCTTCCGTGAGGCATTAGCGGGTGTGACGGGAACAGTGATTGAGCTATATGATACGAACGGAGCTGTCGGTGCGGCTAAAGGCGCGGGCATAGGCGCGGGCATCTATAAGAATGCGGAAGAGGCGTTCGCCTCATTGACAAAGGCGGAGGTGATTGAGCCGGATGGCTTCAAGGCTAATGATTATTGTGGCGCTTACGCGACATGGAAAGAACGTTTGGAACAGGCTATTTGATCTTTTTCTCCTTTTGCTAAAGGAGAGGATGAGTGGAAATATATATAAATGAAAAGATCCTTTCTGTTACGGAGATGTAGCAGAAAGGATCTTTTTTTGTGAGTTGTCGAAAATGATTATCTATGGAGCAATATGATATCGAGTTGTGCGTCTTTGCCCGCGTCGATAGTTTTTCCGGTCGACCAGATTTTGTAATTCGATTCACCGCCACCCTCTTGGACTAAAAAGGTGAGGAATCGTTGATTCTTCGCCGCGAACCATTCATCGTGAGATAGATGAAAAGTGGCAATGCCGGTGTCGCTCGTTATCTCGGATCCGGTAGGAGCCGTTAAGTTGTTTTGCTTGAAGAGCTCATATTGTTCTTCATCGTACATCTTTACGCGAACATCCGGCATCTTGTTGCCTTGATCATCATAAACACAGACTTCTATTTTGCTGTCGTTAAAAATTAGATCTTCTTTATCGCATGCGATAAGAAGCAATAGGGCAGTAAAAAGGAATAAGACTTTTTTCATGTGTTGATTTGACGTTTATTTATATGACTCATTTTAGTTTTTGCGCTCGTTTTTATGTGTTCAGTTCGAATGTCATCAGGTGGCATTGAATTTACACTAAAAACAATAACATCGTTTTAGCGCTTTTTGTTCATGAAATGTAATCGTAAATTCATGATATTGTCAAAAAAACTATTTTGTTCATGAATGCTGCAGGTCGTAGTTGTTAAAAAGTAAGATGGAAGTGATCTTCCGGAGAGGTGTTTAAGTGAATAACTAACGGCTTGTCGAGTGATTAACTATTCACTACCCCTACTCGTAAGTTATTCACTTGAGCAGTGAATAACTATTCACTTAATAAGCTGTTTATCAATGTATTGCACATTTAGTGAAGATGTGGTCAAAGCGTATGAAATTCAAGGCTTAAGAGCTTTTTCATGATATATATCGAGACAGGAATAGAGAATGTGGAGAAAAGGGCATATTAAAAAACCATGAAAAAAAGAGAAAAAAAGGATGGAAGATTAAAAAAATATATATATTTGCCTTTGTATAAAAGTAAAAGAAAATGTTACACAAGAGTTATCGAATGCTATTTAATTGCTTGATGTTTTACTTATAAGAACATCACATCTCCCATATTCCTTCCACTTTCAATGGGAGAGGGTACTTGTGTAAATCTATAAAATCTAATACATATTATATCTAAAAACACGGAACAACCATGTCTACATCTTTAGTTAGTCCGGTTCCCCCGTGCGTGCACGATTATGAGCCGTCTAATGGGGCGAACAATTTCGGAATGAACGATCGTATCAAGCGTTTACGTCGTCGTACATTCGAGGCGCAACCATCTCTCTCTATTGAGCGAGCTTTGATAGAGACCCGTTTTTATCGCGAGAATTATGGGAAATATCCCATACCAATATTGCGGGCCATGAACTTCATGGAAATCTGTAAACGGAAAACGATTTATATCGGAGAGGATGAGTTGATCGTGGGGGAGCGAGGTCCGCGTCCTAAAGCAGTACCGACATTTCCGGAGCTAACTTGCCATAGCGTAGAAGATCTGCATATATTAAATACACGAGAGCTTCAGCGTTATACAATCAGTCAAGAGGATATAGACACGTATGAGCGTGAGGTGATTCCTTATTGGAAGGGACGCACGCAGCGAGAAAGAATTTTCAGCCATGTGCCAAGAGAGTGGAAAGAGGCCTATGAGGTGGGAATGTTCACCGAGTTTATGGAGCAGAGGGCTCCCGGCCACACGGCTCTTGATGGTAAGGTTTATAAATATGGGTTGCTCGACCTAAAGGAGCGTATCGCTCACGAGCAGGCGGCCCTTGACTTTTTGAATGATCCCGAGGCGACAGATAAGCAAGAGGAGTTGACGGCCATGTCTATCTCTTGTGACGCCGCGATTCTATTTGCGGAGCGACACGCTGATCTGGCGGAGCGGATGGCGACGGAAGAGAAAGATCCGAGGAGAGCGGCCGAGCTAAAGAAGATAGCTGAGGTTTGCCGATGGGTACCGGCGCATGCCCCTCGTACATATTGGGAAGCGATACAGATGTATTGGTTTGTTCATTTGGGTACGATTACGGAGTTGAATGGATGGGACGCGATGAATCCCGGACATTTTGACCAACATCTGGCTCCTTTTTATGAAAGAGAGATAGAAGCGGGGACACTCACGCGTGATGAGGCGAAGGAGCTGATGTCGTGTTTCTTTATAAAGGTCAATAATCATACGGCACCCCCGAAGGTGGGGATCACGGCGAAAGAGAGTGGCACTTACAATGATTTCACTAACCTAAATATAGGAGGCGTTAAGGCTGATGGCAGTGACGGTGTGAGCGAAGTCTCATATATTATGTTGGAGACCATAGAGGAGTTGCATATCTTGCAACCGGGCAGCGCTATCCATGTAAGTGCTTGTACTCCTGAGCGATTTTTGAGAGCGGGATGTAAGGTGATCCGTCAGGGGCATGGCTATCCATCGGTTTTCAATCCGGACGTATATGTGCAGGAATTGATGCGCCAGGGTAAGTCATTGACAGATGCCCGCGAAGGTGGATGTAGTGGTTGCATTGAGGTGGGCGCTTTTGGAAAAGAGGCGTATGTATTAACGGGTTATCTCAATGTGCCGAAGGTGTTGGAGGTGACGTTGCACGATGGCCTGGATCCGGTGAGCGGGCGACAGGTGGGTCTGCGTACGGGAGATCCTAAGGAGTTTCGTTCTTATGATGAGTTGTATGCGGCCTTTATGAAACAGATTTATTATTTCGTGGATATGAAGGTGGGTGTCAGCAATTATATTGATCGGATGTTTGCCAAGTACGCTCCCGCGACATTTCTTTCGCTATTTATTGACGATTGTATAGCGAAAGGTAAGGATTATTATAATTGTGGTCCTCGTTATAACACGACTTATATACAATGTACTGGATTGGGTACGATTACGGATAGTTTGTCATCTTTGAAAAAGCATGTGTTTGAGGAGCGTTCCTTAACGATGGGAGAGATGATGGAGGCATTAGATCACAATTTTGAGGGGCATGAGGTTTTGCGTCAGATGATATTGAATCGTACGCCTTTCTTTGGTAATGATGATCCTTATGCGGATCGTATAGCTGTGGGTGTGTTTGATGATTTATATAGGGCGATAGAGGGTAAACCTAACACGAAGGGTGAGTGCTTCCATTTGAATATGCTTTCGACCACTTGCCATGTCTATTTTGGTAAGGTTATGGGCGCTACACCGAATGGACGTTTGGCGGGGCGGGCCATATCGGATGGGACATCTCCTTCTCATGGAGCGGATCGGCATGGACCATCGGCAGTCATCAAGTCTTTGGGAAAGCTGGATCAGGTGAAGAGTGGTGGCACGTTGTTGAATCAGCGTTTTTTGCCGTCGCTATTGAAGCGTGAGGAGGATATCGCGAAGTTGGCCTCATTGATTCGGAGCTATTTTGCGTTGGGCGGCCATCATATACAGTTTAATATAGTGGATACGGAGACGCTTCGTGCCGCTCAGAAATGTCCTGAGGAGTATAGAGATTTATTGGTGCGTGTGGCAGGATATAGCGACTATTTCAATGATATGAATGCGGATTTGCAGGCGGATGTAATCGCTCGTACGGAACAGGAAACTTTTTGAGTCATGTTGCTATTTGATATAAAGCGTTATGCGATACACGACGGCCCCGGAATTCGGGTTACTATTTTTATGAAAGGTTGTCCTTTATCTTGTGTATGGTGCCATAATCCGGAGGGAATCTCTTTTAAAAGAGAGCGACTTTATACGAAAAAAAGATGTATAGGTTGCGCTACTTGCGTAAACTCATGTCCTGTCGGGGCATTGGCGCTGACAAAGGATGGTGTTGTTACGGATCGCTCGTTATGCCGGGTGTGTGGTAAATGTACAGAGGTTTGTCCTACGCTGGCCATGGAGATGTCCGGCAGAGAGTATACGTTGGATGAGGTGATGCGGGAGATAGAGAAAGAGGAGCTTTTTATGGATCGTTCGCGAGGAGGTGTTACTTTTTGTGGTGGCGAACCTTTGGCGCATCCGAGAGAGTTGATCGAGTTATTGGATCGCTGTGGGGAGCGATCGATACATCGAGTTGTGGATACGACTCTTTTTGCCGCGGAGACGGTTGTTCGGGAGGTGATACCTCGCGTAGAGTTGTTGTTGGTTGATTTGAAAGTGATGGATTCGGTGTCTCATAAACGTTTTACGGGTGTTCCTAATGAACCGATCTTGCGGAATATCCGTCAAGTAGCTGAGGCGGGGGTTGATTTCGTGATTCGCATACCATTGATAGAAGGGGTGAATGCGGATGAGACAAATATAGATCGTTCTGCCGCGTTTTTGGCTTCTTTGCCATGGAGCCGAAGGGAGGTGAATTTATTACCGTATCATGATATCGGCAAGGCAAAGCATGAGAAGAGGGGCACGGTTTATAATCCTGAGGCGTTTGCATTGGCGATACCGTCCGAATCAGTGATCAGTCGTTGTGTGGAGCGGTTTGGTGAATATGGCATAAAGGCGATAGTCGGAGGATGAGCCTATGTTACTTGAAGAGAAGAGATTTTTATGCGTGAGGTAGTGGCGGAACAGTTGGATATCATTTTGTCTTTTTTTTATAAATAAATAAACGCATGATGCGTACATAAAAATGATCCTATAGCAAATTCTACTTTTTTTTAATTTCAGAGATATTCAATCTGTTACCGCCAAGACCGCGCATTATGTAATTAGAGAGTTTTCTTAGCGGGAAACTCTTTGGTTTAATAGCGAAGACTTTTGGGTTATAGGGAGCCTAAAAGCAAATCCCCGGCAAGGCGATTGTCCTTGTCGGGGATTTTTATTTTATAAAGGGAGATCATTTTATGGTTCAGCGATTGTCTCCTTGGCGATCGTCTCAGCCTCTTCGACAGGTGTCTCTTTGATGTTAGGCAATTCCAATCCGTAGCCTTTTACTTTATCCTCATGTTTTAGAAGTAAAGCGATAATAAGCGCTAAAATGCCAAAACCAGTGAATACAATCATCGGAAGAGTGTAGTCGTAGGCAGATTTACCTGTGCCGTTGTCTATTTTGCAATAGGTATCCAAGATCCATCCAATCAATAGAGGCACCATACTTAATCCGATGTTTTGTACCCAGAAAATCAAAGCATAGGCTGTTCCTAATTGCTTTTCCGGTATGATTTTTGGAACAGATGGCCACATGGCTGAAGGAACCAAAGAGAAAGCGACACCTAACACGATCATGACGATTGTCGCGAACCACCAGTGATTAAGGATGGGCAAGGCAAAGAGTAGATGTACGCCGATAAGCATTAAGGCTCCATAGATCATGATTGTAGCGCCCTTACCTTTACGGTCATATAAATTTCCGAAAAAGGGAGTCAAAAGGATTGTGCCAAATGGCAAGATCGCCGGAATATTACCGGCCAATTCAGGCTCTACATTATATTTATTGACCATTAAGTCTGTGGCGTATTTCAAGAATGGGAATACGGCCGAATAGAATAGGACACATAATAGAGCTATCAACCAGAATCCCTTGCTTTTGATAATGACCATAATGTCTTTTAGGCGGAATGGTTCTTCCTGCTCTTCTTGTTCTGTAGTGTCCATAGATGCGTCGAGCTTACGATCCATTATGCAGAAAACGAGGAACACGGTCAATCCGATGCAAAGCATACATAAGCATAATAGGATTGGTGCGGAGATGCTGTTGAAATATTTTGCTACAGGCACCGTGATGGATAGGGCAAATGCTGTACCTAAACGGGCGGTGGCCATTTCTAGTCCCATCGCTAATGCCATCTCTTTACCTTTGAACCAGCGCACGATGATTTTAGAAACTGTAATACCAGCTGTTTCTGCGCCCATACCAAAGATGGCGTAGCCTATGGCGGCAACCATTACTTGCGCTTTCCAACCGAAAATCTCACCCTCAATGGAGAAGAGGTCTGAGATGGCGTAATATTTAATGGAGCAACCAATAATCATCAGGATACACGAGAATACGCCCGTGAAGCGAACTCCCATCTTGTCCAAAATGATGCCACCGATGATAAGCATGAACAAGAATACGTTAAACCATCCGTAGGCACTTGTAAAGAAGCCGTATTCTGTACTGTTCCATAGGAGCTCTTCCTCCAACATCGGTTTTAGTGGAGCCATTACATCTGTTAAGAAGTATCCACAAAGCATCGTGAATGCGGCTAATGCGAGTACGCTCCAACGAGCGACTTTGGAGTCGCTCAGTTTCTGATGAATTTTCTCAGTCATAATTATTGTATTATAGAATTGTGTTATTTATTCTTATCCTCTTGTAGAAACAGTGGTAGTGCGTCCGCTACGATAAATGTGCTGCCTCCGATAAAGATAAAGTCTTCTTTGTCGGCATGTTCAAGCGCTTTTTCTACAGCTTCTTTTACCGTGTCGCATCTAACGCCTTGTAAACCGTGCGCTAAAGCTTTCTCTGTGAAATTTTCTGCAGGCATAGCTCTCGATACAGAGGCTTGTGTAAAGAAGTAAAACGCATCTTTGGGCATTAGGGATAATACGCCATCAATATCTTTATCATTAACCATGCCTACGATCATGTATATTTTCTTGTAGACTTTACGCATGATCTCTAAGTGTTTGGCGAGGTGTTCCCAGCCTCCTACATTGTGTCCGGTATCGCAGACGACGGTAGGTTGTTCGCGCAAAGTTTGCCAACGGCCCATAAGTCCCGTAAGGCTGGTGACATGGCCGAATGCCTCATGTACGGCTTCGGGCAAGATGTCCACATGAAGCTCTTGGCGCAAGATGTGAATAGCGGAGAAAACCGTGATGGCATTTTTTAATTGTACCTCACCTCCCAGCTCTCCTTCTACTTCTCCATATTCAACGGAGGGGAAGAACCATTTTCCTCCGACAGTCAATTTGCATTCACCATGTAGCATTCCCATTTGTGGGGCGAAATAGAAAGGAGCGCCCACACTTTCCGCAGTCTCTTTAAATACGTTATATACGGAATCTTTATCCGCTTCTCCTAAAAGAGCTGGTACGTTTTTCTTGATGATCCCTGCTTTTTCAGAGGCGATCTTCTCGACTGTATCTCCAAGGAATTGTGTATGATCTAAGCTGATATTTGTAATGACACTTAATATCGGGTTGATGATATTCGTGCTGTCTAATCGGCCTCCAAGACCTACTTCGATAACTGCATAGTCTACCTTTTGATCTTTGAAATATTCAAAGGCCATGCTGGATGTTAACTCGAAGAATGAAGGGTGGAGCGGTTCGAAGAAATCTCGATGACGTTCCACGAAATCTATTACATATTCCTTGGGAATCTTTTTCCCATTGACACGAATTCTTTCACGAAAGTCCACTAGATGTGGTGAAGTGTATAATCCGACTTTAAACCCGGACTGACGTAAAACAGCCGCTAGGAGGTGGCTGACGGATCCTTTGCCATTAGTGCCTGCCACATGAATAGTCCGGTAGGCTTTATGCGGATTTCCTAAATGATCGTCTAGGGCGATGCTTGTACCAAGTCCCGGTTTGTAGGCGGAAGGACCGCAGTTTTGGAAGACCGGAATACTTGTATATAGGTAGTGTAGCGTTTCTTCGTATGTCATCTTTTTGTCATTTAAATGCTACAAATGTAGTTAATTTTATTTATACCTTTGCGGCTTGTTTGTAAAAAGGAGAAAAAGAAAATGGAAACGCAACGTGTTACTTATACACCTCAAGGGGGTGTTTGCTCTAAATTAATGGTGGTTGACGCTAAGGACGGAATTATTGAGAATGTCCAGATTGTGGGAGGATGCCATGGAAATGGACAAGGCATTTGCGCTTTGTTGAAAGGTATGCCGGTAAAGGAGGCGATTCGTCGCTTGGAAGGTATTGATTGTCGCGGAAGAGGTACCTCTTGTCCGGATCAAATGGCTCAAGCACTGAAGCGGTTCGATCTATAATCTCTCTCTTGTGAGTTTCGAGATAAGCGATCGTATGCGGGAATGATGTTGTGCGGTTGATGATATAACGAGAAAGAAAAAGGCCTCGTAATTAATTCTATTAGTTACGAGGCCTTTTTTATTTTTTATTTAGATTTTTTATTTGGTGAAAACCAATCCAAATTCAACTTCTTTAGCATTTTTGATAGCCATTAGGACTATAGAAACAAGTGGTTTGACAGCTTCAAATCCAGGGGATGATATTTTATCCAAAAGTGGTGTAACTATATCTAATACAGGTAAGATCTGCTCTTTGTTCATATAGAAGATAGCGTCGTTATCTTGCGTCTTAACGTTAAGAGGTAACGCATAATAACCTCCATTGTCAACCAATAGAGCAAGGATATCATCCATCTTGATGCCTAACTTGTTTAAGGCGTCTTTTCCTAGGGCTGTTAAAGCAGAAACATAGCTTTTATCGATAGCGATCATGAATTTGTTATCAGCAACATAATATTGCAGATTGATCATTTTAGCGATCTCATCTAAGCTTTGCATTTTGTCCGTACCTGTCTTTTTCCAAGAGATGCCTAAAACGCCATTCTCGTTTAATTTGACATTAACGAAGTCAACTTCTTTTGCTAACAAAGCTCCTACCATTTTTAACATACCCGCCATTTGAGCGTCATTTTCAACATTGCCCGTGTTGATTAGGGTATGGATGTCAGCGGCTTTATCCGTTCCGTTAGGAATGAATTTCATATTCCAGCTACCAACGATAGGATCAGTTAGTTTGCGGCTGTATACAACAGAAGCGACACCGTCTTTTACTGTACCATTAACAGAAACAGTGCAATTACCAACCGTGCTTTCGCCGGTGAAAGAATAAGTTCCGTCAGTTTCTTTTAAAGAGGTCTCAACAACTACTTTCTTATTTTCAACAACGATATTGTTAAGTGTTACAGTTGCCTTTTCTGCAGAAGTAGCCTTAATCTCAACTGTTTTACCTTCAGCAGGAACAGCGACTTCGCCCATTGCGATTTTTACTTGCTCTTTTTCATACGTTTTAGATAGTTTTTCCCATGTGTCAGGTGTGTTTGATTCGTTATCATCATCGCTACAAGCGGTGAAAAGACTGAATGCGCACACAATAGAAAATACATACAGTAATTTTTTTACCATGATTTTTGTTTTTAGAATAATAAACTTATTTGATTTTAATCACAATTCAGCGCGAATATATCTAATTTATATTAATAAGCAATGTGTTTTTGTAAGTTTTACTTATAGTTTGCTATAAACGCATCTAAAAGAAAAAGCGACCGGTGTCATTAAAGACAACCAAGGTCGCTTTCTCTTTAATCGTGGACGAATGTAATTATACCTTTTTTAAGATCTGTTCATTTGCTTAAAAATGATAGTGTTATAATAAATCAGAGGCAAGTTCGGATAGTTCGCTTCGCTCACCTTTGACAAGGTTGATGTGTGCGAACAATTCTTGTCCTTTCATCTTATCGATCATATATGCCAAGCCATTGCTTTGCGCATCTAGGTAAGGTGAGTCTATTTGTTGGATATCGCCAGTAAATACCATTTTTGTTCCTTCACCCGCACGAGTGATGATTGTCTTAATCTCGTGTGGAGTTAAGTTTTGCGCTTCATCAATAATGCAGTATGTTTCAGAAAGGCTTCGCCCGCGGATAAAAGCTAATGCTTCTATCACCAATCTATTGTTGCGTTGCATATCGTCAATCATCCGGATATCGGGATTACCTGGAGCGAATTGGGTCTTGATAACATTAAGATTATCGAATAAAGGTTGCATATAAGGCGCTACTTTTTGTTTTTCGTCGCCGGGAAGGAATCCAAGATCCTTGTTTGCTAACGCCACAATAGGTCGTGCTAAAAGTATCTGTTTGTATAGATTAGTCTGTTTTAAAGCAGAGGCTAAAGCAAGTAGAGTCTTACCGGTTCCCGCCTTACCTGTTAATCCGATTAATTTGATATTCGGGTCATTAAGTACTTCAAAAGCGAAGCTTTGCTCCGCGTTGCGAGGTTGTATGCCGAAGTTGGTGCTTTTCTCGACTCTTTTGATCTTGTCGTTGAAAGGATTAAAACGAGCCAAGACACTGTTTCGTGCGCTTTTTAAAATGAAACATTCGTTAGGTGTCAATCGGGGTGTGATCTCAAGCAGATCAGCGTCTATGCCCTGCGGTTCTCGATAGATCTGGTCTATCAAATCCGCGTCGATGTTATCGTAAGTCTCTTGTGCACGCTCAAATATATCCACATTGATAACCTTATCGGTGATGTAGTCTTCGACAGAGATGCCCAAGGAGCGAGCTTTCATGCGAAGATTCACGTCTTTAGTGACCAAGATGGTTTTTTCTCCCGGATGCTTGTCCGCGACTGTCATTGTGCAGGAGAGGATCCGATGATCAGGTATCCTATCGGGAAACGATTGAGCTATTTTCTCTTGATACTTATCGCCTGTGACAATATAGAGAGTGCCTTTTCCCGGACCTAATGAGGCACCTTTCAAATGAAGATCATTGCTGGTCAATAAGTCTAATTCACGAACAAATTCACGGGCATTGTAATTGATTTGCTCGTTTCCTTTTTTGAACTTATCCAGCTCTTCCAATACCACGATGGGTAAATAGATATCATTCTCTTGGAAGTTCTCAATGCACTTATTGTCATGTAATATGACATTTGTGTCCAAAACGAAATTCTTTTTTGATCCCATGGCTTCTCGATTTAAAATTAAACTTAATCTATCTTGAATTTATAGCGCACTATAAATTTTATTTTTCATGTTTGCTTTGAAGGTCTTATTACAAAGATACATTTTTTATTAAGACCGCTATTCTTCAAAAACGAAATATTTTTCAGCCAAAAAGAGAGGAGTGCGGGAGAATGCTCATAACAAAGCCTCATCGAGATAATTTATATTCCCCAATGAGGCTTTGTTATGAGCGCTTTTTATCTTAGATCTTTTATCTAGGAGCTTTTTGATAAAGATAGATCGCTATGAAGGTGTAAATAAAGTTCGGAATCCAAGCCGCTACAGCCGGACTTACATATCCATTGATAGCGAATGTTGAGGTTATAGTCATAAATAGAATGTAGGAAAAGCTGAGCGCAAGTCCAATACCGATATTCATGCCCATGCCACCTTTTATTTTTCGTGATGATAAAGAAACACCAATTGTAGTCAATATGAATGCCGCCATGATTGTGGCAAATCGTTTATGATATTCAATTTGGAATGTTTGTATGTTTCCGACACCTCTTTTTTTCTGCCTATTGATATAAGTGTTTAGCTCCGGTGTCGTCATTGTCTCGCAATCGTTTTTAGATATAAGGAAGTCAGCAGGGACGATTGTTAATGTCGTATCCATTCGTGTTCCTTGTGAGATGTGTTCACGCATGCCGTCAAAATCACGAATCATATAATCGATAACTGTCCACTGATAAAGAGAATCGTACTTGATGGATTTCGCTGTTAGACGAGAGATTAATTTTTTCTCCTGAAAATGCTCTAGCGAAAAGCGATATCCCATGTTAGAACGAGCGTCGTAGCTGTCAAAATAGGCGATAACTCCCGGCTCAATCTCAAGTTGCGCATTCTTTACATAGTCCACCTTCTTATTGCGGATGTATTTGTTTTGAAAGTCAATACGTGTCGCATTGGATGGTGGAATGATGTAAGCGTTCAATATGAATGTCACGAAGGCAATAATGGCCGCAGATACCGCATAAGGGAGCATTAAGCGCCTGAAGCTCATTCCGCTGGCCAACATGGCGATGACTTCTGAGTTGTCCGCTAACTTCGACGTGAAGAAAATCACGGCGATAAAGGTAAATAGCGGACTGAACAGGTTTGCGAAATAGGGGATAAAGTTCAAATAATAATCAACAATGATCGCTTTTAGCGGCACATCAGGGTTTAAGAACTTATCTATTTTCTCATTAATATCGAAAACGACAGAGATAGATATGATCAAGGCAATAGCGAACACATAAGTGCCAAGAAATTGCTTAATGATATACCAGTCGATTCGTTTGAGTGAAAATTTCATACGTGCTTAGTTTATAATCTATTCGCTAACTGGCGGATCATTCCGCTTTTCCAAGAGGTGAAATCTCCCGCGATGATGTGTGCCCTGGCTTCTCGTACTAGCCATAAATAAAAAGCCAGGTTATGAATAGACGCGATTTGTAGGCCCAACATCTCTCCCGCTTTGATCAAGTGATGTAGATAGGCTTTACTATATAATGTATCCACATAAGAATGCGCGTCTGGATCTACTGGAGAGAAATCATTCTCCCATTTC
Source organism: uncultured Parabacteroides sp. (assembly GCA_963560035.1). Lineage (GTDB taxonomy): Bacteria > Bacteroidota > Bacteroidia > Bacteroidales > Tannerellaceae > Parabacteroides. Next base: position 14,930 of record CAUWMZ010000048.1, read on the forward strand.
TTATTGCGCATATTGATTGTTCCGAAGCGAGTGAATAGTTGCCCATTACGTCCGTTGCGTGTGGGCATGATGCAGTCGAACATATCTACGCCTCGCTCAATGGCCTCAAGGATGTTGATCGGTGTTCCTACTCCCATTAGGTAGCGAGGCTTATCTTTTGGTAATATCTCATTAACGACCTCAATCATCTCATACATCTTTTCGGTTGGCTCACCAACCGCTAATCCGCCGATAGCGTTTCCATCAGCTCCTTTGCTAGCGACATTCTCTGCCGCTCTTTGGCGTAAATCTGTATAGACGCAACCCTGAACGATAGGGAAGAGGCTTTGATTATAGCCATATTTGGATTCGGTGCTATTGAAGCGGGCGAAGCATCGGTCTAACCATCTTTCAGTAAGGCCTAAAGATTGTTTGGCGTAGTTATAATCTGCGTCACCCGGACAGCACTCATCAAAAGCCATGATGATATCCGCTCCAATAGAACGTTCAATATCCATAACTTTTTCAGGTGTGAACAAATGTTTAGAGCCGTCGATATGTGAACGAAATTCCGCTCCAACCTCATGGAGCTTACGATTGTCGGAAAGAGAGAATACTTGAAAACCTCCACTGTCAGTCAAAATAGGGCGATCCCAAGAATTGAATTTATGTAACCCTCCGGCTTGTTCCAATATTTGTGTGCCGGGACGAAGATAAAGGTGATAAGTATTACCCAAAATAATTTGGGCATTCGTGTCTTGTTTCAACTCGGTCATATGTACACCTTTAACTGTTCCTTGTGTTCCAACAGGCATGAATATCGGAGTCTCGATCTGTCCGTGATCGGTCGTGATCAAGCCCGCTCTTGCGTTCGATTTCGTATCGTTGTACTGTAATTCAAATGTCATGTATCAAAAATTTGTGACAAAATTACGGAAAAACCTGCATAAAATAGCAGAAGGTGATGTAAAAAAGGACATAGAGAATCAGATGATGTGATATGTGATAAAGAAAAGACGACATAGAGATCTTTTGGATATAACGTCTATTTATTGTTTTTATTCTTATATTTGCCAGCGACTAAAAACATAGGGGTGCCCAATTTTGTGGGCTGAGATTATACCCAATGAACCTGATCCGGATAATGCCGGCGAAGGGAAAAGGTACAACTTAAAGGAATAAAGGGGAGCGTTACCTCTATGTGCTCCCTCGTTTTTAAACTTTAATTTACTTATTAGAATGGAACAGATTGTTTCAAGTGGAATTATTGACTCTTACTATGCGAAGTTGAAGAGCAATTTGTCTGTAGATGTTGCTATCGTAGGTGGAGGGCCTTCAGGTATCGTCGCTGCCTATTTCTTGGCAAAGGCCGGTAAAAAGGTTGCTTTGTTTGATCGTAAGCTTGCTCCAGGTGGAGGTATGTGGGGTGGCGCCATGATGTTTAATGATATCGTGGTTCAAGAAGCGGCTATGCCTATCGTTAAAGAATTGGGCGTATGCTATAAAGAAGGTGCTAATGGCACGTATATCATGGATTCCGTACATACGACTTCAGCTTTGATTTACCAGGCAACAAAGGCAGGTGCTACCATCTTTAACTGCTATTCAGTAGAAGATGTGGTGTTCCATAATGACGCTGTCGCAGGTGTTGTTGTGAATTGGGCTCCTGTATTGCGTGAAGGTATGCATGTGGATCCGTTGACTATTATGGCAAAAGCAGTGCTTGAGGGAACAGGTCATGACTGTGAGATCGCACGTGTGGTTGCTAATAAGAATGGTATCCGCCTGAACACACCGACAGGAGGTGTGATCGGAGAGCGTTCATTGAACGTGGAGTTGGGAGAGCAGACAACTGTTGAGAATACGAAGGAGATCTATCCGGGACTATTTGTGTCTGGTATGGCCGCTAATGGTGTAAGCGGAAGTTTCCGTATGGGTCCAATCTTCGGCGGTATGCTTATGAGCGGAAAGAAAGCCGCAGAATTGATCTGTGAGAAACTTAAATAATTAAAAAAAGAGAATTAAGAATTGAAAGAGCTCTTTTCTTAATTCTCTTTTTTAATACCTTTGTGGCATGTGGGGAAAAATAGGACAACAGATAATGCGTTATGTGGTATTGATGGCAAGCCTTTTGGTGTTGCTCTCTGTTGTTATTCCTCATCATCATCATAGAGATGGCATGCCTTGTTATAAATCACTGGCGACAGAGCAAGAGCATGGCGACCAGAACGCGGATACACATACTTGCGCATGTAATGGTCATAATTTAGCCTATTTTAATGCGCATGCTTCTTATTTTGCCGGTGGGGATGTGGATTCACATCTAATGCCGTTATTAATACTATTTGATTATATTTACCCTCCGGAGGTTAATCTCGTGGGACAATGGTCCTCAAAAGAGAATGCTCCTTATATAGAGTCGTTGCATGATACATGGATAGTAAGTGCAACAGGACTTCGTGCCCCTCCTATGTCTTGAATCTTTTTTGAGCGGTAAAACCGCTATTATTCCAAATTTTTACTATTAACGAATTCAAGATTTAGTTTTATTATATGAAAAAAATATATTTGGTAGGCGTGGCTTGCGCTTATCTGTTTGCCGGTTGTGCGGGGAATGCTTCGCACGAGAGTCATGATGAACATGATCATGAGTTGGAAGAGCATGATCGCGATCATGAGGAACATGATCATGAACATGAAGAAGGAGGATCTCATCCAGGTGAGATAGTCTTTAAAAAGGCATTGGCAGATGTGGTAGGACTACAAACGATAACGGTTAATCCTGCTGCGTTTACGGAAGTTATAAAGACAAGTGGGCGTGTGATGTCTGCTCAAGGAGAAGAATCTGTAATTGTCGCTACCGTTCCTGGCGTAATCTCATTTGGAAGTTTACCATTTGTAGATGGAACAGCAGTTCGTAAGGGACAGCCGGTATTGAATATCGCTTCGCGGATATTGTCTGATGGAGATGTGGCCGCTAAAGCTAAGTTTGCATACGAGACAGCAAAGAAAGAGTTTGAACGTATGCGTACATTGGTAGACGACAAGATTGTTTCAGCGAAGGATTTTGAACAAGCTCGCTTGAACTACGAGAATGCGAAGGTCGCTTATGAGGCTATCGCAGATAAGCAGACAGCGAAAGGAGTATCAGTCGTGGCCCCCTTAAGTGGCTATTTAAAGAATATCCAAGTGAAAGAGGGAGATTATGTATCTGTCGGTCAACCATTGGCAACAATCTCTCAAAATAGTCGCTTGGTTTTACGTGCGGATGTTTCAGAGAAATACTATAACTCATTGCCATTGATTCAGTCTGCGAATTTTATGACACCATATGATAACACCCTTTATAAACTATCAGATTTACGTGGACGTTTATTGTCGTATGGTAAGTCGTCAGACGCCAACTCTTTCTATGTGCCGGTAACCTTTGAGTTTGATAATAAAGGAGCGGTAATACCCGGTTCGTTTGTTGATATCTTTTTATTGACCAAGCCGATGGAGAATGTGTTGAGTGTTCCTGTTTCAGCACTTATAGAGGAACAAGGCGTATACTTTGTATTTATACGTTTGCATGAGGAGCATTATAAAAAGCAATGGGTGACATTAGGCGCGAACAACGGAGCTGAGGTTCAGATATTAACAGGATTAAAGCCGGGCGATGAGGTCGTGACACAGGGCGCTTATCAAATAAAGCTCTCTTCAGCTTCTAATGCGATACCGGCTCATTCTCATCATCATTAAAAAGGTTGCCTTATGTTGAATAAGATCATTTATTATTCATTGCACAACCGTTTAGTTATTTTGGTTTGTGCGTTGTTGTTGATGATATGGGGCACTTATACCGCATTTAATACAGATGTGGATGTGTTCCCGGATTTAAATGCGCCTACAGTTGTAATTATGACTGAAGCCAATGGTATGGCGCCTGAGGAGGTAGAGCGTTTAGTTACTTTTCCTGTAGAGACGGCAGTTAATGGAGCGATGGATGTGCGTCGTGTACGTTCTTCTTCAACGACAGGTTTTTCTGTAGTTTGGGTTGAGTTTGATTGGGGTACGGATATTTACAAAGCTCGTCAGATTGTATCTGAGAAGTTGGCGGTTGTTGGAGAAAGTCTTCCGGAAAATGTAGGTAAACCAACATTAGGTCCTCAATCATCCATCTTGGGTGAAATGATGATTATTGGTTTAACATCAGACACGACTTCTTTGCTTGACTTGCGTACTATAGCGGATTGGACAATTCGTCCTCGTTTATTGTCGACAGGAGGTGTCGCTCAAGTTGCTGTAATTGGAGGTGATATCAAGGAATATCAGATCTTGTTGGATCCTGCACGTATGAAGCATTATGGTGTAGGGCTGGATGAGGTCTTAACTGTTTGCCGTAACATGAATCGTAACGCAAATGGTGGCGTGTTGTATGAGTTTGAGAATGAATATATCATTCGCGGTGTATTAACGACAGCAAAGGCAGAAGAAATAGCGAAAGGAGTCGTGAAGGTCGTAGGTGAATATCCTGTGACATTAAGCGATATAGCGACCGTTAAAATAGGAGGGAAGAGCCCTAAATTAGGAACAGCCTCAGAGCGAGCTAAACCTGCCGTATTAATTACCGTTACCAAACAACCGGATACAAGTACGGAAAGATTAACGGAGCAGTTGGATAACATAGTGGTGGATTTACGTAAGAATTTGCCGGCTGATGTGCATGTGTCAACCGATATCTTTCGTCAAAGTCGCTTTATAGATAGCTCTATTAATAATGTTAAGCAGAGTCTTTTTGAGGGTAGTTTCTTTGTGGTGATTGTCTTGTTCCTGTTCTTGATGAATGCCCGAACGACAGTTATTTCATTAGTGGCATTACCTTTGTCTTTGTTGGTGTCAATTATTGCTCTTCATTATATGGGATTGACCATCAATACGATGAGTCTAGGAGGTATGGCTATTGCGATAGGCTCTTTAGTGGATGATGCGATTGTAGACGTGGAGAATGTATATAAGCGCATACGAGAAAATAGGATGTTGCCGGCGGAGCAACAACGTTCAACATTGGAAGTTGTTTATGATGCGTCTCGTGAGGTGCGAATGCCTATATTAAATTCAACATTAATTATTGTGGTTAGTTTTGTGCCTTTATTCTTCTTAAGTGGAATGGAAGGACGTATGTTGGTGCCACTAGGTATCGCGTTTATTGTGGCTTTATTCGCGTCTACTGTTGTCGCGTTGACATTGACTCCTGTATTATGTAGCTATTTGTTGAATAAGAAAGCGACAGGAATGAAGGAGTTGAAAGAAGCATGGGTAGCTCGAAAATTGAAAGAGGTGTATAAGAAAGCATTGGAGTATGCCTTATCTCATCAAAAACAGGTTTTAGGATCGACAATAACGTTGTTTATTGTGGCATTAATAGCCTTCTTCAATTTAGGACGAAGCTTCTTGCCTCCATTTAATGAAGGATCTTTTACCATTAACGTAAGTTCATTACCAGGTATATCGTTAGAAGAATCAGATCGAATTGGGCGACGTGCGGAAGAGTTATTGCTTCAGGTGCCAGAGATACAGACAGTAGCTCGTAAGACAGGACGTGCGGAGTTGGATGAGCATGCGTTAGGGGTAAATGTATCAGAGATAGAAGCCCCATTCGAGTTGAAAAATCGTAGTCGGGAAGAGGTGACGAATGATGTTCGCCGGAAGTTGTCTACGATAAGTGGCGCGAATATTGAGATTGGTCAGCCTATATCACACCGTATTGACGCGATGTTATCCGGAACAGAAGCTAATATAGCTATTAAGTTGTTCGGAACAGATCTTAATCAGATGTTTACGATAGGTAATCAGATAAAAGCGGTGATTCAAAATGTTCCTGGTTTAGTGGATTTAAAAGTGGAACAGCAAATAGAGCGTCCGCAATTAACGATTACTCCCAAGCGAGAGCTATTAGCTAAATATGGCATACCTTTACCAGAGTTTGAAGAGTATGTTAATGTAATGTTAGGGGGAGAAGTTGTTAGTCAAGTCTATGATGATGGAAAGAGTTTTGACTTGACTGTAAAAGCTTCAGATGATAGTCGTGCGACAATGAGCGATATACGTAATTTAATGATTGATGCGAGAGGACAGAAAATACCATTGAGTTACGTGGCCGATATTCGTTCTGTAACTGGGCCAAATACGATCAATAGAGAGAATGTGCAGCGAAAGATCGTGATTAGCGCCAATGTCTCTGAACGTGATTTGAGAGGAGTCGTAAATGATATTCAAAAGAAAGTGGATGAAAACATAAAGCTCCCAGAGGGTTATCATATAGAATATGGAGGACAATTTGAGAGTGAGGCTGCCGCAAGTCGTACTTTACTGTTGACATCTTTGATGTCTCTTTTGGTGATATTTATGTTGCTGTATAATGAATTTAAGGACGTGAAAGAGAGTGGTGTGATATTATTAAATCTGCCGTTGGCGTTGATAGGTGGTGTATTTATTCTTTGGCTAACATCCGGTGAGATAAGTATTCCTGCTATTATTGGCTTTATCTCTCTCTTTGGTATAGCAACCCGTAATGGAATGTTATTGATAAGTCATTATACTCATCTACGGAGTGAAGGATTGGATTTGTACAATGCGATTATTCACGGTTCTTTAGATCGATTAAATCCAATTTTGATGACAGCGTTGAGCTCTGCTTTGGCATTGATACCATTGGCTATTAATGGAGATTTGCCAGGAAATGAGATTCAGAGTCCAATGGCTACGGTTATCTTGGGAGGATTGTTGACCTCCACGTTTTTAAACGGATTTATCATTCCGATTGTTTATTTGATAATGAATAAGAAGAAATAGGAAAACACATGAGAGCATATATTATTATATTTACCGCCTTGTCTTTAATGACAGGCGGTCTTTCTGCTCAAACTTCGATAGACAATGTGCTTAGAAGTGTGGAGGAGAATAATAAGGATATACAGGCAAATGGACAGTTAACGCAATCACTGAAATTGGAATCAAGAATAGACAACAATTTGCCTGATCCATCTGTGACTTATTCTCATTTGTTCGGGAATAAAGAAGGCATGGGGTTTACGGGAGAGTTTATCGCTTCTCAGTCTTTTGATTTCCCGACGCTTTATGTGCAAAAACATAAATTGACAAAAGCGAAATATGCCGGTTTAGATAAGCAAGCGATGGCTTTTCGTCAGCAAATATTGCTTCAAGCAAAAGAGATCTGTCTTGATTTGGTCTTATTGAACCAGCAAAAAAGCTTGTTGGCTACTCGTCTAAGAAATGCGGAACAGCTATCTGCGTTATATGCGACAAGATTAGAGCGTGGAGACGCAAATATATTAGAGACAAACAAGATCAATTTAGAGCTGTTGAACGCAAAAACAGAGGCTCGAATGAATGAGACTGCGAGAATCTCTAAATTGCAAGAGTTAGCGACGCTGAACGGGGGCTCTGCCATAGAGTTTAATGATACGACATATGCAACAGTTTTGGAAATTGTCTCTTTTGAAGAATTGCGTTTAGAGGCGTTGGAGTCAGATCCGACATTACAAACCTTGCGGAGTAATCAAGCGACAGCTGTGCGTCAGATGAGCGTAAACAAGGCGAAGGGCTTACCTAGTTTTGAGTTGGGCTATCGAATGAACCCTTCATCAGGAGGTGAGCGTTTTAATGGTTTCTTGGTCGGAATTAGTATTCCATTGTTTTCTAATCGCAATAACGTGAAACTGGCAAAGGCGCAAGCTCGCTATGCGGAGATGCAGTTGGAGAGTAGCTCGTTTACTGTGGAGAGTGAGCTGCGTCAGCTTTATAATGAGTCTGTTGCGTTGAAACATTCAATGGATGAGTATCAAGGAGTATTGGATGGACAAAATAATTTAGTATTGCTCAATAAAGCTATCCAATCCGGACAAATATCGATGATTGAATACTTTGTGGATGTTACGACATTTTATCAGAGCATGCAGAACTATATGCAGTTGCAAAATCAATATCAAAAGGCTTTAGCTAGATTATATAAATATCGTTTATAAGTTTTTTGATGGAAAAGAAAAGGCAGAGGTGTGTCCCTTTTTGGGATTCTTCTGCCTTTTTGTATTTATAACCCTAAGAAAGCGCATGCTTAGTCTAGCTTCATGAGGTTGACGCGTTCTCTGGCCTCATTGTAATCATGGATCAATTCATTCATAACCTCTTTGACAGACAATTCTTGATTAAACATAGAGGCTATTTGTCCAATTTCCAGCTCACCTTCTTCTAAATCTCCTTCAAAGATACCTCTTTTTGCTCTGCCTTTGCCAAGAAGCTCCCGTAGCTCATCGGCTGTAGCTCCTCTTGACTCAGCCTCTTCCACAGAAGTGGTGAATGTGCCTTTAACTAAGCGGGTAGGGGATAATTTCTTTAATAATAATTTCGTATCACCTTCTTTTAGGTTTAAGCAAAGTTGCTTGAAATTCTCGTGTGCTGAACTCTCTTTGGTTAAAGCGAATCGGGTACCTATCTGTACGCCGTCTGCGCCTAACGCTAGAGCCGCCAAGATACCTTCGCCTGTACCGATGCCTCCGGCAGCTAAAAGAGGCAGAGTGGTCGCTTTTCTAACAGCAGGAATAAGACATAAGGTTGTTGTCTCTTCTCTTCCGTTATGTCCTCCGGCTTCGAAACCTTCCGCCACGATTGCGTCTACACCAGCCTCTTCACATTTTATGGCAAATTTAGAGCTGCTGACAACGTGCACAACGCTCATGCCATGTTCTTTTAATAGCTTTGTCCATGTTTTTGGATTACCGGCCGAAGTGAAGACTATCTTCACGTTTTCCTCCATTAAGATACGCATGACCGCGTCTATTTCAGGATACATGAGTGGGACATTTACGCCATAAGGCTTTTGAGTAGCTTCTTTACATTTGCGAATATGTTCACGGAGCGTTTCCGGATGCATAGAACCAGCGCCAAGAAGACCCAATCCTCCCGCCTCGCTTACGGCTGCGGCCAATCGCCAGCCACTACACCAAACCATTCCTCCCTGTATGATGGGATATTGAATACCTAGAAGTTTACAAATACGATTCATGTTATATGTCTTTAAGGTTTATAAAAGGAAAAACTTTCGTTGAGTTTTCCGAATGATATTCTTTTAAAAAAGAACAATCTTTGCTTATTCCAAGCGTTATTGGCAAAAATAGATAGAGCATATGGATTTATGGTAAAAATAAGTGAGAAAATAAGTTGTTTCTGTTTAAAAACAGGAAAAGAGGAAGAAAGGGCAGAAAAAGGGATATATCGTTAAAAGCATTGATAAACGAAAGTGGGTTTTAGGATTTTTTACATAAAAAGCAATTAAAAAGGACTGATAAATTGAAACTTTCTTATCTTTGTCTTATCATCAATTTAATCAATAATAGCATGAATAAAACGCTTATGGCCGCTGGGCTGGCGGTGATTTTAGGGGCATGTTCCTCTTCTAAGAAAAGTAATATGGCGGAAGGTTCGACACCTAATCCGTTCTTTACGGAGTATACGACACCTTTCGGTGTGCCTCCATTTGATCAAATAGAGGTGTCACATTATAAGCCCGCTATTTTGCGAGGAATGGAAGAGCAGAGAAAAGAGATTGAGGCGATAATCTCAAATCAAGAGGCTCCAACATTTGAGAATACAATTGTCGCACTTGATCAGAGTGGTGAATTGCTTACTAAGGTAATGTATGCATTTGGAGGTCAGTCAAGCGTAAATACAACAGACGAGATTCAAGAGTTAGAACGTGAGCTTTATCCGCTTTTATCTAAGCATTCTGATGATATTAGTTTAAATCCGCAACTTTTCAAGCGGGTAAAAGAGGTCTATGAGAATAGAGCGAATCTTGGCTTAGACAAAGAGCAGGCTAAGTTGCTGGATGAGACATATAAGAGTTTTGTGAGAGGTGGCGCTAATCTACCGGAAGATAAACAAGAGAAATTGCGTGAGCTAAATGAGCGGATCTCTATGCTGCAATTGACTTTTGGGCAAAACTCTTTGAAAGAGACAAACGATTATAAATTAGTGATCGACAAGAAGGAGGATTTAGTGGGTCTTCCTGAAGATGTGATCGTTAAAGCCGCTGAAACAGCGAAAGAGCAAGGCTTAGAGGGTAAATGGGTGTTTACTCTTCACAATCCGAGTGTGATGCCATTTCTTCAATATGCGGACAAGCGAGAGTTGAGAGAACAGATTTTTAAGGCTTATATCAATAGGGGCAATAACAATAATGACAGTGATAATAAGGAGATTATCAAGCAACTTGTTGCCGTTCGTTTAGAGAAAGCGAAGCTGATGGGATATGAGGACTTTGCCGCATTCGTGTTGGAGGAAAATATGGCGAAGAACGAGAAGAATGTGTATAATTTGCTAGATCAAATATGGCCTGCCGCATTAGCCAAGGCAAAAGAAGAGTTGGCGGATATCAAGGCGGAGATAAAGAAAGAAGGTGGCAATTTTGAAGCGGAAGGTTGGGATTGGCGCTATTATTTCGAAAAGGCAAAGAAGGCTAAATATAATTTGGACGAGAATGAGATGCGTCCCTATTTTGAGTTAGGTCATGTGCGAGAGGGCATCTTCTATGTGGCTAATAAATTATACGGTATAACATTCACGGAGTTGAAAGATATTCCGAAACCTGATCCGGATGCTTTTGCGTTTGAGTGTAAAGATAAAGATGGCACGCATTTAGGCGTATTATATATGGACTTCTTTACTCGTCCGGGTAAGGGTAGTGGTGCGTGGTGTGGCGGTTATCGCTCACAAGCGTATAAGGATGGTCTGCGTGTCGCTCCTGTTGTTACGACTGTGTTTAATTTTAGCAAACCGGCAGAGGGACAACCTGCTTTGTTGACAGCGGATGAGACGGAGACCGTATTCCATGAATTTGGTCACGCTTTGCATAGCTTGTTTGGTGACGTTCATTATCAAGGAGTATCGGATGTGCCTCGCGATTTCGTGGAGTTACCTTCTCAAGTTGATGAACATTGGGCAGTAGAGCCGGAGGTGTTGAAAGTTTACGCTAAGCATTATCAAACAGGTGAGGTAATACCGCAAGCGCTTGTCGACAAAATTGTCAAGAGTGGAAAATATGGTCAAGGTTTCGCTACGACTGAATATTTGGCCGCTTCTTATTTGGATATGGATTATCATGTCTTGAAAGAGATACCGAAAGATTTGGATATAGAGAAATTCGAGGCAAAGGTGTTAGGCGATAGAGGTTTGATCCGTCAGATACCGTCTCGCTATCGTTCTACCTATTTTGGCCATACAATGGAAGGCGGTTACACGGCCGGCTATTATAGCTACATTTGGGCAGAGGTGCTTGATTGTGATGCGTTTCAGGCTTATAAAGAGACTGGCGATATCTTTAATCAGGAGGTAGCGGCAAAGTTCCGTAAGTATGTATTGACTCCGGGTGGAATTGACGACGCTATGGATATGTACGTGAATTTCCGCGGCAAGCAACCGAGCATAGAGCCGTTGCTTGAAAACAGAGGTTTGAAATAATAAAGCGTAAAGAGATGAGACAATTTATGATGGCAGCAGGATTAGCCGTGATGCTCACCGCTTGTGGTGGCTCTTCTGATAAGAAGACATCGGCTGTGGAAGGAGGAAATCCTTTCTTTGAGGAATATACTACACTATATGGTGTCCCACCTTTTGATCAGATTAAGTTTGAGCATTATAAACCCGCGATGTTGCGAGGCATCGAAGAGGGTCGTCAAGAGATTGATTCTATTGTGAACAATCCTGAGGCGCCGACTTTTGAAAATACGATACTCGCTTTAGATCAACAGGGCGCTTTATTACGTAAGGTGCAGATTGTTTTTGGTGGACAGAATAGCGTGAATACAAACGATGAGATGCAGGCATTGAGTCGCGAGATGTCTCCTATTTTATCGCAGTATAGTGATGATATTAATTTGAACCCAAAGTTGTTCGCTCGTGTTAAAGCGGTGTATGACAAGAAGGATGAGTTAGGGTTGGATAAGGAGCAAATGAAATTGCTGGAAGAGACTTATAAAGACTTTGTCAGGGGAGGCGCGAATCTTTCGGAGGAAGATCAGGCGAAGTTGCGCGAGTTGAATAGCAAGATCTCTATGTTGCAACTTACCTTTGGACAAAACATGTTGAAGGAGACAAACGCTTTTAAGTTGGTGATTGATAAAGAGGAAGATCTATCAGGACTGCCGGAGACTTTGATAGCCAATGCGGCACAAACAGCTAAAGAGTTAGAAATGGATGGTAAGTGGGTATTTACTTTGCAAAACCCAAGTGTGATGCCTTTCTTGCAATATGCTGACAACCGTGCGTTAAGAGAGCAAATCTTTAAGGCTTATATAAATCGAGGTAATAATGATAATGAGAATGACAATAAACAGGTCGTTAGAGACTTGGTGGCCGCTCGCTTGGCAAAAGCCAAATTGATGGGTTATGAAGATTATGCGGCTTTTGTTTTAGAAGATCGGATGGCGAAGCGTTCAGACAAGGTCTATCAGCTATTGGATGAGGTTTGGAAACCTGCATTAGCTAAAGCTAAGGAAGAGTTGGCGGATATTAATGCGGAGATAAAGAAAGAGGGCGGCAATTTCGAGGCGGAAGGCTGGGATTGGCGTTATTATTTTGAGAAGGCAAAAAAGGCCAAATTTAATTTGGATGAGAACGAAGTGCGTCCTTATTTAAAGTTGGATAACGTTCGGGAAGGAGCTTTTTATGTGGCTAATAAATTGTATGGCATAACATTTACCCCATTACGTAATATTCCGTTGCCTTATCCTGAGGCGCAGGCGTTTGAATGTAAAGATAAGGATGGAAGTCATTTGGGTGTGATCTATTTCGATTTTTTCCCTCGTGCTAGCAAGCGTGGTGGAGCATGGTGTGGAACTTATCGCCCTCAATCTTATAAAGATGGTAAGCGTGTAGCTCCGGTCGTTACGATTGTTTGTAATTTTAGCCAACCGGCGGCTGGTCAACCTGCTCTTTTGAGTGCGGATGAGGCAACGACTTTGTTCCATGAGTTTGGACATGGGCTACATAATTTATTCCGTGATGTTCATTATTATGGAGTATCGGGTGTACCTCGCGATTTCGTGGAGTTACCTTCTCAGATAATGGAGCATTGGGCGTTTGAGCCTGCCGTATTGAAAGTTTACGCTAAGCATTATCAAACAGGTGAGGTTATCCCCGCAGAATTGATAGAGAAGTTGGATAAGAGTGGCAAGTATGGTCAAGGCTTCGCTACAACCGAATATTTGGCGGCATCTTATTTGGATATGGATTTTCATGCGATAAAGGGTGACGCTGCAGATAAGAAGGTGATAAAGTTTGTTGACCAGGCGAACAATGTGCCGGCCAATTTGAATGTTATGGATTTTGAGCGTAAGACGTTAGCTAATAGGGGATTGATTCGTCAGATACCTTCTCGCTATCGCACAACATATTTTAATCATACGATGGGTGGAGGTTATACCGCCGGATATTATAGCTATATTTGGGCGGAGGTGTTGGATTGCGATGCGTTTCAGGCGTATAAAGAGACTGGTGATATTTTCAATCAGGAAGTAGCGACGAAGTTCCGTCAGTATATCTTGACTCCAGGCGGTATTGATGACGCGATGGATATGTATAAGAATTTCCGAGGAAAGGAACCGGATACAGATCCATTATTGAGAAATAGAGGTTTAAAGTAGTATAAAGATAACGATCGGAAAGATCGTTTAGAGGTTAATGAAGAGCGATAAAGAGATCGGATGTTTGATATCTGATCTTTTTACCGCTCTTTTGTGTTTGTAGTGCTTTTTTATAGGCTGTATAATTTTTTCTCATTCTGTTTATCCTGAAATAAAGGGCTCTTATAAAATTGCAGTAAGTTCTGATTTTTAAGGGTTGCAAGAATTGTCTTATTGTTTGATAAAGGAGGCTGTTATTAACGAAAAGTCTGTTAAAAACATTTTTTCTGTAAATGTGTCAAATGTTTCATGTTCGTTAAAACAAAAAGTTTGTGATTGTCTGTATCTTTGTGCTTGAGAAAAAAGGTTTATTTTTATGAAGAGAGCAACTTTGATGTTAGACGATGGTACCATCTTTCGGGGTTATTCATTTGGTTATGAAAAGCCGGTATCCGGAGAGGTCGTGTTTAATACAGCTATGACTGGTTATCCGGAGAGTTTGACGGATCCTTCTTATGCGGGACAGTTGATGGTGTTGACTTATCCGTTAGTTGGTAATTACGGTGTGCCTCCCCGTACATTTGGTGCGAATGGGATCTCTACTTTTATGGAAAGTGAGAAGATTCACGCCGAGGCGATTATCGTGAGTGATTATAGTGCGGAGTATAGTCATTGGAATGCGGAATGTAGTTTAGGGGATTGGTTGAAAGAAGAGCAGATCCCCGGAATATGCGGCATTGATACGCGTGCGTTGACAAAGAAATTGCGTGAACATGGTGTCATGAGTGGACGATTGGTGATGGATGACGAGTCTGCTGATGAGACAAATATTGTGGCCAATTATGAGGAAATAAACTATGTAGATAAGGTCTCTTGTAAAGAGATTATTTGCTATACTTCGGATGGAGATATGCGGACTTATTCTTTGGACGTGAATCCGTCAGATGTGGTGATTCCTGGTGAAGCGAAAGTCAAACATGTGGTTTTGCTGGATTGTGGAGTGAAACACAACATTATACGTTGTTTGTTGAAACGTAATGTGGCGATTATTCGTGTTCCTTGGAATTATGATTTTAATGGTTTGAATTATGATGGATTGTTTCTTAGCAATGGTCCTGGTGATCCGGACACTTGTGAGGCCGCTGTTTTAAATATACGGAAAGCGTTAGCGGGCGATAAACCGATTTGCGGTATTTGCATGGGCAATCAGTTGTTGGCAAAAGCGGGTGGCGCTTCTATCTATAAATTGAAGTATGGCCATCGAAGCCACAATCAGCCGGTGCGTATGGTGGGTACGGAAAAATGCTTTATTACTTCTCAAAATCATGGTTACGCTGTGGATAGTGATACGCTGGGTGAAGATTGGGAGTCTTTGTTTGTGAATATGAATGATGGAACGAACGAGGGAATTAGGCATAAGACGAAACCGTTCTTCTCTTCCCAGTTTCATCCTGAGGCTTGTAGTGGACCATTGGACACGGAGTTTATGTTCGATAAGTTTGTCGAATTGTTATAGTCTACATTATATAATAAACCAGAAAAGACAATGAAAGAAGATATAAAGAAAGTCCTGATTCTTGGTTCCGGAGCTTTGAAGATTGGAGAGGCGGGTGAATTCGACTATTCAGGCAGTCAAGCTTTGAAGGCTATTAAAGAAGAGGGGATACAAACCGTATTAATTAATCCGAATATCGCTACAGTACAGACTTCTGATGGGGTAGCGGATACGGTTTATTTTTTGCCTGTTACTCCTTTTTTTGTAGAGAAGGTTATTGAGAAAGAGCGTCCGGAAGGTATTTTGCTCGCATTTGGTGGACAGACGGCTTTAAATTGCGGTGTGGCTCTTTATCAGAGTGGCGTATTGGAGAAATATAATGTGAAGGTACTTGGTACGCCGGTACAAGCAATCATGGATACTGAAGATCGTGAGCTATTTGTCCATAAGTTGGACGAGATAGGCGTGAAGACGATCAAGAGCGAGGCAGTAGAGAATATCGCGGATGCCCGAAAAGCTGCCGCTGAATTAGGCTATCCTGTGATCGTAAGAGCCGCATATGCGTTAGGTGGACTTGGCTCGGGATTCTGTGATAATGAAGAGGAATTGAATCTGTTGGTGGAGAAAGCTTTCTCTTTCTCGCCTCAGGTATTGGTGGAAAAGAGCTTGAAGGGATGGAAAGAGGTTGAATATGAGGTGGTAAGAGACCGTTTTGACAATTGCATAACGGTTTGTGACATGGAGAACTTCGATCCGCTGGGTATCCATACAGGTGAATCTATCGTAATTGCTCCTTCTCAGACATTGAGCAATACGGATTATCATAAATTACGTGAGTTGGCTATTCGCATCATTCGTCATATAGGTATTGTAGGTGAATGTAATGTGCAGTATGCTTATGACCCTGAGAGTGAGGATTATCGAGTAATAGAGGTGAACGCACGTTTGAGTCGTTCTTCCGCTTTGGCCTCTAAAGCGACAGGTTATCCGTTAGCTTTCGTTGCCGCGAAGTTAGGATTGGGCTATGGCTTATTTGATCTGAAAAACTCGGTAACGAAAACGACTAGCGCATTTTTTGAGCCGGCTTTAGACTATGTGGTTTGTAAGATACCTCGCTGGGATTTAGGAAAGTTCCATGGTGTCGCTCGAGAGTTGGGCTCCAGCATGAAGTCCGTGGGAGAGGTGATGGCTATCGGACGTACTTTTGAGGAGGCTATCCAAAAAGGTTTGCGCATGATTGGTCAAGGTATGCATGGATTTGTGGAGAATAAGGAGCTGGTGATCGATGATATCGATAAGGCGCTTCATGAGCCTACAGATCGACGCATATTTGTGATTTCAAAAGCTTTCCGTGCGGGGTATACGGTCGATCAGATACATGAGCTGACAAAGATAGATCGTTGGTTCTTGCAGAAGCTATATGGCATTATGCAGACCTCAAAAGAATTGCATGCCTTTGATATGAAAGGCATAACTTGCTGGCGTATTGATCCGGAGTTGATTCGTAGGGCGAAGATTCAAGGATTCTCTGATTTTCAAATCGCTCGTGCTTTAGGGTTGGATGAGGATATTGAAAAGGGCATGATGTTAGTCCGTCGGTTCAGAAAAGAGCGTGGTATATTGCCGGTAGTGAAACAAATAGATACTTTAGCGGCTGAATATCCTGCTCAAACGAACTATTTGTATTTGACATATAGTGGCACGGAGAATGATGTGTCCTATTTGGGTGACCATCGTTCTATTGTCGTGTTAGGTTCGGGCGCTTATCGCATCGGTAGTTCTGTGGAGTTTGACTGGTGTGGTGTGCAGGCTTTAAATACGATTAGAAAAGAGGGCTATCGTTCTGTGATGATAAACTATAATCCGGAAACTGTATCGACCGATTATGATATGTGCGATCGACTTTATTTCGATGAGCTAACGTTCGAGCGGGTGATGGATATCATTGAGTTGGAAAATCCACATGGTGTCATTGTCTCAACAGGAGGACAGATACCGAATAATTTGGCGATGCGTTTGGATGAGCAGCATGTTCAGATCTTGGGAACATCCGCTAAGAGCATCGATAATGCGGAAGACAGAGAGAAGTTCTCTGCGATGTTAGATCGGATTGGTGTAGATCAACCGCGCTGGAAAGAGCTTTCTTCTATGGACGATATCAATGGTTTCGTTCGTGAGGTTGGGTTCCCCGTATTGGTGCGCCCAAGTTATGTGTTGAGTGGCGCGGCCATGAATGTATGTTCTAATCAAGAAGAATTGGAGCGTTTCTTGAAATTAGCGGCCAATGTAAGCAAAAAACACCCTGTGGTTGTCAGCCGGTTTATTGAGCACGCTAAAGAAGTAGAGATGGATGCGGTGGCTGATCATGGTGAGATAATTATATATGCTATTAGTGAACATATAGAATTTGCGGGTGTCCATTCAGGTGACGCGACGATTCAATTTCCTGCGCAGAAGTTGTATGTTGAGACTGTGCGCCGCATTAAGCGTATCAGTAAGCGTATCGCAAAAGAGCTGAACATTTCAGGTCCGTTTAATATCCAATATTTGGCGAAAGGAAATGAGATCAAGGTTATAGAATGTAATTTGCGCGCTAGTCGTTCCTTCCCGTTTGTCAGCAAGGTGTTGAAGATAAACTTTATCGAGTTGGCGACACGTATTATGTTAGGTTTGCCGGTGGAGAAGCCCAATAAGAATGAGTTCGATTTGGATTATGTAGGTATTAAAGCCTCTCAATTCTCCTTTAATCGCTTGCAGAAAGCCGATCCTGTATTAGGAGTGGACATGGCTTCTACGGGAGAGGTCGGCTGTTTGGGCGATGATGTGTCGGAGGCGGTATTAACCAGTATGCTCGCTGTTGGTCAGCGTGTGCCGGAGAAAAACATATTACTATCTACGGGAGCGTTGAAACAAAAAGTGGATATGTTAGACGCTATCAAGATGTTGGCGGCTAATGGTTATAACCTGTATGCGACAGGGGGTACACATCGCTTTTTGAAAGAGAATGGTGTAGAGAGCACTTTGGTCTATTGGCCTAGTGAAGAGGGTGAGCCTCAAGCGCTTGGTATGCTGCATGAGAAAAAGATAGATATGGTTGTCAATATCCCGCGCGATTTATCTGCAGGAGAGTTGGACAATGGTTACAAGATTCGTCGTGCGGCTATTGATTTGAACATTCCGTTGATCACGAACGCACGTTTGGCCAGTGCTTTCATTCAGGCTTTCTGCACTTTGAGCGTAGATGATATCTTGATTAAGAGTTGGCAGGAGTATAAGTAATGTTTAATAGCGAGTATTAGGAGTAAAAGTGGAGCTTGATTTGTCGTCAGGTTTCACTTTTTTCGTAACTTTGTTAATTTAAAGTGATAAAAATAGACCAATTGTGTTATGGATGAAGCGATACTGATAGCTCGTAGAATCGCGGCTCAATCGATCTTGTTAGGAGAGGAAGATGTTGAGAAATTGGCTGCTATATTGGTTCGTACAGAGCTGAAAAAAGGAGAATTGTTTGTTGGCCCTAATGAGATCTGCACCCAGATAGGGTATGTGTATAAGGGCATGATTCGTCAGTTTTATTTTAAAAATAAACGGGAGTTGACGGAGCATTTCGCAAGTGAGGATAATGTGTTTATTTGTATAGAGAGCTTCTTGCGTCAGCGTCCGGCGAATTTGATGGTTGAGGCGCTGGAGAATACGGTGATTTATGGAATACCACATGATCCATTGCTCGCCCTGTGTGAGGTGGACTATCAGATAGAGGTGATGTATCGCCGTTTATTGGAAAACTCATTGATACTATCTCAGCGTAAAGCGGACTCATTGCGTTTTGAGACAGCCAATGAGCGTTATTCTCGTTTACTGAAAGAACATCCGGAGATTATTCGTCGTGCGCCTCTTTCTTATATCGCTTCTTATTTGTTGATGACGCCTGAGACGTTGAGTCGTGTCAGGGCTAATATGTAGCCAAGAGTTGTTCAATCAGTGGAACGTAATATTGTAGGGTCTCTTCGGCGGTAGGTGTATGGCCTCCGGGAAAATGATAAGTGTGTTTATAGTGTTTTAAAAAGAGGGGCTCATAATGGGCCAGTGTGTCGTTTGTCCCGAAGACTCCCCAAATTCGTTCGCTACAATCAGGTTCACAATAGTCCCATTGGTGTTGTTGCAGTGTGTCAAATTCAGAGATGAGTGTTTGATCGATCATAAATTGTTGATTTTTGTCTAACCGGGGGGATTTGTAGGTATGCTCACCGATGCGATCCGCTAAAAATCGAGTCATTTCAAAATGAGGATTTCCCAGAAGTGCCGGTAAATGTTTTTTTGTCGCTGTTATTTGGGCTAGAAATGCGCCGTTACTATTTCCGACTAAAATATCGGGGTGTTCTGTTTCACAAAGTTGAGATATAAATGTCAATGCTGTTTGAGGGTGTAGAGGTAAATCAGGTGTCAGCACTTCTACTTTCCCATTGAAATATTTTTTTATTGTTTGTGCGGGATGGCATTGACCGGATGCGAAAAAACCGTGTAAGAATAATATCTTTTTTGTCATGATTTTGCTCTATATGTTTTAATAGCCTGTTTGAGGAACAAAAGTAATGCTTCTTTTGATAGCTTAATCACTATAATCCGTGATATTTATTGATGAGATTTAAGAGAGAAAAACTATATCGTGTTTGATATACTTCTTGTTTTTTTATGGAATTTCACTTCTATAAAGAGCTAAAAAAATAAATAATTGAGACAAGGTTATTGGAATAGTTAATCACTCGTTGTTGGATTAGTTATTCCAATGACAAGTGAATAGTTATTCTAATGACAAGTGATTAACTATTCACTTGATATCACTGTAACTAATTGATGTACAGAGATATAAAAATAGGATTAAACGCTTTTCTATATTCGGCAGATAGCAGCCGTTCTGTTTCTTTATTTGTTAGAAGAAAAGGATTTATGAGATTGATCATTTGAGATAAATATCATTGTTTTCCGTGATGTTGTATAGGTTTTCGTTTCAGACCGAGGGGGCAATGGTCTTTATATGGCGGGTAGGCGTGATGAATGCGGATGCCCGCTAATTTTTCACTATCTTTGAAGAAGATAATATCCAAATCTTCATATTGGAATGAGAAAAGATAGGGTGGTATAAAATAAAATGAAAATTAAAAACTATGAAAATACTATTAATGGATACCTACAGCCTGACCTTATTAGGGTTAAGATGCGTGGCGCAAGAGATAGATGTGATAGACGATATCGTTCTTGCTTCATCGAGGGAGGAGATGATTAAGCAAATAGAATGTTGTTCATTTGATTTATACCTATTTGATATAGAACTGCCGGATTTAGATGGATTTGATTTGATTCAATATGTCTTTCAAAAAGATCATAAGGCGAAAATATTGGTGAATACCGTACATGATGAGCTTTGGACCGTTAAGCGGTTGGCGCAAAGTGGAGTGCGAGGTATTATATGGAAAAGCTCTGATATCAGTGAGTTTTCGCTAGCAATTCGAAGCGTATTGAGTGGTGGTGTCTATTTAGATTCTCATTTTAAGCAAATATTGACTCGTATGTTGGATCGACAATTATCGAATTTGTCATTGACACATCGAGAGATAGATGTGTTGCGATTAATCGCTCAAGGGCTGAGTACACGAGAGATCGCGAAGCAGCTTTGTTTATCGGTGAACACAGTGGAGACACATCGTAAGAATTTGATTGTCAAATTAGGGGCGAAGAACTCCGTGGATTTAGTGTTAAAAGCCATTCATCAAGGAATGTATAATTTATTAGATTGATAACTTTTACGTTTTTTGTGCCCGGAAGGAGCGTGTAGTTTTTGCGGTATGAAGAGAAGTGTATATAAAAAATCATCGAGATTTGGCCATAAGGCAAAATCTCGATGATTAGAACGTATGACGAAGAAAGTCGACTTTCTTCGTTGTCGCTATTTATGATCGATTTCTTTTAACAGCTCTTCAACAGCGGCTTTCAGCTGACTGTCTTCCCCTTCGACAACTGTTTCCGGAGAGTTGGCCACTTTAATATCCGGTTCCAGCTGCTTATTCTCCAAATAGCTTCCGTCAGAGAGGCGATAACCTGTTACGGGAATGCCAAAGATAAGAGATGGATCTTGAAGCGTTTCCCAAGAGACTGTCGTCATGGTTCCGGGAACAGGCATACCTACTAATTTTCCTATGTGCTGATGTTTATATACCCAAGGAGTGCCATGCGCGTTACTATAATTCGCTTCGCATTGCAACATGATAGATGGTTTGTTCCAGCGTCGGCTTGGCATGTCGCAGGCCTCTTTGCCACGTGTCACTTGCGTTAGATATTTATGTCCGCTGAATAAGATCTCAATATCCTCATGTAAACGTCCTCCACCATTAAAGCGTGTATCGATAACAATACCTTCACGATTGTTGTATTTACCTAAGATATCAGAATATACCGAGCGGAAGCTAGGATCGCCCATCGATTGAATATGCACATATCCCAATCTTCCATTAGACCATTTGTTTACATCCGCCGCACGCTGTTTTACCCAGCGTTTATAAAGCAAATTATTGAATGTACCTTGGCTAATAGGGACAATTACCTCATCCCATCTTTTATTTGTCTTTGGATCTAAGATGGAGACAAGTGTCTTTTTACTAGCCTTGTTGTTGAGCAGTTGATAATAGTTCATATCGGAAGAGATCTCTTGCCCGTCTATTTTTTCGATGATATCTCCCGCTTTCACTTTGGAGCGTGCATGATCGAAAGGGCCATATTCCACGATCTCGTCGATCAACAATCCTTTACCTTTGTGTTCCCAGTTAAAAAACACTCCTAAGTTTGCCGTAGCGTCGTGTCCTCCCGGAGCGTGGTAGCGTCCTCCGGTATGAGAAACATTCAGTTCTCCTAAGTATTCGCTAAGAAGTTCGGCGAAGTCGTAATTATTATTGATATGAGGTAAGAATTTACGATAAGCGGCAGTCATCGCCTCCCAGTCTACGCCATGCATATTTATCTCATAGAAGCGTTTCTTCTCTTGCTTATAGACATGTTCGAACATATAGGCACGTTCGGCCGCCAAGTCCATCTTGAGGTTAACCTGATAGCTTATAGGAGTTAATTTGCCGGAAGATTCTTCCATTTTTTGCATGCTTCTGCCTAATAGGAATAGGTTTTTCCCCTCTTTATCCATCTCAATATTGGCCCACCCGGTGTTCATCTTATGCAAGAGTTTAGTCTCTTTGTTGCGTAGATTCATTTTCCAAAGATCAAAGCCACTCTCAAAAGCCGCGAGATAATACAGAGACTCTCCATTTTTAGAGATCATTGTGCTACCCATGTTTGAAGAGTTGGGAGTTAGACGAATGATTCGGTCTTGTATGCCCTTTAATTCAATGTTGATCTCTTTGGGTTGTTCGTCTTTATCTTTAGCTTCTTTAGAATCTTTCTCTTTCTTCTCGTCTTTTTGAGAGGTTGCTTTTTCTTGCTCTTTTTCCAGTTCTTTCTGAAGCTCGTAGTCTTCTTTGCTTAAATTAAACTTATCATAAGCGTCTTGATTCATAAACACTAAAAAAGCGTCATAGAGAGAACCCCAAGAAGCGTGAGCGCGCATGCCATAACGTTCGGAAGAGAAAAGGATAGCGTTTCCGTCTAATACCCATTTAGGAGATCCGCTAGTGTAGCCACTATTGGTGATATTGATGATTTCTCCGCCTTGAGCGTTGACAAGTCCTATATCAGTATAGGGGTCATGCTTGTTGCCGATAAACTCCAAAGTAAACCATTTCCCGTCGGGAGACCAAGAAAAGTCAAATCCTCCGCCTGTGTCATACCATGTGGAGCCATCGGTTACTTGCCGTACCTTTTTCGTCTCAAGATTTATTACCATCAACTTCATGCGATCTTCGATAAATGCCAACTCTTTTCCGTCGGGAGAGAATTGAGGATAAGCTCGTTCTATATTTTTTGATGGTAAAATGACCTCTTCTTTAATAATTGTCGCGTTGGGGAAATTACTCTCCTCTTCACGTTCCATTTTAGCTAAATAGAGCTGCCAGTTTCCGTCACGTTCGCTTGCGTATGCTAATGTGCGATTGTCGGGAGAGAAACTCAATCCCTGTTCAGCTGCTGCGGTATGGGTGATTTGTCTTGTTGTTTTATAATCCGACGATGTTACGAAGACCTCACCTCGGATAATGAAGGCTACCTGTTTACCATCAGGAGAGACTGTCGCAGAGGTGGCTCCAGAAGAGAGATTGAAGTTCGCTATGTCGGCGGCATCGTCATGTACAAGGTCTATCTTTACTTTTTGAGGAGCGTTTCCGGGGCGCTGTGTATAAATTTCGCCATCATAAGTGTAGCAAAGCAAATTTCCATTTCCAATAGAGAGGAAGCGTACGGGATGTGTTTTAAAAGAGGAGACGGCTTGTATAGCTTGTGGATTGTCGACAGGGAAAGAGTAAACATTAAAAGAGCCCCCATTACGTTCGCTCAAGAAGTAGACGGTCTTACTGTCTGCGCTAAACACGGCGTTGAGGTCTTCTCCATCACGATTTGTCAGATTGGTGTGTTTTCTTGTTTGAGCGTCATAACTCCAAATGTCGCGAGTTACAGAAGAGGTGTGATGTTTACGCCAAGTGTCCTCAAAGCCTTTGCGATCTTGATAAAGGAATCCCTTGCCAGAGGGATTGAAGCAAACCATCTCTGCCGGAGTCGCCAGTACCTGTTCAGTACGTCCGCCATTTATGGGCACTTTATATAACTCAGAAAGAGCGGATGTAGGGAAGAGTGCGCTTTTAGCTGGATCTTGTATGGATGCGTTAAAAAGCACATATTTGCCATCAGGGGAGAAAGAGGTAGGTGTCTCAGATGCTGAATTGGTAGTGATCCGTGTAGGGGTTCCACCGTCAGCGGGCATGATAAACACGTCGAAATTGCCGTTTCTGTCACTGGCGAAAGCTATATGTTTCCCATCGGGAGACCAAATGGGGGTGCATTCATAAGACTCCTGTGATGTAAGTCGAGTCGCTGTTCCTCCTTGTGTCGCGACCTTATAGATATCACCCTTATAGCAAAAAGCTATTTCGTTTCCATTTGGAGAGATACGAGCGTCTCTTGTCCATAGCGGCGTTAATGCCTGTCCGGTGGTCGCCAATCCTAAGGCCAAGCATGTCAGAATCTTTTTCATGTATGTATCAGTTTTTAGAATGTTTCAAAGATATGGATTTATATTTTAGACAATTTTCTAAGTTCTCAAAAAATTTTTAACATGCATGATTAAAGTAAAAATAAATTTTTGATATATCTTAAATCGCTTGCTTTAGTCGCTATTCTTGTGTAAATATCCATTGATTGTTAGAGGATAGAGCTTCACGGAAAGCGAAGCCTTCCCACGTGAAATTTTTCAAGTCTTCGGGATTAGAGATCTGTTCTTTTATGATATGGCGACACATCTCCCCACGACACATTTTCGCATAGATGACAATTGTCTCAAGCTTTCCATTTTTCATTACCTTAAATTCAGGCGTGATGATTCGCAGGTTATTCTCTATCTCTTTCCAGTGAAAAGCGGGGCGTACGTCCATACTTGCCAAGTTGAATAAGATACCGTCATTTTGGCGTGTGTCATCAATCAGTATTTTTGTCAGTTTATCTCTCCAAAAGGAATAAATATTAGAATCGTTCCATTCCGGGAGTTTTAAATCAAATTCCATGCGGTATGGCTTGATCAGGTCAAGCGGGCGCAATAGTCCGTAACAGCCCGACACAAAACGTATTTTCTCTTGAGCGAAGAAAAAGTCTTTTTCGGTGAAGTCATTGGGCTTGATGTGCTTAAATACAACACCTGTATAGGCTAATAGCGCTTGTAAGGCGGGTGTGTTAATCGCATGAAAATCGTGAAAACGTTGGTAACATTCTATTGCTAATTTAGGACTAAGTTTAAGTTGTTTTTTTAACTCCTCAACTGTTAATTGAGCCATTTGTAGCGCTATTTCGTTCGCTTCATTTTGGAAACGAGGCATAGTCCCTTTGGGGGCATTTATTTTAGAATTCCCCGTCATTGTTTTTGCGGGAGATAGTAAAATCAGCATATATCTAATATATTATTTGATATTTAATGGCGTAAAGATACACGGATAAGTGATAATGGCGCTTCCCTTCATTCTTTTTTTAACTTTTACGTGATTGCTCTGTTATAAGAATAGAGATACATAATAAAATATGTATAGGTGACTATATGAAAGAATATATATTCAAAATGCAACTTGGTGTCGCTGATATTGACGTTTTGACAGATATAAAAGAGTGTGAGAGGTGAAAAATAGACATAATGACATAAAAGGGATTTGGCATTTTTTTTGTGTGAATAAAGGCGTATGACAAACCAAGTAAGGAAACAAGAAAGGAGATTAAGTATATGAATTTTAACAATTTTACAATCAAGGCGCAGGAGGCTGTTCAGCAGGCTGTACAGTTGGTTACGAAAAATAACCAGCAGGTGATAGAGCCGGTACATCTGTTGAAAGCTGTCATCTTGACGGGCGAGAGTGTAACTAACTTTATCTTCCAGAAGTTGGCTGTAAACACTCAAAACTTGAATGCTGTGCTCGATCGTCAAATCGAATCTTATCCTAAAGTTTCGGGAGGCGAACCCTATCTCTCCAATGAGTCGAACGCTGTGCTACAAAAAGCGATCGATTATTCCTCTAAAATGGGTGATCAATATGTCTCTTTGGAACCGATAATCATGGCTTTGTTCACTGAGAAAAGCACCGCTTCTCAAATATTGAAGGATGCGGGAGTGACGGAGAATGAGTTGCGTTTGGCGATTGAGGAGTTGCGTAAAGGTAGCAAGGTAACAAGTCAGTCGGCAGAGGATACATACGAGGCATTGAGCAAATATGCGATTAATTTGAATGAACGTGCTCGTAGCGGAAAACTAGATCCGGTAATCGGACGTGATGAGGAAATTCGTCGTGTATTACAGATATTAAGCCGTCGTACGAAAAATAATCCGATATTGATAGGTGAGCCTGGTGTAGGTAAAACAGCGATAGCAGAAGGATTGGCCCATCGTATCGTACGAGGGGATGTGCCAGAAAATTTAAAGTCTAAGCAGATCTACTCTTTGGATATGGGCGCTTTGATAGCTGGCGCTAAATATAAGGGTGAGTTTGAGGAGCGTTTGAAAGCAGTCGTTAATGAGGTGACGAAGTCCGAAGGAGAAATCATCTTGTTCATCGATGAGATCCATACATTGGTTGGCGCTGGTAAGGGCGAAGGAGCGATGGATGCCGCAAACATCTTGAAACCGGCGTTGGCTCGTGGTGAGTTGCGTTCTATTGGTGCGACGACCTTGGATGAGTATCAGAAATATTTTGAAAAGGATAAAGCTTTGGAACGTCGATTCCAGACGGTTATGGTTGATGAGCCAAGTGAGTTGGATACAATTTCAATTCTTCGTGGTTTGAAAGAGAAATATGAGAATCATCATAAGGTTCGTATTAAAGATGATGCTATTATTTCTGCTGTTCAACTATCAAGTCGTTATATTACGGACCGATTCTTACCCGATAAGGCAATCGATTTGATGGATGAGGCAGCTGCTCGTTTACGTTTGCAAATAGACTCTGTGCCGGAATCATTGGATGAGATCTCTCGTCGTATCAAACAGCTGGAGATTGAGCGTGAGGCAATCAAACGAGAAAATGATGCTGTCAAATTGGAGCAGTTGGGCAAAGAGATCGCCGACTTGAAAGAGGAGGAGACCAAGCAAAAGGCACAATGGCAAAGCGAAAAAGAGCAAATTAATAAGATTCAGCAGAATAAGATCGATATAGAGAACTTGAAGTTTGAGGCTGAAAAAGCGGAGCGTGAAGGTGATTATGGTAAGGTCGCTGAGATTCGCTATGGTAAGATCAAGCAAAAAGAAGAGGAGATCAAAGAGGTGCAAGCCCGCTTGAAGAAGATGCAGGGTGGAGCGGCTATGATCAAGGAAGAGGTTGATAGCGATGATATCGCTGATGTCGTTTCTCGTTGGACAGGCATACCTGTAAGCAAGATGATGCAGAGCGAAAAAGAGAAGTTGTTGCATCTGGAAGAAGAGCTTCATAAGCGTGTGGTTGGTCAAGATGAGGCTATTAATGCGATCGCGGATGCGGTTCGTCGTAGTCGGGCCGGATTGCAAGATCCTAAACGCCCGATTGGCTCATTCATTTTCTTGGGTACTACGGGTGTTGGTAAGACAGAGTTGGCCAAGGCGTTGGCAGAGTATCTGTTTGACGACGAGAATATGATGACTCGTATCGATATGAGTGAGTATCAAGAGAAGTTCAGCGCGACTCGTTTGATCGGTGCGCCTCCGGGATATGTAGGATATGACGAGGGTGGACAACTTACAGAGGCTATTCGTCGTAAACCTTATTCAGTCGTCTTGTTCGATGAGATAGAGAAGGCACATCCAGATGTGTTCAATATCTTATTGCAAGTGTTGGACGATGGTCGTTTAACGGATAATAAGGGGCGTCTTGTAAACTTCAAGAATACGATTATTATCATGACAAGTAACTTGGGTTCTTCTTTGATTAGAGAGAACTTCGAGAAAATTACGGACGCTACACGTGAAAAAGTGGTAGAGGATACGAAGGAGCAGGTATTGGAATTGTTGAAGAAGACAATCCGTCCTGAGTTCTTGAATCGTATTGATGACATTATCATGTTTACTCCGTTGAGCGAGGCTGAGATTAGAAAGATCGTCTCTTTGCAGTTGAATGGAGTGAGGAAAATGTTGGAGGGTAATGGCGTTGCGTTAGACTTTACGGATGCGGCTGTTAGCTATATTGCCGATAAAGGTTATGATCCTCAGTTTGGCGCTCGTCCCGTAAAACGTGTCATCCAGAAATTGGTATTGAACGAGTTGTCTAAAGCCTTGTTGGCCGGTACGGTAGATCGTACACGTCCTATCTTGATTGATATAGATACTAATGGTTTGACCTTTAAGGTGAAGGAATGAGCATAAATAAAGAAGAATGCCCAAGGTAATTTAGATTTTGGGCTTACCACATAAGATAAAAGGGGGTGAGAATATCTGAAAGGATAGGTCTTATCCCCTTTTTCATTTTGTGATGAATTGTAATCGTTGAATCGTATGCGGTTTGAAATATTTCTGTAAATTTGCCCTATATTAAACCAATAAAAAGAGATTGATTATGAGTACAAACAATGACGAATTATTGTATGATGAGGATGATTCTGTAAAATTTATCCAGAACTATCTTCCTCAAGAGCTGAAAGGTAAATTCAGCAATGATGATATTAAT
Organism: uncultured Parabacteroides sp.; assembly: GCA_963560035.1. Classification (GTDB taxonomy): domain Bacteria; phylum Bacteroidota; class Bacteroidia; order Bacteroidales; family Tannerellaceae; genus Parabacteroides. The sequence continues at coordinate 43,399 of CAUWMZ010000048.1, forward strand.
TATATCGTAGATTTGATTTATGATTTTTATGAGTCAAATGGAATGTTGGATGATGATAGTGATGATGAGGTGGACATTGACGAGGAGGAACTTATAGAATATGTGATCAAGAATGCTCTAAGAGATGGTGTCGGCAAATATGAGCCGGAGGAAATCACCTTTATTGTACAGGGAGAGCTTGAATATTGTGATTCTATCAACATGTTCGATTGATGATTGTTATGTATTTATAACTAGTAAAATGTAGAAGATATGAAGAATTTTAAATTATTGTCAGTTTTATTGTTGTGTATGGCAGTGATATTTACGAGCTGCGGAACATGGAATAATACGGCCAAAGGCACGGCTATTGGTGTTGGTGGTGGCGCTGCTGTAGGTGCCGGTATCGGCGCGTTAGCGGGAAATGCCGCGATAGGTTCGGTAATTGGTGCCGCCGTGGGTGGTACAGCAGGAGCTTTGATCGGTAAGAAGATGGATAAGCAGAAAAAGGAGCTGGAGGCTACTTTGCCAGAAGATACTAAGATTGAGACAGTCAATAATGGTGAGGCATTGAAGGTGACGTTTGATTCGGGCATCTTGTACGCTACAAATTCCAGTACATTAAGTGATGCTTCTAAAAGCGCTTTGCGCAATTTTGCCACAAGCTTGAAGTCTAATCCGGATACGGATATTCGTATCGTAGGTTTTACGGATAATACAGGTAAAGTGGATTATAATCAGACATTGTCAGAGAAACGCGCTAAGAGTGTTTATGATTATTTGATGTTGCAGGGCGTAAGTTCTGATCGTATGGTCTTTGAAGGTAAGGGTGTGCATGATCCTGTCGCTACAAACGATACTCCGGAGGGACGCTCTTTGAATCGTCGTGTTGAAATTGTTATCTTAGCTAACGAAAACATGGTGCAACAAGCTCAACAAGGTACGCTTCGATAAAGCGCGACAGTCTATTCATACGGGGAAATACGCCAATATTTTCCCGTATGTTTTTCTATACCAATTTTTTTCATATTTACTCGATTCTTAACGGAAATAGTATCAGATGTCAAGTGTATCATATAAATCTGACGTACAATTTTTCAATGTTCTTCCGATTCATCCATCCACTTTTCAATCTGTAATCTTTCTTCCGAAGTAACATCTCCATCACAATATCGAGATAAAAGTTCTTTTATTGTATATATTCCTTTTTTCTCCATATAGTAGTTTCACGACTCAATATCAAGACAAGTTTCATAGTTACTTTCCTAAACAAAAAAGGTGTTTTTTCAATAAAATATTGTCTTTTTCATAAACAAAATGCAGAAGAAAGAACTAAATATTGTCCTTTCTCCTGCATTGAATCATAAATAAAACATTCTTTATTTAGAAGGAGTTTCCACTGGACCTGGTTTTATTCCCAGATCAGACCATTTTTTCAAGAATCCTTTTAAGGATGTCAGGAAACGATTGTAATCTTTATTCTTTTCTCCAGACCAACCCGTTTCAGCATAGGCTGCAATACGAGGGAATATCTTTGAATTCATATTGTCAACTGTAGGAATAAACTCGCCCCACATCTGGCAACCCAGACCCAAGACCTTCTTTTGTTCTGTTTCAGTCAGACCTTCCGGAACGGGATTGAAACTGTATGACTTTTCCAAAGGAATAGATTCGTAAGAATAATCTAAATAAGTGTATTTATGATAAGAATTAACTACATCATATCCATCTTTGATGGCTTTCTTAATAAGTTTTGGTTCTCCTTTCCAGAAATGAACAATTGTTTCAGGTGCTAATTTATGTTTAGATTCACCACTTCCGTCTTGCTGATAATCATTTACCTGAGCACCGGTAATTTCATTCCATCCCATCATCCTTCTATTTTTAGAAGCCAGCAGATTTGAAATATTATTTGTAAAGAATACCTGCAGACCAGCATAAGAGTCAATATTGTTTTCTTTCATATATTTCTTTACCTGAGCCGAAGATTTCCAAGGATCGTAACGTACTTCATCACCTCCGATATGGATTACAGGAAAAGGGAAAAGAGTGATTACCTCATCTATCACGTCTTCAAGGAATTGCAACACTTTTGGATCACTTACATTATATGCATTATAGTGAACACCAAATTTACAAGGGACTTTGATCTGTTTGCCGCTTGTACCTAACCAAGGATATGCTGCAATAGCAGCACTTCCATGTCCAGGCATTTCAATTTCCGGGACAATGGATATATGTCTATCAGCCGCATATTTTACAATTTCCCGAATATCATCTTGCGTATAAAAACCTCCATGAGGTTTTCCATCAAACACATTACTTTCAAAGTGAGTAATTTCTGTAGAATCTCGAAAAGCTCCAATTTCTGTTAACTTTGGATATTTTTTTATTTCAATACGCCAACCTTGATCATCAGTAAGATGCCAATGAAAAACATTTACTTTCAATTCAGACATACGATCAAGCAGGTCTAATACGGCCTGTTTACCTTTAAAATAACGAGCTTCATCTAACAAAAGGGCTCTCCAGTTAAATGCAGGATAATCATTAATCTGTGCTTTCTGAATGATTGTTTTTCCATCTTCTTGACGAATAGTCTGACGGAATGTTTGGATACCATTCATTACGCCATGAGCATCAGAAGATTTCAACAAAACCATTCTTTTACTCATATCCAACTGATAAGCCTCTTTCTTATCAGCCATTACAGAAGGATCAATGGCTAATATGATATCACCTTTATTACCCTTAGCCAATTCACTTTGAATATTAAAATCTGATTTTAGATAAGAAGACAGAAGTTTTGCTTCATTTTCCAATCCGTCAGAATAAGCGATGGTTACTTTATTATCCAAATTAATCTCACCCGGAATATAATTAATATTTTGCGGTTGAGGAATAATATGAAATTCCTGAATAGGTGATTCAGAACAAGATACTAGTAAAAAACAACATAGTAATAAAAAAGAATAGATTGTTTTCATAATGTATTTAATTATAATAATTTTCTTATCAAGAAATTTTCACCTTTCAAAGGTACACTTTTTCTACAAAAATAATCATGCTCATTGAATCAAATACATTCATTATCATTTAACCCAATGATTTGTAAATATATACAAAATCGAAAAGAAAAATAATTTAATAGTTTTTATTATGCGAAGAGTATACATTTCTATTGCCATCAGTTTATTCAATATTTTCATGGAATATTCACAAAAAGCTGACTCAACACATCCTAATGTTGTCTTTGTATATGCTGACGATATGGGTAGGGGTGTGGTACGTGTCTTTAATTACTCAGTACTTTAATTTGCTTTTTTAGGGAAGTGTCGCAGAATTAAGGTAACTGTAAAAAAAAACAGGCGATTATACAATTATTGGCAAGTGTATTTCCTTGGATAGTTGAATAAAATAGCCAATAACGCACCCGCTCCTAAAAGATACGGGTAATAAAGATAACGCATGATCTCGATAGGTGATACATGTCCTAGTCCGGCTGCCATCAGCATTTGAGCTCCATACGGAATGATGCCTTGCACAAAGCAAGAGAAGATATCCAAAAGACTGGCGCTTCTGCGAGAGTCGATATGAAAACGTTCTGCTATATCTCGTGCGATAGAACCAGACATGATGAGCGCGATCGTGTTATTGGCGGTACAAAGATTAGCGAAACATACAAGAGATGCGATACTGGCTTCCGCTCCTTTTGTCGAGTGAATACGTTGAGTCAATTTGCGGATAAGCCAATCGATGCCTCCATTGTATCGTATCATCTCAAGCATGCCACCAGCCAGTAATGTTACAATGATCAGCTCACCCATATTTGTGATACCTAATCCCATAGAGGTATTCCATTCCCATATATCGAAACTGTTTGTAAGGAGTCCGACACCTCCAGATAGGAAAATACCAATAAATAAGACAAGCATGACATTGACACCGCAAACGGCCAAAACAAGTACGATGAGATATGGAATAACCTTAATCCATTCAATAGAACTTGCTGTATAGACGCTTTCAATACCATTGCCGGAGAGTACGTAGATAAAACCCGTCAGCAAAGCGATAGGTAGAGCTATACGTATATTTACCTTAAACTTATCAGACATTTGGCATCCTTGTGTCCGAGTCGCGACGATAGTGGTGTCAGATATGAACGATAGATTATCGCCAAACATCGCTCCACTGACCACCACACCCAGCATGAGGGCATCAGGCATTCCCGTCTTTTCTGCGATACCTACAGCGACAGGGGCAAGCGCTACGATAGTGCCTACGGAGGTGCCTACTGATATAGAGATGAAGCATGCGGCTAAGAAAATGCCGGCAGCCAACAAGTTGCCAGGTAGGATTGCGAGAGTGAGATTGACGGTGGCGTCAACGGCTCCCATCGCTTTGGCTGTTTGAGCAAAAGCTCCCGCCAATATAAATATGAGCACCATAAGCATGATGTTACTATTGGCGGCACCTTTGCAAAATTGCTCGATTCGGTTGTTTAGTTTGCCTCCTTTAGATATGGCGATAGCCACGGCGCATGAGATGGCGAAAGCTACCGTGATGGGTATCTTATAAAAATCTCCGACGTAAAGAGAGACAACTAAATAGGTTAGTAAAAATACGACTAAAGGCGTTAAAGCCCATACATTTGGTCTGCGTTCCAAATCTTTATCCATCATTTCTTTAATAATATCTTTTTGTTTTTCGTTATATCCTTTAAAAAGAAAATCTTAATGCGATGCGTACTCCACCCTTCTTTATATTGGGTTGGTCCAGGTAAGTCAAGCGTCGATAGTAATCGATACGCAAGATCTTGAAAATATTTTCTAAACCTATACTGGCTTCCAAATAAGGGGTTTTCCCCATAGGAGACGTGCCTTCCGGAAAGCGATAAAGTCCGGTAGGATTGAGCGTGGGATTATTCTTTTCTGTCAATCCTCCATAGAATCCGCTGAAAGAGACAACCTCTCTCAATCGTAGCCACTTAATGCCCGGGATGCGATTTAAAATCCAGCCTTTCAGGTAATACGTAAAATAGAAAGACACATATTGGTCACTGACAAACTCTAGCGCACGCATCATGTTAAACGCTTGTGGTTGTATAGTGATGGACTGGTTGGTGTTGGGCATGATTAATAGGGGAAATGGTACTTTATCCCAAACTTTACCTGCCGTTACTAGCGCATCGATATGACCGAAAGAGGAGAGCCATATACGTTTCTCCGCACTGATCTCCGTATGGTTATATTTGAAATCTCCACCAAGAAAATTCTTCAATCCTATTTGATGTGATAACTTGAATATAGGAGCATCTTTAGAGAGGTTGAAAATAGAGTTCTTGCCTTCTCGTCCATTGTAAGCTCGTTCGCCGGGAGCAAAACGCAATTGTACGCCTAGTTCCGTGTTGTTGAAACTCTTTAGGTTTGTAAGCGTGCCATCTTCATTATAGCGGTCATAGCTTAGCGTTCCTGCGGCTTCGTTATTCTCGTTACGAGCCCAAGTGGTTAAGCTCAAGCCATTGAGCCACTCTTTTTGGTATTGAAGCATTGTCTTACGAATATATTGCATCATCGTGACAGGTTCTCCAACTTTCCAAGCCACGAACATATTGTCCTTGCTGGTGAAGAGAAAGTCTTGACCCGGTGTATAGACATCATATTCTTGGATCGCGGAGATGTTATTCACGGGACTTTCTCCTTCGTGATATTTCTTTTTATTGAAGCTATAAGTCAGTTTTGCGTTATATTTCAATTTACGGTCGTTTGTGCCGTAAGCCATATAACCACTGGCGAACCAATGAGGATTAAGATTGGCGGTTGTCATACCTCCAACACGCATACGAAATCCCTCCAGGTGGTTGGCGCTAAAGGTGGTGTTCATCGGACCGAAATCGAATTTACTCTTATTCTTATCCGCTGTCGTGGGAATATATCCTGTTATCAAAATCTCAGCAGTTTTGATGATAGCGTTAAAAGCTGGAACTTTACGCAGTTGCGCCAACAGATCATTGAGCGCACTCTCTTTCTCTTTAAGAGGTATATGCCTGTTGTTTATCCAAAACGTATCAGCTTGTGCGGTGGCATCGGGTAAGACATGTGTTGAGCCAAGTAATCCGAAAATCGAGTCGGCGTTTTGTACGTTGAATTGATATTTGTCGAAGTTTCTAAGCTGATGAGCATAAAGCTGTTGAGCTCCTTTTACGATGTAGAAATTTACATACGTATTCTCATTGGCAAGCACCCATGTGCTGTCTGGCATCTGTTTGAACTCTTGTTCAATACGTAGTTTGTCCACCCAATTTAAGTTGATATTAGCGGGGGTGTTCAATAGGAATTTCTTGACGGCATAGTTCCCATCAAGCGTAATATACAGTCTTCCTGTAAATCCATAACTTTGGCTATTTACGGGGACGAAAGCGAGGTCGACGCAAGGATCTCCCGCTACACTTACCGTGTCCATTATGTAATACTTATAATAAGAGACAGCAAGGGTGGAAGAGAGTGGACTTACAAATCGATTCAATAAGATATTGATATTGTTGTCGAAGATGTTTACACCTTTAAAAATTTCCTCTAGATTAGATGTGATGGCGCCCCCATCATCTAAAGTTTTATCAACACCTTGTTGGCGCTTTGCTTTGGTGATGATCTTTTCAGTTTTAGGATGTTTACGGTAATATTGATCCGAGATAGTCTCTCTGACAGAAATAGTCAGTATTGGCTTTCCGTTAAACTCTGAGGTGTCAAGATAATTCTTGATGAATTTAAACTTCTTAAGAAATTTGTTTTTTTCCAAATTGGGGTTAAAGTCATCAAGAGACATACTTAATTTCTCATATACCTCATTTTGGTATTCCTCTTTTGTTTCGATGCGATTATCATTTTTATGCTCGATTACTTTTTTGATGAGTTCAACAGCGGGATTATCTTTCCGGCTATATTTCTCTCGTTTAGGTTTAACGACGACTTCCGCTATTTCAAACGAGGTAGGACGAAGTTGTATTTCTAAGTTGTTGTTTTGTCCAGATTTTAGCGTAACGGTTTTGTTGTCATACCCTAAGGAGGAGACAACTAATCGGGTAAGCCCCATATTATTTTGCAGATTAAATGTCCCATTATCGTCTGTCATCGCTCCAATCGTTGAGCCTTCAAACATGACAGATACATAAGATAAAGGGTCACCACTGATCGAATCTTTAACGATGCCGCTAGCATAAGTGGTGTTTTGTGCGTATAAAGCAACGTGGCTAATCGTCAGCTGTAGGCAGATTAGCCATAAAGTATAGCGAATTATTTTTATCATGCGAGTTCTTTTGTTAGTTCCTTCACGGATAATGCGGTCACAAAGTTAATCTAAATTCTTTCGAGGATAAGAAAAATATCATGAATAAACGCTAAATGGGGGATAGTTTTTATTTTGTATTTTCAATGATTGGACTTTAGTTATTGATAAATAATTATTTAGCGATCTGTATAAAAATGAAGCTAATGCATTTAACCGTGCGAGTTTCAACGTTTCGCATAGTTATATCATTACACATATCGCAAATGGATTCAATTGGAGTTTGCTTATGAATAAATGAAAAACAAAAACAGTTTTTGTAGATAAAAATACATCCGCGAATTTGAGCTATTCAACAACTCTAATTTGCGGATGCTTTGATTTTATATCCTCAGGAAAGATTTTTAGATCAAAGATCTTTTAAAGTTTTAGATCTATTTTTTTGAGATATTTTCTATTTCCTGTAAATAATAGCATGCGATTTCTACGGTAGGCACATTTTTAATAACGATACTACGTTTACCATTTTGCTCCCTCAAGTTGCATTCTTTGGGATGTTTCTGGATGAATTGAAGTAACTTGTCGAATGCTTCACTTTGGTAATACGGGCTATTTGGATTAGTAACTAGAAAAAGGCTCATTTGTCCTTTCTTTAGGATGACCTTTTCCATACCCAATCCTTTAGCGATGCGTCTTAAGCGTACAATTCGAATCAACTCTTTACCCTCTTTAGGTACTTTCCCAAAGCGGTCTTTCAGTCGTTCCGTAAAAGCTTGAATATCCCTTTCTTCCTCCATGTTGTCCAGTTCTCGATAAAGAGATATACGTTCAGAGTCGCTGGGAATATAGGTTGGCGGGAACATCAATTCCAAATCACTCTCTATGTAAGTCTCACGAACGTATTCACTACCTGTATCTTTTTTGCCATCAGACGTATCAGCATATAAGTCCGCGAACTCTTCGCTCTTCAACTCATCAACAGCTTCTTCAAGAATTTTCTGATAGGTCTCATAACCTAGGTCTGCGATAAAGCCACTCTGTTCAGCGCCTAACATATTTCCTGCGCCACGAATATCCAAGTCTTGCATGGCGATGTGGATACCGCTGCCCAGTTCCGAGAAGTTCTCAATGGCCTGTAAGCGTCGTCGAGCCTCTTGTGTCAAGGACGATAATGGAGGAGATAACAGATAGCAGAAAGCTTTTCGGTTACTCCTTCCTACACGACCTCTTAATTGATGCAAATCGCTCAAGCCAAACTGTTGAGCGTTGTTTATGATAATCGTGTTGGCATTGGGCACGTCAATACCACTTTCCACAATACTAGTCGCAATTAACACATCATATTCATAGTTGGCGAAATCAAGGATGATCTTTTCGAGAGTCTCGGGTTCCATTTGGCCATGTCCTACAACGACACGGGCATCTGGAACCTCCCGGCGGATCAAGGCCTCCATCTCATAAATGTTTTGTATGCGGTTATTGATAAAGAAGACTTGTCCATTTCGGCTCATTTCAAAGTTGATAGCTTCCCGTATGATATCGGGGTTAAATCTTTCCACTTCTGTTTGTACAGGGTATCGATTTGCGGGAGGAGTCGTGATGCTAGATAAATCTCTAGCGCCCATTAACGAGAATTGTAAAGTTCTCGGAATAGGTGTCGCTGTCATGGTCAAAGTATCTACGTTGACTTTCATTTGTCTAAGTTTCTCTTTTACAGAGACACCAAACTTTTGCTCCTCATCAATGATAAGTAAACCTAAATCTTTAAATTTGACATCTTTACCAACAATTCGATGCGTACCAATTAGTATATTAACCTCTCCATCTTTAAGAGCTTTCAAGGTTGCTTTTATTTGGGTAGGAGTCTTAGCTCGGCTGATATAGTCTATTTTGCAAGGGAAATCCTTGAGACGTTCGCTGAATGTTTGATAATGTTGAAAGGCCAGTACAGTTGTAGGAACTAATACTGCTACCTGCTTATTGTCAGACACCGCTTTAAAAGCCGCACGTATCGCTACTTCTGTTTTGCCGAATCCAACATCACCGCAAATCAATCGATCCATAGGCCTGTCACTTTCCATATCCGCTTTCACTTCAGCAGTAGCCTTCATCTGATCCGGTGTATCCTCATAGATAAAACTAGCCTCTAGTTCATGCTGCATGAAGCTATCGGGACTATATGCGAAACCTTTTTCTTTTTTTCGCTTGGAGTAGAGCAAGATCAAGTCTCGGGCTATATCCTTCACCTTCGATTTGGTGCGTTCTTTTATCTTTTCCCAAGCTCCGGTGCCTAGTTTGCTCAGTTTAGGAGGCTCTCCACTTTCTTTACCTTTGTATTTCGACAGTTTATGTAGCGAGTGGATACTGACAAAGATAATGTCGTTATTTTGGTAGATCAGCTTTATGGCTTCTTGTATCTTTCCGTTCACTTCCGTGCGCACCAATCCTCCGAATTGTCCGATGCCATGATCTATATGTACGATATAATCGCCTGGAGTAAATTGATTTAGTTCTTTTAAGGACAGAGTGATTTTGCCACTCCGAGCCTTGTCGCTCTTAAGGTTAAATTTGTGGAAGCGGTCAAAGAGCTGGTGATCAGTAAAGAGGCAGATGCGCAATGTATCGTCAGAAAAACCTTCGTGTATTGTGCGATTGACAGGAGTAAAAGGAATATTGTCACCTCTATCCTCAAAGATCATTCGAATACGATTGGCTTGTTTCTCTTGATCACTTAATATATATAATGTATAGCCATTATCTAAAAATTTGCGAAAGGTCTCGCTGACCAAATCGAAATTCTTATGAAATGAGGGTTGGAATTGAGTAGAAAAAGACAATGTAGCATCAGCAGTACCAAAGGGACGAACTCCAAAGTGAATGCGTTGGAAGTCTAAACATTCTTTCAGAAAATTATCCGCTTGAATCAGTTTGCTCCTCATTTGTTCCAAGTCTGCGAAAGATTCTTCGTCCGCGACGATAGGTTCATCATTCCAGATGCTTTCGATACGCTCTTTACACCAGGTTAGATCTTTTGAGGCGATCAGTGTATTTTGAGGTAAGGAGGTGAGAAGAGAGGTGCTATTCTTTACGTCTTTTTTCATTTCTGGGACGATGTAGATGCATTCCAGCTTTTCTTTGCTGAGTTGTGTCTCTACATCGAATGAACGTATCGTCTCTACTTCATTTCCGAAAAAGTCAATACGATAAGGAAACTCATAAGAGAAAGAGAAGACATCTAAAATACTACCGCGAAGAGCGTATTGACCGGGTTCGTAAACATAATCTACCTGCTCGAATCCATATTGGTCCAATACATCAGAGACAAACATGTTGTCTACTTTTTCACCCACATTGATTTTTAAGGTGTTTTCCTTCAATACATCATGAGCGATAACTCTCTCTGCGAGAGCATCAGGATAAGTCACTATAATAAAGGAACTCCCCGGATCTTGTAACTTACTCAATACTTCAGTTCTTAAGATCTCATTTGCCGGATCGATATGGCCGTATTTGATAGCTCTCCGGTAAGCGGAGGGGAAAAAGAAGATATTGCTGTCGCCCGTCAGTTGCATAAGGTCGTGATAGAAATAGCCAGCTTCTTCCAGATCGTTAAGAATGCAGATATAATTTCCTTTCCTTTTGGAGAAAAGAGACGCTATAGTCATGGCTGCTCCCGATCCATTCATACCTTTAAGGAATATATTTCGAGTGGCGCCATCTTTGATTAAGGCATCTAGAGCCGTCACTTGCGGATGGGCGGCATATTGTTTCAGTAAATCTTGTATTTCCAAAGCTATATTTAGTTTTCGCAAAGGTAAACTTTTCTCTTTAAAATATTCGCACTAATGTTTAAAGAAAAAAGTGACGCCGGGGAGATCTAAAGAAGAACTATTAGACGAAATGCTTCTCTCTTTTGGAAGGCATGGTATTCGCTGAAAGCTATAAAACATCATTTGGCTCAGTTTTATTGGATTGCAAATGCATGACTAATCGCATATTTTCTCTATTTTTGTCATTTCAAAATGGAAAGTGTGGAAGAATATTTAGATCAATTAAATGAGAGTCAGCGAGAGGCGGTGCTTTACAATGAAGGACCGTCTTTAGTTGTGGCGGGCGCAGGATCTGGGAAGACAAGAGTTTTGACTTATAAAATTGCTTATTTACTCCAAAGTGGATTGCCTCCTTACAGTATATTAGCTTTGACATTTACGAATAAGGCCGCTCGTGAGATGAAAGAGCGTATCGCCTCTATTACAGGAGAGCAAACGGCACGTAAACTTTGGATGGGTACGTTTCATTCCATTTTTTCACGTATCCTAAGAAGTGAGGCGGAGTATATAGGGTATCCTTCTAATTTCACGATCTATGATGCGTCAGACTCGAAGAGCCTTATCAAGTCTATTATAAAGGAGATGCAGCTTGATGATAAAACTTATCGATGTGGTATGGTGCAGAATCGGATATCAAATGCCAAGAACGCATTGGTTACCTATACCGCTTATGCGCAAAATAAGGAGCTGCAAGAAAATGACGCAGCTGCGAAAGTACCTTTGTTGTATGAGATTTATAAGCGATATCAAAATCGTTGCCTTCAAGCTGGTGCCATGGATTTTGATGATCTGCTTTTGCAAACGAACATCTTGTTTAGAGATCATCCAGATGTGTTGGAAAAATATCGAAGTTTTTTTCAATATATATTGGTGGATGAGTATCAAGATACAAATTTTGCCCAGCACTTAATCGTTCAGCGATTAGCGGAGAAACATGGGCGTATTTGTGTGGTGGGTGATGATGCGCAGAGTATCTATTCGTTTCGTGGGGCAAATATTGACAATATACTCCAATTTAAAAATATATATCAAGGGTGCAAGATCTTTAAGCTGGAACGAAATTATCGCTCTACACAAAATATAGTGAAAGCCGCTAATAGTCTAATTGATAAGAATACGCGACAGATACCTAAGACTGTTTATTCGGAAAAGGAAGCGGGCAATAAAATAGGGCTCTTTTCTACCTATTCCGATTACGAGGAGGGATATGCCGTAGCAGCTAAGATCTCAGATATGAAGAGGCATTCCAACGCTTATTCTTATACTGATTTTGCTGTTTTGTATCGTACCAATGCGCAATCTCGTATTTTGGAGGAGGCGTTACGGAAGCGAAATATACCCTATAAAATTTATGGAGGACTCTCTTTTTATCAGCGCAAAGAGATCAAGGATGTAATATCTTATTTTCGAGTAATCGTAAACCCTCATGACGAGGAGGCGATTAAGCGTATTATTAATTATCCATCAAGGGGAATTGGTGATACGACATTAGGAAAATTGATGAATGCCGCAAATGAGCATGAGGTGAGTTTGTGGACGGTGCTTCAATCTCCTTTGGATTATGCGGTCTCTATTAATAGTGGAACCGCTCGAAAGTTGAGTGATTTTAGAGCGTTGATAGAGGAATTTATTGAGGATGACAAGACAATGTCCGCAGAAGAGCTGGCAACGGCTGTCGTGAAACGTAGCGGCATTGTGATGGATTTGTTTCAAGATCGTTCGGTAGAGGGTGTAAGTAAGCAAGAAAACTTACAAGAACTATTGAAAGGGATCGCGGAATTTTGTGAGATTCGAAAGGAAGAAACAGAAGGGGGTGTTAAATTGAGTGATTTCTTGATGGAGGTCGCTTTGTTGACTGATCAAGATAATGATAAGGATGAAAATGTCGATAAGGTTACATTAATGACGATTCATGCGGCGAAGGGTTTGGAATTTACAAATGTCTTTGTGGTGGGAATGGAAGAAGATCTGTTCCCTTCTTCAATGTCGAAAGATAATCCTAGGGCGGTAGAAGAGGAACGTCGCTTATTTTATGTGGCGATTACTCGAGCAGAACAAAATTGCATCTTGAGTTATGCGAAAAGTCGTTATCGAAATGGCAAAACAGATATGTGTACCCCCAGTAGGTTCTTAAGAGATATAGACGTGAAATATCTAGATCTCTCTTTAGAGGAAAACCAAGAAGTGCCAATGAGGGAACGTTATAATGAGCGCCCGAAAGCGTTTATGTCTGCCAAGGTTAAATCTTCAGATGAAGACTTTGTGTCTCCCGTGAAATTAGCGCAGAGGCGTTTGACCAAGTTGAATAGCGTAACGTCACAAAGCACTTCAACTGTGCCGGCGACAGACAGCTCGATTCTTAGGATAGGGCAAAGAGTTCGGCACGATCGTTTTGGCGAAGGCGTAGTGAGCGCTTTAAAAGGATCGGGCAATGATGCGAAGGTGACAATCGCATTCACAAACTTCGGAGAAAGGCGCTTGTTGCTTAAGTTTGCGAAGCTTAGTGTGATAGATGAATGTTGAATATGAAAAAAGAGGTGGAAACAGATCGTTTTTAGTTCAACGTCATGATGAATTAGAATGTTTTAGTATATTTGCGTGATAATAGAAATATTGAAAAACAACATGATAGACATCAATAAGATACCTTCACCTTGCTATGTGATGGAGGAGAAATTGCTGAGGAATAACCTCTCCTTGATTAAAAGCGTAAAAGAGCGAGCTGGAGTGAATATAATATTAGCGTTTAAGGCATTTGCCCTGTGGAAATCATTCCCGATTGTAAGGGAATATATACCTTATTCTACCGCTAGCTCAAAATTTGAGGCGCAATTAGCTTTTGAGGAGTTAGGAAGTTTGGCGCATACCTATTCTCCCGCATATACAGAGACGGATTTTCCTGTGATATTGAAATATAGTAGTCATGTGACATTCAATTCTTTGTCTCAGTTCCATCGTTTTTATCCGATGGTTCAAGCAGCTGGTAACCATGTCTCATGTGGTTTGAGAATAAATCCGGAGTATTCAGATGTAGAGACAGATTTATATAATCCTTGCGCTCCAGGATCTCGTATGGGAGTTATTAGCGATTTGCTGGGTGATACATTGCCGGAAGGCATAGAGGGCCTACATTTCCATACGCTGTGCGAGTCGAACTCTTATGATTTGGAGAAGACTTTAGTGGAGGTCGAAAAGCGTTTCGGACGTTTCTTGCCGAAGATAAAATGGCTTAACATGGGTGGTGGCCATTTAATGACACGTAAAGGATATGACATTGAGCATTTGATATCTTTATTAAAGGCATTCAAGGCGAAGTATCCTAATTTGGAGTTGATTATGGAACCGGGAAGCGCATTCGCTTGGCAGACGGGTTTCTTGTTGACAACAGTGGTGGACATTGTGGAGAATCATGGCATAAAGACGGCTATCATAGATGCTTCTTTCACATGTCATATGCCGGATTGTTTGGAGATGCCTTATAAACCTGCGATACGTTACGCTACAGACGCAATAGAGGGTAAACCAACTTATCGAATAGGAGGTAATAGCTGCTTAAGCGGAGATTATATGGGAGACTGGTCGTTTGATAAGCCATTGCAAATTGGAGACAAGCTGATCTTTGAGGATATGATTCATTATACGATCGTTAAAACGAATATGTTTAATGGTATTCCGCATCCTTCATTGGCTCTTTGGAGCAAGGATGATGAGTTGATAATGTATCGTAATTTTGGATACGAGGATTATAAAAACAGAATGGACTAAAAAAAGGTAAAGTTATATGGGTATTTTTAGCTTTTTCAATAAAGAGAAGAAAGAGACTTTGGATAAAGGTTTATCGAAGACAAAGGAAAGTGTATTCTCCAAAATCGCTAAGGTTGTCGCCGGTAAAAATAAAGTAGACGATGATGTATTAGACAATTTGGAGGAGGTACTCATTACTTCCGATGTTGGAGTGGAGACCACATTAAAGATTATTGATCGTATCGAAAAGCGTGTCGCTCGTGATAAATATGTCACCACTCAAGAACTGACAGCGTTGTTGCGAGATGAGATCGCTAGTTTATTGACAGAGAATAATACGGAAGATGCCGATGGGTTTACGCTACCTGCAGGAAAGAAGCCTTATGTGATAATGGTGGTTGGCGTAAATGGTGTTGGCAAAACAACGACGATCGGTAAGCTTGCGTATCAATTTAAGAAAGCCGGTAAGAAGGTTTATTTAGGAGCGGCTGATACATTCCGTGCGGCAGCGGTGGAACAATTAGTGATATGGAGTGAGCGAGTAGGAGTGCCCATCGTAAAGCAAAATATGGGGTCGGATCCGGCTTCTGTCGCATTTGATACGTTGAGTTCCGCAAAAGCGAATGATGCGGATGTGGTAATTATTGATACCGCTGGCCGTTTGCATAATAAGATAAACTTGATGAATGAGCTGACAAAAATAAAGAATGTGATGAAGAAGGTTATCCCGGACGCGCCACATGAAGTCTTATTGGTATTAGATGGCTCTACAGGTCAGAATGCTTTTGAGCAAGCGAAACAATTTACCGCAGCTACCGAAGTGAATGCGTTGGCTGTTACTAAATTAGACGGAACAGCGAAGGGTGGTGTCGTAATTGGTATCTCAGATCATTTTCGCATCCCGGTGAAGTATATTGGGCTGGGAGAAGGTATAGAAGATTTACAGGTGTTCCGTAAACGGGAGTTCGTTAATTCACTGTTTGGAGAATGAGAAAGAACAAAGTAGATATTATAACGTTAGGTTGTTCGAAAAATTTAGTGGACTCGGAGCAACTTATGCGGCAATTTGTCGCTAATGGCTATACGGTAGAGCATGATCCTCATAAGATTAATGGAGAAATTGTTGTCGTAAATACTTGTGGCTTTATTGGCGACGCTCAAGAGGAGTCTATAGATATGATTCTTGAATTGGGCGAACAAAAAAGAAAAGGACGTATAGGAAAATTGTTCGTGATGGGATGTTTGTCCGAGCGTTTTCTGAATGATTTGGTGAGAGAGTTGCCGGAGGTAGACCATTTCTATGGTAAGTTTAACTGGAAAGAACTGATCTCTGATTTAGGAAAATCTTATCATCAGGAACTGGCGACCGATCGTATTCTTACGACGCCGAAGCATTATGCATATTTAAAAATAGGAGAAGGTTGTAATCGAACTTGCTCTTATTGCTCTATACCAATTATTACGGGCGCTTATAAGTCTCGTCCGATGGATGAGATCGAAAAGGAGGTTCGCGGATTGGTTTCACAAGGCGTGAAAGAGTTTCAGATGATCGCTCAAGATTTGACTTTCTATGGGTTGGATCTATATAAAAAAATGGCCTTACCCGAGTTGGTGGAGCGAGTGTCTGATATTTCTGGAGTGGAATGGATACGTCTACATTATGGATATCCTTCTCATTTTCCGTATGAGTTGTTGCCGGTTATGCGTGAGCGTGATAATGTTTGTAACTATATGGACATTGCGTTGCAGCATATCAGTGATCCTATGTTGAAATTAATGCGTCGAAATATAACAAAGGCGGAGACTTACGATCTATTGAAGCGTATGCGTCAAGAAGTTCCGGGGATACATATTCGTACGACCTTGATGGTTGGACATCCCGGAGAGACGGAGCAAGATTTTGAAGAATTGATACAGTTTGTTAAAGATGCTCGTTTTGAGCGTATGGGTGCTTTCGCTTACAGCCATGAGGAAGGAACTTATGCTTATAAGCATTATACCGACGATATACCACAGGAGGTGAAGCAAGATCGATTGGACTATTTAATGCGTGTCCAAGAAGGGATTTCCGCAAGTGTGAATGAGGCGAAAATAGGAAAAACGTTTAAGGTCATTATAGATCGAGAGGAAGATGAATTTTATGTGGGTCGAACCCAATTTGATTCCCCTGAAGTTGATCCGGAGATGCTAATATCAAAAGATCAACCATTGACAATAGGTGATTTTTATCAAGTGAAAGTCGTGGATGCTCAGGCTTTTGATCTTTATGGTCAAGTATTAAATAAGTAATGTTTTTGTTCACAGATTTTCACTGTGTTGATTATACCATGAAGCATGATGAGTTAATAGCAGAATTATCCGTTCGAATGGGGTGGACCTCGAAAGAGGTAGCGGGTATGTTGTCTGAATTTA
Source organism: uncultured Parabacteroides sp. (assembly GCA_963560035.1). Lineage (GTDB taxonomy): Bacteria > Bacteroidota > Bacteroidia > Bacteroidales > Tannerellaceae > Parabacteroides. The sequence goes on from CAUWMZ010000048.1 coordinate 60,648, forward strand.
TTTCTATCGCGAACTCAACATTAGTAGATAATGATACGATTTGTTTGCAAGGGTTGGGACAATTTGAAGTTAGAAAAAAGACAGAACGAATATCTGTGAATCCATCAAATGGAAAACGCTATTTAGTTCCTCCTAAATTAGTGCCAGTATTTAGGCCAGGTACAACAGTTAAAAATCATTTGAAAGAGATAGATAAAAATGAATAGCCGGTTAAACATATCAGATTTAGCCGGCTTATTATCTGAAACCACCGGTAAGAATAAAGAGGATATAGAGCGCTTTTTAAAGAGCTTTGTGGAGATAGTGACAGAAAATTTGTATAAAGACAAATCTGTTGTTGTCGATGAATTAGGAATATTCATGCTTACGCTTGTAGAAGAGCGGGAGAGTGTTGATGTAAATACCGGGCAGCGTATATTGATACCACGTCATTATAAATTTTCTTTTCATCCGGATCAAAAGTTGAAAGATTCGGTAAACAAACCCTTTTCAGTTTTTGAAACCATAGAGCTTAAAGATAATGTTGATTTTTCAAGTGTTGAAGATGTGGAAGATCAGCATGATATAGACGAGGAAGATCAAGGTGTTGAGACAGTGTTAGATCAGTCAAGAGAGGAGAATGAAATTGTATCTACACAGGAAATGATCTTGGAAAATTATTCAGAAGAGGGGCCGTTAGCTTCCATGGATAATTTGCCACAAGAGAAAAAGGACGCTCAACCATTAGAGTTGGAATTAAAAGAAGAGGAGTCTGTCAACCCTGTCGTACAGGAGGAAATATCGAAGCCGGAAGATGTTTCAGCTTTGCCTGATATGATAGAAAGTCAAGAAAAGGAAGAACGAGAAAATAAGTTACATCAAAGCTCAAAGAAGAAAAGTCTGTTGGTCGTATTTTTAATCTTGTTGCTGGCGTCTGTTTGCGCTTTTTTCTATTTAGGAAAAGAACAGGATGTTATGCACATGTTTAAAAAAAGAGTAAAGATCTCGCAAGTTCCTATAGATACCACATCCCTGTCTAAACCAGACTCATTGGTAAGACAAGCCTTTCAACCAGATACATTACGCGAAGAAAAAAATATAGAGCAGCCAATTGATAGTGTGAAGATTATGAAGGGGGATAGGCTGACATCTATCGCTTTAAAACGTTATGGAAATAAACTTTTTTGGGTCTATCTCTATTTATATAATAAATCTGTTATAGAAGATCCCAATAATGTTCCTATAGGAACAATCATAAAAATTCCAGCTGCCGGGAAGTATGATATAGATGCGAATAATCCGGACTCTCGAAAAAGAGCTGCAGCCTTGCAAACAGAAATTTTATCGGGAAATGTTAGTTAGTATTATTTAACTGATAAAGTGAAGAATACGAATTTAACATTTCTAATTTTGTGCATCCTAAAAATGGAATGAGGATAAAAACAGTATAGTAATAATAAATATATAAAGAATAAATTTTATGAGTCAGACAGTAGACATTCGTGAGTTGAATGAGCGAATCGAAAGTAAAAGTTCTTTTGTTAACATGATTACGATGGGAATGGACAAAGTGATCGTAGGTCAAAAGCATTTGGTTGAATCTTTATTAATAGGTTTGCTTTCAGATGGGCATATATTGTTAGAAGGTGTTCCTGGTTTGGCTAAAACACTTGCTATTAAAACACTATCATCGTTGATCGATGCGAAATATAGTCGAATTCAGTTTACGCCGGATTTATTACCTGCCGATGTGATAGGTACAATGATCTATAGCCAAAAGAGTGAAGAGTTTCAAGTAAAACAAGGACCTATCTTTGCCAACTTTGTATTAGCGGATGAAATAAACCGTGCGCCGGCGAAAGTGCAGAGTGCTTTATTGGAGGCTATGCAAGAGCGTCAAGTGACCATTAGCGAACAGACTTACCAATTGCCGAAACCTTTCTTGGTAATGGCGACACAAAACCCTATTGAGCAAGAAGGTACTTATCCATTGCCTGAAGCGCAGGTCGACCGTTTCATGTTGAAGGTAATTATTAATTATCCAAAGAAAGAAGAGGAAAAATTAATTATTCGTCAAAATATTTCTGGTGAGCGTCCGGAGATTAAACCGATCTTGACAAAAGAAGAGATCCTAGATGCTCGAAATGTAGTTCGTGAGGTTTACTTGGATGAGAAGATTGAGCGCTATATTGTTGATATTGTCTTCGCTACACGTTTTCCGGCAGAAGCGGGCTTACCGAATTTAGCCAATATGATCTCTTTTGGCGCTTCACCTCGTGCATCTATCAACTTGGCTTTAGCAGCTCGTGCATATGCATTTATCAAGCGTAGAGGTTATGTGATTCCGGAAGATATTCGTGCGGTTTGTCACGACGTAATGCGTCACCGTATTGGATTGAGCTATGAGGCTGAAGCAAATAATTTGACTTCAGAGGAAGTGATTAGTGAGATATTGAATAAAGTTGAAGTACCTTAATGATTGAATGAAAGAGTTGGTGAAAAAGCGGTTGTTATCCAACGCTTTTCACCATTATTTGTAGTTCAGTTGTTCGTATTTTAAAATTTTCAATCGTTTACTAGTTGTGGAGACAAGTGAATTATTAAAAAAAGTTCGTCGCATTGAGATAAAGACACGAGGCCTTTCTCGCAATATTTTCGCCGGTCAATATCATTCAGCCTTTAAGGGACGCGGTATGGCCTTTAGTGAAGTTAGAGAGTATCAATATGGAGACGATATACGAGATATAGATTGGAATGTAACAGCCCGTTATGTGCGTCCTTACGTGAAAGTGTTTGAGGAAGAGCGAGAATTGACTGTTATGCTTCTGATCGATGTGTCTGGTAGTCGTGATTTTGGCTCTGTTAATGTGATGAAGAAGGAGATTATTACAGAGATAGCGGCCACGTTAGCGTTCTCTGCGATACAAAACAACGATAAGATAGGAGTCGTGTTCTTTTCGGATAAGATAGAGAAGTTTATTCCTCCACAGAAAGGGAAGAAGCACATTCTTTATATTATTCGAGAATTGATAGATTTTCATCCGGAAAACACAAAAACAGATATCGCTCAAGCCTTAAAGTACCTGACAAATGCGATAAAGAAGCGTTGCACCGCATTTTTGATATCTGATTTTATCGATAAAGGAGGGTTTAAGGATGCATTAACGGTCGCAAACCGCAAGCATGATATGGTAGCGATTCAAGTTTATGATCGCCGCGAGACAGAGCTCCCATCTGTAGGTTTGATGAAGATCAAAGATGCGGAGACAGGAAAAGAACAGTGGATAGATACTTCGTCTGTACGAGTACGAGAAGCCTATAAGACATGGTGGGAGAAAAGACAGACCGTCATGAGCGATACGTTCAAGAAATGTCGGGTGGATTCAATCTCTATTCGGACGGAAGACGATTATGTGAAGGCATTGATTGCTCTTTTTGACAAACGTAATTAAAGCAAGCAAATGAAATTATTAAAGAAAAGTATTCTATTGTTGGCATTCGTTGGCTTTTGTGGAATAGGAACGACCTATGCGCAGAAGCCTTTGATCGATGTGACGATTGATTCAGCTGCTATATTAATAGGAGAACAGACCGCTTTGCATTTGACGGTAACCTCAAGTAAAGATCACCCTGTACAGATTGTTGTGCCGAATGACACTTTAATGAGCGGGGTCGAAGTGCTGAATTTGTCAAAAGCGGATTCTACGGAAATAGAGAATAATCGTCTTGTTATAAAGCAAGATATATTAATAACCTCATTTGACTCCTCGCTCTATCTATTACCTCCTTTGAAAGTGATAGATGGTATAGATACGGTATATTCCAATCAGGTAGCCTTGAAAGTATCTACAATACCCGTAAATAGCGATAAGCCCGAGGAGTTTAGTGATATAAAGAATGTATGGAAGCCTCCATTTGTATGGGCAGACTATTATCCGATAATTTTCGGTATACTATTGGGCTTATTGTTGATTTGCGCTATTATTTATATAATAAGGCGGATTAGGAATAAGAAGTCTTTGATTCCGTTTAAGAAACCCGAACCGAAATTACCTCCTCATGAACAAGCCATAAAGGAGTTGGATGAAATCAAGCAACAAAAACTTTGGCAGCAAGGACGTAGCAAGGAATATTATACGCAGATTACAGATACATTGCGTAAATATATTGTGGAACGTTTTGGCATTAATGCCATGGAGATGACTTCAAATGAGATCTTGGAGTTGATTCGTCAAAATACCGATGCGCAAAGTGTATCTGATAGTTTGAGACAGATATTGCAATTGGCGGATTTCGTTAAGTTCGCGAAGGTTAATCCTTTGCCGGATGAAAATGATTTAAGTTTGATGAATGCTTATTTATTCATAAATCAAACAAAAGAAGAAGAGGTTCAAGAGCCGGAAGAGGCTCAAGGAGACTCTTCCAAAGAGGAGAATGATAAGTTGTCAGGATCAGAGACCACAGGGTCGGCTCCTGCTGAAGAGGAGAAGGAGGCTCATGCGCCTAAACATGCGGAAGATGATTTAAGTCGTTATCAACCAAAGTCGATAAACGACGCAACAAAACTAAAAGATTAAGAGATGGTATTTGCGAATCCTTATTATTTATATTTATTGTTGTTGTTGATCCCTATGATAGGGTGGTATATTTACAAGTTAAGCAAAAATCAAGCTAGCTTGCAAGTATCTTCTTCTGAAGCGTTTGATGTTCCAGAAGCAACATCTTGGATTGTGTATTTGCGTCATGTCCCTTTTGTTTTGCGTATGATCGCAATTGCGTTATTGATCGTGATATTAGCTCGTCCGCAATCCACTAATAGTTGGTCAAATTCATCGACAGAAGGTATTGATATCATGTTGGCGATGGATATTTCCGGTAGTATGTTAGCTCAAGATTTAAAGCCGAATCGTTTAGAGGCGGCCAAAGATGTCGCGGCGTCATTTATCAATGGGCGTCCTAATGATAACATAGGTTTAGTGGTATTTTCTGCCGAGAGTTTTACGCAGTGTCCTCTAACGACAGACCATACCGTATTGCTGAATTTATTTAAGGATATTCAAAGTGGCATGATTCAAGACGGTACGGCTATTGGATTAGGATTGGCGAATGCGGTAAGTAGGATAAAAGACAGCCAAGCCAAGTCGAAGGTTATCATTCTTTTGACTGATGGATCAAATAATGCGGGAGAGATAGCTCCCGTTACAGCTGCTGAAATCGCGAAAACATTTGGAATACGTGTATATACGATCGGTGTAGGAACAAAAGGTATGGCGCCTTATCCGTTCCAGACCGCATTTGGCGTACAATATCAAAACATTCCGGTAGAGATTGATGAGACGACATTAAAACAGATCGCCGTGACAACGGGAGGTCAATATTTCCGTGCGACAGATAATGCGAGTTTAAAGGAGATCTATTCAGAAATAGATCAAATGGAAAAAACAAAAATCAGTGTACAAGAATATAGTAAGAAGCAAGAAGAGTATAAAAGCTGGGCTTTAATTGTGTTCGCGTTATTACTGGTAGAGGTTTTGTTAAGAAATACATTGTTGAGAAATATACCATAAAGAAAAAGGCTTATGTTTCGATTTGCTCATCCGGACTTTTTATATCTATTGTTGCTTCTTCCTGTTTTGGTGGCATTTTATGTATATGCCATGACGGCGAAGAAAAAGGCAATAAAAAAATATGGTAACCCAGTATTGTTGGCGGAGTTGATGCCTGAGGTATCGCCTAAGCGTCAGCATTTGAAGTTTTGGCTGTTGTTCGGAGCCATAGCGATGGTTATCTTTGTTATAGCGGGGCCTCAATTTGGGTCTAAGTTGGAGACTGTAAAGCGTCAAGGCGTAGAGATTATGGTATGTTTAGACGTATCAAATTCCATGTTGGCAGAAGATGTTTCACCCAATCGTTTGGACAAAGCGAAGCGAATGCTCTCTCGTTTGACAGATGGTTTCTCTAATGATAAGGTAGGCTTAATTGTTTTTGCCGGAGATGCGTTTACGCAATTACCGATTACTTCAGATTATATTTCCGCGAAAATGTTCTTGTCTTCCATCAATCCATCAATGGTATCTACTCAAGGTACGGCGATAGGTGCGGCTATAAATTTAGCGGCACGTTCGTTCACTCCTAATGAGACAACGGATAAGACAATTATTTTGATTACAGATGGAGAAAATCATGAGGACGATGCTATCGGTGCGGCGAAAGCGGCGGCAGAAAAGGGGATACATGTCAATATTGTAGGAATGGGTGATCCGAAGGGCTCTCCAATCCCAATTCAAGGAAGTAATAATTATATGAAAGATAAGGATGGAAATGTTGTTATTACGAAGTTGAACGAGCAAATGGCGCAAGAAATCGCCGCTGCGGGAAATGGCATGTATGTTCGCGCGGATAATACTAATTCTGCTTTGAAAGCTTTGCAAAAAGAGATAGAGAAAATGAATAAGACCGAATTGGACAGTAAGGTTTATTCTGAGTATGATGAGCAGTTCCATATTTTCGCATGGATAGCTTTATTGTTATTAGTAGCGGATTTCATGACCTTAGATCGCAAGAATCGTATATTTAAAAAGGTCAAGTTGTTTTCTTAATTTGAATGATGTTATGAAACAGATATATAAACCGGTATTAGGAGCTTTACTTTTGGCGTTTGCCACGAGTTCCGCTTTTGCTCAAAAGGCTGAGCGGAAGAATGTGCGCGAAGGAAATAAACTCTATGAAAGTGAGAAATATACGGAATCGGAAATCGCTTATCGTAAAAGCTTGGAAGTAAATCCTCGATCTATAGAGGGAACATACAATTTGGGAAATGCTCTTTACAAGCAAGGAAAGTTCCCGGAGGCTGCGGAGCAATATCAGTTGATAGCTGGACAAGGAGAGAAAATGGCCTCTACGGAAGAGGGAAAGCGACGCTTATCGGAGACTTACCATAATATGGGTAATATTTTTATGAACGCTAAAGATTACGGTAAGGCGGTAGAGGTATATAAGCAATCTTTGCGTTTAAATCCTAAGGATGATGAGACTCGCTACAACTTGGCGTTAGCTCAAAAGTTGCTGTCTGATCAACAAAATCAAGACGATAGTCAAGATCAGCAAAATGACGATAAAAAAGAGAATAAAGATCAAAAAGATGATCAGCAGCAACAACAGCAGCAACCTCAAGACGATAAGAAGCAAGATAAGACACAAGAACAGCAGCAAAATGAGCAGATGAGTAAGGATAACGCTCAGCAGATGCTGGATGCGTTTTTGCAAGATGAAAAAGATACTCAAGAGAAAGTGAAGAAGGCGCGAATGCAACAGCAGCAGCACCGAAAGACTGAGAAGGAGTGGTAATAGATAAATAAACGAAAAATGAAATATATAATGAGGAAAATAATTTTCTTATTTGTCCTGATGTTGGCGGTGGGTGTAGTGACAAAAGCCGCCGATATACGATTTAAGGCCTCTGCGCCTCAAGCGGTAGTAGTAGGAGAGCAATTTCGCTTAAGCTTTACTGTCAATGCGGAAGGTAGAGATTTGAGAGTGCAAGAAATGCCGGAGTTTGATGTATTGATGGGACCGTCTCAGTCTACTTCATATAGCAGCAGTTGGGTGAATGGCAAGAGTACAAGTGAGACATCTGTAACTTACACCTATATATTGATGCCGAAGAAAGAGGGTACTTTTAATATAGCTCCCGCTACGATAAAGGTAAATGGCTCTAATTATACGTCAAATTCATTATCTATTAAGGTGTTGCCGGCAGATAAAGCAGGAAAGCAAGAGGCGGAGACTACATCTGCGCAAGGGGCGATATCGAACGACCGTTTATTCGTGAAGATGGATGTGTCAAAGCGCAATGTTTTTGAGCAAGAGGGCTTTTTGGTAACTTTTAAGGTATATTCCTTGGAGAACTTCTCTATAACCGGATTGAAATATCCGGAATTTGAGGGCTTTTTAGTTCAAGAGATCGAATTGCCTCAAGAAAAGCAATTGACGTTAGAGAACTATAAAGGTCGTAACTATCAATCTGCAGTAATGCGTCAAGTGATACTTTACCCTCAGCGTTCCGGAAAAATAACGATTGAAGGCGGCAAATATGATGCTGTTGTACGTGTACGCATGCAACAAGCCGGTGGTGGAAGTATTTTCGACAGTTTCTTTGATTCTTATAGAGATGTAAATAAAGTGCTGACGACGGCTCCTGTAACGATCGATGTTAAATCATTGCCATCTGGAAAGCCGGCCTCTTTTTCCGGAGGTGTCGGAACCTTTGCCATGACATCTAGCATTAGCGCCAATAACGTGAAGACTGATGAGGCTGTAACAGTGAAGGTGAAGATTTCCGGTAATGGAAATATTAAGCTTGTGAAGAATCCGGAAGTCGTATTCCCGAATGATTTTGATGTATATGATCCTAAAGTTGACGTGGATATCAAAACGACAACTTCTGGTGTTAATGGCAGCAAAACAATTGAGTATATGGCGATTCCCCGTTATGCGGGAGACTTTGAGATTCCGGCGATCAGTTTCTCTTATTTCGATATAAAGTCAGGAGCTTATAAGACGATAAAGTCTGAATCTTATAAATTGCATGTGGAGCAAGGTAAAGGTGGAGGAAGCGCTTCCTCTCCTGTTGTCTCTAACTTCAGCAACAAAGAGAGCGTAAAATATTTGGGTAAAGATATCCGCTATTTGAAGACAAAAGGATTCTCATTTAAGGCTAAGTCCAACGATATATTTTTTGGTTCATTGACCTACTATTTCTGCTACATCATACCAGCGTTGTTATTTGTGGTATTTTTCTTCATCTATCGTAAGCAAGTGAGAGAAAATGCGGATTTGGCGTTGGTACGTACGAAGAAGGCGAACAAGATGGCTGTCCGTCGTTTGAAATATGCGGGTAAGTTGATGAAAGAGAACAAGAAAGAAGAGTTCTATGAAGAAGTGTTACGTGCTTTATGGGGATATTTGAGCGATAAGTTAAGCATTCCTCAATCCAATTTAACGAAAGACAATGTAGAGGCAGAACTGACAAAATATGGTGTGGATGAGTCTTTGATGAAAGAATTCATGGACATATTGAACACCTGTGAGTTTGCGCGTTATGCACCTTCTCAAGCGTCAGACGCGATGGACAAGCTTTACGGCTTGACAGTCGATGCGATAGGTAAAATGGAGAATACAATAAAAAAATAGCAAGATGAAGACGATTACATATATGAGAAAGGTATTATTTTTCTTATTGGCATTATGTTTGGTTGGCTCTGTTTTTGCGCAAGATGCCGCATTAAAAGAGGCTGAGGTTGCCTATACGAAAGAGGATTATACGAAAGCGATAGAATTATATGAAGGCCTTTTGAAGAGCGAGGGAGAATCTGCCGCTGTCTATTATAATTTGGGTAATGCTTATTATAAGGCGGGAAAGATCGCTCCGGCGATATTGAACTATGAGCGTTGTTTGATGTTGAATCCGGGAGACAATGATGCTCGTTTTAATTTGCAAATGGCTCGTCAAAAGACTGTGGATAAGATAGAGTCATTAGGCGATTTCTTTTTGACAAAATGGTTTAAAAGCGTAGAGAATTTAGCTTCGGCTGATTCATGGGGTAAGATAGGTATTGTGTGTTTCTTGCTCTTTATCGGTTGTTTGGTCTTGTTCTTTTTCTCTCGTTGGATTCGTTTAAAGAAGATAGGTTTTTATTTAGGTATTCTTTTTTTGATATTGGTTGTTTTCGCGAATATATTCGGTAGTGACCAAAAAGAGAAGATGACCATTCGCGAGCATGCCATAGTTTTTGCTCCCACGGTTACCGTCAAGAGCTCTCCGGACGCAAGTGGTACAGACTTGTTTGTCTTGCACGAAGGAACGAATGTGACTGTTAAGAGCACATTGGGAGAATGGAGCGAAATAGTGTTAGAGGATGGCAATGTTGGCTGGATGCAAAGTAAAGACATTGAAACTATTTAATATGTAAATAGATGCTTGAGCGATTATTGGTTTGGGAACGAGATGCGTTCTTCTTTTTAAACGGTAGCGATTCTGCTTTTCTGGATCGGTTTATGTGGATCTATTCAGGCAAGGCGGTTTGGCTACCGCTCGCTGTTTTTATCGTGTGTGTATTATGTTATAAGAAAAATTGGCGAGAATGGTTGCCTATATTATTGGCGATAGCATTAACGATTACGCTATGTGATCAATTCGCGTCTCATATCTGTAAGCCTCTTTTTACACGTTTTCGTCCGACTCACCATCCGGATTTCATGGAGCAGGTGAAAGTGGTCTTTGATTATAGAGGCGGCTTATATGGATTCATATCCAGCCATGCGGCAAACGCGTTTGGCTTCGCTACGCTATTAGCATTGATATTTCGCGATCGATTATTCAGTTTCACGATTTTCTTTTGGGCGCTATTAACTGCGTATAGTCGTATCTATTTAGGAGTTCATTTTATAACAGATATTATACCCGGAGCATTATCCGGTTTATTTTTTGGTTACATTGTTTATCGCTGCTATTTGTTGGCGATAGCGAAGTTGTCGCAAGGGGAACCAATCTCTCCGGAACACATCTATTCCGATAAGCGAAAGCGATGGATAGTTTATGCTATTTTGCTGACTATTTTGGCGATCGTTTTATTCAATGAGCCATTAGTATCTTGCTTGAGATAAAGAGTTTAAAAGGGAATATGCCGTAAAGCATGTTCCCTTTTAGATTATTTTGAGGTTAATAATTTGTTTCATCTACATGAAATTCCTATGTTAGGGGCATGATTTAAAAACGAAGTATTACCCGAATAAAACAAGAGAACCATGACAAAGACGATTACATTTAATGAATTGAGAAAGCTAAAAGATGCGTTACCAGATGGCAGCATTCAACGTATGGCTGATGAGTTGGGGTTGACAGTGGAGACGGTTCGTAACTATTTCGGTGGACATAATTTTCAAGATGGCAGAAGTTGCGGTTTTCACATAGAGCCGGGGCCTGATGGAGGATTAGTCGTATTGGACGATACATCTATTTATGAGCGTGCTTTGCATATTTTGGCGGAAAGTCAGGATGCGGAAGCGCAAAATGCGTAATAAAGGCATTCAAACAGAAAGTCCCATGGCATGAATATTTGCTTTGGGATTTTTTGTAGTTGCTAGAATCTCTATTGTTTCATTATTAAAATGTATTGAGTATGGAAGATAAATTAGTTACGTTGGCGATTCACACATTTGAGAAAGCCCAAATTCTCAAGACAATCCTAGAAACAGAGGGCATAGAGGTCTATATACATAATGTGAATCAGATACAGCCTGTTGTTTCGGCAGGTGTTCGTGTTCGTATAAAAGAGAGTGATTTGCCGCATGCGTTGCGAATCATAGAAGATAGTAAATGGTTTGAGGAGCCGAAAGAGGAAGAGATAAAGATGAATTTAGCGAAGAAAGTGCTTATTCCGATTGATTTCTCTGATTATTCATTGAAAGCTTGTGAGGTAGGTATCAATTATGCGGATATGATCGGAGCGGAGGTGATGATCATGCATGCCTACTATACTCCCTATTTCCCTTCCGCTATACCGGTGGAAGACACATTGGCATATCATGTGAATGAAGAAGAGTCTACGCAACAGATTTTGAAGCGCGTACATCGTGACATGAAGAGTATTTGCGCGAATATAGATCAAAAGATGTCGACGGGTAAATTGCCGCGAGTAAAGTATGACTATGTGTTGAGAGAGGGGTTGCCGGAGGAGGAGATCATCTCTTACAGTCAGGAGTATCGACCGACATTGATTGTCATGGGTACGAGAGGAAAGAGCCAAAAAGATATGGATTTGATTGGTAGCGTAACGGGCGAGGTGATAGAGGTAAATAGAACTCCGGTGTTGGCTATTCCTGAGAATGTGCCATTTACGGATTTGAACGACGCTAAGAATATCGCTTTTGCCACCTCTTTCAATCAGCGGGATCTCGTCGCTTTTGATGAGTTTATGGAGTTAATCAAAGATTACGATTTTAATATTCATTTATTCAATATCTCAACGAGTAAGAATGAGTGGAACGAGATACGTCTTTCCGGTGTTCGGGAATATTTCAAGAAGCAATATCCCAAGGCGAAGATAACACATACCGTATTGGCGGATGGCGATTTATTGTTGGCGATTGAAAAATTCGTCCGCGATGAGAATATAGATATTATCGCGTTGAGCACATATCGCCGTAATATTTTGGCTAGGATGTTTAATCCTTCCATAGCCCGAAAGATGCTTTTCCACACGGATACACCTTTATTGGTTATAGATGGCAAGAAATAGCGTTTATAGATAAAAATCGCAAGACAAGCAAGTTCGCTTTAGGGTGAACTTGCTTGTCTTGTTGGGTGAAGTTTGTTATAGAGGTAATATTATTTGTCAATTTCCATTTTTTGTAAAGATTGCTGAATAAGGCAAGCCTATAAATCCAATTGAAAAATATATCTTTGTGAAATAATAAAAACACGAAGAATTACATGAGATCTCTGTTGTCAACCTCGGATTATCTACAGGTACAAGAGTATAAATTAAGTAATGATTTGACGGTGTGGTTAAATGAAGACCACAGCCAACCAAAGATATTTGGGGCCGTAGTTGTAAAGGCCGGAGCGAAAGACTCACCTAATACGGGTATTGCGCACTATTTTGAGCACATGATGTTTAAGGGTACGGATAAAATCGGCACGGTCGATTATAAATCCGAAAAAGTATTGTTAGATATTATCGCTGATAAATATGACGCGTTAGCGGACACGACAGACCCTGAAATGCGTGCTCATTTACAACAAATCATCAATGATTTGAGTGTGCGTGCGGCTGAATACGTGATACCTAATGAGTTTAATCGATTGATCTCTCGTTATGGTGGCACAAAATTAAATGCGGGAACCTCTTACGATTACACATTATATTTTAATACATTTTCTCCTCAATATGTAGCTCAATGGGCAGAAATTAACAGTGAGCGATTGTTGAATCCTGTTTTTCGCCTTTTTCAAAGTGAGTTGGAAACTGTTTATGAGGAGAAAAACATGTATGGAGACACGATGGCTAACGCGGCGATAGAAAAGCTGCGCGAGCGTTATTTCTATCCGCACCCATACGCTTATCCCATAATAGGCAGTACGGAAAATCTCAAGAATCCTCGTCTCTCAGAGATGCGTCGTTTCTTTGAGAAGTATTACGTGGCCTCCAATATGGGATTAATCTTGAGCGGAGACTTTGACACGGAGGAGGTGCTGCCAATACTTGAGGCTAAGTTTTCGCGTATCAGGAAAGGCAAGGTGCCGAAGCGTGAGGCGGTAGCGTTACCTCCGTTTAATGGGAGAGAAAAGGTGTGTGTGTGTCTTCCGATGCCGTTCGTGAAGATTATGGCCTTGGGATTTAGGGGCGTACCGGCTGATCATCCCGATCAAGTAGCGCTGAATGTCGCTGTCGCTTTGTTGAACAATGTGAATGGGACAGGCTTCTTGGATAAGTTGACGTTAGATCATAAGGTCATGGGGGCCATGGCTGTTAATGAGAGCATGAATGAAGCTGGAATTTTAGCGTTGTTGGCATTCCCGAAATTCTTTTTTCAGACCTATTCGTCAGTAGAGAAACTGATTTGGGAACAGATAGATCGAATAAAGAAAGGCGATTTTAGCGAGAGTGTTTTTCAGAGCTTGAAATTGGAACAGAAGCGGGAGTATGCCTCTAGGCTTGAAGATATCAGTTCTCGTGCGGAAATGATGATGCGTATCTATTCTCAAGGAAAGAGCTGGCAAGACTATTTGGATGAGGTGGAGCGTATTGATGCTTTGACAAGAGAGGATGTGATGAAGGTAGCGGAAAAATATTTCACGAAAAACTATCTGTGCGTAACCAAGAAGACGGGCCGTTATCCGAAGAATGTGTTACCAAAGCCGGATTATGCGCCTATTATTCCGAAAAACTCAGATGCTTCTTCCGCCTACGTGAAGAGTTTAGAGCTGATGCCGGTTCATGAGTTAAAGCCTCATTTTATTGATTTTGACAAAGATGCGGAGAAAATAGATTTATCTCCGTCTGTATCGCTTTATAAGACAGATAATCATATTAATGATATATTCTCTCTTACGTTTTGCTTTGGAATAGGAGAATTGGCTTTTAGGAATTTGGGTAAGTTGTCCGATTATTTGCCCTTTATCGGAACAGAATCGATGTCGTTTGACATCTTTCGCGGTAAATTGCAAGAGTTAGGAAGCACTTTGGAATTTGAAACATCCGACTCGAAGTTTTGGGTAGAGGTAAAAGGTTTTGACAATCATTTCGCGGAGACAATGGTTTTGGTTGGTGATTTCTTCACGCATGCTAAACCGGATGATAAAAAGCTCAGTCAGTTGGTGGATGACGCCAAAGTGATCGAGAAGTCTTTGTTTAACTCGAGTGAGAATGTGGCAGATATATTGTTGGAGAAGATCAAGTTTGGCGATCGGTCTCGTTTCTTGACTAAGCTGACGCTTTCTGATGTAAAAAAATTGAAGGGAAAGAGCTTGTTGGAGACCTTTGATCAAGTGCGTCAATACGCTTGTGACATACATTATTGTGGAACGCTTCCATTGAGAGAGGTGGCGGAGCGTGTGCGCGCGTATGTGCCTATTGATAAAATCACGATACCGGCGGATACATCCTATTTACGCACGCTTATGACTTACGATAGGCCGACAGTATATGTCATGAATATGAAAAATATCGCTCAGAGTATTATTTATGCCTATTTACACATAGACCCATTAATGTCCAAGAAGGAGCGTTATATATCCGGTATGTTTAATGCATATTTTGGAGGAGACATGTCATCGTTGATGTTTCAAGAGATTAGGGAATTCCGCTCGTTGGCTTATCAAGTGAGCGCAAGTATGAAGTTGCCACCATTGAGCTATGCGGAAAAGCCGGCCAATTTCGTGATGCGGTTAGCTACACAGGTAGATAAGACAATAGACGCGATGGAGGTCTTGGATGGTTTGTTGCGTGATATGCCGGAGCGTCCGGAACGGATGAAGTCCGTGAAACAGACAATACGCAATCGGATCAGTAATGGCTATCCGACTTGTCGCTCGTTGTCGTTGAAAATAGCGGATTATTGTGAGCAGGGATATATGGATGATCCGAATAAAGAATATTGGTCCGTATTGGAAAATATTACGATGGATGATATTGTGCGTTTTTATAAAGAGAGGATACAGAATCGTTTGGTTACGTACGCTATTGTCGGGAATGTGAAGATGATGGATATGGAGGCTTTGGCCAAATTTGGTCAGATCATTAAGGTTTCGAAAAAAGATATTTATAAATAGATGTATAGTAGAGAGGAATTAAAGAATTTAAAATTAGAGTTTTGGGAAAGTTTTGCCGCGTTCTGTGAGGTGCAGCCTTACTTACGGAGACGCCGCAAAATATGGACTTTATATAATACGAAAGTAAAAGGGGTAGAGCTGAAGTTCGACGCGAATCGTCAAGGCGCTTACGTCATATTGGAGGTGAATCATAAGAATGAGGATGCTCGTCTGGAGATGTTTGAGCGTTTGACATGGTATAAGGAAATGTTGGAGCGTGATTTTTCGGAGGAGCTGATTTGGAATATTTGTTTCATTAGAGAAAATGGGGAGCAAGTGTCGCGTATTTATGTGGCAAAAGAGGGGTTGGATCTTCATCGGAGGGAACATTGGGGCGAATTCTTCTCTTTTATGGCTCGTCAGATGTATTTGTTGGAACGAAATTTTATGCGTATCGCTGAATATTTAAGAGATTAGTAAAAAATTGGGAATATGAACTTAAAGGTTATTATCGGGGCTTGCTTACTGTCCGGTCTGGTTGCTTGTAGTCCTGTAAAACAAGAAGAGACCGGTTTGACAAGATCTGGTGTCAGCCTTGAGTTGGCGCAATTTCGCAACGCGCATTTCTTTAACGTGGAGTATAATCTTTTTTTCTCTATTCCTGAATCGAGAGATGAAGCGATCAAGGGAAAGGTAGAAATATCGGTTAATTTAGATGATAAACAGCCATTGATCATTGATTTTCGTGGCGATTCGACACAGGTTGACAGGGTCTCTCTGGAGGGAAAAGAGGTGCCTTATGTGGTGCAAGATGAGCATATAGTGATAGATTCCCAATGGGTGCATTCAGGTAATAATAGAGTGACAATCTCGTTTCTGCCGGCCGATCAGTCATTAAATAGGCGGGATGAGTTCCTTTATACCTTGTTGGTGCCGGATCGTGCCCGTACGTTATTCCCTTGTTTTGATCAGCCGGATATGAAGGCTGTTTTTACGTTGACATTAGAGGTGCCATCTTCTTGGCAGGCGGTAGCGAATGGAGCGATTGTCAATACGGATAGTGTAAGTGTAAAAGGGCGTAATCGCATTTCTTTTAAGACGACGGAGCCGCTTAGCACTTATTTGTTCTCTTTTGTGACCGGCAAACTGAGTAGGGAGCGTTTTTCTCGTGAAGGACGCGAGATATCTATTTATCATAGAGAGACTGATCCTAAGAAGATAGCGCAATGTCCGGATATAGCGGACGAGGTGTTTGACGCGTTGGATTGGCTGGAAGATTTTACGGGTATTCCATATCCTTTTGCTAAATATGATTTGATTATCCTGCCGGGATTTCAGTATGGCGGTATGGAACATACCGGCGCCACCTTATATGCGGACCGGAGAATGTTCTTGAACGAGCAGCCAACATTGAACGAGCAGTTGGGGCGTAGTTCCTTAATCGCTCATGAGACTTCGCATATGTGGTTTGGTGATTACGTAACCATGAAATGGTTTGACGACGTTTGGACAAAGGAGGTTTTCGCCAACTATTTCGCTTCAAGAATTGTCAATCCGTTATATCCGCAGATCAATCATCGACTGAATTTTATCAAGGATTATATTCCGGCCTCTTACTCAGAAGACCGCACTGCCGGAGCGAATCCGATCAAGCAACAGTTGGATAATCTTAGAAACGCCGGGTTGGTGTATGGAAATATTATTTATGACAAATCTCCGGTCGTGATGGAGATGTTGGTGCGGACTCTTGGAGAAGATGCGTTTAAACAGGGCATTCGGGAGTATCTGACAACGTATGCCTATGGAAACGCGACATGGGAGGGATTGATACATATATTAAATAAATATACGGAGACTGATCTCGAGGCATGGAGTGAGGTGTGGGTACACGAGAAAGGTATGCCGGCTATCACGGCCTCTATCGAAGGCGATGAGCTGGTTGTTCGACAGCGGGATTTGTGGGATAGAGATCTTCGTTGGCCGCAGTATTTGAGCTATCGAATCGTTGATTCCGGAAAGGAGGAGGAGGTTCAAGTCTCTTTTGCGGAGGATGACGCGGAGACTCGCGCTAAGTTGAGTTTTGAGCCAAGCGCTCAATGCTCGATTTTACCGAATACAGATGGGCGGGGCTATGGTTTCTTTCAAGTGTCGGAAGAGGAGGCCGGCGGACTATGGAATGCGTTACTTTCTTCGAAAGATGAAGTGTTGAAAGGCTCTTTGTTGATTACGCTTTATGAAAATCTTCGTCGGCAGACTATTTCTCCGGAAAGTTTTAGAGAGCAAATATCGAATTATATACTCACGGAAAGCAACTCATTACTTTATTCAATGGCTTTAGGCTATTTGGAAAGTTGCCAACATTTATACTCTTTAGATTCACGGCCATTGGAGCGGGTATTATGGCAGGCTGTGACGACAAACGCGAATCCGCAGCACCGTTTACAAGCCTTTCGCGTTTATCGTTCTGTCGCAGACTCAAAAGAGGGGGTACAGCGTCTGTACACGTTGTGGAAAGAGCAAAAAGCTCCGGCTCGATGTCTCTTGAGTGAGAGTGATTATATCGGTTTATCTTATTCGTTGGCGATCCATTTGCCGGAGCGGGCTGATGAGATTATAGCTACACAGTTGGCTCGTATTCAGAATCCGGATCGAAGAAAAGAGTATCTGTTTGTCTCACCTTCGGTATCCCCGCGAAAAGCGGTGCGTGACAGCGTCTTTAACTCATTGCTGATAGCGGAAAATCGTCGGGTGGAACCTTGGGCTTCGTCCGCATTGTCCTATTTGAATCATCGTTTGCGAGAGAAGGAGTCTGTTGTTTATATCCGTCCCGCGTTGGAGGCATTACAAGAGGTGCAGCGTACGGGAGATATCTTTTTCCCGACCTCTTGGTTGCGTTCTTTGCTGTCCGGACATACTTCGGAAGAGGCATGTGAAGAGGTGGATGCGTTTTTTAAGGATTATCCGGAGTTTCCATTGATGCTTTCTAATAAGATCAAGCAACAAGCGGATCACCTGTATGGAATTGTTGGAATGGATGAGGGCTCGTTATAGGATCGACAGATCTTCACGTGTCTTCAGATCATCGAATAAGTAAAAAATAAAGGGGCTGTATCGCAGAAGTGATACGGCTCTTTTTTTGCGTGAAATAGGGGAGAAAATAGGGCTGATTTATAGCGTATGAAGTGAATAGTTAATCACTTGTTGTTAGAATAACTAAGCACTAGGGGTAGTGCTTAGTTATTCACTTGAGTAGTGAATAGTTATTCACTTAAACCGCTTAGACTCACGAAGTGTCAAAGCATCACATCATGTTGATTCTGTTCGAGGGCTTGATGTGATGTAAAACGCAAATTATACAGAAAATCAGGCTATGGAAGTGGTAAATATGTCTTTTTAATTTCGATTTAAAATCGTACTTTTGCTGTAAAAGCAAATTTTAGATACATCACATTTATGTCAGAATTGAACAGGTTGAAAGTAGTACTCGTTGAGAAGAAAAGAACCGGCAGATGGTTAGCGGGTGAACTTGGAAAAGACCCTGCTACAATCTCTAAATGGTGTACAAACGCGGCTCAACCATCTCTTGAAACACTTCATGCGATAGCTAACTGCTTGGAAGTGGATATACGAGAGCTATTATTACCCTCATATCCGAAGAAAGATGAAAATAAATGACATCGAAGTTGAAATAGAATACAAAAAGATAAAGCACATTCATTTGGCTGTATATCCACCTGATGGACGCGTCCATGCCAGTGTGCCTGAAGGAACAACTGATATCGCAATTCGTATGTTTGTTCTTTCTAAATGGGTGTGGTTGATGGAGAAGCGCGAAGAGACTACCTCATACAATTATCAAACGCCACGAGAATATGTAAGCGGTGAGGCACACTACTATTTGGGGAATTTATACAGGCTCCGGGTTGATATTGAATCCTCAGAAATTCAAACTGTATTCATCGAAGGCGATTATATTGTTATTCGGTGCCGTAAAAAAGAAAATGCCCAAGGATTACTCAAGGAGTGGTATCGACAGAAGTTAAAAGACGTGTTACCACCTTTAGTGGCACGTTGGACAAAACGCGTAGGTGTCGAACTGCAGGATTTTGATGTATTGGAAATGCCACAGCGCTGGGGAAGCTGCAGCCAAGCCAAAAAGAAATTGATCTTCAATCTGGAACTAGCCAAGAAACCCATTGAATGCATTGAATACATCGTAGCTCATGAGACGATGCATCTTATTGAACGCACTCATACCAACCGATTCTTTCGATTATTGACAGCATACCTTCCAAACTGGGAGAAGCTTAAGAATTTATTAAATGAGTATCCAATTTCAAAGTAGCAATATGAATGATTATATATCTCCTCTTGAAAGAGAATATCAGAATAAAGTAGTCAGACTGTTCAGAGAGCAGTTGAAATATGATTACCTTGGCAAACTCCAGTATGGCAAGGATAAAAAGGCTTTGGATAACGGGCAAGTCAATTCACCTATTATAGAAAGTGAATTGCGACGATTCCTGTCTGATCCTGAAAACGAATATCACTATTCACCTGATCAGATAGATGAAGCGATTGAACTTCTGAAAAAAGAAGCCCGTCTTACTGATCAAAGAAAAGGAGTACTGATTGATACAAACCAGTCTCTTTATGACATTCTCATCCGACATATAGCGGTACAACCAGATCCGGAGAAACCGCATGAGAACGTGTATTTGTTTAACTTCAAGAATCCGCTTGCCAACAACTTTGCAATCGCCGAAGAAGTAAGCTACATTGACCCGCTGACAGGTAAGCATTCGCGTCCGGACTTGGTTGTCTATGTCAACGGAATAGCGCTGTGTGTGATTGAACTAAAACGAAGCACAGTAACACTGGAGGAAGGCATCAAACAAAACCTATCCAACGAACAAGACCTCATTCCCTCTTTTTTCACCACTGTGCAGTATACAGTAGCAGCCGGTGATAAAAACGGATTTAAATACGGAACCATTCATACTCCACAAAAATTCTGGTGCCCGTGGAAAAAGGACAATCATGTAGTGGGACAACCTCTCACTGATGTTGAATCATTCCTTGGATTTTTCAAGAAAGAAGTATTCTTTGATTTGTTCCGCTATGGCGTCATCAATGATGGAGGCGTCAAGAAAGTGATGCGTCCTCATCAATACCATGCACTACAGGCTGCCATGCCTAGATTAAGGGATAAGGATAGCGGTGTAATTTGGCACAGTCAAGGTTCCGGTAAGAGTCTTACTATGGTATGGTTGGCCAAATACATCAGACGTACGTTCGACAATCCGAGAGTACTCATTATCACAGACCGAACCGAGTTGGATGTACAAATCAACAATACATTCTTGGGAGCCCAAGAATCCATTCATCGGGCCAAGAGTTCCGATGACTTGCTTGATACGCTCCAGAATGGTCGGGAATGGTTGGTCTGCTCACTCATTCATAAGTTTGGAAGACATATTGATCCTGATACCGGCGAAGAGGTTATTGGAGACGATGAAGCTCCTGTTCCATTGGAAAAATACCTCAAAGAACTGCAAGCATTACTTGCATCCAAATATGCAGGTGGTTTCCGGGCAAAAGGTACTCATAAGTTCGTCTTCGTGGATGAATGCCATCGCACACAAGGTGGTCGTCTTCATGAAGCAATGCGTGCTATCATGGGCAACGATGTCATGTTTATCGGTTTCACCGGAACTCCACTCTTGAGTGAAGACAAGAAACGCGGTGGGTATGTGCAATACAAAAATGTGAAAAATGAATCCGAAAACCGTTTCGGTCAATTTATCCATAAATACCTTCATAAGGAAGCGGTGGATGATAAAGTGATTCTTGATTTGCAATATGAAGCACGTAACGTAGAACAAAGCGTATCAAACAAAGAAAAGCTTGACAACGAACTCCGGAAATTGTTGGAGGGCGTAGCGGAAGAGAACCGGCAAAGCATCAAAGATCGATGGGCAACCATTGAGAAAGTTTATTCCAGCAAGGATCGAATTGAACGTATTGGGTACTCTATCCTGGATGATATGGCAACAGCACCACTCAATCAAGATTGGTGTAACGCCATGTTGGTAGCCGGAAGTATCTACTCGGCTTACAGATATTACAAGTTCTTTCAGCAAATCAGTTCCAATACATTGCTACGAGACCGCGTAGCTGTCGTAACCAGTTATAATCCTACTGATTATGACCTTCGCAAACAAGAAGACGGTGAAATGGACACCCAACAGGAGTCTCAGTTCAAATACGAAATGGCCAAACAAAGCTATAAGGATGCAGGAGTTAAGAACAGCGACCAATATGAAGCCTGGGCGAAACGACTGTTTACAAAAGCTCCTGCCCGAATGAAGTTACTGATTGTCGTGGATAAACTTCTGACAGGTTTTGATGCACCGAGTGCAACCTATCTCTATATCGACAAGGATATGAGAAATCATAACCTCTTCCAAGCCATTTGCCGCGTCAATCGTTTGGGCACCAATTTAAAAGTGGACATAGATGATCCTGATAGTGAAACCATCTTCACGCATAAAGAATTTGGCCGGATAGTGGACTTCAAACACCTCTTTAATAATATCAAAGAAGCGGTAACCAACTTCAATGATGAAAATGGTGGTTTGGGTGGCTATGATAAAGAAGACATTGAAGAGTTATTAGAAGATGCGATTACGAAGAATAAAAAACGCCTGCTGATCACTTGGCAAGCCTTTGATGCCATGCGCAGCGAATGGGAACGAAAAGGTATCAAGGATGCCGATGGTGTCGTTGACTACTTCAACCCGGCTCCTCCTCTTACATTGTCAGAAGATGAACGAGAAATGATGTTGGAAGGAGCCAAACAGTTACGTCTGAGTTTCTATAAGGTAACCTCAGCCTTTGTTTCAGCCTACGCTAACATTGCAGACTATATCATACGTGCCGGCTTCACGGAAAAGGAAGCAGCGGCTATTCATAGAAATGTGAGCATAGCAGCTTCTCTGCACAATCGTGTCAAACAAGCGGCGCAGGAAGATTTTGACGTAAAAATGAAAGACCCTCAAATGCGTCAGCTTTTGGATCGTTTCATTCGTGCAGAGGAAGCTGAAAACATCATTCCGGCTACAGCTGACTTCTCCTTCTTGGACTTGATTACCGGCAACAGCAATACTGATGAGGTTGCTGAACAAGCTGAACAAGAGGCCGGAAGTAAAAAAGCTGCTGCTGAAAAAATTACAGCAAAGACCCGTCAGGTCATCAATGACTGGAACAGCAGAGATAAGGCTCAAGCTCTTTCTTTTGCACAACGCCTGCAGGACATCATTGACGAAATGCAGCGTCAAACAGAAGAAACCACAGAGAGTATCAAGAAGCTGATTGAGTTGCTGAAACAAATGAAAAGCAAACAACAGACTCCGGAAGGCATTGATACACCGGTAGCCTGTGCTCTTTGGAACAACCGCAAAGATTGGTTGCCCATCGAGGATGAGGCGCAGGTCATCTCTTTCATTCAGCGTATAGAGGAATACTTCAGCACCAAGGTTTATGCCGGTTGGAAAGACACCACCAAACCTGCCGGATTCAAGTGCCTGCGCGGCTTGCAAAAGCTACTCGGCAATACGATAACTGAAGAACAATTATTTGAATTACACCGCATTGTTGCGGCTAACTATAAAGATTAAGAATGCTATGGCTATTAAAAAGTCACAAATATACAGTACTCTCTGGGGTGCCTGCGATGCCCTCAGAGGTTCCATGGACGCGAGTCAATATAAGGACTACGTCTTGATACTTCTTTTCGTTAAATACCTTAGCGATAAGGAAGATGATGAGGATAGTATGTTTACTATTCCTGAAGGCTGTCGTTTCTCTGACTTTGTCGCTCTCAAAGGCAAAGACAACATTGGTGAATCCATCAATAAGAAGTTAGAAGCGATCAAAAGCGAAAATGCGATGTTCCTCAGGAAGTTATCGTTGCCCAATTTCAATGACCCCAACAAATTGGGCAGTCCAAAGCAGATGACAGATACATTGTCAAAGCTTGTGGCCGTATTTGAGGACAGCAACCTCGATTTCTCCCGGAATCGTTCGGCTGATGATGATATTCTTGGGGATGCGTATGAATATCTGATGAAGAACTTTGCCGCTGAAAGCGGTAAAAGTAAAGGTCAGTTCTACACACCTGCAGAAGTAAGCCGTGCCATGGCCATGATGTTGAATTTGGGTGAATTTACATCACCTCTGACAACCATCTATGACCCTGCTTGCGGTTCGGGTTCGCTCCTTTTGAAAGCCATCAACGAAACACCGAACGGCGCTACTCCCTACGGGCAAGAAAAAGATAATGCCACCGCTACGTTGGCTATCTTGAACATGTTGCTTCATGGCATAGAATTGGCTACCATTGAGCAGGGAGATACCTTGAATGACCCGCGCTTTTTGGCAGGTGGAACCTTGGAGACTTTTGATGTCTGTGTAGCCAATCCTCCTTTCTCTACCAAGAACTGGTTAGGAGATGCCGGCATCGATGATCTCTACCATCGCTGGAATGAGAATCTTTGTCCGCCGGCTAAATGCGGCGACTTTGCCTTTCTGCTTCATTTGATTGCCTCCATGAAACCAGACACCGGACGCGGAGCTTGTATCTTACCTCATGGGGTTCTGTTTAGAGGAAATGCCGAATATACAATCCGTAAACACATCGTGGACTGCGGGTATATTGAAGGAATCATCGGATTGCCACCCAACATTTTCTTTGGTACAGGTATTCCTGCCGGCATTATCATGATCAACAAAGCCGGAGCAAGCGATAGAAAAGGAATTTTCTTCATCGATGCCAAGGATGGCTTCATGAAAGATGGACCGAAAAACCGTCTGCGCGAGCAGGACGTAAAACGTATTGTAGATACATGGAACGCACGTAAGGATGTAGCCCACTATGCCCGATTTGTACCGATGGAAGAAATAAGGGAAAGCAATGACTACAATTTGAATATTCCGCGTTACATTACGCCCGTTGATACAGAAGTTCAACAAGATATCGAGGCGCACCTGCACGGAGGTATTCCGGCTCATGACCTAGACAACCTTGATGCGTATTGGCTGGGTTGTCCGGCTTTGCGTGACGCTTTGTTTACTCCGATCTCTGCACGTCCGGGGTACTACACATTGGCTGTAGACAAGAATGAAGTGACTTCTTCCATCGAAAAGAATGAGAGTTTCATTGGCCAAAGCGACCACTTCAAGGCTTCTATTGAGGCATGGGTAAACAGGGTTCGTCCTGTCATGATGGACTTGGCTACAGGTATCAAACCCAAAATACTGATTGAAGAATGGTCGCAACTGCTGTTGAATCAGATGCTGGCAGACAAAAGTTTGGTGAATGCCTATGATGTGTACCAACGACTGATGAAATACTGGGCAGAAACGCTTCAGGATGATTGTTATATGATTTCACGCGATGCGTGGAAATTGCAGTTGAACAGCTCGAAGAAGAATGCTACCTATCTGGAAATGACATGCGACCTTTTGCCTGTTTCCATTGTAATTCAGGAGTTTTTCAGCGCTGAAGAATCTGCCATCAAAGTCCTACAAAGCAAGAGCGAAATGAAAGCTGCTGAATTGCAGGATCTCATCAGCAAGGCCATTGAGGAGATCCCTGAAGAAGACGAGGATGAAATCAAGGCTATTACGGCTGACACCAAGAAGAGTGCTGCTTACAAGAAAATTAAGAAAGAAAAGGATGGATTGGACAAGCAGGCTAAAGAGAAGATGGCTCAACTGACAAAGGACGTAGTAGCCAAATATGAATCACTCACAGAGGAGGAAATTAAATCTTTGGTAGTGGATAAAAAATGGTTACATGACATCACTGCGGATATTGAAAATGTGATGCGTCAAGTTACACTGTCCCTGTCTGCTGAAGTGGTTACCTTGGCGGAACGCTACGAAACTACATTGAGTGAATATAGTTCAGAAGTAAGTGAATTGGAAGATAAGGTATTGTCTCATCTGAAAGAAATGGGGTTTGAATTATGATTGAAACGAAGTTTAAACAGACGGAGATTGGGTTGATTCCGGAGGATTGGCGCTATTTAACAGTTGGTGAACTTTGTAAAGTAAACACTGGAAGTAAGAACACGCAGGATAAAAAAGAAAATGGCAAATACCCATTCTATGTTCGTTCTAACGATATCGAAAGAATTGATACCTATACCTATGACTGTGAAGCTGTACTTACAGCTGGAGATGGTGTTGGCACTGGAAAAGTATTTCATTATATTAACGGAAAATTTGATGTCCACCAAAGAGTATATATAATGAACAATTTTACAGATTGCATCGATGGTAAATACTTTTATCTAGTATTCGCAAAAAACTTTTACAGCAGAGTACACTCGATGACTGCAAAATCATCGGTAGACTCAGTACGTAAAGAAATGATTACTCAAATGAGTATAGCTGTTCCTCCCTTACCTGAGCAGCAACGTATCGCCAATGTCCTAACCGACATCGATTCATTATTGCTCTCTCTTGATAACTTGATAGCCAAGAAAAAGGCCATCAAGGAGGGAACTATGCAGCAACTTCTGACCGGTAAGAAACGATTGAAAGGGTTTGACGAGCCTTGGGTGGAGAAAAAGATCGGTGATTGCTTATCTATTGGAAATGGTAGGGATTATAAATATCTCACAAAAGGAAACGTTCCTGTGTATGGTACAGGCGGATTGATGTGTTATGTCAGTGATTACCTGTATAATGGTGAAACTGTTTGTATAGGTCGAAAAGGAACAATAGATACCCCTTTTTTTCATAAAGGAAGGATATGGACGGTTGATACCTTATTTTTCACACACTCTTTTATCGGAGTAGTTCCTAAACGTATGACACGGGGAAAGCGTTCTTAAAATACTGAAAAGAAGAATTTACTAAGTGAATCACTCGCTTTGTGAATTAAAGAAAATGTAAGCCCTTGTAGTTCAACGGATAGAACGGCGGTTTCCTAAAGAGTAACCGATTTTTCAGCCCAATCTATCCTTTGAATGATAGGCA